>JANNYE010000045.1:0-33852 GCA_031409935.1 Burkholderiales bacterium | reverse complement strand
CGCTGAGAGTGTAACCGCTGAATATCAGCTTTTCGCTGCAAGCCTTATTTCATATGGGCATAGACAGATAATCGACTGAAGTCGACTTCTACCGATTACATGATCTATGCCCAATAAAAACGGCGTTCTTTGAAAAAGCTGTATCAGAAGTCAGTGAAAAAAAACCCGCACGAAGCGGGCTTTTTTCCACACAGAGTTGCCTCTGTTTGCGATAAAGAATTACTTCTTTTTTGCGGGTGGTTTTGCAGCAGGCTTGGCGCCGGCAGCGACACCAGCAGCAGCCGCCGCCGGTGCTTTTTGCTTGGATGCTGCGACTTCAGCGGGTGCCGCACCTTCGGCGGGTGCTGCTTCTTCGGCAACCAACGAGGCGGTCGCGAACACCACGTCTTTGTTACGACCGTGGAACACGAGCGTCACACCAGCAGGCAACGTCACGTCGGATGCGTGAATCGATGCACCAGCCACGAGGTTCTGCAGGTCGACTTCGATGAAGCGTGGCAGATCTTTCGGCAAGCAAGCGATTTCGACATCGCTGATCACGTGGTTGACGATGGCGGCCGACAGCTTGACCGCAGGCGAAATCTCCTGATTCACGAAGTGAACTGCACCTTCATCTGAATCGCCTTGTGCGCTTCAACGCGCAAAAAGTCGATGTGCTGGATGAGCTGTTTAAACGGGTGATACTGCACGTCGCGCAGGAGCACTTGGCTCGTGGCTTTACCGACCGTCATGGTCAGGATCGAGCTGTGGAAGTCCTCTTTCTTGAGGCCGTGCCACAGGGCGTTGTGATCGAGTTCGATCATTTCAGGTTTTGCTTCGCCACCGTAAACGATGCCGGGCACTTTCGCCGTGAGACGAAGGCGGCGGCTCGCACTACTGCCTTTTACTTCACGCGGAAACGCGGTGAATTCTGTTGCCATTTTTATACTCCAAAAGGTTCAAAAATTTTGTGCTCCGCGCCGCGACCAGCGTCAGAGTCAAAAGCCTGTTCGCAGCATGCGAACCGGTAAAAACTATTCCGTAAACAAAGACGACACACTGTCCTCATTACTAACCCGTTGCATCGTTTCAGCCAGCAATTGCGCGCTGGAAATCTGGCGGATTTTGCTGAGCGCTGCGGCCTCTTTCGACAGCGGAATGGTGTCAGTCACCACCAGCGAATCAAGCGACGGCCCAGCGATGCGGTTCACCGCGTCACCCGACAACACGGCGTGCGTGCAATACGCGATGACCTTCACCGCGCCGTTGTCCTTCAACGCTTGCGCGGCCTTGCACAGCGTATTCGCGGTGTCGACGATGTCGTCCATGATCACGCAGGTGCGGCCCGCTACGTCGCCAATGATGTTCATCACCTCAGAAACGTTTGCCTTCGGACGACGTTTGTCGATGATGGCCAGATCGGTGTCAAGCCGTTTCGCCACCGCCCGAGCGCGGACTACGCCGCCGACGTCCGGTGACACGACCAGGAGGTTTTCGTATTTCTGCTTCCAGATATCCGCGAGCAAAATCGGAGTCGCGTAAATATTGTCAACCGGAATATTGAAAAAGCCCTGAATCTGATCGGCGTGCAAATCCATCGTCAACATGCGATCCACGCCCACGGCGGAGAGCATGTCCGCCACCACTTTGGCCGAGATCGCAACCCGCGCTGAACGGGGGCGGCGATCCTGTCGTGCGTAGCCAAAATACGGCATGGCGGCGGTGATACGACCGGCGGAGGCGCGCTTTAACGCGTCCACCATGATCACCAGTTCCATCAAATTGTCGTTGGTTGGCGCGCAGGTCGATTGCAGCACAAACACGTCTTTGCCGCGCACATTTTCGAGAATTTCGACGTTGACTTCGCCGTCAGAAAATTTGCCCACCTGCGCCTTGCCGAGGCGAAGGTTCAAGTGCTCAACAACGGAGGCCGCAAGCTTTGCGTTCGCGTTGCCGGTAAACACCATCATGTCGTGAAAACTCATGGCGGGCCTTGTCTGGCGGGTAACGTGAATGAACTATCGAAAAAAAAGCGGTCTCGGATGTATCCCAAAGACCGCTTCAATGGCTGGTGGCAGGGGAGGAAGGGATCGAACCTACGTATACCGGAATCAAAATCCGGTGCCTTACCACTTGGCGACTCCCCTACACGTTCCAAACGTTGCAAAGATCACGCTTTTTGGCGAGATCAAAACATCGCAGGAAGCCTTAAATTATAGCATCGTCAGCGAGGCTGTAAAGGGGGTGTTGCTGCAACGCACGCACCGCCCATGCGCGCCATCCGGCACGCACCAGTGCGGCTTGCAATTGCAATGCCTTATCGGCACGGTGAGCAAGCGCAAACACACACGCCCCGGAGCCAGTCATTTTCGGTGTTGCACCTGCGTTCACAAAAGCCTGTTGCAAGCGCTCAATTTCCGGTGCAAGCCGGGTTGCGACCGATTGCAAATCATTGCGACCAAAATCCAGCGTGAAAACGGGCGATCGCAGCGCTGTGGTGTTACGGGTGAGATTGGGATGCGTGAACACGGCGCTGGTTGCCACCGACACACCGGGACTGGCGATCACCGCGTGCATTGTGGGCAAGGTAACAGCGCGCAGTTTTTCACCCATGCCCTGCGCCAGCGCCGGTTGGCCAAACACAAAGAAAGGTACGTCCGCGCCAAGCAAGGCTGCAATGCCCTGCAATTCAGCGCGCGGACGAGCCAGGCTCCACAATCGATTGAGCCCCAGCAGCGTGGTGGCCGC
The DNA here is from genome assembly GCA_031409935.1 of Burkholderiales bacterium. Classification (GTDB taxonomy): domain Bacteria; phylum Pseudomonadota; class Gammaproteobacteria; order Burkholderiales; family Casimicrobiaceae; genus Casimicrobium. The sequence continues at coordinate 31,125 of JANNYE010000045.1, read as the reverse complement.
ATCCGAACTGCCGCCACCCAAACCTGCGCCTTGTGGAATGCGTTTAGTCAGTTGAATGTCAACGCCGAGCGAGGTGCCCGAGGCGACTTGCAACGCGCGTGCGGCGCGGCAGGCGAGGTCAATGGTTTCGTTTAAGCCGTCGGGAGGATTGAGTAGGCAAATCTTGCCATCGGATCGTAGCGATAGCGTGACAGTGTCGGCCAGATTGATTGGCACAAATACGCTTTCAAGCAGGTGATAGCCGTCGTCGCGCCGACCGGTGACGTGCAGAAAGAGATTGATCTTTGCCGGCGCAGGCAAGCTCAAGCTGCGCGTCACGGCAGACTCCATTCGTCAATGGCCCAGCGCACCTCTGTGTCTGGCGACGCCGCGAGATTCCAGCGCATGCGACGTGGCGCATTCGCCTTGATCGGCATGCCCGAACCCGTCTGCGTCGGCTCCATGCGCGCTGAAATTTCAATACGCCAGCCGGCTTCGGAAAATCGCGTGAGCAGGCCGTCAGCATCGCGCTCCGAACCGTTGCCGGTTGCGGATTCGGGCGTTGACGGCAAGCCCTGAAGCCATGCCGACATCATCGCGTCGGTCACTCGCAAATCGATCACAGTACGCAGCAGCGCGGCGAGCGACGCCGCCGTCAGCGTGCTGCCGTTCGCTTGCGTCAACGTCGCGCCATCCTTCGTTGCAACAATATCCGCGAGCGGTGTGCCGAGGGGCGAAAACAGATTGAGTGTGCGCAGGGAGCCCGTTTCGGCGTAGCGGAACTGCCCGCTTACCTGTTCGGCTGCGGTTTTCGCACTAAAGCGACCGGAAAGCGAAAACTGCGACACCAAGATCGCGTTGACGACTACCGGGTTGCCCGAAACAGGTATGGGCCGAATCGCTGCGCAACCCGCGAGAAAGCTCACGCAAACGGAAATACTCAAGCATCTCGTCGCCCCGGCGAAGGCCGGGGCCCAGCGACTTTTAATCAACACGCGTTTCTATCTCAACGAAAAGACACTGGGTTCCTGCCTTTGCAGGAACGACGAATAAAGTTGCTCCACTTGCCTTGAAAAAGCCCTACTTCTCAAACCGCGCCATCGTCTTCTTCAAAATATCGCTGTCTGGCTGCACGCTAAGTTGCGTTTGCCACACCGTCTTCGCGTCGTCTTTGCGACCTTGCGCCCACAGCACTTCGCCAAGGTGAGCCGCGATTTCGCCGTCTTTAAATTTTTCAATCGCACGCCGTAAATAGCCTTCAGCGTCCGCCAGCCGGTTCTGTCTAAACGCAATCCATCCCATGCTGTCAAGAATCGCAGGATCGTCAGGCGAAAGACTATGTGCCTTCTCGATCAACGCGCGCGCTTCATCGAGATTGATGTTGCGATCAGCAAAGCTGTAACCCAATGCGTTGTGCGCGTGGGCGCGATCAGGCTGCAAAGCGATGACGCGACGCAGCCGCTTCTCGGCCTCATCCATGCGATCAATGCGCTCGGCAAGCATGGCGCTGTCGTACAGCAGATCAGCGTTGTCGGCATCAACTACTAATGCAGCATCAAGCGCGGCTAGTGCTTTGACGTTGTCACCCGCTTCACGCCACAAGCCGGACTCCGTCTGCGCGAGCGTCATCCGCTCAACCGGCGTCGAAGGCGTCAACGATCGCAAGTGGCCGATCGCGGTTGCCAATCGCTGATCCTGTGCCATTGCGCCCGCCACGCGCAGTTGCGACTCCCAATAGCGCTCGCCGCGCGACACTTGCGCGAAGCGCGTTGCCGCTTCGCCCCAGCGCTTGTTGCGCTCGGATATCCGGGCGAGGTAATAATAAATGGCTTGCGGCTCGCCGCGGTCAGCGGCGAGCGCCTCAGTAAATTCCTTCTCGGCAAGATCCCAGTCTTGACCTTGAAATGACGACAAGGTTGCAGCCAACCGCATCTCCTCAGCGTCGTCTTTCCCGTCTTCCGCCAAAGCCAGAAAGGCCTTGCGCGACTCGGGAAATTTTTCGAGATCAAACAGCGTGCGCGCGAGCAAGAGTTTTAGCTCACGCGCATCCGCATTGACCGTAATTGCCGACTCAAGTAGCGCCACAGCATCGCCACCCGCCTCAGCGATTGGCAGTTTCGCCAGCGCCGCTTTTGCCAGCAGCAAACGCGACTTAACGGCCACCGCTTGCGACCAATGGGGTTTGATGGCAAGCGCACGATCAATAGCGATCATTGCCTCACCCAATCGCGAATTGCTGGTGCCAGTGCTCGCCACGGCTAGCGCGTACTGTGCCTCCGCAAGATTCGACAAAAGCTCGGTGAACACACTGGCAAGCTTCACCGCGAAATCGCGATCACGATACAACGCCAACTGCCTTGCTACTTCCATGATCGCCTCAGGCCGCAGCGGCTCAGGCAACTCAGCAATGCGCCTCACGGCGTCAAGCGCACGCGACTCGTCCTGACTGTTCAGCGCTAACGCCAGCGCCACCTGATGCGGACGTACTGACTGCGCGTCGGCGCGCTGCCAGAGAGAGGCGATTTCTTTGGCGTCATCAATGCGACGACCGCGCATGAGTAGCTCGACTGCACGTTCAGCCACCTTCGCATCCTGACTGCGCTTTGCGACCTCGTAATACGTGCTGGCCGCCGTCGATAAATCCCCGTTTTGAAGGGAAAACTCCGCCGCCAGAATGCCTAGCACCACGGAGCGATCATTGATCGATGCGGTGGACACGCGCTGCGCATACACATCAGGGCTCAAGCTCAATATCAGAGCGGAAACAAGAGGAAAAACATACTTCATGAACGAAAGCATACACCCGACGTTCGCCTGCTACACCCAGTGCACTTATGCGCGATTACTCATTTGCATTTTTCTTCCTCGTCGCCCCTGCGAAGCATGTCCTGAGCCTGCCGAAGGAGCAGGAGTCCAGCGTCTTTCGAGCGCGCTAATCCTGCCACGAAACACCCAAAGTTACTGGGTTCCTGCCTTGGCAGGAACGACGACACGTGTGAATTTTCGCCCATGGATAATTTCGCTTTATGGTTTGCCGCCTACACTTGCGCGATGCCTGAATTGCCTGAAGTAGAGACCGTCCGCCGGGGACTTGAATCACGCCTGATTGATGCGGTCGTCGCGGATGTGATAGTTCGGGATCGGCGCCTACGTTGGCCAATTGCCGCTGACTTTGAGGCGCAGCTGCAAGGGCGCAAGATTGTCGCGATTGAACGGCGCAGCAAATACTTGTTATTTCGCCTGGCGGGCGCTGCAAACAGCACTCTGCTTGCGCATCTGGGTATGACTGGGAGCTTCGTCGTGCATTCCGCAAATTCGCCGCCCGCCTACAAGTCGCACGACCATGTGGACGTGGTTCTGACGGGGCGGCGCGAGTCGCTGGTGCTTCGCTATAACGATCCGCGCCGCTTTGGATCAATGCATCATTTCGCGGGGCTCGATGCCGAGCAACCGCTGCTTGCGAAGCTGGGGCCGGAGCCTTTAACCGATGCGCTCACGGGTGAGTATTTGTACCAACAAACACGCCGCCGCACGGTTGCGATCAAGCAGGCGCTGATGGACAACACGCTGGTGGTGGGTGTGGGCAATATCTACGCGAACGAATCGCTGTTTCGCGCGGGCATACATCCAGATCGTGCCGCAAATCGTGTCTCGCTGGCACGCTACAGGCGGCTGGCTTTAGAGGTGAAACAGGTGCTCACGGAGGCTATTGCCGCAGGCGGCTCGACGCTGCGTGATTTTGTAAACACCGCTGGTGAACCCGGCTATTTTCAACTGGATTATTTTGTGTATGGGCGCGATGGTCAACCCTGTCGGGTGTGCGCCACCCCGCTCAAGCTGATGCGGCACAGTGGGCGGGCCACCGTAGCTTGCCCGATGTGCCAGCGCTAGGAGCCCTAAAGCGAATCCACAGACCGGTCGCCACGCGGCGTATATTCAAAAATCAAAAAAATCAAAAGAGGAGGCGCTTTCAATGAAACCATTCAACGGGGGCCGAAAGCCAGACGCAGTGGCGCGAACACTCGCCGTGATGTTGCTCAGCAGTATGCTCGGCTGCGGATTTTCACCCACCCTACCGACCCCACCAACCCAAACCGAGCGCACATCGGCAACTGTCGGGCTAAAGCACGCCGCTACCGTCGAACGCACCGTTTTTGGCATTGCGCACATCAGCGCGGGCAACCTTGAATCGCTCGCCTACGGTATCGCTTATGCCCATGCCGAGGACAACGTGTGTCAAACCGCTGACTTGTTGGTAACAGCGCGTGGTGAGCGTGCTGCCCAATTCGGCGGCACGGCAACGTCGCTGTTTGGCTTTCGTGCGCTACGCAACGAACAGATCGACCTGTTCGTTGCCGCGCACATGGACGATGCCGCTCTTGCTCGCAGTTGGTCGCGAGTGTCCGCAGATGCTCAGGCGCTGGCGCGTGGCTACGTGGCGGGATACAACCGTTATCTGGCGGACCAGGGCAAGCAGTTGCCGACGGCCTGTAATGCCCGCAATTGGGTAAAACCCATGACGCTCGGCGAGTTTTATCGTGCATCCGAATTAAGCGCCGTTCAGGCAAGTGTTGGCGCGTTCGCCGAAGCGATGGTGGCGGCCAAACCTCCGGTGACCACAGCGCCCGTGGCGACCGGCAAAGCTGCTGTCGAAGCACATATCGTCACTACCGAATCCGCCCGAGTGGCAATGCGCGAAATCGGCATCATCGATTCGCCGTATGGATCCAACGCTTGGGCGTTCGGCAAAGACACCACAGAGGATGGTCGTGGCGTGCTGCTCGGCAATCCGCATTTTCCGTGGGTCGGCACCAATCGCTTCTGGCAGATGCACCTCACGGTGCCCGGAGATTTTGACGTGATGGGTGCGAGCATAGGGCTCGCCACCACGGTGCAAATAGGTTTCAACCGCGACGTGGCGTGGTCGCACACGGTGTCAACCGGCAAGCGTTTCACTTTGTTTGAGCTGACGCTCGATCCGGCTGACACCAAGGCTTACCTTGTCGATGGCAAAAGCGAAAAAATGACCGCAAAAACGGTCTCCGTTCAATCGCGTGGTGCTGACGGCGTGATGAAAACGGTGTCGCAAACGTTGTGGTCCACGCGTTGGGGGCCGCTGATTGTGAACCCGCGTGCGGGGCTCAATTGGACAGCGAAGATGGCCTACGCTCTGCAGGATGCCAATAGCGGAAACGCCCGCTCGCTTGACACCTGGCTTGCCTTCGCTCGCGCTAAATCCGTGACTGACATGCAGCGCGGCATGGCAAATCTCGGCTTGCCTTGGGTCAACACCATCGCTGCTGATCGTGGCGGCCGCGCCCTGTATGCCGACATGAGTGTGGTGCCCGATGTGGATGCCGCGCAGGTCAAGCGCTGCGCACCGAGTGCCGCTGCCGCAGCGTTAGTGGGCGCGGTGGGTTTGTATGTGCTCAACGGTTCGCGCAGCGACTGTGACTGGCGGCGCGATGGCACCTCGCCGGTTCCGGGGCTGACGCCACCGCAGCGCCTGCCGATGACGGTGCGCAGTGACTGGGTGCACAACTCGAACGATAGCTTTTTCTACACCCATCCCGACGCGAAATGGACGGGCATTTCGCCGCTGGTAGGAGACGAAGTATTGCGTGGGCCGCGCACCCGTTCTGGTTTGATTGAGCTTCCCGATTTGCTCAGACGCGGCAAAGTTACGCCCGACGTGGCCGGGCGGCAGCTGTTTGAAAACCGCAATCTGCTGGCGCGTCTGGTGCTGCCTGATTTGCTCGCCGCGTGCGTCACGCCACCGACCGATGCGACACTTGAGGCCTGCGTTGCCTTGCGCGGATGGAATCGCACCAACAATGTCGACTCGCGAGGCGCGCATCTATTCCGCGAATTTTGGCGTAATGCCAGCGCCATCAAAGGCGTCTACCGCGAGGCTTACGATCAAGCGCGGCCCGTTGAGACACCACGCGGTTTGAACATGGCCGACAGCGCGGTGGCGGCCAAGGTGTGGGACGCGCTCACTGCGGCGGCCAAGAAAGTGAAGGACTCGGGATTCGCGCTGGATGCCCCGCTAGGCTCGGTGCAGCGCCCCGCGATCTCGGAGGAGGCTATCGCCTTGCATGGCGGCGACAACATCGAAGGCGTGCTCAACAATCTCGGTGACCGTGGCTCGCCCGGTATCGGCGCGAAGGGTACCCTCATTGACTACGGCACCAGCTACTTGCAAGTGGTGGGATTCGATGAGCGCGGCCCCGTAGCCAAAGCATTTTTGACCTACGGCCAGAGCACCAATCCGGCCTCTCCCCACGTCACCGATCAGCTCAAACGATTCTCACGCAAAGAGTGGATCGCACTGCCGTTTCATCGTGACGACGTAACGCGCGAGCGGGTCGGAGAGGTGTTGACGCTGACGCCTTGATAAAGCACTCATATTCTGCAATTTCGCGACTTTGCGTAGGCGATGCTTGATCCGCCAAACGCACAGCAGTTGGTGGTGAAATCCCAATTGGGCACTCAACGTAAGCTGATGAATGCGCTGATGCTTGATGCTTGATGCGTGATGCAACGGCTGATAGAATGCAACTGACACAGCAGCGAGGGCATTTATGCGCACCACCATCAATCTCAAAACCAATGCAATGTTGCCAGCCAAGGCGATTGCTGCCGCAAGCCGCATGCCGTTGGGCGACGTGATTTCGGACTTAGTCATCGAAGGGATCAAGGCTCGACAGCGAAAATCGCAACCTTCTTATGCCAGCGCGGTAGCTGGCCTGCCTGTACTCGCTCACGCCAAGGGCGCACGGGTGTTTGGTCTGGAAGACGTCGAGCGCGCCCTTGATGAAGCGTAAGAGCACCGCCTCGGGCGGTGATATTTATTTGCTGGACGTTAACGTGCTGGTGGCGCTTTTATGGCCCAACCATATGCATCACGGGGCTGTGATTCGCTGGTTCGGCAACGACGGCAATCGCCGGTTTGCCACGTGCCCGCTAACCGAGCTTGGCTTCGCTCGACTGTCGTGCAACCCAGCCGCCGTGGGTAAGGCCATCACACTCAGCGATGCGCTGGATACGCTGGCGGGCGTATCTCGAATGCCAAACCACCATTTCTTAAGCGAGACAGCGCAGCTTCGTCCAACGCTCTCACCCATGGCCGCGCACATCGTTGGACACCGTCAAGTATCGGACGCGTATTTGATTGCGCTCGCCCGGCTTCACGGATCAAAGCTTGTCACGCTCGATGCGCGCATAAGGCGCGCTTTTGTGGGCAGCGATTGGGTGGAGTCAGTTGAGGATGTGCCGACGTAGTCAATCGGCGTGACCACTGAGATCACTTTTGCCGCAGCCCGATGGCCCCAGCAAGCAGCGGTAATGGTTAGCCAGGATACGCAGATTGATGTTATCGACGGCGGTGACGGTGTCACTGTAGCGCTTGGTGAGAGTTACGAGGTCGAGGGTGTTGGCAGTCAAATCGTTGTTGCTGGTCATAGCACTTAACGAGCAAAGACGATGCCAGTATGAGCACAAGTCGGTGCGGCGCAACGGCGCATCTCCAAAGCAGGCGAAGAAACTCGCCAACGAATTTAGCTTTTTGACAAAGCTGTTGCTTCCCACATACAAACGTCCAATGCGTTCGCACAAATATGACATCGGACTGCCGAGAATGTCGCCTCTTTCGTTAAGATCAAGTGCATTTTCAACCACTTAGTAAGCAAGCTAAATGAAACTATTGACCGTAGGATCACTCGCATTACTCGTCGCCCTGTCCAGTGGCTGCGCCACAATCACCAGCGGCACATCGCAAACCATCGCCGTGTCGACAGAAAAAAGCGATACCCCTGTGACGGGTGCGAATTGCCGCATCGTAACCAGCAAAGGCGTGTGGAACCTCGTAACACCGGCGACTTTCGAAATTTCCAAATCCTCAGACGACGCCAAAATAACTTGCGAAAAGGCAGGCGAACCGAAGGGTGAAGCAGTTGCAAAAAGCGGATTTAAGAGCAACACCGTCGGCAATGTGCTGATAGGCGGCATTATCGGGATCGGGGTCGACGCAATGACCGGCGCGATGTGGGCGTATCCAACCAAATGGTTGATCAAACTTGGGGTCCCGGATCAATTCATCGTCGACACGTCACTCTTTTCAGGCCGAGAAAAACCCACCGTGGAGGGTGACACCTCCAAAACAGTTGACTCGCCCAAAGTCGAAGCGGTGAAACAGTAGTCACGTGCTGACCTTTGGCCGCCGTCGAGCGTGTGGATGCGAGACGGCGGGTCGTCGCGCCTAATTCGCGTGGTGCCTCCCGGTCGGTACGTACTATTTATTTGGGTGAATACGCACCGATGAAAATCGCGTGGTCGTCACGACAGAATTTCTATAACTTTATGAGAGACACCTTGATAACTGTACGATTTACCGCGCCTCCAGTCGCATTCGCGCTGTGCGTAATCACATTGCTTGCGGGATGCTCGACGCCTGCACCGCAATACATCATTTCCATCCCCCACGTGCAAGCCCTCAAGACTTCCGGTGCCAAAGCCACCGCAACGACTCCATTTAGAGCGGAAGGCTCTGCAGCAAACAACGAGACGATCAGCATTCGCGGCAATCCCATGCGTTCAGCAAAGTCCACGTTCGCCGCGTACTTGGAGGATGCCATCACCCAAGAATTGACCGAAGCCAAAATCTTCAATCCAAGCGCCAACACGAAAATTTCTGCAGTGCTGTTGAAGAACGACATCAGCGCAGCGGGCTTAGTAACAGCCAGCGGCGAAATCGAAGCGCGCTTTACGGTGATGCGCGGCGACAAAGTTGCATTCAACAAAGTAAAGCGCGCGACGACCACGTGGGACTCGCACTTTATGGGAGCCATTGCCATCCCTAATGCGCAGCAAAACTATCCGAAACTCGTTCAAGCACTACTGAAACAGCTTTACGACGACAACGAATTCTTTGCCGCATTAAAGGACTGACCCATGAAATTAGTCAAACTAGGCACGCTTGTTTCGTTCATTGCGCTCGCGCTTCTGTCGGGTTGTGCCCACCCGATTTTGATTGGGCCGGACAACACGAAGCTGCCCACAACCTCGTCGACTGTTGCGCCCAAAACGATGTCGGTCGGCTATTTCATTAGCGATGCGGATCGTGCCCGCCGGGTCATCACGCCGGGTGGTGGTGGCGATAAAGTCGAATATGCGCCGTACAAAGACCTTGAACCCGGACTATTTCGCGTGCTCGGCAACGTTTTTACCGATGTTCACGTATTGAAGAGCCTTGACGATAAGGCGTACCTGGTGGCGAAAGGCATCAAACTGATTCTGCGCCCGTCGATCAGCACCAATTCGTCGTCGCCCAGTCCCTTTACGTGGCCGCCGACAAATTTTGAAGTGCTCATCGACGTGCAAGCTGTTGATGCCGCTGGAGCGAGCGTCTGGAAAACGACGGTCTCAGGCAAAGGTCAGGCGGAGTTCTCGGAGTTTAAATCGGACTTTGGCCTCGCCGCAAAGCGCGCAAGCGAAGCCGCACTTGCCAACCTGCAAGCGGCGCTCTTTGCCTCCCCGATGGTGAAATGAGTGGCTCAGCACCGTAGACCGGAAAAGCGCAGCGCCTTCCGACGCTTGTGTGCATGCTCGTGATTCAGATGGTCGGAAGGCGCTTTGTGTTTCCGATCTCCTTGGCGGAAGCTAGCCCCCCAACGCCTCCCACCGCTCCATAGCAACCAGCAACAAATCATCAATCTCGCTCGCCCGCTTGGCGAGTGCCGCCGCACCTTTCGGTTCTTTTTGAAAGATTGCGCCGTCGGCTAGGGTCTTGTTGATGTCGGTTTGTTCTTTTTCTAGGGCTTCAATTTTGGCGGGCAGGCCGTCGAGTTCTCGCTGGTCTTTGTAGCTGAGTTTTGCTGCCGGTTTGGCTGCCACGACGGGTGCTGCGGGTGGGGCTGCGACGCGGCGGTTGTTCTCTGCGATGGCTGCATCCATTGACGTTTTCGCCGCTGCGGGCGCGGCGCTGCCGGCTGCCTCCTGCATCTGCGCCATGACCTTCACTTGCGCCTGCCAGTCGGTGATGCCGCCTTCGTATTCGCGCCACAGGCCGTTGCCTTCAGCGACCAGACAGCTCGTCACGACGTTGTCGAGAAAGCGCCGATCATGGCTGACGATGAAGACCGTGCCTTCGTAGTTCGCGAGCTTTTCTTCGAGCAGTTCTAGTGTGTCGATGTCCAAATCGTTGGTGGGCTCATCGAGCACCAGCACGTTGGCTTCTTTAGCGAAATGTCGCGCGAGCAGCAGGCGATTTCGCTCCCCGCCGGACAGCGCTTTGACCTGCGCCTTGGCGCGCTCGGGCGTGAACAAAAAGTCGGTGAGATAGGTCATCACGTGGGTGCGCTTGGTGCCCACCTCGATCCAGTCGCTGCCCGGTGAGATGAATTCACCAAGCGTGGCCTCTTCGTTGAGCCCATCGCGCATTTGGTCGAAGTACGCGATCTGCAGGTTCATGCCGGTGCGGATTTTGCCGCTGTCGGGCGCGATTTGACCGAGGATGAGTTTCAGTAGTGTGGTTTTTCCGATGCCGTTCGGGCCGACCAAACCGATCTTGTCGCCGCGCAAAATGGTGCTGGTGAAATCCTTCACGATCACCTTGTCGCCATACTTTTTTGACACGTCAGTCAGCTCGGCGATCATCTTGCCGGACTGCGCGCCACTGGTGATGTCGAGCTTGACACGGCCCAACACATTGCGCCGCTCTGATCGCGTGTCGCGCAGTGATTCGAGGCGACGCACACGGCCCTCGTTCCGGGTGCGCCGCGCCTGTACGCCTTGGCGAATCCACACCTCTTCTTGCGCGAGGTATTTGTCGAACTTCGCGTTGACGGTCGCCTCAAATTCGAGCTGCAGCGCCTTCTGTGTTTCGTAGGCTTCGTAGTTGCCCGGAAAGCCGGTGAGTTTGCCGCGATCCAGCTCGACGATACGGGTCACTACGTTGTCCAAGAACGCACGATCATGGCTGATGATGACAGCACTGCCCTTGAAGCTTACGAGCAAACCTTCGAGCCACGAAATCGCGGCCAAATCGAGGTGGTTGGTGGGCTCGTCGAGCAGCAACACGTCGGGCGAACCGACCAGCGCTTGAGCAATCGCGACGCGTTTTTTGAGACCGCCGGAAAGCGTTGCAACGAGCGTGTCGGCGTCGAGATTTAATTGAGACAACGTGGCCTCAACCTTTGATTCCCACGCCCAGCCATCGTGCGCGTCAATGTCGTGTTGAATGTCTGAAAGTTCGTGTTCGTCGCCGCCTTCAGAGGCGAGCGTTTCATAGCGATTACGCAGTTCGCGGGCGATGGACACGCCGTTTGAAACTGCATCAAATACCGTGGTGTTTGAATCAAAGACAGGTTCTTGCGGGACGGTGGCGACGCGCAAGCCGCCTTGTTGCGCAATCGCGCCGTCGTCAAGCGCCAGCGTGCCAGCGATCACTTTGAGTAGCGAGCTTTTGCCCGCGCCGTTGCGGCCAATGAGGCCTATTCTCTCGCGCGTTTCAATTGCAAAATCCGCTTCATTGAGGAGCGGGGCGAGACCGAATGCGAGGTGAGCGTTGTGGAGGGTAAATAAAGCCATGTGCCAAGTGTAGTCAGCGCCTAAGTAGCTTTTTGCTGTACACGCCTGTGCATGGGGCTTAGCGCCACAAAATAGGAAAAGTCAATATTTACTAATTTATCGGCTTTTGCCCATGTTAAATGGCGTTTTTGACTAAAAGCTGTTGCTCTAATTTCGCAAATTAAAACGGCTCGCGAGCGCATCGGTGCCTGCTGAGCCGCTGTTATCATGCACTGCGAAACAGAGCGGCGTGTGAGGATATTTTTGGACACACGCGCAGCGCCGAATATTCACCAACGATTCAAGAACAAGGAGGCCCCCATGGACTACCCGTGGCTTAAAAATTATCCCCCCGGCGTACCGGCAACGATCAAGTTTGATCAGTACACCTCGTTGGTGCAATTGCTGGAAGAAAGCTTTCAGAAATTTGCCGACCGCAAAGCTTTCACCTGCATGGGCAAAACCATCACTTACGCCGAGCTTGACGCGCAGTCGCGCGCGCTCGGTGCGTATCTGCAAAGTTTGGGTTTGCAGCAGGGTGATCGCGTAGCCTGCATGATGCCCAACGTGCTGCAATATCCGATTGCCATAGCGGCGATTTTGCGCGCTGGCTACATCGTGGTCAATGTCAACCCGCTGTACACGCCGCGTGAGCTTGAGCATCAGTTGAAAGACTCGGGCTCCAAAGCCATCATCATCCTTGAAAACTTCGCCGTCACGCTGCAACAGGTGCTCGAAAAAACACCGGTGAAACACGTGGTGTTGGCCGCGATGGGCGACCTGCTTGGGCTAATCAAGGGCACTTTGGTGAACTACGTGGTTCGCAACAAACGAAAAATGGTGCCCGCGTTTAGCCTGCCTACCGCAGTTAAATTTAACGACGCCTTGGCCAAGGGCAAGGGCCTCGCGCTGTCGCCATCGAAAGCGCAGATCGAGGACGTGGCCGTGTTGCAGTACACCGGCGGAACCACCGGTGTGTCAAAGGGCGCGACTCTGCTGCACCGAAACATTGTGGCCAACCTCATGCAAACCGAGGTATGGATCGCCCCCGCGCTCAATAATCCGCAACGCCCCGCGCCAGAGCAGTTGGTGATTGCTTGCGCGTTGCCGCTGTATCACATCTTTGCCTTCACCGTCTGCTACATGTTCGGTGTGCGCTGCGGCGGGCACATTTTGTTGATACCGAATCCGCGCGATATTCCGGGCATGATCAAAGACTTGGCAGGGTACAAAATCAACGTCTTCCCGGCAGTGAATACTTTGTTCAACGCGATGGTCAACGCGCCTACGTTTAACCAGCTTGACCTCTCCGATTTGCGCATCGCCAACGGCGGTGGCATGGCCGTGCAAAAGGCCGTGGCTGAGGCGTGGAAGGCAAAAACCGGCACGCCTATTCTGGAGGCTTACGGCCTGTCAGAAACCTCTCCCGGCGCGACCAGCAACCCGGTCACCATCGAGAGCTACACAGGCACCATTGGCCTGCCGTTTCCGTCGACCATCATCGTCATTCGTGATGATGACAACAACGATGTGGTGATGGGACAGCCGGGTGAAATTTGCATCAAAGGCCCGCAGGTGATGGCAGGCTACTGGCAGCGCCAAGACGAGACCGATAAGGTGATGACCACCGACGGTTTCTTTAAATCGGGCGATATCGGGGTGATGGACGATCAGGGCTACGTGAAGATCGTGGATCGCAAGAAAGACATGGTGCTGGTCTCCGGCTTCAACGTCTATCCGAACGAAGTCGAAGACGTGGTAGCCAGCTGCCCCGGCGTGATGGAGTGCGCGGTGATCGGCGTACCGGATGACAAGTCGGGCGAGGCCGTAAAAGTGTTTATCGTCAAGAAAGACCCCGCGCTCACCGAGCAACAGGTTCGCGACTACTGCGAGAAAAATTTGGCTGGCTACAAAAAGCCGAAATACGTGGTGTTCCGCGCTGATTTGCCAAAGACGCCAGTCGGAAAAATTCTGCGCCGTGAGTTGCGGGATATGGACAAGAACGCGGCGTAACTTACGCTCGCTACACTTAAAACAAACGGCCCTTCGGGGCCGTTTGTTTTCTACGTCGGATCCTGAAATCCGTCCGCCCGATAGGTCAATACCAGCGTGTCACGTGCGCTGTTCTCTCCGTCCGGCTGAATGGGCGTGGATTCATGAATCACCCGCGCATCATCAAGCAACAACACCGACCACGGCTCGGTTAACGTGAAGCGCACGCCGTTCGGCCCATCGGCCTCAAACACGCGCGTCTCCCCGCCCTTGATATTGCGGCGACCCACCAACACCACCGCCACAAAATCCACACCGTCGCGATGCGCACCTTCAGGTGTGGGTCGACCGATTCCGTCGGCGGTGTCGATGCGGAATTGATGGGCTTCGATGAACCACCGTCCTGCTCCCTCTCCCTCGGGGAGAGGGTTGGGGTGAGGATGATGGCTACTCGAACCACCGTTGTTAAGCGCAGCCCCTCTCCCTAACCCTCCCCTCCGGAGGGAGGGGACTACGGCAGCGAAAACGCGGCCAAGCCGCGTGAGCAACGTCTGCCACGCCATGTTGGCGCAGACCTGCGGCGCAATCGGCTCAAACCAGCGCTCGATGCCACCGTGCAGCGCGTTGTAATCTACCGGCTGCCAATGGGCTCGGTGCGGGCTTTGCGCGAGAGTGGGTGGCGACAGCGTCTGTACAAACGAGCTATGCCGACGCGCTCGATATTTGCCGCCGTCCTTCAGATAACCATCGCGCGGCAAATCGCTCCACGTTGCGTTGAGCGCTGAGAGCGCCGCTACGGTGACGCCAAAGCAGGCCCAGAGCGCGGTGGGTGCGACCACGCAAAAGCCCTTCTCGCGCATTTCTTGCACAATGTCGTCTGTATTCTCAACCGTTTGCAAATGGCCTCCTGCTGTGACTCATTTTTCTGCCAATATCAATCGCGTCGCGCTGCTCAGAAACAGCCGTGACAACGGGCTGCCTAATTTGCTGCACGCGGCCAAAACCATACTTGACGCGGGCGCTAGCGGCATTACCGTGCACCCGCGCCCGGACGCGCGGCACATTCGTCCCAACGACATTGGCCCCATTGCTGCGCTGGTGTCGCGCTACCCTAGCCGCGAGTTCAACATCGAAGGTAATCCTCACCACAATCTGATGGAGATTGTAGAAGCCACACTGCCGCAGCAGGCCACCTTCGTCCCCGACGCGGTGGACACGGCCACTTCCAACCGGGGATTCGCAGCCGGAGAAGAAATGCTTGCCGTGCAGCCGCTCATTGCGCGCCTGAAAGCCAAGCGCGTTCGCCTCAGTGTGTTTGTCGATGCCAACCTCGCGAGCGTCGAGGCGGCACACGCCGCAGGTGCAGATCGAATTGAGCTTTATACCGAGCCCTACGCCGCAGCATTTGCGCAGGGTGGTGCAGCCGCTGCGGCGCAATGTCTCACGCAATTTGTCGCCGCCGCTCAGCGCGCCCGCGAACTCGGGCTCGGCGTCAATGCGGGCCATGACTTAAATCTGGACAACTTACCGGATTTCATCGCTGCCGTTCAGCCTGATGAAGTGTCCATCGGCCACGCGTTCATCGCCGACGCCCTTTGGTTAGGCCTAGAAGGCGCAACCAAGCTCTACGTTAAACGCTGCGCAGGCCGATGATGACAGTGCGTCGTCTGATGCGAAGCGGCTCCTTTGTAGGAGCGGCGCAAGCCGCGAAACGGCGTGGTTAAAGTCAGATCATCGCGGCGTGCGCCGCTCCTACAGACGAGTCTCCGTGCGCCTTTTGCGTCCGGACTCGCTTGAACATCGTGGCCCCCCTCGCACTCACCCTAGGCGACCCCGCAGGTATCGGCCCCGAGATCGTCGTTAAGGCCCTCGCGCATGACGCGATATTGCGCGATCAGGTCATAGTGATTGGCGACGCGTTGGTGTTGCAAGCTGCGCTCTCACGCTACGCGCCCGAGTTTCACGTCGAGCTGGTCAATCTGCGTGAAGACCTGCCCGAGCTACACGAGTACGACATCAGACTGCATCCGGCGTCATCACTCAGCGCACTGCCAACGCTTGGCAAGGTATCAGCAGCAGCAGGCCGCGCCGCGTACGACGCGATCGTGGAGGCCGCGCAACTGAGCCTGCAAGGCCACACCTGCGGCATGGCGACCGCGCCCATCAACAAGCTCGCGCTACGCGCCGCCGGCATCAGCGAGCCGGGCCACACCGAAATCCTCGCCCGTTTGTCGGGCCTCGAAGGCACCACGCGCTTCGCCATGATGTTCGCCAGTGAACATTTGCAGGTGGTGCTCGCCACCATTCACTCGCCGCTTTCGCAGGCTTTGGCTGCGCTCACGCCCGAGCTGATTTTCGAGAAAATTCAGCTCACGCACGAAGCTGGAAAGTGGTTAGGCCTTAGCAATCCAAAGATCGCCATCGCCGGCATCAACCCCCACGCAGGCGAAGGCGGCATGCTAGGCAGCGATGAAGAGCGCGTATTGGTGCCTGCCATCAATAAGGCGCGCCAACACGGCTTCAACGTCACCGACCCGTTGCCGCCCGACACCGTCTTCATGCGCGCCCGCACCGGCGAGTTCGACGTGGTGCTCGCCATGTATCACGATCAGGGCCTGATTCCGGTCAAACTGCTCGGCCTCGACAGCGCGGTCAACGTCACCATCGGCTTGCCGTTTCTGCGCACCAGCGTCGATCACGGCACCGCGTTTGACATCGCAGGGCGGGGCATTGCGTCGGCGGCCAACCTGCTGCACGTGTTGCGCTGGCATTTGGCGCGAATCGACGGGGTGAAGTAAAGCTCGTTCGATGACCGCAGACGAATCCGCATCACCAGAGTATCCCGACGCGTTGCCTATGGGGGCTGCGCTGGGCGAATTCGTCATCACCAAAGTCATTGGCGTGGGCGGCTTTGGCATTGTCTACATGGCGCACGACACAACCCTTGAGCGCACGGTTGCGATCAAGGAGTATTTGCCGATCACGGTCGCGGGCCGATCAAGCGACGGCAACAGCGTGCTGGTGCGTTCGACTATCCGTCAGGACACATATTTATCGGGCTTGCAAAGCTTCTTGCGTGAGGCGCGTTTGCAGGCACGTTTCTCGCACCCCGCGATGCTTGAGGTCTATCGGGTGTGGGAGCAAAATGCCACCGCCTACATGGCCATGCGTTACTACCCTGGCCGTTCACTGCGTGATTTGCGGCACGATGCGCAATCGGCACATTTGTTTGAAGAAGCGTCAATCCAGCAAATCATTGCACCCGTATTTGCTGCTTTGGAAGAGCTGCACTCGAAAAACGTGCTGCACCGAGATGTGTCGCCCGACAACATTTTGCTATTGCCTACCGGCAGCCCGGTGTTGCTCGATTTCGGCTCGGCACGAACGGTGGTCGCAGGCGACGAGCAATCGCTCACCACGGTGCTCAAGCCGGGCTACGCGCCGCTAGAGCAATATGCTGACGACGGTGCCATGGAGCAAGGCCCGTGGACAGACGTGTACGGTCTGGGTGCGCTGCTGCACTACCTTGCCATTGGCAGCCCGCCGCCACAGCCTGTTTCGAGAATGCTCGGCGGCTCGCTATTGGCTTTTGAAAACGACGCAGCCAGTCGCTACTCCGCCTCGTTTATTGCTGCGGTGAGCGCTGCGCTCGCAGTCAAACCCCACGAACGACTACAGACTGTGGCCGCGCTTCGCGATGCGCTGGGCTGGGGGAGCATCGAGACCGCGTCAACCGTCCTTAAAGCACCGGTCGAGGCGGTGCCAGTGCCGCGAACATTGGCACCCGTCAAGCCCCCCATCAACGTCGAGAACCGCACGAAGTGGCGCTGGTGGGTGCCGGGGCTGCTGTTCCTGCTGACACTGGGCGGCCTGGCCTTTTTTGCCGCGAAACGCACCGCAACAAGCACCGCCACAAGCACCGCCACAAGCACCGCCACTGACAGCAACAGCGGCAGCGCGTTAACTCCCGCTCCATCGCAGGCAACGCAGCCACCGTTCGCTCCCGCGCAGCCTGCACCGGCAAAAGTGTCCGACACCGCCGTAGTTGCCCCCGTTGAAAGCACAAAACCGCCACCATCGACTCCGCCCGCTACCGCACCCGGCCCGAGCGTCGCCGAAACACCCGCGCCGGCCGCAAAAACTCCCGAAAAGCGCAGCGCAGCGAAATCGTCGGGCAGCACCGCGCAAAAAATCGCGCCGCCTGCAGCCACGCCGCCGCGGCCACCGGCTGCCGAAAGCGGGCAAACCTCCGCCATCTGCGAGCGACTCTTCGCTAAACTCTCACTTGGCAACGCTGTCCTCACCGAGGCCGAGCAAAAGCAACTGCCCGGATGCCGGTGACTCACCTTTTAAGGGGAAAAACCGTGCTCCAACGCTTGACGCTGCAAACCACTTTTTTGGCGCTGTTGACGCCCCTGCTGTCCCTCGCGCTGACCGCGTGCCAGCAACCCCCGGTCAAGCCCGAACCGCCGCCGCCGCCGCCCATTCCGCCGGTGGCGACGGTGTACCACCGCGACCCTACCGCTGCGGTGGATTTTCTGGCGCAGAGTCTGGCGCAGCAACTGGCAAGAACCGCGCGCCCGACACAATCAACGGTGCCCGTAGAGGAATTTTTCAGCACCCAATCGGCAGAGGTGTCCGCCTCTGGGCGTGCGCTGCAACAGCGGCTTGCCACGGCGTTGTCCGCCACATTTGCACCCCTGAAGTTTGTGCCCCTCGATACCACCAGCGCGAATAATGCGCAGTGGGTGGTGCTGGCCAATCACGCCACGCCAAATCCGTCGGAAAATCTTCAAGCGGGCACGTGGGTTCGGCTTCAGGTGGCGATGGTGGAGTCCTCCACCGGCAAGGTTTTGACGCGCATCAGCACTTATCTCGACGCAGCGCAATTTAACTCTGAGCCCACGCAGTTTTTCAAGGACGCGCCGATGTATTTCACCGACGAGCGGCATCGTCAGCGCATCGGCGTGATGGGCGGACAGGCGCAAGCGTTGGGCGGCGCGCTGCAAATTCAGTCCGAGTTGTCAGACGCCATCGCGGCGTACGAGGCGGGTCGTTTTCCGGATGCCGAGCAGGGCTTTATCAAAGTGAAAGCGTTAGCGGCCAACCATCCCGGCGCTTTGACCGGGCTCTACCAGACTTACTGGAAGCAGGGCCGCCGCGCCGAGGCCGAGCAAGCGTTTTCAGATTTGGTCGGCGCAGGCGTTGACGCGGGTTCGCTGTCGGTGAAATTGTTGTTTAAGGTCGGCGGCACGGCGTTTGTTGACAGCGCGGATCTCGCCACCCAGTATCGGCTTTGGCTTAAATCGGTGGGGCAAGTCGCAAGCAGCAAGGATCGCTGCGTCGACGTCACCGGGCACGCGGGCAAGTCAGGCTCGGCTGAGCTCAATGATCGGCTGTCACAGCAGCGCGCCGAGAGCATCGTTGCCCTGATCGCACAAACCAGCCGCGACGCCCGCGCGCGGTTCAAGCCGTCGGGGCGCGGCTTTCAAGAAACCATTGTCGGCACCGGGGCGAACGACGCCACCGATGCGATTGATCGACGTGTTGAATTCAAGGTCCGAACCTGCGCCCAGTGACATACAGCTTTTTAGTAGAAGCCTTATTTCATTGGGGCTAATGCCAGAAAAAACTGATTATCGACTTATTGGTTTTTTCAACGCCATTCCCCGTCCATTGGGGAATACAGCCAGAAGTTGATTGACGATTCCTACGCTACCATTCCCGAGAAGGCATTCGGCTAGCCGCCCGTGCCAGCTTCTTGTCGCGCCAGTAACCATCAATCGAGCTGAGATGATTTTAAAAACGTGACCGCAACGCGTGGCTCACTGCGCCTGCAGGTTGATCGATTTGGCGATCGCCGCGCCGGTGGTGGCTTCTTTTTTGTAGAAGCTGTCCAGTTGCGTGAGGCTCATGGGCTCAGCGATCACCGTGCCCGAGGCCTCAATGCTCTTGCGCGTTTCGGCGTTGGTCAGGCCCGCGTAGACGGCTTTGTGGATCGCCGCCATCTGAGCCTCTGGCGTTTTTGGGCTGGCCTGGATGCCAATCCAGATGCTGAACACATAGTCCTCGAAGCCCCTGGTATTCTTTGCCGGTGGCAGCTTGGGCAGGCGCGCAATCGACTGCGTTGCAGCCACCGCAAGCAGCTTGATCTGGCCGCCGTCCGCAGCCCCGACCACCGGCCCGACCAGCGGCACGATGGCAAAGTCAATCTGTCCACCCATCAGATCTTTGAGGTACGGAGCCAAGCCGTTGTAGGGCGCATGCAGGCCTTTTGCGCCGGCAATTTGCAGCGCCTTTTCAGCCATCAGATGGTAGAGCGAACCGACGCCGGTGGAGCCGAAGCTCAAGGGCTTGTCTGACTTTTTGGCGAGCGCTACAAACTCTTCAAGCGTGTTCACAGGCAAGTCTTTTCTGACCGCAATCGCAATCGGCGTGTGTCCCACGAGCGCTGCCATGCGCATGTCTTCCGGCTTGTTTTTGGCGGCCGCCACACCGAGCGGGGTGTAGATCAGCTCGAGCGGCGAGCCCGCGAGAATGGTGTGGCCGTCGGGCGTGGCGTTAGCTGCTTTCAGTACGCCGAGGGAGCCGCCCACGCCCACTATGTTTTCAACGATGATGGTCTGACCCAGCGGCTCCTGCATGCTTCGCGCCACCATGCGGCCGATTACGTCCGACCCACCACCCGCCGGGAAGGCAACGATCATGGTCAGCGGTTTGCTGGGAAAGTTCTGGGCGCTGGCCAACGGCGACAGCGCGACGATGCCGATGGCAGCACTTGCGGTAAGCAAGGTCTTGATCCAGGGTTTCATAGGGGCTCCTTAGGGTTTGATATTTGGTTGTTGTACGAGTGAATCGGTCGGGGTGAGTCGCCTCACTGCTGACCGGGCAGCGGGCGTTGTAAATTTGGGCGGTTGATCAGTCGCGCCGCAGAACGCGAAATCGACCTCGGGGGCTAGGCCACTGACGATGCGGGCGATGCTCTTGCCCGAGCCGCAGGCATGCGTCCAGCCCAGCGTGCCGTGACCGGTGTTGAAGTAGAGATTGGCCAGCTTGCTTCTGCCAATGATCGGTACGTTGCTCGGCGTGGCGGGTCGCAAGCCGGTCCAGAAGCTGGCTTGTGTTGCATCTCCCGCACCGGGGAAAAGCTGCTCGACACGACGCACGATGGCCTCGCAGCGCACGCGGTTCAAGTCACGGTCATAGCCATTAAATTCCGCCGTGCCCGCGATGCGCAGGCGATCGCTATCGGGTGCGGTCAGCCGTGAGAACACCAGCTTGTACTCATCATCGGTGAGGCTCACCTGATGCGCCATGCTTCGGTCTTTCACGGGCATGGTGACGGAGTACCCCTTTGCCGGATAGATGGGCAACCGAATGCCCAACGGTGCCGCGTAGATCGGGCTCAACGATCCCATCGCGAGTACGTACGAGTCCGCACGCAGGCGCTGAAAACGGCCTTCACTATCGGTCGCCTCGACGTGATCGATTTGACCGGCCGCTTCGCGCAGCGCGGTGACGGTATGGCTCATCAAAAATTTCACGCCCGCCGCCTCACAAAGCTTGACCAGCTCGCGTGCGAAGCGATTGGCGTCACCCGACTCATCCTCTGCGGTGTAAGTCGCACCTGCCAGTTGCGGGCGCATATGACGTAGCGCAGGCTCGAGCTTCACCGCTTCATCTGCACTGATGACTTGCCTCTCACAGCCCAGTTCTCGCATCTGCTCAGCGGGCGCATGCGACGCGTCAAACTCTTTTTGTGAGGTGTAGAAATGCAAAATGCCTTGCGTGCGCTGGTCGTATTGCAAGCCAGTGCTGCGGCGCAATTCCTGCAATATGTCGCGGCTGTAGGTGCCCAAACGCACGATCTGCTCGATGTTGTGGCGGGTGCGCGCGGGCGTGCATTCGCGCAAGAACTGCAAGCCCCACAGCCACTGTCGCATGTCCGCCCGAATGCGAAACAACAGCGGCGCATCTTCCTTGCCCAGCCATTGCAGCACCTTGAGCGGCGCACTTGGATTCGCCCACGGCTCGGCGTGACTCACCGAAATTTGGCCACCGTTAGCAAAGCTGGTTTCAGCGGCCGGATGGGCCTGACGATCCACCACCGTGACTTCGTGACCCAGCTGAGACAGGTAATACGCCGAGCTGACACCGAGCAGCCCGCTACCAAGGATAAGTACATGCATGAGTGTGCCTTTGAAGGATGAACGGGCAAGGAATCTGCGCAGGCTGCTACTCAAAAAAAGTAGCCACTGCGCAGCATCCAAACCTCGCCGCTCCCCCTGTCCTCGATACCTGAGAGATTCACGTGCAGCCAGTGCGGCTACGCATTTGCTCCTTCGGTGCGCCCCTATCACCATGAACAATGACGAGGGCGGCTCTCCAGTCGGCTTCAAAAAAGTGTGCAGTGGTGGTGACCTGAGCGTTTATGGGAGTTTGCGCCTTCGGTGGATGCGACGTGCAGTATATTGCGCATCACTCTCCTGCGAATGCAGTATATTACATTTTTACGGCGTTGGCAAATGGGGGCGTACCGGTCGGAAATCCACGCTCAGCATTCGATACAGCTCCAGGCTGAATGCCTTATTTACTAGGGGCATAAACGCATAAAACTCCCTTTGTCGATATTGCCAATAAATGACCGGTCTGCCCTTATTAAATAAGGTATTCAGACAAAAGCTGATACAGCCACTGCGACACAGCGTGTCGTGAAAATATCGGTGAGCGCCGATAGGCCAAAATGGCACCATGTCACACACCATGCACCTCTCCGGCCTTGAGCCGCTCGAAATCGGCCCTGAATCCCTGTTTGTCAACGTCGGTGAACGCACCAACGTCACCGGCTCCCGCGCCTTCGCCAAACTGATCTTGAACGACGACTACGCTGGTGCGGTCGAAGTTGCGCGGCAACAGGTCGCCAGCGGCGCGCAAATCATCGACGTCAACATGGACGAGGCGATGCTTGACAGCAAAGCCGCGATGATGAAGTTTTTGAACATTATCGCTACCGAGCCGGACATCTCGCGGGTGCCGGTGATGATCGATTCGTCGAAATGGGACGTGATCGAAGCAGGCCTGAAATGCGTGCAGGGCAAGAGCGTCGTCAACTCGATTTCGATGAAGGAAGGCGAAGAAAATTTCATCAAGCAGGCGCGATTGCTGCGTCGTCACGGTGCGGCTGCGGTGGTGATGGCGTTCGACGAAAAGGGTCAGGCCGACACCTATCAACGGAAGATTGAAATCTGCGAGCGTGCGTACAAGCTGCTCGTGAACACGGTGGGTTTTCCGCCAGAAGACATCATCTTCGACCCCAACGTTTTCGCGCTCGCAACCGGGCTTGAAGAGCACAACAATTACGGCGTAGATTTCATCGAAGCGGTGCGCTGGATCAAGCAGAATTTGCCGGGTGCGAAGACCTCGGGCGGCATCTCCAACATGTCGTTTTCGTTTCGCGGTAACGACCATGTGAGGGAGGCGCTGCACACGGTGTTTCTGTACCACGCGATTAAGGCTGGGCTCACGATGGGCATCGTCAACGCCGGGCAAGTCGGCATTTACGACGAGCTGGAACCGGAGCTGCGTGAGCATTGCGAAGATGTGGTGCTCAATCGTCGGCAAGACGCGACCGAGCGCATGCTGTTGCTCGCTGAAAAAGTCAAAGGTGGCGGCAAGGTCCGCGTTGAAGATTTGTCATGGCGTGAACTGCCGGTCAACGAGCGGCTGAAGCATGCGCTGGTGAAGGGCATCAACACGTTCATCGTTGAAGACGCCGAGGAATCGAGGCAAGGTTTTTCGCGACCACTGGAAGTGATCGAAGGCCCGTTGATGGCGGGCATGGATGTGGTCGGCGATCTGTTCGGGCAAGGCAAGATGTTCCTGCCGCAGGTGGTGAAATCGGCGCGCGTGATGAAGCAGGCGGTGGCGCATCTGGTGCCATTCATTGAAGAAGAGAAACGTCTGCTCGGCACCAAGGCCAAGACCAAAGGCAAGATTGTTTTAGCGACGGTGAAAGGCGACGTTCACGACATCGGCAAGAACATCGTGGCCGTGGTGCTTCAGTGCAATAACTACGAGGTCATCGACCTCGGCGTGATGGTCGCGTGCGACAAAATCCTCGCCGCTGCGAAGGACTCAAACGCCAATATCATCGGCCTCTCGGGACTCATTACACCGTCGCTTGAAGAAATGGCGTACGTCGCCAAAGAGATGGATCGACTCGATTTTCATGTGCCTTTGTTGATCGGCGGCGCGACGACATCGCGCATGCACACGGCGGTGAAGATTGCACCGAATTACAAAAATCCCGTTGTACATGTGGTTGATGCGTCGCGCGCTGTGGGTGTGGCAACTGCGCTGTTGAGCGACGAAATGAAGCCGCAATTTGTGGCTGATACCGCCGCCGATTACGCCGTGATTCGCGAGCGTCACGCCAACCGAAAAACGGTGCCGCTGCTGGAGCTGGAAGTGGCCCGCGCCAACCGTTTCTTCCCCTTCGCAGGCGATCATTTGCACTACACGCCACCGACGCCCAAGCACACCGGCGTGCAGCAGTTGCGCGACTATCCGCTGGCAGCCTTGGTGCCGTACATCGACTGGACACCGTTCTTCATCGTGTGGGATTTAGCAGGCAATTACCCGAAGATTCTCAATGACGAGATCGTTGGCGACGAAGCGCAACGCGTGTTCCGCGACGCGCAGGCGATGCTGCGTCGTATAGTGCAGGAGAAATGGCTCACCGCGAACGGCACCTACGGCTTGCTGCCCGCAGCGAGTGACGGCGACGACATCATCGTGTTCGCCGATGGCGCGCACACCGATGTCGCCATGCGTTTTCACACGCTGCGGCAGCAAGTAGTGAAAGAAGCGGGCCGCCCGAACTTCGCACTTGCTGATTTCATCGCGCCGCGCGACAGTGGTCATGCGGATTACCTTGGCCTGTTCGCAGTCACGACCGGCTTGAACGGCGACGAGCGCGTGAAGGCGTTTGAGGACGCAGGCGACGACTACAACTCGATCATGTTCAAGGCACTCGCGGATCGTCTCGCGGAAGCGTTCGCCGAACACCTGCACGAACGCGTGCGCAAAGATTTTTGGGGTTACGCGCATGACGAAAAGCTTGATAACGAAGCGCTGGTGAAAGAAAAATATCGCGGTATCCGCCCCGCACCGGGTTATCCGGCCTGCCCCGATCACCGCGAAAAAATCGACATCTTTCGCGTACTCAACGCCGAGGCCATCGGCATGGGGCTCACCGAGTCCTACGCGATGACGCCGCCGGCTAGCGTGAGCGGTTTTTACTTTGCGCATCCTGCCGCGCAATACTTTACGGTGGGCAAGTTGGGCGATGACCAGTTTGCTGACCTAGCCAAACGGCGAGGTGAGGATGTTGAATCGCAAAAGCGGGCGCTAAACACGCTTACGTAAAAAAACAATTTCGCCAAACATTGAGGCATGCTACGGCGATGAGCATTTACCCGGATTACTTACGTCGGACGAGCCTGACAAGCCGGACACGCCTCGGATTTGACGTAGGGGCCGCGCAAACTTTGGGGCACTGACGACCACCGCCCCATCGCGGCTTGCTGATCACACATTGTCATCACTGAGTGGGCGGGAAACCGGAGGCGAAGCGTTTGTGCTGGCATGCGGTGCGGTGCAGCGTAGCCGAACTTGGGTGCTACCTTGCGTTGCCGGAGAAGAAGAGGGCGATGGCGCGAATAGGATTGCACGTAACGACTAAGAACGATTAAGAACGCTTAAGGACGCGCCACTATGCCCAGGCGCACAATCCGAGATTGCATGAATGCGTGCAGCACTTCTCGCATTCACGCTCACCACCGAAAGAGAGGCAATCATGGCAATCCCCGCAACGCTGCAAGTGGCGTTAAATAACAACGGTATCAATGCCGGTATGCCCGGCTGGGCAATTGCTGACGCCGCCAATCTGTCGCCGCCGATTCCTGGCAGTGCGCTGCCGATCGGTGACGCGCCCGTTGCGGGCTTGACCAAGCTGATGCACGCGTTTTACAACTATGGTCGCGCCCACTTCACATGGGCGCAGAACGCTGCCAACATAGCCGTGGCACCGGGCCTGTTGACCGGGGCGGCCGACAGCTGCGCCTGCGCCACCTTCAATGCCAATCTGAAATGGCTGGCGGCAACGGTGTGCGGCATTCCGGGCATGGCCACGCCCTCGCCGTCACGAGTGGGGCAGTTTTTAACCGTACCCGGCGCGGCAGCCATCGATAGCGGTTGGCGCGGCAATGTGCGCACGGTCACGCAGGGCTTTGATCAGTTCAAGTGTTTCAAATTTTCATCACACTACTGGCTGGGATTAGGTGGCCAGCAGTTTGACGTGTGCTTTGACAAAGTCTTTGTGGGCGACGTGGCCTGGACGGCCTTAGACGCCGCCGATCCCGGTGCGCTACGCGACGCAGGGGTGCCCGCAAATCAGCTCTACAAGCTCGCCAAGCCACTGCCATCTGCCGATTACCTGATCATGATCGCGATGTTCGGGCCAAACAACTGGCCGTCGTGGCAATTAACGACCCGCGCAGACCTTAAAAAAATGCGCCGTTGACAGCGCGGAAACCCAACAGCTTTGTGCGATAACCGTCAATTTTATTGGGTACACCGATGTTTTTAGGCAAAATACGACTTTCTGGCTAAATAGCGTTTAGCCCAATAAGAACGGGCATTTCAGCGAAAAGTTGTAAGTGCGAAAAATGGATAAAGTCAGTGCCCAGCTTTTTCGCGCGCTGGGGCAAATTCGTCGATGATCGCAGCGCGTCCGAGATAGCTGGGAGCCACGTCCTCAAGCGCCGTGGCATTGCCCGCAAACGTCGGGAATGGCGTGGCGGACACGTTGTCCACCGACATTGATTTCACGTTATCCGGCGTCAACGGCTGCGTGGGCACGTATTGCAAAACGGACGCGAGTAGGGACGTCGCAAACCCCGGCAGTCCGATGATCGCGTGCTTGTTGTGAGCAAGCAGCATCACGTAGGCGACGAGTTCCTTCAACGTGTAGACCTTCGGCCCGACCAATTCGTATCGCTGTGCGAAGGTTGATTTTTCTGCGAGCGACTGCACGAACGCGCGCGCCACATCGTCAACCCAAACCGGCTGAAATTTTGCGCTGGCACCGGGCAACATCATCGGCATGAGTGGTGGCAGAAAGCCGACCATACTGGCGAATTTGGTGAGGAAAGAATCGCCGCGCCCGAAGATCACCGACGGCGCGAAGATCGTGAACTTGAGGCCGCTGCCGCGCACGATAGCGTCTGCTCTGGCCTTCGATTTTTGATACGCGCTCGGGCCGTCTTCAGCCGCGCCGAGTGCGCTCATGTGAATGTAGCGCGACACGCCCGCCGTCTGGCATGCGGCAATGGCGTTCTCGGTGAGCGTGACGTGCGCACGCTCGAAGTTGCCGTTCAAAATGCCTACGAGATTGATCACCGCGTCCTTGCCGTGTGCCAAATGTGCGAGTGCGTTTGCATCGTAAACATTAGCTTCAATAACGGTGACGCTGGGCAGCGGAAATAGCGCCCGCGCGTTGTCGCGTTTGCGCGTGGGTACAGTGATCGAGTGACCGGCCATGACCAGTTTGCTGCAAATGGCGCGACCCACAAAACCGCTGCCGCCTAGGATGAGAATGTTCATTTTCTTGCTACGTATTTATTTCGGTGGAATTATCCCAAGTCGCGACTTGATCGACGTGTTGCCGTTGCCAGATAGCTGCGCATACCAAACCGCGTTCGCCAGCACTTTGCGCACGTAATCACGGGTTTCGTTGAACGGAATGGACTCTGCGTAAATCGCGCCCTCCAGCGGGCCGTCAGCCCGCCATGCACGAGCCCGGCCCGGCCCCGCGTTGTACGACGCAGCGGCCATCGGCTCCGAGCCACCCATCTGGTCGAGCACGGTGCGTAAATAAAACGCACCGAAGCCGGTGTTCACATCAACATTGACGAGCTGACTCGGACGATATTCAGAAGCCTTCATTTGCGTCGCGATCCACTTGCCAGTGGCGGGCATCACCTGCATCAAACCGAGCGCGCCCGCACTTGAAACGGCCTCCGCCCAAAAGCGCGATTCCTGCCGAATCAAACCGAACACCAGCGAATGATCGAGCGCCGCCTGTGTCGCGGCCTTCCTGATTTCTGCGGCGTACGGCATCTGGTAACGCAGCCCAAAATCATGTTGCGTTTTTGTGCGCTCAGACGTGTTGATCGAGCGATCCCAGATGCCTTTGCGGCGCATCCATTCAGCGGCGATCAACGAGTCCGCGTCGTTGAAATCCTTGACCACGCTGTACCACTCGCGTGCAGCGTCAGCACGCAAACCCAACTCCGAGAGTTTGAGCACGCGCTTGGCCGCCGCTGATTGATCGAAACGCTTCAACTCCTCTTGCGTCGGCTTCACCGCGCCCGCTTTCAGCGTCGTCGGCGCTGGCAACGGCGCGCTGATTTCTTCAGCGGCGAGCAGGCCATAAAAGCTGAACTCCTTCGCCAGTTCGGTGTAGATCGCCTGCGCGCCCGCCTTGTCGGACAGCTCGGCGAGCGCGCGCGCCTTCCAGTATTTCCACGCCGGATCGGCCACGCCCGTTTGTGCAGCGGAAGCCACCGGGCTCATCGCATTGATCGCGCGCAGCACCTCGCTCCACGCGCCTGCACGCAGCGCAGCGCGGGCGATCCACGCGGCCTGCCAGTCGCCGAGGCGCGTCATCGTTTGCTCGTCACCAGCGCGCTTGAACCACGTCATCGCGTCCGCCGTGTCAAGCCGACGTGCGCTCGCATACGCCAATTGCCCCGCCGCATAACGCTGCTCTTCCTCGGTGAACTTGCTGCGAATGCCGGTCCAAATGGAGCGCGCCTTGGCTACGTCGGCGCGAGCGAGCTTGGTCAACGCATACAGCCCCGCTTGCCGATGCGGGCGCGATGACCATGCAAGGCCCGCATTCAAATACGACTCAGGTGACGAATGCGCACGTTGCAACGACTCGGTGCTCGGTCGATTGTCGGCGGACAGACCTTCAGCGGCACGCGCGCCTGCCAAAAAAGTGCCACCGTCGGCCGTCGTACGAAAGCGCCACAGCGCGTCGTCAGCGGTCACCTGACCGTGTCGGGCCAACGCGGAAAACGCGTCCGCGCACGACTCGGTGAGCCGCTCTTCCCACACGCCACGCGGCACCGCTAAAGGCTCCTTGGTAGCAGTCTTAGCAGCAAGCGAAGTGCGATAGCAACTGATCTCGCTGTCGTCCGTTTCGAAGCCGTTGGAGATTTTGGCGAAAGCGTCCCAATTGCCCGTTTTGCCAAGCTGTTTCAGCCAATCCAAGCGCATCCGATCAGCAACAAATGCACCCGCGTGCTTTTGCAAAAAACGATCAACATCCGCACCGACGCTTGCGTTATCAAGTTGTAAACGCAGCGACCAATAGTCGACGTAACCCTCCAGCACGTTGCCACGCGCTTGTGCGACGGCAGCGTTGACCCGTCGCAGGTCGCCAAAGCGAAAGCCTTCGGCCGCGTCCTTGACCGCGTCGTCGGTGGCGTGAACGGAAAGCGACGCCAGCAGCAGCGAGGCAACGAGGGATGCACGAAAACAAGTCATACCGCTATTTTCCGCGAAGACGCGCTCCGGGTACATAGGGTGAGCTCTGCGCACCATCGACGTGTGGTGCGTAGAGCACACCACATCAAGGGGGAGGCACGCATTCGCTAGAATTCCCACTATGCAAAACGGGGCAATCAGCGCAGGCGCAGTGGTCGGGGTCGTCATGGGGTCATCCTCCGACTGGGACGTGATGAAGCACGCCACCGACATGCTGGAGCGCTTCGGCGTCACCTTTGAGGCAAAGGTCGTGTCCGCCCACCGCACGCCGGACGACATGTTCAGCTATGCCGATTCCGCCATCGAGCGGGGTATCCACATCATCATCGCAGGCGCAGGCGGCGCGGCGCATCTGCCCGGCATGCTCGCCGCCAAAACCACGGTGCCTGTGCTCGGCGTGCCCGTGCCGTCAAAATATTTGCGCGGCGAAGACTCGCTGTTGTCCATCGTACAAATGCCCAAGGGCGTACCGGTCGCGACCTTTGCCATCGGTGAAGCAGGCGCGGCCAACGCGGCGCTGTTTGCGGTCGCCATGCTCGCCATCTCGAACAAAGCGCTGGCGCAACAGCTGCTCTCCTTCCGCGACGAGCAAACCGCCAGCGCGCGCAGCATGCTGGTGCCGCCCGTACTGGCCGACAAATAAGCATGTTGGAGCCGGGAAGCTGGCTTGGCTGCCTCGGAGGTGGTCAATTGGGCCGCATGTTCGTTCATGCCGCGCAGGCCATGGGCTACAAAGTCCTCGTGCTCGACCCCGACGCGACCGGCCCCGCAGCGCAAGCCGCTGATGAGGTGATCGTCGCAGCGTATGACGACATGGACGCGATTGCGGCCTTCGGCAAACGCGTTGCTGCCGTCACTACCGAATTTGAAAACGTGCCCGCTGCATCGCTTGAAGCGTTGGCCGCGATGGTTCCCACGCGACCCGGTGCAGCAGCGGTGCGTATCGCGCAGGATCGGCGCAAAGAGAAGCGTTTTTTCGTTGAACACGGATTGCCCGTCGGCAAGTTCGCCGTTATCGAACGCGCCGAAGATTTACGCGATGCGCCCGCACATTTGTTCCCCGGCATATTGAAAACGGCAACGCTGGGTTACGACGGCAAGGGTCAGCAACGCGTCACCTCCACCACGCAAGCGCTGCTCGCATGGATGAGCATGAAGCAGGCACCGTGCGTGTTAGAGGCGATGATTCCATTCGAACGCGAAATTTCGGTGCTCGTCGCACGCTCGGCAACCGGCGAAGTGCGCGTGTGGCCGGTGCAGGAGAACCAGCACGTCAGCGGAATTCTTGACCTTACGATTGTGCCTGCGCGGCTCGATGCAACAGTGCTAGACCAAGCGCAAACATTGGCGCGACAGCTAGTGAAAGCGCTCGATTACGTCGGCGTGTTGTGCGTAGAAATTTTCGTCACCGCCGATGGATTGCTGCTCAACGAAATCGCCCCAAGACCGCACAACAGCGGCCACTACACAATAGAAGCCTGCCAGACATCGCAGTTCGAGCAGCAGGTGCGCGTGCTCGTCGGCGCACCACTTGGCGACCCATCGTTAGTGCAACCGGCAGTGATGGTGAATGTGTTGGGGGATGTGTGGTTTGATGGCTTGACTCCGATGCAACCCGCATGGAACGAAGTGCTCGCGCTGCCCGGCGCGCACGTCCACTTGTACGGCAAAGCCGAAGCCAGAAAAGCCCGCAAAATGGGGCATGTGACTTGTGTGGCGGCGACGCTGAAAGAGGCGTTGGCGACGGCAGTTGAAGTGAAGCGGATTTTGCGGATTCCGTAGGCGGTTTTGTCCGCTCTCGGCTCCAATCCGTCGTCATCCTCGGCGAAGCCGGGGATCGTGCGTCCGCAAGGACGCTTTGTTTGCGTGGTGGAAGTCCGCGCCATTGGGAGGTTACCCCGATGTAGCTGAAAGTAACTGCGTCGCTGTGAAGCGGGGTGGAGAGCAACTGGAAGCGAAAGAGTAGCCCGT
>JANNYE010000044.1:0-38215 GCA_031409935.1 Burkholderiales bacterium | reverse complement strand
CGATTATGGCGTTTTTTGCTTTTGTGATGATTTTGTTGGGCTAGTCACCTCTGTGGGTGCGGTACCACCGCGATTGACGCCATGCGCAGGCACCCATCGCGGTGGAACCGCTCCCACAGAGGTGACTAGCCCAACAACTTCTTCACATAAGCAACATACGCCTTCATCGCGTCATCATTGCTCGCGCCTTTTTTTGCGCCCCACGCGTCAAACTTAGCGCGACCGACCGGGTCCATGATGCCCGGACGGCGGCCTGCTGCATCGCCCTCGGTGCCTTGTTTGTAGAGCGCGTACAGCTCTAACAGCGTGGCGTTATCGGGCTTGGTGGTCAACGTTTTAACGTTGGCCTGAGCTTTTTCGAAATCGTCTTTGATTGCCATGATGAGTGCCTCCTTAGTTTGTGAATCTTCGCCGCTATTATTGTGACTCAAATGCGAACCTGCAACCCACAGGTTATCGCGAAGGAGGATTTGCGTGGCCAAACAAAAAATGAGTAGCGTCGACACCGCATGGCTGCGGATGGATTCGACCACCAACCTGATGATGATCGTCGGGGTGATGATTTTCGATACGCCGCTTGACGTCGAGCGCTTCAAGTCATTGATCGCGGGCCGCTTGCTGGTGTATCCGCGTTTTCGTCAATACGTGGTTGACGACGGCATGATGGCGCACTGGATTGACGACGAAGACTTTGATATCGACGCCCACCTGCACCGCGTGCGGCTGCCTGGTGCGGGCGGCGAGCGTGAATTGCAATCGATGGTGGGCGACCTTGCTAGCGAACGGCTCGACAAGGGCAAACCGCTGTGGCAGATGCACTTGGTCGAGAACTATCAGGGCGGCTCGGCGCTGATCACGCGCGTGCATCATTGCATTGCTGACGGCATCGCGTTGATCGGCGTGTTGCTCAACTTGACTGACGAAGATCCGAACGCGCCGGACACGCCGCGTGAATCACCGATGCTCGCGAAGTCTAAAGTCAAGAAATTTGCGAAAACGCGTGAGAGCTTCAATATTTTTAGTGCGCTGGGCCCGTTCGGCGAAACGCTGCAAGCCAAGCTCGCGCCCGCCATGCAGGCGCTGGCTCCGGTTGCGGGCGTCGCGCAAAGTGTGTTCGATCAACTCGGGCCGTTGAAGGCGCCCATCGAGTCGGCAATGGATGACGGCGCGCGCATCGGCAATCGCATGGTCGCGAAATACAGCCGCTGGGTGGACGATCCGTCGCTGGCGATGGATGGCGCGAAAGTCGCGGCAGGCTTCGCGCAGGAGCTGGCGTATCTGGCGACCATGCCAAGTGACAGCGTCACGCGGCTCAAGGGCAAGACCGGCACGGTCAAGTGCGTCGCATGGAGCGAGCCGCTCGATTTGACGCGCGTGAAAGACGTCGGCTACGTGCTTGGCTGTTCGGTCAACGACGTGTTGCTGGCCTGTGTCGCGGGCGCGATTCGCAGCTACTTGGTGAGCAAGGGCGACAACGTGGACGGCGCGCTGCTGCGTGCCTTCGTGCCGGTAAATTTGCGCACGCCCGGTAACGAATACAAGCTCGGCAATCACTTCGGTTTGGTTGGGCTGGAATTGCCGATTGGTGAGGCCAATCCGATTGCCCGCGTGTTCGAAGTGCGTGCTCGTATGAACGGGCTTAAGACGGGCTATCAGGCAGCCGTCAGCATGGCGTTGCTCGGCATCCTCGGCTACGTGCCGAAGGCTGTGCAGCGGCAAGCGCTCAGCTTGCTGTCGGACAAAGGCACGGCGGTGATGACCAATGTGCCGGGCCCGGCCAAGCCGCTCTATCTCGCGGGCAGCAAGATTGCGCAGAACATGTTCTGGGTGCCGCAAAGCGGCCACATCGGCATGGGCGTGTCGATCCTGTCGTACGCCGGTGGCGTGCAGTTCGGCCTGATCACGGATCGCAAATTGTGCCCCGATCCGCAGGCCATCATCAGTCAGTTCGAGCCGGAGTTTGACAAGCTGTTGACGGCGCTGATGTGGCTTGAAAAAGGCTACGTTGGCGCTGATGCACGGGCGTTCGATGAGATGCTTACCTCCGGCTAGCCGCCCGTCTGGGGTTTACCGTCGCATCGGCGCGGTGAAGCACCAGCAGCAGAAACACGATTTTTTCACCATGCGCTTGGATCTGATGTAGCAGCAAGGCGCCGATTCAGAATAGTTTGTGATCGTTGATTTGTAGGCATGTTTAATCAACTTTATGGCGAACGGCATAGGATACAAGGGCTGACGGGTATTTTTTGCGTAAGTCAATATTCTATTTTTATATCGTCTAGGCCAAGTAAAACAAGCGTTTCGGCGAAAAGCTGTTAATGATATTGAAGGCAATAAGGCAGAACGTTTACGATTCTGCTTAACGCGGTGGCATCGCGCGCCACAGCAACCCCGCCGCCAGCAACGACATCGATGCGCTGACCACAAACGCCGCCGTTGGATTGACGCGTGTCCACAACCATCCAAACATGGCGGAGGCGGGCAGCAACATGAGGCCGCTGACTAGGTGAAACCAGCCGAACGCGGTGCCGAGTCGTGCTTTCGGGGCCAGCTCCGCGATCATGGCTTTTTCTGCGCCTTCGGTGGCACTAACAAAAATCGCGTAACCGACGAACAGCGCGATGGTGGTTGCCAGCGTTTGCGGCAACAGCCCGAACGCGGCGAATAGCACGGCGTAAATCACCCAAGCGACACAAAGCATCCGCGAGCGGTTCATACGGTCTGACCACGCTGAAAGCGGCGTCGACAGCACCATCGCCAGCGCTGAAAAACCTGCCCACAACAGCGGAATCTGTGCATCGGTGAAGCCGGTTTCTTTCGCCCGCAACAGCAAAAACATATTGCTCGCCTGCGACAGCGTGAACACGGCGAGCGCGACCAGATAGCGCTTGAGCGGCGCTGGCAGGCTCTTCCATTGCCAGTCGATTTTGGTGTTGCCAATGTCAACGCCCGGTGGCTCCTTCAACGCGAGCACTAGTAACACGCACAACACACCGGGCACAACAGTCATCAGGATCACATCGCGCACGCTCCAGCCTGCCGCTAGCAGCGCCGCCGCGACTAGCGGGCCCGCAACCGCGCCTGCGTGATCCATGCTGCGGTGGAAGCCGAACGCGAGGCCGCGACGGTTGGGCTCGACGCTGGCGGCAAGTAGCGCGTCACGCGGGCTTGAGCGCAGCCCCTTGCCGATACGGTCGCCCATGCGCAGCAACAGCACCACCGGCGTGCTGCTGGCCAACGCGATCAGCGGGCGGGCGAGCGCGGGCAAGGTGTAGCCGATCACCAGCCAGCCCTTGGCTCGCTGCGTGCGGTCATAGAAGTAACCGGACACCAATTTCATCAGCGCAGCGGTGGCGTTGGCAGCACCCTCGATCACGCCTAACGCCTGCGCGCCGACGGCAAAAGTCGCAGCGAAAAAGAGTGGAAGCAACGGATAAATCGCGTCCGAGGCCGCGTCGTTCAGAAAGCTCACCGCACCCAAAAACCAGACAGTGCGCGGCAGTTTGAAGACGGCATTCAGCATGGATCGATAATAGCGCTCTATGCGCGCCCTCTTTCACGCCGACCCGTCCTCGCCTCGCGTTTCAAGCGTCTTGATTGTGCTGTTATGCGCGCTCGTTGGTTGGGCGTTTGTGCGCACGGCGGCGGTGACCGAAGATGCGTTCATCACCTTTCGCGTGATTGAAAACGCGCTCAACGGGCACGGTCTGGTGTGGAATGTTGGCGAGCGGGTGCAACCTTACACCCATCCGCTGTGGGCATTGCTGCTGCTGATTTTCACGGCAGTGAGCGGCGATATTTTTCAGACGTCGCTGGTGCTCTCATTGCTGCTGACGTTGGGCTGCGTGGTCCCGATTGTGCGCCATTCGCAGGGCTCGTGGACGGCGCTGTGGGCGGTGCTGGCGCTGCTATTTTCTGAAGCGTTCGTCGAGTATTCCGGCGCAGCGCTTGAGAACGCATTGGCGCATGCGCTGATTGCTGGGCTGGTGGTGGCGTGGCGCTTGTATCCGCCGGTATTGGGGCGTCGCGCTTGGATCGCCGCGCTGTGCGGCGGAATGCTGGTCATCACGCGGCATGATTTTGCAGTGCTGATTGCGCCTGCAATGCTCGTGTTGTTTGCGCGCGCGCAGGGCCGCGCGCGATGGGCAGTGCTGGCGGCGGGTGCATTGCCGCTGGTATTGTGGAGTGTGTTTTCGCTGGTGTATTACGGCTCGCCGTGGCCGAATAGCGCGTACGCAAAACTCAACAACGGCATGTCGATCGCGGAGTCTTTTGCTGCGTCAGAGGCGTATTTTCGCGATGTCATCACCTTTGATGCAGTGACCGCTTTGGTGATCGTGGTGGCCACATTGCTTACCGTTTGGCGAAGCAAATGGCAGATGCGCTCACTCGGGTTGGGGCTCGTAATGTACCTCGCATATCTCGGCACCGCAGGTGGTGATTACATGGGCGGGCGGCTGTTTTCGACGCCGTTTGTCATGGCCGTTGCCATGCTCGCTCTGAATGTGCGGTTACGCTGGTGGTGGAACGCACCGCTGTGGATCGTGGTGACGCTTGCGCTCGGCTTGCAGCGCGGCTGGATGGTGCGCGATGTGCATCCGCATGCGGAGGTGCGCAAGCTGAGCCAGCACGCGTGGATGTATCCGTTCACGGGCTGGCAATCGCCGCAACGGGTGGCAGATTTTCGCAACATGCCGTGGGCCGATCAGGGCTCGAAGGCGAAGGTCGAGAAGCACGCAGTGGTCGCAAAATGCGCGGTCGGGCTTTACGGATTTGAAGCGGGTCCGGGCGTCTTCATCGTCGATCCGCTAGCGATCACCGATGGATTTTTGTCGCGCCTGCCGTCCAAGAAACCGGCGTATCCGGGTCATTATGAGCGGGCTTTTCCAGCGGGCTACCTTGAGACCGTGACTTCAGGCAAAAATCAGATCGTTGATCCGGCGTTGAAAGCGCTGTACGACCAAACGCAATTGCTGGCGCGTGCCCCGCTGCTTGATGCGGCGCGATGGCAGGCTATTTGGACGCTCAATTCCGGTGGGGCTAGCGCGCTGCTCGCGCGTGCGAAATATGACCCCAACGCGACCTTTGCGCCGGGGTTGCAACGAAGCTCAAATGAAACGCTGTCGTGCATGGGTCAGCTTGATCCGCTGCTGACAGTTCGCCTGCGCTAATCGTACCGAAAGGACACGGCCTACTGCTGCTCGCGTGGCGGCATCGATACGCCATCTTTTCCGCGCGGGCCCCGCGGCGGCTCGACCGCTGGTGGCGCAGATGGCGCACGAGGCTCGCCACGCCCGCGATCAATGTTGGGCGCGGCGGGCGCTACAGCAGGTGCCGCCTGTATCGGCGCTGTGGGAGCCGGTGCAACCAAGACTTGAGGCGCTTCACCGCGCAGCATTGCGCGCTCACGAGGGTTTTTTGGCATCGGAATCGCAGGCTCACGTAACCCTGGATTTTCAGAAATGATGGCGGGACGCTGCCGCTGCGCTGCGGCCTCAGCCGGTGTGAGCTGCTGACGATTCACAATGGGATTCGGGTCTTGCCAAATGCGCGGCTGAACGATGTTGGTGTTCGGTGCATAGGTTGCGGCAGGCGCGGAAGGTGTAGCAGCAGGCGCTGCGCCAATGGGAGATGTGCCGCCCTGTGCTACTCCTGGCCCCAGTAAACGGTCACGTGAGGGCGCCGGCGCTGATGGCGGTGCCAGCTGCGGACGTCCCACAACAGGGTTCGGATCCACCGGGCGCGAACCCACCGCATTGCCGTAAATGTTGCCCCGTCCCGGTTGAAACTGCGGTAACACCTCGCCCATGCGAGCCGGTGGCGCGCTGCGAATGTCGCGCTCAGAAATGTTGCGCACCAAGTTTTGCGCGACCGGTCGACCGCCAATAAACACCGCGCCCGCCACCGCAGTGATTGCACCCGGCACCGCCGCATGCATGTAGTTGCGCGGACGCCACGGCTCTTCGGCAATATTTCTAACGTGCGGGCGGTTCACTTGACGCCAATAGTTTGGCGAATAGGTGTACCAAGGCACGTAAGGCTCGTTCCAGCCTAGCGGCACCCATGAGTAGGTCGGGCCGACATTCGCACTCACGCTCCAGCCGTTGCCGCCGAAGAAGGTAACCAGCGCAGGAGCGTAAACAGGCCGCCCAATGCTGCTGCCGGGGCTCCAGGCCCAGCGAGGTCCGACGCGCACCCAGCGCCCGTAGTGGAATGGCGCAAAGCCCCACGGCGCGTCATCCACCCACGTCCAGCCCCACGGCTGCACCCAGCTCCAACGGCCATTGCGATAGGGCGCCCAGTTAGAGGCGACGGCCGTCGGATACCAGACGCGACCGTATTCGTAGTCGTTGTCCCAGTTGCCGTACTCGTCCAAGTCGCGCGCGCCGACCATCCATGGGCTCAACTGGCCCGCATTACGCGACTCCCAGCGGTCGTTACGACGGTCGCGTGACACCGCCCACGCCTCGAAACCGTTGTTGCCGTAGCCCACGTTACGGTCAAAGCGCACGCCGTTGATGTCGAGCACCACGCTGTCGCCACGGTTGACGATGCTGCCGGGGCCGTTGGTCAGCACTTCTGCTTGACCGCTGCGCACGCTCAATGCGGCGGGCGCGTACTGCGAGGCCGCGTTCACGACATAAAAACCGGGTTGCAGGAATGCGATTTCGCCAGTAGCGGTCAACACGCGCATTGCGTCTTGCTGTTCCCACGCGCGAATGCGCACAGCCATTGAGCCCTGCGACACGCGTGCGACAAGACTTTGATCATCAAGCCGCTCAAAATTGACGTTAGTGCCGCCCGCGAGCCACACTTGCACCGGACCTACGTCCAGCTCGGCGCGACCGCCTTCGCTCACCCACAGATTGTCGCCTGTGGTGACGGCATAGTTACGCGGAATCGGTCGCCAGCCCTCCCGCTCGTTGGCAAGCTGCACGTCGCCCGCAAAGGTTGACAGGCGGGCCACACGACCCGGCGCGTCGGCCCAAACTGTCAAGGTTGCGGCACTCGCGAGCACCGCAGTCATCACAACGCGCCATAGGTAGGTTCGAATATTCATGCCATTTCTCCTCTACGGAGATGAGTTGCCCAAACAACTTAACGTCTCGTGCGGCGCACAGTTGACCGGGTCTACCCCTGCACCAGATCGACACGCGGACGATTGCTGTATATTAAATCAGCTTGTTGTTACCCAATCCCTATTCCATAACGTGTCGCTCGCCATCACCTACAGCCGCGCCCTCGCCGGATTGCACGCCGAACTCGTCACGGTCGAGGTGCATCTCGCCAACGGTTTGCCCGCGTTCAATCTGGTCGGCTTGCCTGACGTGGAGGTGCGCGAAAGTCGCGACCGGGTGCGCGCTGCGATTCAAACCGGTGGCTTTGAATTTCCGATGCGAAAGCTGACTGTGAATCTTGCGCCAGCCGAATTTCCCAAAGAATCAGGGCGCTTTGATTTACCCATTGCGATGGGCATTTTGGTGGCCAGCGGGCAACTTCCGGCAGCGCGTTTGAAGGGGCTCGAATTCGCGGGCGAGCTTGGCTTAAACGGCGACCTGCGGCCTGTGCGTGGCGCGCTTGCGATGGCAATGGCCGCAGCGAAATCAGGCAACACGCTGGTGCTGCCGCAAGCGTCTGCGGCGGAGGCATCACGCATCAAAAGCTGCAACGTGCTGGGCGCAAAAACGTTGCTAGAAGTCGCAGCCTTCCTTGCAGGCAAACACACGCTAGAAACGCCGGTGGTCGAGGAGAGAGGCGAGGTCAACTCCTATCTCGATTTGAGCGACGTTAAAGGTCAGGCGCAAGCCAAGCGTGCGCTCGAAATTGCAGCGGCGGGCAAACACAGCCTGTTGCTGATGGGGCCACCCGGAACGGGCAAAAGCATGCTTGCGCAGCGCCTTCCGGGCATCTTGCCGCCGATGACCGAAACCGAGGCCATCGAAAGCGCGGCAATTTTGTCGTTGGTTGGCAAGTTTAAGGTTGATGAATTTGGACAACGCCAAGTGCGCTCGCCGCACCACACCGCAAGCGCGGTGGCACTGGTGGGCG
Source organism: Burkholderiales bacterium (assembly GCA_031409935.1). Classification (GTDB taxonomy): domain Bacteria; phylum Pseudomonadota; class Gammaproteobacteria; order Burkholderiales; family Casimicrobiaceae; genus Casimicrobium. Next base: position 30,166 of record JANNYE010000044.1, on the reverse strand, counting down.
GCGGCAGCGATCCGCGTCCTGGCGAGATTTCATTGGCTCACCACGGCGTGCTGTTTCTCGACGAATTACCCGAATTTGACCGACGTGTTTTAGAAGTTTTGCGCGAGCCCTTGGAGAGCCGGGTGATCCATATTTCACGCGCTGCGCGGCAAGTTTCGTACCCCAGCCACTTCCAGTTAGTGGCCGCCATGAATCCATGCCCCGATGGCTATTTGGGCAGCAACATCGCAGCCAAACCGTGTCGATGTACGCCCGACCAGATTGCTCGTTATCGTGGCAAGATTTCTGGGCCGCTGCTGGATCGCATTGATCTGCAGATTACCGTGCCTTCTGTGCCCACTGAATCTTTGCGCGGCGCACCCGATGGCGAGCCGTCCTCGGTGGTTCGGCAGCGCGTCATTGCCGCGTCAGAACGACAGCACGCCCGACAACACAAAGCCAATGCTGACCTGAGCTCAAGCGAAGTCGATATTCATTGCGCATTGGACGAAAACGGCGAAGCCTTATTACGCCAAGCCACCGCGCGCCTTGGACTCTCGGCGCGAGCACAACATCGAATCGCGCGCGTGGCGCGCACCATTGCCGATATTGCGGGCAGCGAGCGCATCTCTGCGGCGCATGTGGCAGAGTCCGTTGGCTATCGACGCATGGACGCGTGAGGGCAAACCGCGTCAGCCCGGAGCACCCTAGGTGCTACTTGTAAATTTAGTTGACAATGCTTTGTCTTAGACGTAACATCGGCAGCAGACATCAGTCTCCCGTTTCACCTCCCTGAACGGGTGCCTCTCAGGGTTCTGTTTGGCATTGTGCCCCTGTATTGCTAGCCAATCAGGGGCTTTTTCTTTGTTGCGCCTAGGCCACCGGCACATTCAGTGTTTCCGGCCTTTTGTCCAACCAAAGATTGAACACTGTGGAACATTCTTTCATGCCCAAGCCGGTGTGAGCCGAAAACATCACCACTGCATCGCGTTCATTAACCAATGCCGCGTTGTCAACCCGAAAGGCGTTGCGCGCCTTCATGCGCTCGCTTTGCGTGAGTTTGTCGGCTTTGTTCAGCAGCCACAGCATGCGCGGTCGCCCGGCACCCAGCCCGTCCATCCAATCGACGAACTGCACGTCCAGATCGGTGGTGCCGCGGCGCACGTCGATGACCAGCACCAAGCCACGCAGCGCCTGACGCTCACGAAAATATTGCTCGATCACGCCGGTCCATACCCGTTGCTTGTCGCGCGGAGTGCGAGCAAAGCCGTAACCCGGCAAGTCCACCAGATACCCGCCTGCCCGCAGCGGGAAAAAATTGAGTTCGCGCGTCCGCCCAGGCATTTTGCTGGCGAAAGCCAATCGAGTCTGCCCCGCTAGTTTGTTGATGCTGCTTGATTTGCCCGAGTTGGAGCGACCTGCAAACGCGATTTCAGGGCCGGTTTCCTCAGGCAACCCTTCCATGTCCACCACGGACTTTTCAAAGAAAGCGCCCGCAAATTGCGGAATACGCTCCAAGCGAGCCTCCACGGGGAGGGTCGGTTTCAGCACGGATGCTTTCATAGACGGGCGATTTAACGATTCAGCAAAGATATAATTTTAAGTTGTCATTTGCTTTTCTTCTCGATTGGCTTGCGCTTCGCGCTGCATACGAGCCATAACCTATCCATTCGGCCATGCTTTCATCCCTCCGCTCCACCATCGCGCCACTTGTGTCCACTGTTATTTTGGCCGTGGCCGGACTCGCTTCAAACTCGGCATTTGCCCAAGCCGACAAGAATCCGGATTTTGCGAAAGGACAAGCACTAGCTGGCGTGTGTTCTGGTTGTCACGGTGTTGACGGCGTGAGTCCGATCCCAACGCAACCCAACCTCGCGGGCATGAGCTGGCAGTACATTGCAAAGCAGCTCAAACATTTCAAAACGGGTCAGCGTGACAACGCCATCATGAAAGGCTTCTCGGCCACGCTGAGCGACGCTGACATGAAGTCGCTTGGCGTTTATTACGCGTCGATGAAGGGCCGCCCCATCGGCACCAAAGACGAAAAGCTGGCAAAGACCGCTGAAAAACTCTATCGCGCAGGCGACGCAACGCGCGGCATTCCCGCCTGTGCAGGCTGCCATTCGCCGTCCGGCGCGGGCATTCCGGCGTTGTATCCTCGGGTCGGCGGGCAGCATGCTGAATACACGCTCGCTCAATTGACTGCGTTCCGCTCAGGTGTTCGCGGCGGCGCGACCAAAGAAGACGGCAATCCGACTGGCAAAATGATGATGGCCATCGCCGGTAAATTAACGGAGCCCGAAATCAAGGCGCTTGCAGAATACACCGCAGGGCTCAAAGCGAATTAGGCCCTACCCATGAGCCTCGAAACAAGCCCGGACACTGTAGAAGTTGCCGGGCTTTTTTCTTATCCAGTCAAGGGCCTTCGCGCTGTAACCCACGCCGCCGCGGCCTTGCACACCAGCGGTCTGCGCCATGATCGAGAATGGATGGTGGTCGACACGCGGCACACGCCTGCGCTTTTTTTGAGCCAACGCGAATGTCCGCTGATGGCCACGCTGTCGGCTACAACCACCGAACAAGACGGCCTGTTGCTTGCCACTAACGACGGCGTGCTCGGGGTGGCAACGCCCGCGCGCACCGCTTTGCTCAAAGTTAAGGTGTGGAGCCACGAGACAGTCGCACTCGATGCAGGCGACGAAGCGAGCGAATGGCTTACAACCAAACTCGCCATGCCGCGTGGTGCGCTGCGACTGGTTCGCTTTCATCCGGACATGCGCCGCGATTGCAGTCGGCTGTACGCGGGCGAGAGTGGGGCGCACACGTTTTTCGCCGATGGTTATCCGGTGCTAGTGACCAACGTCGCTTCATTGGCTGACCTCAATGTGCGGATGAGGCGCAATATTGACAACGCAATGCCAATGGATCGCTTTCGCCCTAATATTGTCGTTGCTGGGCTTCCCGCATGGGACGAAGACCATGCGGACACACTGACCATCGGCGAGGTTGTGTTGCAGCTCGCCAAGCCGTGCGTGCGTTGTCAGGTGACCACCACCAATCAGGCAAGCGGGGCGCGGCTTGGCGACGAACCGCTCAACACGTTAGGTAGATTTCGTAACAATCCCGATTTGGGCGGCGTTACGTTCGGCTGGAACGCCGTAGTGATTGCGCCCGGTCGAATCGCTGTGTCCGACCAGGTGATTGCTGAGTATCGGTTCTAGTGAATTGAGGCGCGCAGCCTGTCGGACTTGAAAGGCATCGGCTGCACGCCCTACAGGATGCTAGGGCGTTGCGCAGAACACGACACCGTCGCCCGTCCAGCCAAGATCGCTGATCATGTACGAATACATGAATGCACTGGTAAGAAAGCGATGATTAGCGTCGTCGGGGTAGCGCACTGAATTGGCACGAAACGTGCGGTAAATTTTTTGCTCGCTGTCAAGACAGGTGGCTGTGCCGCTCGACGTGAGGAGCGGCGGCGCGATGTACGAATCGCGGCCCTCGTTGCAGAAATAACCGTTGGGCACGCCGTCGCAACCAAACGCAGGGTTGGCGATTCGCTCTCGCCCAGTACCCGTAATGGCGCTGCGATCACTGTTCAGCACAGTGTAGAAATGCGAGCCCCGAGTAGCGCCCTTAGCTGCGCCCGGTATGTAGTACCGGGTGAGTGGAGAGGTGAAGCTTGAAGCAGCGGGGTCGGTCTTGAACCAGTACCCGGTGCGATACCAGAGCTGGGTGCCGTTGGCATCTTTAAACGTGTCCAGCGCGGATTTTTCATTCTCGCGGGAGCTGATGAAATAAAAGTTGTACTGCGGATTGAAGAATTCCACCATGGACGCCTGCGTGGCAGTTGTCACCGGAATCACAGCACTCGGAATCAGATACGGGGCAAGCTTCGTGAACACCAAATCGAGGCGTGCAAACTGATCCGTGCCCGTGGGGTTACTGCATTTCGCGCTCCCCCCGGACAGACCACCTCGCAACTCGTAATAACCTGCTGAATTAAATGTGTACACACCGGAGCCGCTCGACCCGCCCTCGGTGGTACCGCGCGCCCAGCGCACCTGAATGTAGTTGGCCTTGCCGCCGCTGACGACTTCAGGCCCGCTCTCAGTAACCGGCGTGCCTTGAACGTAACCCAACATACTTCCTTGCGAAAACTTTTTAAGATCGCCGCTGGGATGATGTATGCCAAAAATAGTGCTACTGGTGGGCACTACGTTAGCGTTCCAGCCAGCGGGGATCGCGCCGATGGGGGGTGACTCACGGAGCAGCAGCAGCGTCACGTCCATCGTGGTGTCAGCCACTAGCAAATTGGCACCGCCATCGACCAATTGATAGGCAGGCACTGCGATGCTGTTGCACGTGGCGGCATCGAAGAACCAATACGTGTTGAGTGACAGCGCCTCGGCCTGCGTAGCAATGCAGTGCGCTGCGGTGTAGAAGTAGTTAGCGCCTGACGATGAGTTCAGCAGCGTGCCGGTGCAGATGTAGGATTTCCCGGCAGATGAATACACCATTTTTGCGACGGCTCGCGACACGTTCAGTAACGCTTGGCTTGGGCGCTGTTGCAACTCGCACGCTACGTCAATATTGCAGGCACCCGACTTACCGATACCGCTGATCGACTTTTGGCCAAACTCGGCAGGCGACACGACCAGCTGCGACAACGGTTCAAGATGAACACTAAATTGACGTGCATCAAATCCCGGCATCACCCGAAACTCAACAGTGCCCGTGTCGCCTTCAAGCACGGGCGACCAGGTGATTTCGGCGTCCGGCAACGACCGCGTCAGATACACCTCGTCCCGGCCACTGCCTGCGAAACGAACCTGCAACCCGTCAGTCGGGCCCTCAAGGCGATAGGCCACGCGAAATGCTGGCGCGTCAGTCGCACTCACCGCAATCCGCGCCACGCGGCTGCCGTCGGCAAGCAGCTGCCATGGCAGCGCGGCGAGCGGCAGATTGCGCTGTTCGGCAGGAATGTCACGCGGGTAGCCAATCTGCAACCGCTTGCTGCGCTGCTCATCACCTGCGGTGCCGAGCTTCGCTGCCTCAGTGCTCGGCGCTAACCAAGCCGCCGCAACCACGCGATGAGCAACCGCTTCTGTGCCAAAAAACCGCTCCGTCGCAGTGCGCTTAGCGCTCACCATAGTGCCCGGCGGCATGCTGCGTACTTCATCCATGGTTGCGGCGCTGGCGGACGAGCCCATTGCCAGCGTGAATGCCGCCACGGCGCTCTTCGCACCCAAAATCGACCATTGCTGCAGCTTCATATCGTTCCCTAAAAAATTTTGTGTGCGCACGCGATAACAAAGTAATTTACTCTAACGACGCCCGCTCAGCGAAGCAGCGCTGCAAACCATCCCGCCATCTTGGCGGTACCCATCCAAACGCAGTCGCAAAGCGCGTGGTGTCCAGCACGCTAAAGGCTGGACGTTGCGCGGCTGTCGGATAGTCAGACGTAGTAATCGATTCCACTGTGACACGACCATTCAGCCCGGCACCAACGACGATCTCGTAAGCAAAATCGCGCCACGTCGTAGATCCTGTACCTGAAACGTGATAGAGCCCGGTTCGGCTGACAAGTTCCGCCAATGGACGATTGAGCGCGCAGGCCACTGCATTAGCGAGATCAGCGGCAAAGTTCGGCACGCCCGCCTGATCGGCCACCACGCGCAGCAACGACCGATCCGAGGCGAGTCGAAGCATCGTCTTGTAAAAGTTAGTGCCGTCATTGCCGTACACCCAACTGAGGCGCAGAATCAAGTGCGCGGGATTGATTTCGTTGATGGCGCGTTCGCCGTCGAGCTTAGTTTGCCCGTACACGCTGGAAGGCGCTGGCGCATCGGTTTCTACGTAAGCGCGAGTGGCGTTTCCGTCGAACACATAGTCAGTTGAGAAGTGAACCAGAAAAATGCCAAGATCGCGGCAAGATTGCGCCAGATGACGGGGGCCTTCGGCGTTGATGGCGTGCGCCGCATCCGGTTCGGACTCAGCGCGATCAACCGCTGTGTAGGCCGCACAGTTGAGCAACACATCGGGGCGTTCTCGTTGCAGCGCCGCGCGGCAGGCGGTTGCGTCAGCAAGATCAAAACCCTCACGACCCAGCGCCACCACCTGATGCTCGCCGCGCAATCGGCGCACCAACGCTAAACCCAACTGCCCATTCGCACCAGAAATCAGCAGCTTCATGAATACGTGGGGGCCTGTTTAAAGCTCATACCCGCCGCATCCTTGGCGTTTACAACAGGATCAGGCACGGGCCAGTTGATGGCGAGCGATGGGTCATTCCACACAATCGTTCGCTCATGGGCAGGCGCGTAATAGTCGGTGGTTTTGTAGAGAAAAACAGCACTCTCGCTGGTCACCACAAAGCCGTGCGCGCAACCCGGTGGCACCCATAACATGCGCTGATTTTCAGCAGATAAATCGACGCCCACCCATTGCGCAAAAGTCGGCGACGAGCGGCGCAAATCAACCGCTACATCCCACACACTGCCAGACACAACACGCACCAGTTTGCCTTGCGCTTGCTCGATTTGATAGTGCAAACCGCGTAACACCTTGCTGTGCGAGAAGCTCTGGTTATCTTGCACAAAATTCAACAGCACGCCGGTCGCATTGCGAAATTTTTGTACGCTGAAGCTCTCAAAAAAATTGCCCCGCTCATCAGAAAAAACGGGCGGCTCAAGAATCAGACAACCATCGAGTGCGGTGCGAACCACCTTCATCAAAACACCTGCTGATTCAACATATCTTTAAGATATTTTCCGTAACCACTTTTCGCGAGCGGTGCAGCAAGTCGTTCAACTTGCGCCGCATCAATAAAGCCCTGACGATAAGCAATCTCTTCGGGGCAGCACACCTTTAAACCCTGCCGCCGCTCGATGGTTTGCACAAATTGCGCCGCCTCAAGCAGCGAATCATGGGTGCCCGTATCGAGCCACGCCATGCCGCGTCCCATCAGCTCCACGCTCATTCGATCACGCTCCAGATACACACGATTCAGGTCGGTGATTTCGAGTTCGCCGCGTGGTGAAGGCTTGAGATTTTTTGCGATTTCGATCACGTCGTTGTCGTAAAAATATATGCCCGTCACTGCGTACCGTGATCGCGGCGTTTTGGGCTTTTCTTCAAGACTGACGGCCTTGCCGGACGCATCAAATTCAACCACGCCATAGCGCTCGGGGTCGCTCACCGGATAGGCGAACACGGTCGCCCCGTCACGGCGGGCGTGCGCACGTTCCAACAGTTGCTGCAACTCATGGCCGTAGAACACGTTGTCACCCAAAACCAGCGCGGCGTGATCGTCGCCAATGAAATCTCGGCCAATGATGAACGCCTGCGCAAGTCCGTCCGGCGACGGCTGCACGGCATATTGCAAGTTCATGCCCCACTTCGCACCATCGCCCAATAGCTCCTGAAAGCGTGGCGTGTCTTGCGGTGTCGAGATGATCAAAATATCGCGCAATCCTGCCAGCATTAACGCGGAGAGCGGGTAGTAGATCATTGGCTTGTCGTAGATCGGCATCAACTGCTTTGACACCGCCTGCGTCACCGGATGCAAGCGCGTGCCGGAGCCGCCCGCGAGGATGATGCCCTTGCGCTTGATGGGAGCTTCGCTCACGGAAGTCATGCGCGCGCTCCGTAGTTTTGCGCGATCCATTTGAGGTAGTCGCCGGACTGAACGTCGGCTACCCAAGCGCTATTTTCGAGATACCAGCGCACCGTTTTTTCGAGGCCTGTTGTGAAGTTTTCACTGGGTCGCCAGCCGAGTTCTCGCTCAAGCTTCGAGAAGTCGATTGCATAGCGACGATCATGACCGGGGCGGTCAGTGACGGTGGTAATTTGCTGCAAATAATCCTTGCCTGGCGCAAGCCTTGCGAGCAGCGCACAGATCGTGTGCACCACCTCAATATTCGGCTTCTCAGCATCGCCGCCGATCAGATAAAGCTCGCCAGGTCGGCCCGCCTCCAGCACCCGAGCAATGGCGCTGCAATGATCGCCCACGTAGAGCCAATCGCGAATTTGCTGCCCGTCGCCATAAATCGGCAGCGCCTTACCCGCAAGTGCATTCACGATCATCAGCGGAATCAATTTTTCCGGAAACTGTCGCGGGCCGTAATTGTTCGAGCAGTTGGTGACCATCACCGGCATGCCGTAGGTGTGAAAGTATGCACGGGCTAAATGATCTGAGCCTGCTTTTGACGCGCTGTACGGGCTGTTCGGCTGATATTGCGAAAGCTCGTTAAATTTTGGGTCGGTGGCCCCGAGCGAACCGAACACCTCGTCAGTCGACACATGCACGAAGCGGAAGGCTTTCGCGGCTGCTTCGGGCAGCGCCTTCCAATGCGCGCGGCTCGCCTCTAAGAGCGTGGCCGTGCCCATCATGTTGGTGCGCACAAAGTCCATGGGCCCGTGAATCGAGCGATCTACGTGGCTCTCGGCGGCGAAATGCACCACCGCTCGCGGCTGGTACTTGGCGAAAACCGCACCGAGCGCTGCGCCATCGCAAACATCGAAGCGCTCAAAGGCGTACCGGGAATCGGCGGCAAGCGACGCCAACGTTTTTGGATTGGCCGCATAGGTCAACACATCCACGTTCAGCACCGGCTCGTCATGCGCCGCGAGCCAATCCAGAATGAAGTTGCTGCCAATAAAACCGCAGCCGCCAGTGACCAGAATCATATGTTTTTCCTTTACCTGTAGATTTTATAGGGCTGTCGATGAGGCGTTCCTGCGCACTGACGCAGCCGGACTTACTGCAACAGCCATAATCAAAAAATATTTGTTGGAAAAAGCTCACCCGCTTCGTCGTTCCTGCGAAGGCAGGAACCCAGTGACTTTGCATGTTTCGCGGCTATTTTGGGCTGCCCGAAAGGCGCTGAGCCCCTGCCCCTTCGGCAGGCTCGGGACATGCTCCGCAGGGGCGACGAAGAAAAAAACCAATGAGTGATCTCGGATAATTGCGCCCTTATGCCCCTCTGGTTTCGACTTGTCTACAGTCTGCTCTGGCTCTTTGCGCTGCCGTTTGCGTTACTTCGGCTGTGGCGCAAAGGTGGCAAAAATCCGGGATATCGGCTGCATTGGCGTGAGCGTCTTGCGTTAACGCTGCCTTCCGACCCGTTCGACGTGTGGATTCACGCGGTGTCAGTGGGTGAGGCGCGCGCGATGATGCCGCTGGTGGATGCATTGATGCTGACGAAGCCGCGAATGCTCATCACCTGTACCACCCCCACTGGGCGCGAAACCGCTACATCTTTACTCGGTGCTCGCGCCACAGTGGCGTATCTGCCGTTCGACGCGCCATGGCTGATGACGCAATTTTTGAGCGCAACGCAACCTAAATTGGGATTGTTAATCGAGACCGAGCTGTGGCCCGGCGTGTGTAGCGCTGCACAGCGTGCGGGCGTGCCACTGTGGCTAGTGAATGCCCGATTGTCCGCTCGGTCCGCACAGGGCTACGCCCGTGGTGGCGCGCTCACTCAGGCCATGCTTGGGTGCTTGTCCGGCATCGCGGCACAGTCGGACGACCATGCGGCGCGATTCCGTGCTCTCGGTGCAAGTAATGTCACCGTCACTGGCAACATGAAATTCGACCTCAAGCTGCCTGCGGACGTCGGTGCGCAAGCCGAAACGCTCGCCACACACCTAACCCACGGGCGCGACCTCTGGGTGGCAGGCTCTACCCGTGAGGGCGAGGAAGCGCTGCTGCTTGAAGCGTTGGTCAAACACCCGCTACGTACTCGTGCCATAGCTGTTATCGTGCCCAGACATCCGGAGCGTTGGCAGGCGAGCTTCGACGCCGCCCTCTCGCGCGGCTTTCGCGTAGCGCGTCGCAGCGACGCGACCGTGCCCGCTGACGTCGAGGTCATCATCGGCGACAGCATGGGCGAGATGCTCGCCTACTACGGCCAAGCGCGTGCCGTGTTGATGGGCGGCACGCTCGGCGGCGCGGGTGGGCAAAACTTGATCGAGCCTTGCGCACTGGGAGTGCCGGTCGTGCTGGGGCCCTCGGTGTTCAATTTTCAGCAGGCGGCAGACGAGGCCATTGCGGTGGGCGCGGCGGTGGCGGTGCCGCACGCCGATGCAGCGCTTGATGCGCTGCTCCACTGGATCGATTCCCGCGAGATGCGAGACGAAGCAGGCGCAAAAGCAAGCGCGTTTGTAGCCGCTCATCGCGGCGCGACCGAGCGCACGATGCGCTTGCTGCAGTCGTCGCTGTGAAACGCTCGTCGCCCATAACTGCTCCCTGTGGGAGCGGATTTTCATGATTCAACGGCTGTTAAACTTCAAAATATTGGAGAAAACATGACGCAAATTCGCTATGACCAAGACATTGTTGCGTGGGCGCATGAACAAGCGTCATTGCTGCGCTCAGGGCAGCTGTCAGCGATTGATGCCGAGCACCTCGCCGAGGAGATCGAAGCCGTGAGCGCATCCGAACGACGCGAACTTCGCAATCGGCTGAAAGTGCTCTTGCAGCACCTGCTCAAATGGCAATATCAACCCGACCGCCGAACCCGCAGTTGGCTGGCGACCATGCTTGAGCAGCGTGACAGCATCGAAGACGTTCTCAGGACCAGCCCGAGCTTACGAAGCTCATTCGCCGACGATCTCGAATCCGCGTACACGTCTGCTGTGCGCTACGCCGCCGAAGAAACGGGCAAGGATGCACGAGCATTTCCGCGCACGTGCCCCTACATTCTGAGTGAAGTGTTGGCTGACGGTTGGCTGCCGCAGGACCTATGAGCGAATTTTCCGTCGCAAATTAATTCGGCCCATACTGTTCATTTACGGCTCGTGGGCGACGACTTGGCGTCGCTCGGAGTTTCCGAGCGCGCGGCCAAGTCCGCGCCTACGCATCGCTTAAACTGAGATTTTCCATTGAGCACTTTCACTCGTCGCCCCTGCGAAGGCAGGAGCCTAGCGACTTTTGAGCTAGTCAAAAGTGCCACAAAACCGCCAAAGTCGCTGGGGTCCTGCCTTCGCAGGAACGACGAAGTACTTAAATTTTTCCAATGAATAATCTCGGTTAAACGAACAGTATTCGGTCAGATCCGCGCCTACAAAGCCTGGTTTTTTGTACGGTGGGCACCCCGTGCCCGACCTGCAATCCTTCAAAACCCCACCTAAACAGGTAGTATTTTTTTGCTGCCCGAGGCGGTAGTCTCCACTGACACAGCCAACAACTATGGACGATCATAGGATGAGCAATAACCGCAATTCTGGAAACGCGATGACCCAACGTTCAGTCTTCTCCTCACGCTGTGCCAGCATCAACCTCGGGGCGCTCGCCGCTGCACTTGCCGCGTTGGTTTTGCCTGCGCAGACCGATGCCGTCACCGTGGTCGAATATTTCATTGCGGGCAATAACAGCTACTTCTTGTCTGGCAAGCCAGACGAACAAAAGGCACTCGACGCGCTGCCCGCCGCCTTCAAGCGCACCGGCACCGAGTTTGATGCCTTTGTCGCCAAAGGTGGCCCTGCGGGCACGCAGGACTATTGCCGCTTCTACATCAGCGATCCGGCAAAGGGCGTGAGTTCACATTTCTACGGCAACGGCGGTAGCGACTGTCCGGCACTCATCGCCGCAAAATTGCCCACGTTCACGTTTGAAAATTACGACTTCGCCGTGCATACGCCGCTGGCCGCTGACACCTGCCCCGCCCACGCACCGCTGAAGATTTATCGCAGCTTTCGACCCGCAGCGACGGGCGTGAATCCGAATCATCGCTTCACCGCAGCAAAGCGCGAATACGACGAGATGACAGCCAGCGGCTGGTCGCCCGAGGGTGTGGCGATGTGCGCCGTGTCCGGCGTTAACGCCAAAGGCGAGCTTAAAGCGGACGTAGTGCGCCTGCTGGAGCAAAGCACACTGGGGCCGACGGAAGCGTTGGTAGATGAGGTGGCGCGCACGGGGTTTACGCGGTGGTTGAACTCGCAGTTGGCGATGAATGTGACGCGGTACACGCAGTATCCGTGGTGGGATGCACCAGCCGACTCTTCACTTTGCAAAGATGACAAGACGCCACCCATTACGCCCGACAAATTTTGCAATACAAACAAGCTTACGACTGGCCCCCTAGCTTGGGAGTTTTATCGTCAATCCAAGTCTGCACCCGATCAATTACGCCTGCGCATGACTCACGTATGGCACCAGATTTTGGTCATGGGCAACGCGATACCGACTTACGGGCACGCAGAGTTTCATCAGCGCTTACGTGATCATTCTCTTGGTACATTCGAGAATTTGCTACTGCACTTTGCGTTATCGCCGCAAATGGGGCAGTATCAGAATTACGTGCAAAATCGGCCCGAAAGAGATGGTGTCAAACCCAACGAAAATTTCGCTCGTGAGTTGATGCAGTTGTTCACGATTGGCGTCAACGAAATCAGTGATGATGGCAGCCCCAAGCTCGACGGCAAAGGCCAATACATTCCGTCGTATATACAGGCAGATGTCGAATCGCTTGCTCGTGTGCTAACAGGCTTCGGCTATCCCACCAAGCCCGGAAGCACCCCCAGCTTTTGGCAGGGGTCTTCGTTCCATAGCGACATGGTGCCGTTTCAAGAGTTTCACGATGTGGGTGCAAAGAGCATGTTCGGTGGCAAGATTCAATTTGCCGCTGGCCAAGATGCGCTAGCGGAGCTTAAGGCGGCATTGCGTGCGCTGGTCAATCACAGCAACGCTCCGGCATTTATCAGCAAACAGTTGATCCAGAAAACAGTTACGAGCAATCCGACGCCCGCTTACGTGGGTCGAGTCGCCGCGGTGTTTAAAGACAACGGGGCTGGCGTGCGCGGCGATTTGGCGGCCGTTACCCGTGCTGTGCTCCTTGATCCCGAAGCGCGTGGCGAGATAAAGACTGAAACGAACTACGGTCGATTGCGAGAGCCCGTATTGTTCTGGACTGCAATGATTCGCGCGCTGGATGTAGCCACCGACGGTGTGCAGCCGCACAGCATGACGTGGCAAAACGCCCAGGACCTGTTTTCGCCACCAAGTGTTTTTAATTATTACCCCGCCGATTACACCCTCATCGGCAGCGCCCTGCCCGCGCCAGAATTTGGCATTTATTCGACTTCGGAGTTTCTCAACCGAGCCAATGCGGTCAACGACTTGCTGTACTCGGTCGATCAATCTTGGGCAGTAGCGTCTTGGGGGCCAAAGCCATACGTTCCTAACGCAACCGGCACCCAAAGCCCGCCACTTACTGCATTTTTGACCGATGCTGCAAACCCTGAGGCATTAGTTGAACGATTGAATCAACTCTTTCTGCATGGCACGATGCGCGCTGAGATGCGCAAAAGCGTCGTGACTGCGGTGGGCAAAATAGCGGCATCGAACCCGTTGCGCAGGGTGAAGATGGCTGTGAATTTGATCCTCGCTTCCGTCGACTATCAGATTCAAAAGTGAGCGCATAGTGAACTTTCCACACAACCCATCGCGCACCCCACTCAGCCTCACCTCACCGCTGCGTCGTCGTTTGCTCAAAACATTTGCAGCAACGGGCCTGCTCGCCGCTGTGGCTCGTAACAATGCGCTTGCACAGTCGGCTGCCGACTACAAAGCGCTGGTGTGCATTTATTTGCAAGGCGGCAACGACGGTGAGAACACAATTATTCGCAACGACACGTCCGGCTATGCGAGCTATGCCGCCGTGCGCTCTCCAGCTTCGGGTATCAACATCGAGCAGCGCCTGTTGTTGCCGATTCAGCCGACAAGTCTGGCCGCGCCTTACGGGCTGCACCCGAGTTGCGCTGGTTGGAAAGCATTGTTCGATCAAAAGAAGCTAGCGGTGGTGGCCAACATGGGCATGCTGGTGCAGCCCTCTATCCGAGTCGCGTTGCAAACGCAGGGCCAAAAGCGGCCTGCGAGCCTGTTCTCGCATACCGATCAGGAACTGCAAGTGCAAAGCGCCGACTCCACAGGTTTTGGCCGCATCGGATGGGGCGGGCGGATTGCCGACAAGCTTGATCCACTCAATCCCGGCACAGTGTTCCCCCCGCTTATCACCACCTCGGGCATGAAAACTTTCACCTCTGGGCGCGAATCGATTGCGTTAGCTGTACCGAACAACCCGTCTTTCACGCTCTACAGCAGCGGAAACAACAACGGCCAGTACGATGCTTTGCGCGATGCAGCGCTGCGAGACATTCTTGCCCAATCGCGCAGTAATGTGTACGACCTTGCCGCGCAGTTGTTGGCTGAGGAAGGGCTTGCTGCCGCCTCGGTCGTGTTACCGATTTTGAAGAACGACAAGTCGATCATTCCGCCGTTTTTCGCGCATCTTTCGAGCCCCATTTCACAACAATTGCGCACCGTAGCGCTGATGCTTGAGGGCCGCGCGGGCACGCAGCTCAAGCGACAAGTATTCTTTTCAAACCAAGACGGCTACGACACCCACGGCAGCCAATCGGGCATTCAGGCAAACTTGTTGCGCGACCTGTCAGACGCGATGCTGGCCTTTCAGAATGCGGTCGAGGCGCTGGGCTTGGGTAACAACGTCACTGCCTTCACGCTCTCGGACTTTGGCCGCACATTCAAACCAGCGGCTGGCGCCGGCACCGATCACGGCTGGGGCAACTATGCGTTTGTGCTCGGCGGCGCGGTGAAGGGCGGTGATTTTTATGGCACGATGCCGTCGCTCATGCTCAACGGCCCAGACGACGTGAGCGACGCGGGGCGCTGGATTCCGACGACATCACTGGAGCAATACGCTGCGCCGATGGTACGTTGGTTGGGCATTGCGGAGGCGGATATGCCGTATGTGTTGCCGAACAGCGGCGCGTTTGGTGCGGGTAATGTGGGGTTTATGAAGTAACCGTTCTTGTCTCCCCTGCATTGCTGTACGGAACCCAAAGCCACGCCCGAAGCCGTGTACACCATCCGCAGCAAAAAATACGGCGCATGGGTCTGTGCGCACGAAAGACGTATCAGCTTTCTTGTGAAACGTCCAATTCACCGGGGCTAAAGGCTCATTTCACCGTTTATCGATAAATAGCAAAACGGAGCCTGAGCCCACATAAAACGGGGTTTACAGGAAAGAGTTGTTGGGGGATTTTGCGGCGCGAAGTGGAGCGGGTGAAGGGAATCGAACCCTCGTCAGTTGCTTGGGAAGCAACAGCTCTGCCATTGAGCTACACCCGCGTCAAGGTGTAACTTTATCTCAAGTTTTAGCAATCAATCGCCAGTGCGGTAATCTCGCAGCCTTTCCAAACGCCAGCGCCTCCGCGATGAAGTCAATCACAGCCCTTCTAATTTCAATCTTCTGGAGCGTGTTTGCGCACGCCGACGTGCCCGTGTACGACGAATCGGCCGACGCGGCGGCGCAGGTCACGCAGGCGCTCGCTAACGCAAAGGCCACCAAAAAACAGGTGATGATTGTGTTCGGTGCCAACTGGTGCGGCGACTGCAAAATGCTCGACGGCGAGTTTAAAAAGCCCGCGCTGAAGGCGCTGCTCGACGCCCATTACGTCGTCGTAAAAGTAGACGTCAACCGCTTCAACAAAAATCTCGACGTGGTCAAACCCTACGGCGAAGTCATAAAAAAAGGCATCCCTTCCATCGTGATCGTCACGCCCACGAATCAGCTCGTGTACGCTACCAACGGTGGTGAATTGGCGGATGCGCGCAAGCTGGGCGCGGCGGGGGTGGCTGAATTTTTTCAGCAATTAGCGACGCGGTAAACCAAGCGTGTCGACTGGGGACAGATAGTGCATTTCGTCGTTCCTGCATAGGCAGGAACCCAGCGACCTCGGTAGCTGAACATTGGCGTCATCGCAACCAAAAGACACTTGGCCCCTGCCTGCGCAGGGGCGACGACAGTTATATAGAAACAACTATGACCACCCCCGAACCCATCCGAATCTCGAAAATTCTCGCGCAGCGCGGCATCGCGTCGCGCACTGAGGCTGACCGCATGATTGAGCGCGGCTGGGTGAGTGTGGGGGGGCGGGTCGCCATTCCCGGCGACCGTGCATTGCTGGACGCCGAAATCGTATTGTCGAACGAGGCAAAAGCGCAGTTGAAGGACGCGTTCACCATCGTGCTCAACAAGCCACGCGGCTTCGTATCGAGCCCGGACGAAACCGGCGGCGCACGAGCGATGGGTTTGCTGGTGGCCGACAATTTTTGCGGGCCGGGGCAACCGCCAAGCTTCTCGACCTTCGGGTTGCGCGTGGCGGGGCGGCTATCCGTTTTGGAAGCAGGCCTGGTCGTATTCACCACTGACACGGCACTCGCACGACGGCTTGCGGCGGCTGACGTTGACGAGTCATGGCGCATTGATTTTGCGTCTCCGCAGCCAGCGGAAATCGCAGACCTTATCGTTGCTGAGTTCGCAACGATTAACCAGACGGCGAAGCTCACAAGCGCTGAGCCGAATTCGATCACGCTGACCACCTCATCGCTGGTCAAAGGCCAGCTCACCGCACTGTGCGAAACGCTCGGCTTGCGCGCGACGATCACGCGCCTGCGGCGCGGCGAAATCACGATGGGCTCGGACGTACCCGAGGCGCAGTGGCAAGTCGTGTAATACGATGAACGCAGCGACGGAAAACGCGAGCGGACAAATTTTGCTCGCTCCGATGGAGGGATTGGTCGACTTCGTTTTGCGCGATATTTTGACCCGCGTTGGCGGGGTGGATCGCTGCGTGTCGGAGTTCATTCGCGTCAGCGGAACGCTGTTGCCGAACCGTGCGTTTATCCGCGTGATGCCTGAGCTTTTGAACGGCGGAAAAACGTTTGCCGGTGTGCCGGTGCGCGGTCAACTGCTCGGCTCGGACGCGACCTGTCTCGCTGAAAATGCAGCACGTCTCGCGTCACTCGGCCCCACCGGTGTGGATCTGAATTTCGGCTGCCCAGCGAAGATCGTCAACCGTCACGGCGGTGGCGCGATGCTGCTGCAAGATCCGGAATCAGTGGCGCGAATCGTCTCCGCCGTGCGTCGCGCCGTGCCCGCGCATTTGCCGGTGTCGGCCAAGATGCGATTGGGCTTCAACGACGACACGCGCGCTGAGGCATGCGCGCAGGCCATTGCCGACGCCGGTGCCAGCGAGATCGTGGTGCATGCGCGTACCAAGGCGCACGGCTATCGCCCGCCTGCGTACTGGGAGCGCGTGGCCGACGTGCGTGCTGCGGTCAACATTCCGGTTATAGCTAACGGCGAAATCTGGACGGTTGCCGACGCGCTGCGCTGCCGCGAAGTTTCGGGCTGCAAAGACATCATGCTCGGTCGCGGGATGGTCACTGATCCGGGGCTGGCGTGGGCGGTGCGGGCTGCAGCCGTTCGCCCTCTAATCGTGTCCTGGGCGGGCGCTGAGCAAAGCGTCCTTCACAAGCTCAGAATGAGCGGAGGGTTTGATCCAGCGCCGCGAGTGACGTGGCACACGCTACGCCCGCTACTTAACGACTTCTGGACGCTGGTCGCGACTCGCGTCGAGCGCAAACATCGCGCAGGTCGCCTCAAGCAGTGGCTTAACTTTTTGCGCCGCCGCTACCCAGAAGCAGAGGCGGCGTGCGGCGCACTGCGCACAATTAATGACCCGACCCTGATTGACGCGTGGTTGCAAACTGACCGTTGCGCAGCCACCAGCAGCGTCGCCGCGGCGGAGTCCGAGCTGGTCTGACGCCTATCGACGCCGTCACGGGCGCACTTCACACTCACTCAGCTCCGCCAGCGACGTGGCTGCGCCGAAGCGAATTCGCGCGCAGCGACACATGAATGCTCGATTCTCGCGCGCCATAGGCTTCGCCTCTTGGCAGAATGGGCGCGCGGTGCCAGAATCCAACGCAATTATGGTTCCGCAAGGCCTCTCTCAGTTCTTCAAAACGATCTATTCGCAGCTTACGCGGCTGTCGTGGTGGTCGCTGCTGGCTGCGTTCGGCGTGCATTACGCCATTTCAGCCAAGACCATGTGGTTGGTGGAGAGCGGAGAGATCACCGAGATCATTGCGTTTTTTTATTACTACGTGACAACGGTGACCACCGTGGGTTATGGCGACATTTCGCCTAAGACTGCCGAAGGCCGGTTACTCGCGTCGCTGTGGATCATGCCGGGCGGCATCATCCTGTTTACCACCAGCATCACCAAATTCGTTCACTATCTGTCAAACGTCTGGAGGCGTCGCATGTGTGGGGAAGCCGATTATTCATACCTCGAAGGGCACATCATTATTCTCGGATGGCAGGGGTTGCGCACGCAGAGAATGGTTGAAGAAATCACCCATGACGTCGAAACAACGCGACGTGAAATCGTGGTGTGTACGACCAAAAAGATCGACAATCCAATGCCGACGGTGGTGAAGTTTGTGCGCGACACTGCTCTGTCTGAGCGTGCCCTGCATCAACGCGCGGGAACAGCAGGTGCTGCAACGATCATCGCGCTCGGGCACGATGACAACGACACCCTGGCAGCAGCGCTGGCCGCCGCCTCGCATAACGAGAAGGGCCATCTGGTGGCGCACTTTCAGCAGCAGGCATTTGCCGATTTGCTCACAGCGCATTGCCCCCATGCTGAGGCGATGGTGAGCAGCGATACAACAATGCTGGTACGTGCTGCGCAGGATCCCGGAAGCTCGCGTGTGCATCACGATCTGCTCTCAATCATGACCGGCAACACGCTGCTGAGCGTGAAAATGCCCGCGACGGCGGCCAGCACGACTTATGGCGAGCTGCTGGCTGCCTACAAACTGAAATACGACGCGACCATTGTTGCCGTGGCCGACGATGCGCAGGGGAATGGCCTGACGTTAAATGCGCCAGCGAGCAAACCCATTGAGCCGAATCAGGTGATTTACTACATCGCTGAGCACAGGATTGCGGCGTAAGTGGCGGATAGCATGTTGCGTGCCCGCACTACGACTTAAGCCGCTTTTGACCGCTGATAATTAAACGGCCCGCCGGTGAACGGCGCGAAACCACAACCGAAGATCGCACCCGCATCGGCGAGATCGCTGTCGGACACCACGCCTTCGGCCAGCGCCTTGTTCGCCTCGTTGAGCATCGGCGTGATCAGGCGCTCGGTGAGACCTGCGGGCACGGTGCCAGCCGTTCCCTTTTGCGCTTTGCCATTGACCCACACGTAAAAGCCTTTACCGGTCTTCTTGCCGAGTTCTTTCGCTTCGAGTTTTGCGGCTAGTTTCTTGGGCGCGTTCTTGAGCGCTTCTTCACCACCGACCACCTGACCGACGGCAGCGCACACATCAAGGCCAACTACGTCCGCCAACTCCACTGGCCCCATCGGCATGCCGAACGCGAGCGCGGCCTCATCTAACGTTTCCGGCGTGACGCCTTCATCGAGACAGCGCATTGCTTCGGTCAAGTACGGCGCAAGGATGCGGTTGACCCAGAAGCCCGGCGCGCTCTTGCAGGCGAGTGGTAGCTTGTCGATCTGGTCGACGAAGGCTGTGGCCTTGCGTGCGATTTCGGCATCGGTTTGCGTGCCGCTGATGATCTCGACCAGCATCATTTGGGCGACCGGATTGAAGAAGTGAATGCCGACCAGACGCGACGGGTCTTTCAACACGGTGGCGATTTGTTCGAGCGGAATGCTCGATGTGTTGGTTGCCAGAACGGCCCCCGGTTTAGCCTTCGCTTCGAGTTCGGCAAAAACTTTTTGCTTGACGGCGAGGTTTTCGACGATGGCTTCGATGATCACGTCAGCCGTCTTCGCGCCGTCGCCCGTGATGTCCGGTTGCAGGCGATCCATCGCGTCGCGAATGCGGCGCTCGTCACGCAGACGCTTCTTGTACATATCGGCCGCGCGCTTGATGGCGGGTGCGATTTTCGACGCGTCGAGGTCTTGCAGGGTGACCGTGATGCCACGCAACGCACACCAAGCGGCAATGTCGCCGCCCATGACGCCTGCGCCGACGACGTGAACATGCTTCGCCTTGAAGTCGATGCCTTTGGCTTGCGCCTTGAGTTTTTCGCGCAGGCTGAACACGCGGATGAGATTTTTTGCCGTCGAATGCGACAGCAGCGCCTGCATCGAACACGATTCGGTGGCGCTCGGTTTGTGTACATCGCCGTTGTACTTTTGCCAGAGATCAATGATCGCGTATGGCGCCGGATAGTGTTCCGGGCGGGCACGTTTCGCAACCTGCTTCTTCGCTTGTGAAGCCACGTAGCCGCGCAACAAGCCGTTGGTCATCAGGTTCTGCACGAACGACAATTTGTGTGGCGCGGGCAGCGCCTTGAGCACGCCAATGGCGGTGTTCCACATGATGCGCGGTGGCACGGCTTCGTCGACGAGGCCCAGCTTTTTCGCCTTCTTCGCATCAACCGTTTTGCCCGATAGCATGAGGTCGAACGCAGCAGGCGCACCGAGCAGTTGCGGCAGGCGCTTGACGCCGCCCCACGCCGGAAGAATGCCGAGCATGACCTCGGGTTGGCCCATGCGCGTTGCCGGATCGTCCACCGCGACGCGGTAGCGACAAGCCATCGCCAACTCCAGCCCACCGCCCATGCAGAAGCCTTTAATCAACGCGAGCGTCGGGTATTTCACCGCAGCGAGGCGTTCGTAGAGATCGTAGCCCGTCTTGATGAGTTTCTCGGCAGCGGCGACGTCATCGGTTTTACCAATCGCTTCGAATTCCTGAATGTTCGCACCCGCAATGAAGCCGGAGGATTTCAGTGAATGGAAGACGACGGCTTTCGGCGGCTCTTTGTCGAACTGATCGAGCAGCGCGGCAAGTTCAACCAGCACTGGTGTACCCATCGTGTTGACATTGCTGCCCGCGACATCGATGCCGACCCAGGTGATGCCGTGTTCGTCGGTTTTTAGTTTGAAGTTTTCGTAGTTCATTTTTTATCTATCCCAATCTCTGCAAGCGCGCCCAAGGAGGAGAAATTGCGCGAGCGGGATGCAGTGCGAGGCGGCAGCGGGCGACGTGTACTTTACGTACACGAGCTCGCTGCCAACGAAGCAATGCGCCCGCTCGCGCGATTCCTACGCGGATTCGAGCAACATCGCGCCGCCTTGCCCACCACCAATGCAGATGGTCGCTAACGCCCGTTTGCCACCCGTGCGTTTGAGCACGTTGAGCGCATGCAACACAATGCGCGCACCCGACGCGCCGACCGGATGACCGAGCGCAACAGCGCCGCCATCAACGTTCAACTTGCTCATGTCAATCGAGCCCATCGCCGCGTCGAGACCCAGCTCTTCCTTGCAGAACTTCTCGTCTTCCCATGCGCGCTTGCAGCCGAGCACCTGCGCGGCGAAGGCTTCGTTGATTTCGATGCTGTCGAGGTCGTTGAGCGTGAGGCCGTTGCGTTTGAGGATCGGCGTCGATGCGTAGACTGGCCCGAGCCCCATCTGTGCGGGGTCGCAACCGGCCCATTGGGTGTCGACGATCTTGCCGAGCACTGGCAGATTGTGTTTGTCTACCGCTGCCTTCGTTGCGAGAACGAGCCACACGCCGCCATCGGTGATTTGCGAGCTGTTGCCCGCCGTCACGTTGCCGTATTTCTTGTCGAAGAAGGGCTTTAGTTTTGCGAGCTTGTCTGGCGTGGAATCGGAGCGTGCGCCGTCGTCATCGTTGTAGACCTTGCCTTTGCCATCGATCAGCGGAATCACTTCGCCCTTGAACGTCCCCGCAGCTTGCGCTGCGAGCACGCGCTTGTGGCTCTCGGCGGCAAATGCATCCATCTCGGTGCGTGTGATGCCAAAACGATACGCGATGTTCTCTGCGGTTTGGCCCATGAGCAGGCCGACCTTCGGATCGGTGAGGCCTTTCATCAGCGCGATGATGGGCGACAGCATTGCTGTGGGCGAGAGCTTGGCGAACACGCCCACACGCTGGCCCATCGTTTTCGCGCTCGCAAGCGCTGCGAACCACAGCACCATTTTTTCGTTGTAGAGCAACGGCGCGCGTGACAACGCATCGACGCCACCGGCGAGCACCAACTCGCTACGCCCCGCGAGCATGTTGTTGATCGCGGAATCGAGCGCCTGCATGCCGCTGGCGCAATTGCGCATTACTGTCCAGCCGGTTACTTTGTCACCGCAGCCCAAACGCATGGCGACATAGCGACCGATGTTCACTTCGTCCGGCGATGGGTTCGCGCAGCCAAGAATGACCTCGTCAATCTGCGTCGGATCAATCGGCAATCGCGACAGCAGCGCGCGGCTCGCCGCGACCGACAAATCGGATGCTGAGAACGGGCCCGGCGCGTTGCGCGCTTTTAGGAACGGCGTGCGTGCGCCGTCGACGACGTAGATGGGTTCACGAAGGGCGGATGCCATGGTGACTCCTTTGAGACAGTGTTTAAGCGAATGCCAGCACGGCGCGGATGGCGCGCTGCTGCGACGATTGATTGACTTTGGCGCGCAGACTGCCCGCGAGGAAAGGGCCGAGATGCGCAAGCACGGCCGCGTCTTCTTCAACCGCATCCTTGCTGGTGGCGGCAAGTGCAGACATGAGTTTGCGCGCGTCCTCGGATGCGAGCGTCGACGAGATCGCGTCGAGCATGAAATGCAGGCGCATCGACAAATCTTGCGCCGCCAATTCAGGCAGCGCTTTAGCAAACGCCTGTACGAAGCGTGTGTCCTGTGCGGCGTAGCGATCCGCGAGCAGCTCGCGCACGAACGGCGACGGGTCGGCATAGGCGCGACCGAGAAATTTCAGGAAGTCATCGCCGCCACGCTCCGGGTTGCGCGCGAGTTGCAGCGCAGGCAGGAACATCGTAGCAATGAGTTGCTCGACGGTATGCTCGGCATCGAAACCTTTGGCTTCGAGTGCGTCGAGCAGACGCACGCGCTCAAGGCTCAGCGAGTCGAGGCGATTAGTCAGCACCAGCGCAAACAGCTCCTCTTTGCTGCCAAAGTGATAGTTGACGGCGGCCAGATTCACGCCTGCTTCGGTGGTGATCGCGCGCAGGCTGGTGGCGTCAAAACCGTGCGTCACGAACAGCTTTTCGGTCGCGGCGAGGATGCGCGTTTTGGTGGCGACGCGGCCAACATTCCTTGGCTCGCGCTCGCGAATTTTTAACGCCGGAAAACTACTGCTGAGTTGCATGTCAAAACCCATCGGACACTCCTCCTTCAATCGAACGATTCAAACAATTGTTCGATTTTGCATGAAAGCCGAATATGGCCTAGTGTTTTCGCTAGAAAAAATGCTCTAGGAAGGTATCCAATGAGTCAGGTCAACCTTTCACATCGTGGAACTTATAAAGTTAAAACGTGATGCTTCATTTGGTTTTTTTCGACGTCGCCCCTGCGAAGCATGTCCTGAGCCTGCCGAAGGGGCAGGGGCCAAGCAGCCTGTCGGACTTGAAAGGCATCGGCTGCAAATTCACCGGCCCGGTTCATATTTCGCCCGTTTTTTGGGCAATATCTCGATATTGCCACTGCAAAACAGTCAAAATCTGCCCTCGGGCGGGTGAATTTTCGCTACGATGTTTCAAGTCCGACAGGCTGCTACCGTCTTTCGAGCAGCCCGAAAATACCAAGAAACACCCAAAGTCACTGGGTTCCTGCCTGCGCAGGAACGACTAAGCGTGTGAATTTTTCTTATGAATAATGTCGGCTAAACACAATGATTTCAATGACTTATGGTCGATGTAGCGAAAGCTGGAAATTCAACTGGCCATTTGGCTTTATGGCAAAACGCCGGTTTTACGGGGGTTTAATCCACAAATTCGCGAAAGTCGACTTTACGCTTTTTAAGCGCTTACCCCATATAAATTCGCGCACTCAACCAAAAGCTGAATCAATCGCAAGCGCTACGTCGCCAGCGCAAAGCTCTCCGCACGCGCGCGCTGCCAGTAGTACGCAAACACCTTATGACTTGACGAATCACTCAGCAGCTCGCCCGGTTTCAGGAACTTGTAGAGCGTGGCCAGTGAGGTCACTTCGGTTGAACTGATGCGGCGAATGATGTGCTCGGGCTTCAACTGATCGGGATGGGTGAGCCCCGCAGCGGCCACCAATTCGGACAACGCATGCAGCGTGCTTTTATGGAACTCCTGCACGCGGTCTGCTTTGCTCGGCACCACCAGCGCACGCTGACGCAGCGCGTCCTGTGTGGTCACGCCGGTGGGACAGGTGCCGGTGTGGCACGACTGCGCTTGAATGCAGCCGAGCGCGAACATAAAGCCACGCGCCGAATTGCACCAATCCGCACCCATCGCCATGGTGCTGGCGATATCGAACGCGGACACGATTTTGCCGCTGGCACCGACTTTGATTCGGTCACGCAGGCCGATGCCAACCAAGGTGTTGTGAACCAGCAGCAGCGCTTCGCGCATCGGCACGCCAACGTGATCGGTGAATTCAACAGGCGCAGCACCAGTGCCGCCTTCCGAGCCGTCGACGACGATGAAGTCCGGCGTGATGCCGGTCTTGATCATCGCTTTGGCGAGCGCAAAAAACTCCCACGGATGACCGATGGCCAGCTTCATGCCTGCCGGTTTTCCGCCGGACAGTTCGCGCATTTTGGCGATGAATTCAAGCATCTCAATCGGCGTGGAAAACACGCTGTGTTTGGCCGGTGAAACACAGTCCACACCCACCGTGACGCCGCGTGCCTCAGCGATTTCTGGCGTGACTTTCGGGCCGGGCAACACGCCGCCGTGACCGGGTTTTGCACCTTGCGAAAGCTTCAATTCCACCATTTTGACCTGCGGGTCTTGCGCTTGCTCGGCGAAGCGCACGGGGTCAAATTTTCCGTCGACGGTACGGCAGCCGAAGTAGCCACTGCCGAGTTCCCAGATCAGGTCGCCGCCATGTTCGCGGTGGTAGCGCGAGATCGAACCCTCGCCGGTGTCGTGCGCGAAATTGCCGGTCTTTGCACCGAGATTTAGTGCGCGGATGGCGTTGGCCGAAAGCGCGCCAAAGCTCATTGCGGAGATGTTGAAGATCGAAGCGGAATAAGCCTTTGACAGCCCCCCGCCGATGATCAGCCGGAAATCGGTGGCCGGGATTGCGGCGGGAGAAATCGAATGATTCATCCATTCGTAACCAGATTCGTACACATTGAGTTGCGTGCCAAACGGGCGCTTGTCGGAATCGCGTTTAGCGCGCTGATAAACCAGTGATCTCGCCGCACGCGAAAAAGGTGCCGCTTCGTGGTCGCTCTCGATGAAATACTGGCGCATCTCGGGGCGAATGTATTCGAAGAAAAATCGAAAGTGCGCGAGGATGGGATAGTTGCGCCGAATCGCCTGCTTGGTCTGTGTGACGTCAATCAGACCGACCAGCGACAGAAAACCAGTGATCGCGATCAGCGGCCAAGTGATGTAGTGAGACATGATCGTGAATTCGAGCGCAATGCTGGCGAAGAACGCGATGACGGCGGCGGCGAGGGTGTAATAGCGAGAGGGCATGGATGACTCTTTTTATAGACGGTCGTATAAGGACGCGACATTCGCGGTGGAACCGCTCCCACAGTCGACCCTATCGCGGTATGTGCGACCAAGCCGACCGCAGACTACAGCACGATGCGCTCGAACTCTACCTTCGAAGGCACGTCAGGCGCAACCCACATGTCACGCGCATTGCAATTGATGATGACGCCAAACACGCTTTCAACCTGCAATTCGGTGGGCAAACTCGGGTCGGGTGAGCGGCAAATCGCGCCGAATTTTGCCTCTGCCTTGCTAAGCCCAACCCCTGACTCATCTCGCAGCAGCGCCTGCAAATGCGTGTCCGCAATGTAATCTGGCCAGCCCGTGATGTGATGGTTGGCGCAATCAAGTCGCGGCTCAGTGGTGAGCATTTGCGTCAGTGGGGCCTGAAACGGTGCGAGTGCCGCATCGCAAAAATGATTGGTGTGAGCCACCACGCCGTGATCCGCTGGCACGGCTGCGGCGCCGTTGGGGCCATACTCCAGCGAACAGACGTGGCCGCTGGCGTCGCCCAAAATCGCGTTAGACGATGCAGCAAACACCAGCGACTGTGCCAAACTAACCACGGTGGCAACATCGGCACAATCAAGTGCCAGACGCTGAAAAATATGCACCGGAATGCCCATGCGCTGGCGATCATTGGTGGCGCGCAAAATGTTTAGCCCGACCGCAACACCGCGTTCGTTCACGCCAATTTTGGCGAGAATCCCGGCCTCAGTCAGTGTCAAAAAAGAAGGCCACGGATCATCGCGCAGCACCCTTAATGCCAACACGTTTTGCCGCTGATAGCCAATCCAGTCCCAGTTTTGCGCAATGCGGGTGTGGCCATCGGCACAGCGCCCTCCCGTTACGGCCACGCTGGTGCATTCGCCGATGTCAAACAGACCCAGCGCCGCGTTCTGACGTCGTGCTACGTCGCTGTTGACAGTCTCCATACCGAGGAACGACGGCGGCAAAATCTCGGTGCGGCAATTGAGGGCAAGAATTTCGTTAATGCTGAAGCCGCTGCCAAGCGCGATGCCCTCGATCTCCTCCATGATGCCGCCGCCGCAGCCAGCAACGATGTCGTGAAAAACGGCTGCGCGCTGCTGAGCTGCCAACCAGTCAATGCCGCAAGCGGCAAACAGCGCGGCATAGCAGCGCACCGAGCCGCTGACTTGGGCGCGTGCCGATTGGCCAACTGCTTTTCCGCGTTCAAATGCGCTGCCAGTGACTTCAAGTATTGGAAACATGGTCTACGTTGTCAAAAACACCTCGATACACTAGCTTAGATGAAAACCATTTTGGTCACTGGGTCGACACGCGGTATAGGCTATGCGACGGCAAAACGCCTGCATGCACGCGGCCACAATATCATCGCACTGGGGCGAGATTTTTCCGACTTTGATCTCGACCGTTTGCCGGGAAACGGACGCTGCGAGCGTATCGTGTTCGATTTGCGCGGCGTCGACGACATCAGCGCGATGTGCGCGCTTCTGCCACCGATTGATGTGCTAGTGAACAACGCGGCGATACTCACCGCCGCGCCATTTGCAAACTACTCGCCGACAGATCGCCGCGACCTGATCGCAACCAATATCGAAGCCCCCGCCGAGCTGATTCGTTGTTTGGTGCCGAGGATGATTGCTGCGGAATCGGTCGATGCGATCAAGGGCCGCGTGATCAATATCGCCTCGGTCGCAGGTTTCGGCGGCCATCCCGACGTTTGGTATGGAGCGAGCAAGGGGGCGATTTTGAATATGACCAAAAGCCTCGCGAAGCTTTATGGCCCGCAGGGAATCATGGTCAACGCAGTGGCACCGGGCCCCACCAAAACCAGCATGTTCGATCAGTTGCCGCAGTCGCGCATTGATGAATTCAATCGCATTGTGTTTGCTGGCAGATTTGCCGAGCCGGATGAGATCGCGAAGGTGATTGAGTGGCTGGCGCTTGACGCGCCAGAATATGTGAACGGGTCGTGCGTGGATGCGGCCAGTGGCGGGTATCTGCGTTAATGCGTCCGAGCGAATTGTAGGAGCGGCTCTGCCGCGACCCACACTTGCTATCGATGTTTGGGTCGCGGCGGAGCCGCTCCTACAGATGCGCTTTTGCTGCGCTACGCCACACTCTTCTCCATTGCATCCAGCAACACCGCTGGCGGCTGCGCGCCGGACAGTGCGACCTTTTGATTGAATATGAAATACGGCACGCCAGCAATGCCTTGCTGGCGAACGTTCACATCCTGTGCGGCGATTTGATCGAGCGTGACCTGCTGGCTGATCACCGCGCGCGTGGATTCCGCGTCTAAACCACAATCCGCCGCGATAGCAACGAGCGCATCCACATCGCCGATAAATTCGCCGTCGACAAAATACGCTTTGAACAAGCGCTCGGCCACAGCGTCCGCGTGCGCGCCGTCATCGGCCATCTGCGCGTAAGCGATGAGAGCATGTGCCGCGAGCGTGTTCGGTTGCTTCAGGATGCCGTCGAAATTTAGTTCGAGTCCGGCGTTGCGGCCCGCCGCTGAAACACGCGCATAAATTTCCTTCGCGCGCTGCGGTCCGCCAAATTTTTGTTCGAGATAACCCTTGCGATCCGTGCCTTCAAGCGGCAGATCGGGATTCAACTGAAACGGATGCCAGCGCACATTCACGGTCGCGTCAGGGTGTTTTTCCTGCCACTGCGAGATGGCCTGTTCGACATGCCGTTTGCCGATGTAACACCACGGGCACACTACGTCGGAGACGATGTCGATGTTCAGAGGCGCGGCGAATTCGGTCATGACGGATGGTTTTCAACAGGTAATTGATCGCAATGTTGCGGCGAAAATTTGTTTGTCAATCGCCAGCCGCGAGCGGTGCCGCCCACTCATCACGACGATGAATTATTAAAGCTTAACCGGCCCCGAAGACTCGACCGACACCGCCGTAGCCTCGCGTGCCTGTTGCTGCCGCACGCGATCTACATACCCTTCGGCGCGCGCGATCTGGTCGTGCAGCATCGCGTTGTTCTTGCCCATCACGTCGATAGCCTTGGTGCGGAAGCTGTCCATCGCGTCCATCGCCTTGAAAGTTTGATCGAACATTTCTTTCAACTTGTCGATGCCGATGCCGGGGTTTTGCGCGAACTCGGTGGTCTTGTCGACGTGCGTGTTGAGCTGTTTTCCGGTCTCCGCGATCAAGCCTTCAATCGTGGTGTTTACGCCCTTCAGCATGTCCATCACCTGCAACTGATTGCCGGTCGCGCGCGCCACTGTTTGCGCCACCGCAAGCGCGCTCATGCCAGTCGTGGCCACGCGCGAGCAGCCGTTGATCATTTCGCGGCCGGTTTTCTTGAGCACGTCGAGCGCGAGATAACCATTGATGCACACTGCCTGCTGCGTCAGCATGTCCTGCAAATTCTGCCGCGCGTAAAACAACACTTCCTGTTGCAAGGCATGCGCGCGCTTAGGGTCGGTTGCCTGCAACGCGCTCACGCGTTCAGCAAGCGCGCCGTCAAGTTTTTCCGAGAAGTGAATGGCCGCCGCGAGCTTCTGCATCGCTTCCCACAGTTTGCCACGGACCGACTCAATCTCGATCACGTCCTTTTGCATGTCATCGCGTGCCGCGTAGAGCTGCGTCATGCTGGTTTGCAGTTGGCTTCCAGCGCTTTGATACTTGCGGAAATACGCCTGCAATTTGTTGCCGTACGGAATGATGCCCAGCAGTTTGTTCGGCTGCAACAAATCGCCCGCGTTACCGGGGTTTAACTCATCCAGTTGTCCGCGAATTTCCGAGATCGCCTTGTACGCGGGGCCGCTCTCGACGCCGACGAAATTCTGCGCCATAAAGCGGCCCTGCATCATCGACGACGCAATGGAAATCTCCTCTCGCCCCAAGGCAAACGCGCTGTCGAGCTTGCCTTTGAATGCCGCGCTTTCCACGTCCTCGGCCAGAAGCGCGGTGACGAAACGGCTGACCTGCTCGTCCACCGCCGCTTTGGTCGCGTCGGGCAGGGGAACGGCGCTTTTTGACGCCTCCGGGACCACAGGCGTAATCACTTCAGGCGGCGTGAGTTGAAAACCAGAAGCGACAGCGGACGGTACGGCAGGGGCGTCAGACATGGAAGATCTCCCAAGTGAAATTTCACGACAAGGCGCACAGTGTATTTGTAGGAGCGGCTCCGCCGCGAGCCACAGTCGTTTCCGTAAACCGGGTCGCGGCAGAGCAGCTCTTAAGGCCGGTGCGAAATGACGCGCCAATCCGATACATAATGCGCCGAACCCACTTTTAGGTGTACTGTTTCTGTCATGAACCGCACCGCGAAAACCATCGTCACCGTTGTCCTGCTGGCCGCATTGGGTGGCGCGGTGTTTTTTGCGTTGCGCGGCACGCAGCAGGAGCAGCTTGCAAGTGGTCAAAACCCGACGTTGAGTCTGCCCGGTTTACGCGGCATGCAGACCGTTGAATTGACTGGCGTGATCGCGCTCGATGTCGAACCGTACTTCAAGGATCCGCGCGTCATCAAAGCGCTGTCCGACAACGGTTTCAAGCTCAACGTCACGCGCATTGGTTCGCGCGACATGGCGCAGCGGGTTGTGCAATCCGGCGGGCCGGACTTCCTGTTTCCGTCGGGGATCGTGGCTGCCAACCAAATTCTTGATGCGGCAAAACGAGTAAATCTTGCCGGCACGCAATACACGCCGTTCTACACGCCGATGGTGATCGCCTCGTGGAAACCCATCGCGGGCATATTGCAGGCGAATGGTTTGGCGACGCCGTTGACGGGCGGCGCGTACAGCGTTGATCTCGCCAAGCTGGTCGGGCTGATGCAGGCAAAAACGCGCTGGAAGGATATGAAGGCGA
>JANNYE010000043.1:0-5216 GCA_031409935.1 Burkholderiales bacterium | reverse complement strand
GGTGGGCCCCGTTGGGCCCCTTGTCGGCGCGGCTCTGCGGCCACCCCCGCGTGCCCGCCGCGGGGTCGGGGAAGAGCCGCTCCTACAGTCGAGACTATGGCCAGATTGGCGGATGGGTGCCCGGTGGCATTGATGGTCGCACCCAACGCGCCGGCGTTCGTTCGAGCTGCGCGCTATGACGCAACGCGACCAGTTCGCCAAAACCTGATGCGGCAGCCTCAAGATACGGCGTGCGGTCGGGTCGCGCGACTGCAAATCCGTTTGCAACGCGACCCAAATTTCGAATCCAGTGCCCCGTTTGCGCCAGCGACAAACGCACGTGCCAACTGCCGCCTTCCAGCGCCTGACGACGCAACGCCACCGCAGCGGCAAACGCCATCAGATGCCCCGTGGCGTAATCCAATATCTGCATCGGTAAGGGTTTGGGATCAGGCGATCCGGCGGCTTCGGCCTCGGCGTGATTGAAGCCCGTTGCCGTTTGCACTAGCGAATCAAATCCGCGCCGTTCTCGCCACGGGCCGGTTTCGCCATACGCCGATAGCGAAATGCAAACGATGCCTGGCCTGCGCTCGGCGATGGCTTGCGGACTAAACCCCAGCGCATTGAGCCCACCGGGGTGATAACCCTGCACAAACACGTGAGCGTCGGCGAGCAGTCGCGCAAGCGCTGCGCGTCCATTCGGTGCCTGTAAATCCACGTGCGCAGAAAGCTTGCCGCGGCTGGTGTCAGCTATCGATTCGATATTCGGCAAGTGCGGCGAATTCACCAACATCACGTCGGCGCCATACGCGGCCAACGCGCGCCCACATACAGGACCAGCGAGGATGCGCGTGAGGTCGAGCACGCGCACGCCCGTGAGTGGGCGATCATCCGCATTCAGCCCTGGCAACTCGCGCGGAGGTGCATCGCCGATACGCTCGAAGCGCATGAGCGGCAGTGCAGTGACGGCTTGCCCTTGAGGATGCTTGTCCCACTCGTCAAAGCTGCGAAACGCCGCAACGACGAGGCCTGCATCCGCTGCAGCCTGCTCAAAGTCGAGCGCCTTCCATGCGAGCATTGCGCGCTCGGCGTCGGCTCGTTGCGCGCTATCCGGCACGAGACCAAGCAAGCGCAACGCGCCGTCGCGATGATGCGCAAAGTTGGCGTGAATGCGTACCCAGCCATCAGAGCAACGATACAGCCCGGAGAATTTGTCCCATACGTCGGGCACACGGCCATCAATGCTGAACCAGCCCGAACATTCGAGCGCAGCGTGTTGCATGTTCACGCTGACGTTCTGTCGCGGTTGTCCGCGCGAGTGCCCCAGCTCGCAGGCGGCGAGCGCGGCAGCGGCCACGGTCGATTGCGCGGTGGTGCCGACGGCGAAAGAGGATGGAAGAACGGGATCAACGCCCGTCAAGTCAGCATGCGCAAGCGCTCCGGCAGGCGAGCCGCCCGTCGCCCAGATATTTTGCAAAGCCTCATGCGGACTCATCGCCAATCTCACTCTTTCTGCTTCGTGCCAAACCCGGCATCGACCTTGATCAACGCGGTCACCAAAAAACTCGGGATCGTCGCCACGCATACCCAGATGAAAAAGTTGGTGTAGCCCATCTGCGACTGCACCCAGCCGCTGGCCATGCCGGGCAGCATCATGCCTAGCGCCATGAAGCCGGTGCAGATGGCGTAATGCGCAGTCTGGTGCTCACCCTTCGCCGTCATGATCATGAACAACACATATGCCGTGAAGCCGAAGCCATAGCCGAATTGCTCGGTGGCGACGAGGCTTCCGATGAGCCAGATATTGGTGGGCAGCGCCATCGCCAGATACACATATACCGCGTTCGGCACGTTGATCGCGAGCGCCATGATCCACAGCCAGCGCTTCATGCCGTCACGCGAAATCAGATACGCGCTGAGCAGCCCGCCGAGGGTCAGCGCGATGATGCCAACCGTGCCGTAAACGATGCCCACGTTGGCGGTGGACATTCCGAGCCCGCCCTTTTCGGCTTTGTCGAGCAGAAACACCGGCGCTATCTTTACCAGCTGCGATTCAGCGAAGCGATACAGAAGCAGAAACGTTAGGATGATGACGATTTCTTTCTTCCGCAGAAATTTTGCGAAGATCAGCACGAAGGTTTTGCCAATTTTTCCGTCGGCGATGTTCGCCACATCATTCGCTGGACGCGGCAGCATGAAGCGGTGATAAACGAACAGCGACACAAACATCGCGCTGAGCAGAAAGAACACGATAGACCAAGCGAGCGTGAGATTGCCCGTGACCTCGGTAAATTTACCGGCGAGATACACGAGCCCGCCCT
This sequence comes from Burkholderiales bacterium, assembly GCA_031409935.1. Taxonomy (GTDB): domain Bacteria; phylum Pseudomonadota; class Gammaproteobacteria; order Burkholderiales; family Casimicrobiaceae; genus Casimicrobium. The sequence continues at coordinate 2,916 of JANNYE010000043.1, read as the reverse complement.
GCCCGGTGATCATCGACAGGCGGAAGAAGGTGCTGCGAATGCCAACGTACGCGGCCTGTTCGTGCTGATCGAGCCCCAGCATGTAGAAGCCGTCAGACGCAATGTCGTGCGTCGCAGCGCTGAACGCCAGCAGCCAGAAAACGGCGAGCGTGATGCGGAAGAAATCATCGAGCGGCAACGTCAATGCGACCAGCGCAAACGCCGCGCCAATCAGCAGCTCCAGCCATACGATCCAGCCGCGTTTGGTGCGGAACATATCGACAAACGGCGACCACAACGGCTTGATCACGAACGGCAGATACAACCAGCTGGTGTAGAGCGCGATGTCGGTGTTCGACACGCCCATGTTCTTGTAAAGAATCACCGACAGCGTCATCACCGCGACGTACGGAATGCCTTGGCCGAAGTACAGCGTGGGGATCCACCACCAGACGCTGCGTGGGCGTTGGGTGGCGGTGATTGGGGGCGAAGGTGTGTCGCTCATAGCGCGGGATTTGCCTGTCATAGTCGTCCTCCGACAAGCTCAGGATGAGCCTGCGAGCGGGAGCTAGCACGTAATCTACGCGAATTGGGCGTTCGGCACACCCAGCATCAACTGAATTGTCATCCTGAGCGTAGCGAAGGATCAGGTTGCGCACTGCCACGTGATCCTTCGCTACGCTCAGGATGACAGAGGATGCCTCCGCCCGCTATCGCCTAAGCGAAACTCGGCGCTTTGCTGCCAATACCCAATCGCGCAGGAGACACATATTCCTTACGATAAATCTCGAATGGCGTGGTTTCAGCTTGTTCGATCCTTCGTTGCTCCGCAATCGACTCTCGCGTCATAGCTTCAAAGCGCGCTTGCAGTTCATCGGTAAACGGCAATGCCAGCAAAGTTTGCTGTGTTTTCGTCGACTGCGCGCGCACGAATTTGACGAAGGAATTTTCGAAGTCCTGTTTCATCGTCGTGAGAACGCGCGCGGACGGCAGCGTGTCTGGTTGCTGGAGCGATGTGCGCCCAGCGGTCACTGCGTCTGTGTAGCGCGTACCGCCCTGCGCCGCATCCAGCGCCGCAGCGATAGGGGCGCACTGCTCAATCAATTCAAGCCCCCAATCAGCGAGCGCGACCTCGGTGCCACTGCCACCATTGCGCTCAAGCATCAGTCCGGGCTGACGACCGCTCGCCGCTGTGCGATGCTGATTGCGGGCGAGTGCGGCGATTTCTTCGGGCGTATCCGGCGGACTATCGGTGAGCAGGCAATGCAGCAAAAACACGTCGAGAAAGCGCATCGTAGCTGCGGTGATTCCCACCGGCACGAACGGATCGAGATCCATCAGCCGCACTTCAACATATTCGACGCCACGCTCGCGCAATGCGTGCAGCGGCCGCTCGCCCTGATAAATCACGCGCTTGGGGCGAATGGTGCCATAGAACTCGTTTTCGATTTGCAACAGCGTGGTGGCTAACTGGTTGTAATCGCCGCCGGGGTTCTGGATGCCGACGGCTTCGTACGCCGCATAGGGTCGCGTCAAGGCGTCCTGCAACGATGCGCCGTAACCTTCGAGCGTGTTGTAGCTCACCGCGAGCGACGATTGCGCATCGCTTTGATAGCCGAGTCGGCCCATGCGGAGCGACGTGCCATGCGGCATGTACATCGTGTGTTCAGTCAGGTTTTGCAGCTCGTGCTGGCGACCTTCAACAAAGGTTGAGCAGACCGCAGGCGAGGCACCGAATAACGTGAGCAGCAAAAACGCGTGACGACGGAAATTGCGGATCAACGAAAAATATTGCTCGCTGGTCACGCCGGGTAGCGACCAGTTGTAATGAATGCCGGAGATGGTCTGCATGCGCCGCCCGTAGCGATGGCCGAGGCCCATGCGATACACGCTTTTCGCGCGGCCCACGTTCGACGAACCGTAGCGTCCGAGCGGAATCGTCTCGTCCGTCGGCAAGCCACACGGCATGCTCGACACCCACAGCATTTCGTCGCCCGCACCGTTGCCAACATCGCGCAGGCTGCGATAGGTGAACTGATGAATCTGCGTCAGCTCTTCAAGGCACGCTTCAACATCAGCATGTACGCCGGTGATCAGTTCGACCTGTGACTCGCTGAAGTCGGTGGTGATTCTTGGATGCGTCAGCGCCGAGCCGAGCGCTGCGGGATGTGGCGTCAGCGCCAAGCCGCCGTCGGGCTTGGCACGCAGGCTTTCTTTTTCGATACCACGGCGCATGCCGGTGAGTTGTTCTCTGGAGAGTGCGCCTAGGCGTTGCTGCAAGCTGCTCATATCGAATTCTTTGTGGCAGGAGTTTTTTATTACGCGAGGCTGGACGTTAGCACGCTAAATGGTCGATATGGCGACGGTCGCGACAAAGTCAACCGGGCAAAATAAAGCTTGACTTTTGCTAGCCCGCCCAGCTTAACGCGGGCTCCTGCATTGCCGAAATCTGCTCGCGCAGTTCGAGCACCCGATCCTGCCAATAGCGCTGCGTGTTGAACCATGGAAACGCCACCGGAAACGCTGGATCATGCCAGCGCCGCGCGATCCAGCCCGAATAATGCAGCAGGCGCAAGGTGCGCAGCGCTTCGATCAATCCCAGCTCGTTGTCATCAAATTCGCAGAAATCTTCGTAACCCGAAACGATGCTGCGCATCTGCTGGCCCATCGCCTCGCGATCCCCCGACAACATCATCCACAAGTCCTGCACCGCAGGCCCCATGCGGCAATCATCGAAGTCCACGAAGTGCGGGCCGCCGCCCGCGCCGGGCGCGCCGTGCGAGGCCCAGAGGACGTTGCTGGCGTGGCAATCGCCGTGCAATCGGATGTTTTTGAACGTGCCGACCCGATCGAATATCGCGCGAACGCCTTCCAGCGCCATCGCACTCACGCTCGACCACGCGGGCAACAAATCAGCGGGAACGAAATCGTTCGCCA
>JANNYE010000042.1:0-46126 GCA_031409935.1 Burkholderiales bacterium | reverse complement strand
TTTTTTTTTTTTCTTGTTTTTTGGCTTTTTTAGCTGCGGCTCGCCCCCCCCGCGGGTTTTTTGTTTGTGCGGGCCGCCCCCCCCCGCTCCTACAAAATACGGGCCATGAACACCGCTTTCGCCATCACCCTTGTTGCCATCGACTGCGCTTACCCCGAGCTCGCAGCCGCGGCGCTCGCACGCTCAGCAGCGCAACTTCCGGTCGCGCGCGCGCTACTGCTAACCGATGTGTCCATTGAGCGCGACGGCATCGAAGTGGTGCAAATTCCGTCGATCAAATCGCGCGCTGCGTATTCGCAGTTCGCACTCAAAGAACTCGTCAACCACATCAGCACCGACTACGCGTTGGTGGTGCAATGGGATGGCTTCATCATCGACGCCGATTCGTGGGCAGATGAGTTCTGGAATTACGACTACATCGGTGCCAAGTGGCCGCATGAGTTCGGCGATTTTCGCGTGGGAAACGGTGGCTTTTCGCTGCGCTCCAGGCGATTGCTAAATGCGTTGGCGAACCCGGAATTCACCCTCACACACGACGAAAACGAAGACACCGCAATCTGCATTCGTTTTCGTGAACTGCTTGAAACTACCTATGGCATCGCGTTTGCGGATGAGCGTGTGGCGGATCGTTTTGCGTTTGACGTGGGGCGTCCGTTGGGGCCAACGCTCGGATTTCATGGCGTATTCAATTTTTGGCAAGTGCTAAGCAACACTGAAATGGTGGCGTTTGCACACGCCGCGCCGGACGCGATTGTGCAGGGTCTCGGATTTGCAGCACTCACCCAAAATCTGGTCGACTTGAAGCGTGTTGCGGTAGCGCAGGCATTTGTGGCGCGACGGCTTGCGTTGTTACCCAATGATCCGCAATCGGTCGAACTAGGGTTACGAATGAACGCGCTGCAAAAGTCAGCGCCAGTCACTGAATCAACCGTCGCGGTTAAAGCCCCGGCATCGCGCAACGACCCGTGCCCCTGCGGCAGCGGCAAGCGCTACAAGGAATGCCACGGCATGATCGCGGCGGCATCAGTTTCCACAGCACAGCTCGACGTGGGCACCCTGATCGGTGAAGCGCTGCAATTGCACGAGGCAGGCAACATCAACGCCGCAGTTGAACGCTACGCCCGCATCCTGCAACAGGAGCCCGAGAACGCCACTGCGCTGCACTTCGCGGGCTTGTCGCAGTATCAAGCAAATCAGCCGTCAGCCGCACTTGAGCTGATGTGGCGCTCTCTTAAGCTGGCGGATAACGAGCCTGAATTTTTCAGCAACGTGAGCGCCGCCGCTTGGACTGCTGGTCGCTACGATGAAGGCCGCTGGGCTGCGGAACAAGCGTTGGCGCTGAACGCAAAGCACGCAAGTGCGCTCAACAATTTGGGCTTTAATCTGCGTTCGATGAACGACATCAACGGCTCGATTGCCGCGTTCGATAAGGCGCTCGAACTCGAACCAAGTTTTGACTACGCGCGCTGGAACCGGGCGTTCTCAGTGCTCGCCAAGGGCGACTACGCACAAGGCTTTGCCGACTACGAATTGCGCCTGCAATTTCCGCAGACTCAACCCCCGGGCAAGATTCCCGATGCACCGATCTGGAAAGGTGAGTCGTCGTACGGCAAGCACATTCTGCTCATGTGCGAGCAAGGCCTTGGCGACACCTTTATGTTCGCGCGATTCGTGCCAATGGTGGTCGCGCGGGGGTTGGACGTCACGTTCGCGGTGCCGAAGTCGCAAGTCGCATTGATGCAGCAATCGTTTACTGACGTGCAAGTGATTGCGATAGGCGCACATGAGGCGATGCAGTTCGACTGCTGGGCTGCGCTATGGTCGCTGCCGTCGGCGCTCGGCATTACGCTCGAAAATTTGCCCGCGCCTGAGCGGTATTTGCAAACACGTGAAAGCGATGTTGCGACTTGGGAAGCAAGGTTTGATTCCCTCCGATCTGCCCCCTCTCCCCCGGAGCCGCAGGCGACAAGCATGTCGCCGCCTCTCACTCAAGGGGAGAGGGGAGCCCGAAAGCGTATCGGCATAGTCTGGCAAGGCCAATACGCGGGGCTTGACAACCAGATGGCCGACCGCTCCATCCAGCCACGCTTGATGAGCCGATTCGTCGAGTCACACCCCGAAATCATCTGGTTCTCGCTGCAACACAGCGCGCCGCCGCTCAACGCAGCGAACGTAATTGACTGGACAGCAGATACGGTCCAATTCACGCAAATGGCCGCGTTGATCGACACCCTCGATCTGGTCATCAGCATCGACACCGGCGCAGCACACTTGGCGGCGGCACTTGGCGCAAAAACATGGGTGTTGCTGCGCCACGCAGGCGACTGGCGTTACGGCATCGCCGGCGACACGTGCGCATGGTCGCCGTCGATGCGGCTCTTTAGGCAGGACGAATCACGGCGATGGGAGCCCGTGTTGGTGCAAGTCGCGAACGCGCTTCGTGAATAATTTTTAGAGCATCGAATTTGCCGGTGACATGTAGGCTGGGTTGATAAACCCAGCAGGGTCGTTGAAGCGCCGCTGGTGCTGGGTATATCAACCCAGCCTACGACCTACGCTCCTGGCCACATCGGTTCGGCAATAAATTCGCGCAATATCTTTGCGATCCGAATCCGATGGTCGCGATCATGATTGATGAGGTCGAACACCATGTCTCGAACATCACATGTGGCTCCGTTAAAACGCGTCCCACCAGCGGCCCATCGTGCGGGCTCCAGTGACTTCAAGCGCTCAACCAAGGAACATCGAGCGGTAGTGAATTGACGTATCGCTGCATCCGCATCCCGAAGGTGATGTTGACGGTCCGTCGGCCAGCTGAATACATCCACGCCTTCCAGTCGCGGATATTCCTCGTTCAACAACCGATCAATTCGAGCGCCGTACAAGTCAATTTCACAATCCACCAGATGGCAAAAATGCGATGTCAGAAAGTCTTTGTCGCACTGGGGTTGCGCCAATGCCATTTCAGCAGTCATGCCCAAACATGAGTCCCTAAGGAAATCGGGCATTTCCGTCAATTGGTGAATTAGAAATGCCTTTTCTTGATCGATCTGCATGGTATTGGCAGGTGATCGAAGCGTGAATTACACGTTAAACAAGAAATTCAAAACATCCCCGTCATGTACCACGTATTCCTTACCCTCTGCGCGCATCTTGCCGTGTTCTTTCGCGCCGTGTTCGCCTTTGAATTGAATGTAATCGGCGTACGCAATGGTCTGCGCGCGGATGAAGCCTTTTTCAAAATCGGTGTGGATCGCGGCAGCCGCGCGCGGTGCTGTATCGCCCTTGTGGATAGTCCAGGCGCGCACTTCTTTGACGCCTGCGGTGAAGTACGTTTGTAGGCCGAGCAAGCCGTAACCTGCGCGGATCACGCGATTGAGGCCCGGTTCTTCTAAGCCCAAGTCTTTCAAAAATTCCATCTTGTCGGCGTCGTCCATGTCGCCGATTTCGGCCTCCATATTGGCGCACACGGCCACTACGGGTGCGCGCTCTTTCGCGGCATAGGCGAGCACCGCCTGATAGTGCGCGTTGTGCGCCAGATCGTTGGCGTCGGCGACGTTGGCCACGTACATGGTCGGTTTTGAGGTGATGAGCGAGAGCTGCTTTACCAACGTTTTTTCTTCTTCGTCCAGCGCCAGCGAACGCACGGCGAGGCCCTGATCCAAAACCTTCTGGCATTTTTCGAGCAGCGGCAACATCTTGGTGGCTTCTTTGTCGCCGCCGGTGGAGCGCGACAATTTGGTGAAGCGGTGCACCGCTTTTTCGACGCTTGCCAGATCGGCCAGCGCAAGTTCAGTGTTGATGACTTCAATATCATCAATCGGAGAAATTTTTCCGGCAACGTGAATCACGTTATCGTCTTCAAAGCAGCGCACGACGTGGGCTGTGGCATCACATTCGCGAATATTGGCGAGAAACTGATTGCCGAGACCTTCGCCTTTGGATGCGCCCTTGACCAGCCCGGCAATGTCGACGAATTCCACCGACGCGGGAACGATGCGTTGCGGGTTGACGATTTCCGCGAGTGCTGCAAGACGAGCGTCGGGCACCTCAACGATGCCTACGTTCGGCTCAATGGTGCAAAAAGGGTAGTTTTCCGCAGCGATACCCGCTTTGGTGAGCGCGTTGAAGAGCGTGGATTTACCAACGTTCGGAAGGCCGACGATGCCGCATTGAACTGCCATGTTTAAGACCGGTATTGTTTTGGATTAACTTGTAATTATCGCCGACGTAAACTTGACCCACTCGCTTAGCCTGAGAGGTTACCTTTGAATCACCCTGCTCGTACGCCCCCATCCCCCGTTCGTGCGCTGGGCCTCTGGTTGCTTGCGATGCTGTGGCTGGCCACTGCATCGGAGGCACGGGTAGTCAGAATCGTCGTTGAATCCACGCTCGACCCTGACACAACGCTCGCCGCCACCGGCCCTGCGGGTGCCATCAAGCGCATCAGCGGTCGCGCGCATGGCGAGCTTGATCCGGCCAATCCGCTCAACGCCATCATTCAGGACATCCAGCTCGCGCCGAAAAACGCGAAAGGCAAGGTCGAATACGTCGCGACCTGGCAGCTCGTGATGCCGTCCGATCCGTCGAAGTTGAGTGGCCTGATGTGGCATGACGTGCCCAATCGCGGTGGTCGTGTGACCCTTGTTCCCGCCGAGCGAAATGTCGGCGACGTGGGCCTGAGCAGCGGCTGGCAGGGCGACAACGCGGGGCAGACGGCGCATACGCGGGCAGGTCAGGATTTTGTGATCGTGCCGATTGCGAAGAATGCGGATGGTTCAAATATTCGTGGCGAAGTGCTTGGCCGCATCGTCAATCGCAGTGGCCCGGAATCGCAGCCAATCCTCGTGCAGACGAGTCCACTGCCCTACAAGCCGGCCGATCTCGACACGACGAAAGCGACGCTGATGGCGATAAAATACGAGACCGTCGATGGGGTCGTGACCGTCGATTCGACGATTGCCAGCAGCGACTGGGCGTGGGCGAAATGCGATGCCGCCAATGCCTTCCCCGGCAAGCCCGATCCAACACAAATCTGCCTGAAAAGGGGTTTCGATCCGAAGCTGCTTTATCAGGTTATTTTCACCGCCGAAAACCCTCCGGTGCTTGGCGTTGGCTTTGCGGCGTTCCGCGACGTAGGTGCGTTCTTCAAGAACGAAACGAAAGACGATTTCGGCACCACAAACCCGCTTGCTGGCAAAATCAAACACGTTATCTCGCGCGGTAATTCACAGTCGGGTAACTTCCTGCGCGGCTTCATTCATCTCGGCTTCAATCAGGACGAAACGGACAAGCAAGTACACGACGGCGCATGGCCAATCATTGCCGGGCGGCGCATCGCGCTCAACTTCCGCTGGGCGCAGCCGGACGGCGTGCTGGAGCTTTATCAGGCGGGCAGCGAGGGCCCGCAATGGTGGGTGCCGTGGCCAGACACGGTGCGCAAATTGCCGGAGCGCGGCATTCTGGATCGCTGCACTGCCACAAAAACTTGCCCAAAAATCATCGAGCATTTTGGCTCTGCCGAAGTGTGGGCATTGAAGCTCACGCCGGAATGGGTGGGCACCGATGGTAAGGCCGACATTCCGCTGCCGGACAACGTGCGCCGCTACTACATCGCCAGCAGCAATCACGGCGGCTACATCGTGCCGACGCCGAACACGATGTTCAACGCGAGCTTGGCTGCCAGCACGTTGCCGCCGCCGAATTGTCCCGGCAATAATTTCGGCACCGCTGTGCTCGCGCCGAATGTGATGCCGCACATCCACACCGTCAACGCGTTGCGCCAGCATTTCCGGAACTGGGTGATGAACGGCACGCTGCCGCCCGCTAGCGTGTGGCCACGTCTTGCCAAAGGTGAGCTGGTAGATGCAGACAAAGCTGCGATGGGCTTTCCTGATATTCCCGGCGTGCCCGCGACGATTCCGTCGAACTTCATCATGCCGACGCTCGATTACGACTGGGGGCCAGAGTTCAACTACAACGACGGCGCAGGCGTGCCCACCAAATTGCCGCCGCCCATCAAGCTGGTGATCAACATGAAAGTGCCGCGCGTGAACGCCGACGGCAATGAGGTGGGCGGTGTGCCGGTGGTGCTGCATGATGCGCCGCTGGGTACGTATCTCGGCTGGAATATCACGGCGGGCGGTGCGCGCCCCTTCCATCAAGGGCAAATTTGCAACTACGTCGGCGGCATGATTCCATTTGCAAAAACCAGAGCTGAGCGCACCGCAACGAACGATTCACGGTTGTCGCTAGAGGAGCGCTACAAGGATCACGCGGGATACGTAGCTGCCATCAAAGCTGCGGCGAAAAACGCTGTGACCCAAGGATTTTTGTTGCAGGCGGACGCCGATGTACTGATCGGGCAGGCCGCTGCCAGCGCGGTGTTGCAGCCGTAAAATGGCGTCGGCCCAATAGGTTACGTGGCTGCCTGTTTGACCCCCTCTCCCCCGGGGAGAAGGCGCCTGCCGAACCCGTCATATTTTGTTACCTGAGTTGGCGGCTCGCCCTATTTGGAGATCGCAATCGAGGATGCTAACGCCGACCATGCCTCTTCTAGCTCGGCAGCATGCTTTTGTTCGGCGTTGAGCCGCACCTCAAGAATTCGACCGCCGATGTTGGCGGCAAACATCGTCTCGATGGTTTCAACGCCGGGTTTGCCGTCCTTCGTTGCTGGCGTGCTGATGAGTACAAATCCAACGCCACTCACCGACCCAAGCCGAGTGATCGTGATTAGCCCGTCGGGTGTTACCTTCGCCCCTGCCAGCGCATCTTTACGCCGATTCGCCACGATGTCCGCCGCGCTCGGGTTGGCCGCCGCAGCACGCAAACTAATAGCTACACGAGGCCCGCTGGTTCGCGTGTTGTGCTTCAAAACTGCGCTGAAACTGCCCGCTGCATCGACGACATCAGTGGCCTCCAGAAAGCGCGGATATTGCAAGGACAGCAGCTTGCCGTCGATGCTCGCCAGCAGCGGACGGGTGGCGTCCTTTTTCGGCGGCTCGACCGCGGCCGACGAGCCACCACTTGCGGCACCGATCGCTGTCGATGTAACGGCAGGCAGCAGCAGCGAGCGCTGCAACTCGGCTGACAACGCCTCCAGCGCGGGCGTTCGCGTCGCCACCACCTCCAGAAATTCCCAGATTTCGTCGCCATGCAACACCGAGGCAAAGCGGATCGCAGGTGTCGCGACGGCACCCTTTCCGGGCATATCGGCACCTGCTGCTGAATAGCGACCGTACAACGAAAACGGGCGGCTTTCCACGTTGCCCGTGGTGCGTTTGATATTGGCCAGCGCCTCGTTATGTAGCGCATCGAAATGCGCGGCTCTACGTGCGAAAGAATCAATGGGTTGCACGGTCGGCGCGAGCGCTTTGCGCACCACCCAAATCTCGAGCTGCTGGCCATCAAGCTTGCACATTAGCGCTCCCTCCGCCAATTGGCACGAAGACGGCGCGGTAAAGGTTGCCCCGTTGATGGTCAGCGGCGCGGCGTGAGCCACCGCGCCTGCGAGCAGGCAGCCAAGCAAAGGCGGCAGAGCGCACGTGGTTACGGCTGGATAGCCCATCGTTTCTTCGCAATCAATTTCAAACAAACCCTGATTGTAGAAGCGGCGATGCTTCATTTTTTGGATGAGCCACTCGCATCATATGACCCTTGGCGAGCCGCGCTCTGAGCTGCGCAACAACTCGGGGCAGTGCGTTATTCCGTTTCTAAATCAATAGGAGACTAGGCGCGACGACGCAGACAGTGCGTTAGCACGGCAAGGAGGAGCAACGACGTATCGTATTTATTTAGAAATGGAATTACAACGCCGCAGCTACCCGTTGCATAAACCCACCTACATGCGCCGAATCGAGCCAGCGCACGACGATCACCGCATCATGCGCCGGCTCGATCCAGGTGTAATGCCCACCTGCACCCACCATGAAGCTGGCCGCTTTCGACGCGCCAGGGAATTGCGTTGCGTCACTATTGAGCCACATCAGCCAACCATAAAACGGCGCGATGGCGCACGGCTGGCGCATGCGTTGCGCCCAACTCGCAGGAATAATCTGTTTGCCATTGAGTGCGCCATTGTCAAGCAGCAATTGCCCGATCTTCGCCTGATCGCGCGCGTTGATCGACACGCCGCCGCCCCAGTGCGTGCCACCGGGCACACTTTGCATTTTTTGCTTCACGCCCGCGTGGTCGACGATCTCAGTCCACGCATCAACGTAGCCGCGCCATGCAAAATTTTCACCCGCGTTGAGTGGTGCAAGGATCGTTTCGCGAAACACCTCGACCAACGGTTGCTTGAACAGATGCAGCAGCGCCAGCGAGAGCTGGTTGATGCGCACGTCGTTGTATTCCCAGTAGCTGCCCGGCGCTTGCAATGGTCGCGCATCGCCCTTAATGCCTGCCACCGGACGTGGGTCATGTGCCACCACGCGGTAACGATCTACCGTGTCCGGCAAACCGAGACACGCGCCTTCCCACTCGCTCGTTTGCTCAAGCAAGTGCGCCCACGTAATCGAGCGGTTATGTGGCGAATCAAAACCGATGCCCGGCAGCCGGTTGGCTACGGGCTCATTCGCATCGGGCAACAGTGCGCGGCCATGTGCCACGCCGGCGAGCAGCGCAAGGTATGTTTTCGCCACGCTAAAAGTTAAATCGGCGCGATCCGGCTCGCCCCACGCGGCGACCTCGACGCCGTGCTGAAAGATCACGCCGGACACGCCGCCGCGTTCGTGCACCGGGCCGTGCAGTATGTTCCATGGAGCTGGGTCGGTGTGGTGCACGCCGAACGGCATTTGCCCCGCAGCAGGTGCTGCCATCGGGTCACGCGGCCAATTGACCTCGTGCGATTGTGCGAAATCGATGGCGTCGGCGAGCGGCTTCACGTGGCCGATGATCGGTAGTAAGCCTCGACCTTGCCCTTGAGCTTGATGGTTAACGGTTGGCCTTTGCGGTCACGGGTTTTGCCGACGGGCACCCTAACCCAACCCTCGCTGATGCAATACTCCTCGACGTCGTTTCGCTCTTTGTCGTTGAGACGGATGCCGATGTCGCGGGAGAATGCCTCAGCATCATGATGCGGGCTGCGCGGGTCGGCGGAGAGGCGGTCGGGGAGCGGCGGTCTAATGGTGGGGGTGTCGGACATGCTGCGTTGGATAGGCAAAGGGTTGAGAGATCAAGCCCTCAAGTTTCCCAGAAATTGCAATAACCAGTGAAAATCAACCAAGTGATCAACAGCTTTTCGCCGTAAAGCTTGTAATGCTTGGGCTAAGCGCAAATTTTTGGTAGTGGGTCAGTTTGAAATAAATTTGGTTACAAACTTCGCATCACATTTAATGCTTGCTAGCGTCTTTTAACCCGTCCATGTACTGCTTTGACATGTAGCGGTCAACGAGAACGATGGGCACGCGATAGCGCTCAGCAATTGCGCGTTTATTGTTCGCATTTTCACCCTCAGCTTCTTTTAGGCGAGCGGCATACGGAAACAGGAATTCCATGGCCGCCATCTCTGCAAGCATTTCCGCCCTTACAGGCAATGAAGCGACAGAATCAGTTTGCGGAAACTTCACCGTGACCTCTTGTACATGTGCTTCGAGATCCATATTGCGATATTTCTCAGCGTCAAGCACCAAATGAAATATTTCTTTGCAAATTACAAACCGCGTCCAACAGTGGTTAAGCCCCTGAACATAGCAAACGTCAACATCTCCATTTTCAAGAAGAATGCAACTCGCAAGCACTGGCGACGAATCTTTGTGAACGTGAAGCTCATACAAGCCAACCTTCTTGTTCAAATAAGTTTCACACGTTGTACGCAAGTGATCTATAAAACGCTCGGGGTTGTCTGACCCAATATTCACCAAGCAATATTGCTCGGCGATTTCATTCGCCTTGCCAATGCAGTATTCAAGGTCAGATAAAGTTAGTTCCATAGATAAAAATAAAGGCCCCTCAGGGCCTTTCATATAGTCAGGGTTGAAGGTTACGCGGATTTTTGAGGTGCATCGCCAATTCGGTCAACTTTAGTTGAACGACCGCAATAATACGCGTCCAAAAAATCAGCCACACCGCTGCTAACTTCGGAGCTTGGTTTAGTAACCAATGCTGCCGACGAAAAGCAGAACTTAACGTCTTTAACTCCGCGCTCTTCTAGCGCGGATTGCATTGCCTGCAATCTGGTCATCGTCGCGCTCATAGTCTCTCCAAGAATCAAAAAAAGCCATGGATTATGGCATATCACAACATACGCAAAATAGCAAAAGTGAAGAATGTATCCTCTGTTTCTTGCTACATCACAGCATGTTGTGGTAACGATGTTAAAGTCAATGCCGATGACATGTCAACGCACAAAGTGCTCTATTTGTCAAATGCTGAGCATTAGTTGCGTAGGACAAACGGCCTTTTGACGGCAATCCGTCAAATACAACCTCCCGTCGCCTTAGCGATCCATGGTCTCAACCATATTGAGCACATCTTCCATTGACCAGATGTAATCGCTTATTCCAGCTTGCATGGCTGGTGTCACGCGCAGCGTTTTGTGTTGACGGCAAAAGTTGTAGTACATGAAGTGAAGCGCAACAGCGGCTTCATGGTTCGCGAGCTTCTTGCTAAACGCATTTGTCAGACGGGTAAAGCGACGCATTGACATGCGCATCGTGAGGTTTTGGCGCTCGACGTATGACGTTGAAACGTGTGCGATGTCTGGATTGCCCACAACCTTGCCAATCGTCGTGCCGCTGCATTCTGCGGGGCTGTAGCGACGGCGATCAGTGCTGTCTGCGGGTTGACCATAGTGCTTGATGAGTTGCGCGAAATCGATGTCGTTACCGAACGCGGTCACTTGACCACCCATTGACCATTGGTGAAATAGAAATCCCTTGTTACGTGCTGGATTCTGGGGTGCGCGTGCTGTCACAGCGTGGACTGCAAACAGGTCTAGGAATGTCTATTGGCGGAGGGTCAAAAGTCGGCGAGCAGCGACTGGTGAGTTTTTTGGTGTCTTTGTCGGAAAAGACCAATCAAAACAAAGAGTTATCCGCGCGCATCGACTCACTAGCGGAACGGCTCAGATCGCCCCTGAAATTTCGACTCCCCGGCGGTAGCGCCACTGCTTTTGGCTATGAAGCTACGATCCTTGCGGACATATGTGATGTAGTTTTAGCTGCGCGACAAATTCCCGGCGCGCTGCAACGCCAACAGATGCACATCGCTGGACAAGCTGAGCTATTGGTAAGGGGCTTTGCGCGCGTTGGCATTATCGCGCTCATTGACGAGGCGACTGGTTATCAAAAAGATCGAGAAAAAGACGCGCTTGCCAAGATACTTGAGGCGTTTGTTGCTAAAGAATTGCAACCGTACTTGAAGACGTTTCCTGCTGACTATTACGAGCAGTTATTTCGGCTTTATGAGTTGCCGTATCCGCCGATTGGGAACAAGTCATGGCGACCTGCCTTCTTCGGGCACATTACTAATGAAGTCGTTTATTCACGACTTGCGCCCGATTTGTTGCCCGAGCTTAAAAAAGCCGCATCAAAAGCAGAGCGCAAAGCAAAGCTTCATCAATGGCTGACAAATGACATTGGGCACCCGAAATTGCGCGAACATTTGGCCTCAATCGTGTCCATCATGAAATTGTCCAAAACGCCCGAGAATTTCAAGGATAACGTCAACACAATCCACCCGAGACATGGCGAAACGAAACAGCTAGATTTTGGCTCGCCGTATGAAGGCAAAAGCGGCTAACGCTAACCCCAGCGCTTCGACGCTGCTTTCTTTGCTATCTCCGAACGCTGCTCAGGAGTAAGGGTTGCGGCGCGCGCAGTGCCGCCCTTTAAACCACCACGCCGCCCCGATTCTTGGGCGGCTTTTTTCTTGTCGTCGATAGGTTCGGGTACAACTTCGCCAATGGCCTGCTGCACCACGTCGAACGCTATTTGAGAGAAGTCTTTTCTAGGCATAGCGATAGGGTAGCACTTCGATCATTTAGGTTCAATGAGTTGTAACTGAACTGTCCGCCAAAATGACCCACTACCAAATTTTTAAGTAAATCAACATTAGTGCTAAAGTGGCATTAGCCCCCCACAAACAAACGATCTTCACTAAAAGCTGTTACTTTTGTGTTGCGTCGGAAGACCGCGCCAGCCCAGTGGTGCCTTGGGAAACGCAGATTAAATCCCGTTCGCCCTGAACGCAGTGAAAGGTTTGACGGTCGCGTGCGGCTATCGATTTATTCAGCGCTCCCTTGCAGCCACAGCCGCATCTCGGCCACGGCTTCGTCATAGCTCAACGCACGGCCTGCACAGGCTGCGGTTAGGTAGGCATCAATGCCCATTGCGTTCTGAGCGCGCTCTATAAGCGGTGCCAGAAACGCGCTATCCGGCAGGTCGCGGCGACGGCCCATCTCTGCCGTGTGAATGTCCGCTGCGCCGTCGAAGCGGGGCGTGAGCGACCACTGTTCGAGCGAGGCTGCGAGCCCCGCACACACCTCCATCACCACCAGCCGTCCGCGTCGTGAACCCAGCTCGTCACTGATGGCGAGTGATTCGAGCAGCATCTCGCGAGCCTGCAGAGAATCATGTTGCACCACCGCGATCATCGAAAGATTATTCAGGCCAATCATCGTGCTCAGCCGATCACCTGATGCCCGCACCACCTGCAATTCGCCTTCATACAACGCACGCGCGGCACCCATGTTTCCTTCAAGTCGCTCTAGCTCCGCGAGCGAATTGGCGGCGATGTTTACGTGGCCTGGCACACCCACAGGCTTTCGACTCAATGCGAACGCCTCTTCCAGACAACGGCGCGCGGTGCTCAAATCTTGCGCACTCATATACGCATAGCCCATTCGCGATAGCGCGCGCGCGAGCAGTTCAGTAAAGCCCCCCGCTCGGGCAAGCGCAACGCTTCTCTCATACTGGGTGATTGCCTGCGCATCGAGGCCCCGATAACTCTGCATGTGGCCAGAGAGCAGCCAAGCCTGCGCGCACAGTTTTGCATGCCGTTCAGCGCCCGGCAATGCGAGCGCTGCAACGCACGCCACATGGCCCTGCGCCATCATGCCGCGGCTCAGCCAGAAACGCTCTAGCGCCACGGTCATTCGCAGCGCCCGCTCGACCCCGTCAGCGGTGTGCGCACACCACGAGAGTGCTGCTAGCAGGTTGTCGCGATCAATGCTCAGCCGATCAAGCCACGCGCCTTGGTGCGGCCCTGCGAGCGGCGCTTCGGCTTGCTCCGCGAGTTCGAGAAAAAACGTGAGATGCCGCTCCCGAGTGGCCGCCTCCTCGCCAGATTCCTTGAGCCGCTCCAGCGCAAAGTGGCGCATGGTTTCGAGCATGCGGTAACTCATTTCGCCCCGCGCGTCAGGCTCGGCTGTGACAAGCGACTTGTCGACTAACGCGCCCAAGTGATCGAGCACGGCCCACTCGTCAATCGTCTCGCCTGCCGCTACCTGTTGCGCGGCATCAAGACTAAATCGACCCGCCATCACACCAAGGCGACCAAACACCATTTTTTGTTCGACCGACAATAGCGCATGACTCCACAGCAGCGCCGCGCGCAGCGTACGATGGCGCACCGACGCCGTGGGGGATGCGTCGTTGAGCAGGCTCAACCGCTGGCCCAGCCGATCAAGTACACCGTGCACACCCAACAGCGCTACACGCGCAGCGGCCAACTCAATGGCTAACGCAACACCTTCGAGCTGGGTGCAGATATCAATCACCGCTTCGATGTTGTGTTCGGTCAAGGTGAAACGCATGTCCGCCTGCCGCGCCCGGGCCTCAAACAAGCGCACCGCCCCCGCGTGCCGTGCCTGAGCGAACATTGCAATCGGTGGCAAGGCGAGCATCGCCCCTGTGGGCAGGGCCAGCGTGCCGACGCGATACACGTGCTCACCGGGCAGTTTCAGCGGCTCCTGACTGGTGGTCAGTAGATGCAATTTTGGCGCGGCTGCGAGCAGTGTTGCGGCCAGAGTGGATACCGGCAGTAACAGATGCTCGCAGTTATCGAGCACCATCAGCAGGTGCTGCTGAAGCACCGCTTTTGCCAGCGCGTCGGTGCTCGCACCCGCACCCAAGGTGACGTTTAGCGTGCGGGCAATGACAGGTGTCAGTTGGGTGCCGTCGGCCAGTGCGGCGAGGTCCACCAGCCACACGCCATCGGCAAACGCGGTTTGCAGCTGCGCCGCCACCGCTTTTGCCAGCGATGTTTTGCCGATGCCGCCGGAGCCAACGATGCTCACCAGACGATGCATGAGCACCGACTGCGGCAGCGCGCTCAGGTCGTGTTCGCGACCGAATAAAGTCGCTTTCGTTTCAGCACGCGAGTAGGTGGCTGCATGGCTTGATGGCGAGACAGCGTCGCGCGCGACGAGATCAACTGCAAGAGCGGCTGTGAAGCGATAGCCGCGCCCAGGAATCGTAGCAATGGCCTGCGGGCCGAGCAGCTTTCGCAGCGCCCAAATATGCACCTGAAGGTTGTTCTCTTCCACCACCAACCCAGGCCAGACCACTTCGAGTAGTTCATTTTTGGTCACCACGCGATCTCGTCGCTCAATCAAAGCTATCAACACGTCAAATGCGCGTGCGCCGAGTTTGGCGGGCTTGTCGTCGAGTAGCAGTTGCCGCGCGGTGCGGTTGACACGGCAATGGCCGAAGGCGAAATCGAGGCACGTTTCGGGCTGGGTCATACGGGTATCTTGCAACTCACGAGGTTTCAACAATGCGTCAGCGGGCGGTTGGGGTGGCTTGCCGAGACCCGATGTGCGCTTGCCGCTGTGGGTCTCGGCAAGCAGCTCCTAAATGACTTTGACGCGCACTTATTAATGAGTCAACTAAATGTGTTCTGTGGTCACCGGTTTGACTCCCTCTCCCCGGGGGAGAGGGTGCCTGCCGAACCGGTCATACTTTTTGTTGGCTGAGTAATAATCGTAGATCATTGACTTGCGAATTTTGAAAACCAAATTTCAAATAGTACGCTTGGCAAATCGTCGATCCGTTTCCAGCGCCATCCGCACCGCAGCCTCGTCTGTCATCGCGGCGCCTTCGATCAGCAATCGGTCTAACTCATCAACCGCTACCGCAGATCGCAATGCCTCCATCGTCATACGCGCCGCCCGCTGCTCGCTCGCTTCACGCGCAAAGCCGCTCGCCGCAAAGCCCGCGTCTGCTCGTCCCAGCAACTGGGCTGCTGCCGCGTACCGTCCGAGTTTGCAGGCGAGCAGCGCGAAGTGATCGGCATAGGTGCGCAGCAGACCGACGCGTTGTAGTGGCACCATCGACGCGCGAGCCGTTTGCAAGGCTTCGTCAAGCTCATTGTTGAACACCAGCGCCGCGCACAGATTACCCAGGTTGTTGCCCGCATAACTCACACGTTGGTTGGCAACGCGCTGCACGATCTCGCGGCGCACACTAATCGCCTCGATCACTTTGCCTTGAATGAACAAATTCTCGGCCAGTTGCATCAGTGCGAAGTCGAGTTTGCGCGCGTCGCCGCTGGCCCGCATGATGGCGACCAACGTCTCCATCAGCGGCTGACCGTCGGCGGGCCGTCCGGTCATTTCGAACAGATAGGTGCGTGCGGTGAGTTGTCCTTCGCTCAGGGTCAGGGGCCATGAGGGATCGAACACTGCATCGGCCTCAACGATGCGTTGCTCGGCACCGACAAGATCGCCGGCCCACACCTGCTTCTGCGCCAGCGCAACGAGCGCCTCGTACAGGCCGCGACCATCACTGATGGCTCGATAAAGTGTCGCTGCGCGTTGCAGTGCGGGTATCTCTTTGTCGGCTGCGGCCTGATGCGCCAGCGTGGCGTAGCCTAGCAACAACCGCGCCTCGATTGTAGGGGGAAGGGCATCTGTTATACGACTTATGGCGAGGTCAAACCATTGCCTGCCTTCCGCCGTCAGATCCGCCGCTCGCCACAGCCACCCCGACGCGCCCACCAGCGCTGATAGACGCACCCCATCGCCAGCATCGCTTGCCGCCCAGGCAAACGCAGCGCGCAGATTATCGATGTCAGGTAGTGCGGCTGTTAGAAGCTCGACGCTGTCGGCAGTCCAGAACACAGCATAGGCGGCGTTGCTCTGTTTGAGCATTGCATCGGCGTGACGGCGGGCTATAGCGGTGGCCTCGTCGGCTGCTCGCAAGCGCTCCAGCGCGAAGACGCGGGCACTCGTAAGCAAACGGTAGCGCGGCGTCGTGCCTGACTCGCTGATGACTAGCGATTTATCGACAAGGGCCGCCAGATGATCGAGCACCGTCCACAGATCAAGCTCGTCACCCATGCCGACGTGTTGCGCCGCGTCAAGGCTAAAACTGCCGACGAAAATGCCCAGCCGACGGAACACTTTTTGTTCATCCGCGCTCAGCAGCGAATGGCTCCATTCGAGCGCAGCATGCAGCGTTTGCTGCCGCTTCGGTGCCAGGCGGGTGCAGTTGGTGAGCAAGCGAAAGCGGTCGTCAAGCTTGGCCCGTAGACCCTCAACACCCAGCAGCGGCAAGCGGGCTGCCGCAAATTCAATGGCCAGCGGAATGCCGTCAAGGCGACGACAAATGTCGATCACCGAATCAAGATTGTCAGCGTTGAGCGTGAATTGCGGCAGCGCTTCGCGAGCGCGCACGTCAAACAATGCCAGCGCACCAAAATTCAGCGTGGCGCTTAGCCCGCCATCAGCACCGATGCTATCGACGGGCTCGTCTACCGGCACCGAAAGCGTGCCCAGCCGAAACACGTATTCGTCGTCCACCTTGAGCGGCTCCTGACTGGTGGCAAGCAGTGTGAGCGTGGGCACCGAGCGCGTGAGCGTACTTGTCAGCGCCGCCACCTCCGCAATCACGTGCTCGCAGTTGTCGAGCACAATGAGCATGCGTCGGTCTGCTAGGCGAGACGCCAGATCGTGATGGCTTGCGTGCGCGGGCAGCGTGATGCCGAGCACCCGCGCCACACTGGCGGGCACCAGCGACCTGTCGGTGACGGCGGCGAGTTCGATTAGCCACACGCCGTCAGGATAATGGCTGGTGTCCTGAAGCGCTGCCAACGCTGCGGCCTGCGCCAGCCGGGTTTTGCCCATGCCACCGGCACCGGTAACGGTGATCAGTCGGCACGGCTGGTTCGGCACTAACAAGGCTGCAAGCGCGGCAAGCTCTGCGTCGCGACCAATAAGGAGTGACCAGTGCGCTGGCAGATTATTAACTGCTACCGCAGCCCCACTTGGCAAGCGTTCTGTCGAGCAGGCTTCAGCGGGCGAGCTGGGTTGAGCGGTATTGAAACGATAGCCGCGGCCGGGCAGGGTCACGATGATCTGCGGGCCAAGTAGTTTCCGCAGCGTTGAGACGTGCACTTGGAGATTGTTCTCTTCAACCACCAAGCCCGGCCAGACGAGGTCAAGCAGTTCGTTCTTGCTCACCACAGCGCCACGTTTTTCGACCAGCGCCAGCAACAGATCAAACGCCCGAGCGCCCAGACGGACGGGCACACCGTCCACCAGCAGCCGTCGCGCCGAGGATTGAATTGAGTAGCGTCCGAAGGTGAAGTCGCGATCCATAGTGCGTCAGGCTGTGAGCGACAAACTAGATCGAGTCTATCTGAGAGGGGTGTGCATTCGGCGGCGTGTTGCCCTATCCGGGCGCTGTTGGACGAAGAGTGGCTAAATTCAGGGCTGCATCGTCGTCCGCCTCTCACCGCGCACGCTAAATGACCGTCTCAACCGTCATGAACTGAGGCCGACGCCCGGGATGCTGAAACGAAATGCATTCAAGTTTTCTTGACGGTGTGGGCGCTGACTGGGCCACACTCGCCCGACAGCACCCGCGTAGAGGCGAAGCCCCGCCCAATGAAAAATCTCGGTCTAAAGGAAGGAGGTGGTGTGGGGTGCTGCTGCGGCCACCGCTGCCCTTTTGTCGGCGGAGGCACTGCCGTCTCGCCGCCGCGGGGTCATTGGATACTTCGCTAGGCTGTCCGCAACCGCTACAGCGACCGCAGCCGCTGCGGAGACAACGCGTGACTCACGAAGTTGTGGTGCGTCACGCGATGACAACGGTGAGCCTTCGGCTTAATATCTGGTGACCGCGCCGGTCTTAACGTCAAGCATGGCAACGACGATCTTAATCTCGCCCGCATCAGCCATCGCTTTGAGCACAGGGCTTTTTGCCTTGATGTCATTGACGGTGCGCTTAACGTTTGCCTCGGCCACCATCTGCACGAACGCATCGTTCTTCGACGAACGATCACCCGACAAACTCACCTCCGACACGGCGGGTTTGATCTTGGCCAGCATCAACGCTTGCGCCGACTTGTCCATCGTGGTGTAGCCACTGGAAGTAGTGTTGGTCGACGCGCAACCGGCCAACCCTGCGGTGATAAGTAACGAGGCCAAAAGCGCTTTTACGGGTTTCATCGTGGAATTCTCCGAAGTATTGATGGTTGCGCGTGAATCAAAGCGTGATCCGCAGCACGGTCTATGTATTACAGTGCTAGCAACTGACAATCTCGTGAGCGCAGCATTAACGCCCGATGATCGAATGATGAACAGAAGATGAACGACACTGGCATTCGCGGGCTAGCTACTCGCATCGTCCAGCCGATAGCCCAAGCCGCGCACCGTGGTGATCAGCGCCAGCGCATAGCCGTCATCAATCTTCGCCCGCAAGCGACGAATGTGGACGTCCACAATATTGGTGAGCGGGTCCTCCGCCACGCCCCACAGGCTGGGCAGAATGCGTTCGCGGCTGCACAGTCGGCCGTGCGAGCGCATCAAGAACTCCAACAGCGCAAGCTCCTTCGCGGTCAGCGCGATCAAGCGCCCAGCCCGCGTTACCTGCATGCGATCCAGCTCAAACACCAAGTCAGCGACGCGAAGCTCGCGCTCCAGCATCTGAACACCTACGGGATTGACGCGTCGCAGCAAGGCTTCAATGCGCGCGAGCAATTCCTCAAACGCGAACGGCTTGACCAGATAGTCGTCAGCGCCACAACGCAGCCCAGTCACTTTATCGTCAAGCGTGTCCATCGCGGTGAGCATCAAGATCGGCACGCGGTTGCCCTGGGCGCGTAGCTGCTGGCAAACCTCTAGTCCGCTCATGCCCGCCATCAAAAATCGGCAACGCGCGCATCATCTTCAACCACCAGCAGATTCATGATGACAACGCCGATTGCGTCTGACGTGGTAGCACCAACTGAGCCACAGTCCCCCGCGCCTGCCCGTTGGCAGCAACGCCCTGCATCAACGTCAACGTGCCACCCAACGCCTGCGCAATGCGACGGGCAATACTAAGCCCGAGCCCCGCGTCATCGGGACGCAGGCGGCGCGCTGCCTCACCGCGATAGTGTCGGGTAAATGCGTCGCGGGTCTCCGCCGCATTGATGCCGATTCCGTTATCGGTAATGGTCACCGTAATCTCTGAGGTGTCTCCTGACAGCGTGGTTCTGATACGGCCACCGGTGCCCGCAGACGGTGAATAGCGCACGGCATTGTCGTAGAGCACCATGAGGCACTGCAACAGTTGTTGCCGGTGTGTGGTGATTTCCAGATCGCGCACATCGGGGGCGTTCAGCATAACGTCGGCGGCAACTGCTGGGCCTTGATCGCCCGCAAGTGCTGTCGCCTGCGCGATGGCCTGCTCGACCACGTCGTTGATGCGCACCGGTGCGGCCTGCAAGGTCAACTGTTCATCATCACGCCTCGCCAGCATAAACCGCTCTGCGACGCGCGCGCTGAGTTGCCGCGTTGTCTCGGCGATTACGGTCATCGAATCGCGATATACCGAAGCTGCTTTATCGCCACTGCGCATCGCGATTTCGCGCTGTCGATGCTGCTCGATTTCTGCGGCCATCATATTGATGCGTCGCGCAACATCGCGAAATTCGTGGTCCCCAATTTCGGGGATTCGATGCGCGTACTGCTCGGTCTGCAAGGCCGCGGCACCTCTCGACAGCGCGGCTACCGGCTGGCGCAAGCGTTGACTGAAAACCATGGCCAGAATTAACGCCAAAATCACCGTGCACGCAGCCGCCACAGCGACCACAATCCGCGCCCGCAGCCGTTCAAGCTCGGTCGTGGCCAGCGCATTGAGTTGCGCCAAGCCGCGCTCAATCCGCAACAACAGCAGGTCGCGTGTTTCGGCTTGCGGATCCTGAACCAGTAACAACTGCGCGAACCAGACTTTCAGCCGCTGCTTGTTGGTAGACAGCTCAACATACTGGTTCAACATATCGTGCGACAAACGGCTGCGCACTTCGTGATACGACGCCGTCTGCACCAACCACAGTGCAATGGCCGCTTGCACCAACACGAGCACAATCATTGCCGCAAACGCGAGTCGAAGGCGCGCCAGAAAACCGAGGGCAAGAGAGTTCATTTGCGCAGGGTACGGGCTGTGATTCCGTTTCTAAATCAATAGGAGACTAGGCGCGACGACGCAGACAGTGCGTTAGCACGGCAAGGAGGAGCAACGACGCATCGTATTGATTTAGAAATGGAATGAGTCGCGGGCACGCCGCTGCGCGTTTGGTGCCATTGAATGAATGCGTACGCTGTCTGCTGCGCTGCGGGAGCGCTGCCGCCGATATTGATTCAGTCAGAATTTCGCGGTGGAACCGCTGCTAAAAGCGACAACAACTCCAGGCTGAAACGCCCATTTTATATGGGCATAGCGCGCATTTTCTTCAATAGTCGACTTATAGACAAATACTTGCTTACTACCTTTTGTAAAAAGCGATTCAGCCAAAAGCTGTAAGCCTGTAGCGCCACGGATACGCCCGCAAGCAGAACACTCCGTTTGCGTGGCTCGGGGGTGTTCATCGCGCGGCAGTCGTTGTAGCATCAAATGTGTGCATAAATCTTGTCACGCACCGACCACAAGTGGGCAGCGCGCAGATTTTCTCTCGCACCAGAAAGGACGCCCCAATGCAGACCGCACTCATCCTCTCCCTCAGCGCCATGAATGGCCTAGACGGTGTCGCGATGGTCAATCCGGTTGCCGTATTGGCTGGACGTCCGTCTTGGGGAACTCCCAAACACCCGCGTTGAAACGTTAGCTGCCGAAGACAACTTCGGAATTCTGACAGGGCGCAAGCGCCTGTAATTTCAACCTCCGTCCTGTTCATGGCCATGCTGATCTTCAGCATGAGGCTGTAATCTTTTTTCCGCCGTGATGGGCGTGCGCCGTGGTAATCCGCGTCGCGTTTGCCCCTTCGACCTTTGCTTTTCTTGAGGTTTGCCATGCAAACATTTTTGACACTAATTAACTGGCTACATTCGCGATTGCGATCCCTGCTCAAGCTGCCAGCCATGCCCGCAGACGACCTGCTGCGCGACAAAAACTATCGGCGCATTTTTGCCTCCGTTGTGATCACCCATTTCGGTGCGCAAATCACCCTGCTCGCATTGCCGTTGACGGCGGCCACCGTGCTCAACGCGTCGCCCACGCAGATGGGTTTTTTGATGGCGTTTGAGCTGGCACCGTTCGTGTTGCTGTCGTTGCCCGCAGGCGTGTGGTTGGATCGCGTGCGCAAATTGCCGGTGTATGTGATTGGCGAATCGGCGTTCGCGCTGGCGCTGATCACCGTGCCGATTGCGGCATGGACGGGCGTGTTGTCGATGACGTGGTTATACGTTGTCGGGGTGGTGCTCGGCTGCGTGCATGTGTTCGGCGGAACCGCCGCGCAGATCGTGCTCACGCAGATTGTTTCGCGTGATCGATTGGTGGAAGCGCACAGCAAGAACGCACTCGCCGTGTCGGGCTCCGAGATCGCTGGGCCGGGCATTGCCGGGGCCTTGATCAAGATTCTCGGTGCGCCGATTGCCATTGCGTTTGACGCAATATTGATCGCCGGATCGGTGTTGCTGTTGCGCGGCATTCGCGTTGAAGAAAAGCTGGTCAAACACGCCAGTGCCAACTTCATGACTCAGTTGCGTGAGGGGCTGAATTTCGTGGCGCGCACCAAAATGCTGTGGACGTTAGCGCTGTTCGTCGGCGTCTGGCAATTGCTGCATCACATGGCAAGCGTGGTGCAAATTCTGGTGGCGACGCGCGAGCTGGGCATGACGGCGCAGGCGATTGGATTTTGCTACGTCGGCATGGGCGTAGGCACCATTCTGGCAAGCGTTTACGGCAAACGGGTGTCCGACAAATTCGGGCCGGGGCCAACCATTGTGGCGGGCATTGCGGTGAGCGCGGTGGGTTGGCTCGCGCTGTCGGTTGCGCCGGTGAACGCGTTTGGCGTAGTGCTGTTCGGCTTTATGTTGACCTGCTTTTCCGGTGGCGCAACACTGATGTTCGTCAACTTCTTGTCGTTGCGGCAAGCGGTCACGCCAGAGCCATTGCTCGGTCGCATGACCAGTACGATGCGCTGGTTGATCTTGATCGGTGCAGGCCCCGGCGCGCTGATCGGCGGCTACATCGGCGAACACGTGGGGCTGCGCGCGTCGCTCGCGTGCGCAGGCTTGGGCGCGCTCGTTCTGACGTTGTTCGCATGGCGCAGCACGGTGATGATGGGCACGCGTAGTTTGCCGTCGCCCGCAGTTTTGGTCGAAAGTTAGGCATGTATTCGTTCTTTGAAAAGCTCATCGAGCCGTATCCCGACGAGACCCCGGTTGCACCGCCCAAATTGCTGCGCGCGTTTCTCTGGGAATGCACGCGCGGTTTGCGCCCGTACATTCTTGTGATGACGTTTGCCGCAGGCATCATCGGCCTGATCGAGGCGCTGCTTTACGCAATGCTGGGCCGCGTTGTCGATTGGCTGTCAAAGACCGAACCATCGCGGCTCTGGGACGAGCAGCGCGGCGGGTTAATGCTGTTGGTCGGGTTGCTGATCGCAAGCCCGGTGATGGTCACCATGTTTGCGTTCGTCAAGCATCAAACCATCATGGGCAATTTTCCGATGCGCTTGCGCTGGAATTTTCATCGCCTGATGCTCGCGCAGAGCATGAGTTTTTATAGCAACGAATTCGCTGGACGGATCGCTGCCAAGGTGATGCAAACCGCGCTCGCGGTGCGTGACGTGTGGATGATTTTGACCGACGTCATGGTGTTCGTGATCATCTACTTTGTGACGATGGTGATCAGCGTCGGTGGATTCGATTGGCGCATCACAGTGCCATTTTTGATTTGGGTCGTGTGCTACAGCTGCGCCTGCTGGTACTTCGTGCCGAAGCTCGGTCGGGTCGGACAGGCGCAGGCCGACGCCCGCTCGCTGATGACCGGGCGCATCACGGACGCTTACACCAACATTTCGA
This sequence comes from Burkholderiales bacterium, assembly GCA_031409935.1. Taxonomy (GTDB): domain Bacteria; phylum Pseudomonadota; class Gammaproteobacteria; order Burkholderiales; family Casimicrobiaceae; genus Casimicrobium. Next base: position 22,896 of record JANNYE010000042.1, on the reverse strand, counting down.
CAGTGAAACTGTTTTCGCACACGCAACGTGAGGCAACGTTTGCCAAAAGCGCGATGCAGGAATTTATGGCCACCGTGTATCAGCAATGGCGCTTCATCACCGCGTTCGACATCGTGCATCACACGCTTTTGATTCTGCTGGTGCTGTCAACGGTTGGCGTCACGCTGTGGCTATGGGCGGATGGTTCGGCGGGCGTGGGCGCGGTGGCTGCGGCCACGGCGATGGCGTTGCGTTTGAATGGTCTGTCGAACTGGGTGATGTGGGAGCTGGCCGGATTGTTCGAGCACATCGGCACGGTGCGCGACGGCATCGCCACGCTGTCGCAACCACACACGGTGAACGACGCGCCCGATGCGACCGTTTTGCACGTGCCGCATGGCGAAGTTCGCTTTGAAAATGTGACTTTTGCGTATGGACAGGAACGGCCTGTTGAAGCATCAGGTGCGCAAGTTTCAAAACCCGTTATCGAAGGTCTCACGCTCACCATTCGCCCCGGCGAAAAAATTGGCCTCGTGGGTCGCTCTGGCGCGGGCAAATCGACCATCGTGAACTTGCTGCTGCGCTTTCATGATCTGGAAAGTGGCCGCATCCTGATCGATGGCGCGGACATCGCAAAGGTCACGCAAGACAGCCTGCGCAGCAACATCGGCATGGTCACGCAGGACACCTCACTCCTGCATCGCTCGGTGCGCGACAACATTCTGTATGGCAGGCCCGATGCGGTGGACGCCGACATGCTGCACGCCGCAACGCGCGCCGAAGCACACGAGTTCATCGCGAAGCTCGCCGACCAAAAAGGCCGCACCGCCTACGACGCGCACGTCGGCGAACGCGGCGTCAAGCTCTCAGGCGGTCAGCGGCAACGCATCGCGATTGCACGCGTGATGCTGAAGGACGCGCCGATATTGCTGCTGGATGAGGCGACCAGCGCACTTGACTCCGAAGTCGAATCCGCAATTCAACAGAGTTTGTATCGGCTCATGGAGGGAAAAACGGTGGTCGCGATTGCGCATCGTCTGTCAACCATTGCCGCAATGGACAGGCTGATTGTGCTCGACGAAGGCCGTATCGTCGAAGAGGGCGATCACAAATCTCTGCTCGTGAAAGCTGGCTTGTACGCGCGGCTGTGGGCGCATCAGAGCGGTGGATTTTTGGGCGAATCGGATTAGTTTTCTGGACGGCTTGCTTTGTCCCCTCCCCGAGCGGGGGAGGGTTAGGGTGGGGGAAGCTGCGAGGTCGTCGAAGCTTTGTTGCAAACGAACCTACCCCCATCCCAACCTTCCTCCGCTGGGGGAAGGAGCCAAACCGGCGGATGTTGCATGTCCCCTCCCCCAGCGGGGGAGGGTTAGGGTGGGGCTCATGAGAATACCGGGCGGCTGCGCGTTGCATGTCCCCTCCCCCAGCGGGGGAGGGTTAGGGTGGGGGAAGCTTCGCGCCCCGCAGCCGTTCGATCTCCGAACAAAGATACATCAACACGGAGTCAATATTAGCGAGCACATCGTTGTTCCAATACCGAACGACAGCGATGCCGGACACCTCCAAAAACTTTGTTCGTGCAGCGTCGTCAGACCGACCGTCTTCGTCATTGTGCTGCCCACCGTCCAGTTCCACTGCGAGCTTCAATTCAACACAATAGAAATCGAGAATGAAGGGCTCGACTACGCGCTGTCTACGAAAGCGAACACCCAATCGTTGCCCGCGAATGCGTTGCCACAATGCGCGTTCTGCGTCGGTAGCGTTGCCGCGCAATGCTCTCGCGTGACCGCGCTGGCGAGGATGTAGGGGCGCTGGTTGGAAGATTTTGTTCATCGTAGTTCCCCCACCCTAACCCTCCCCCGCTGGGGGAGGGGATCTGCAACTGCGGCTGGCAACGCCATCACCAGTACGCCTCAACGGTAATATGCCCCGGATGCTTGGGTCGATGCTTACGTAGTCCGCGAGCTTGCAAGACGGCCATCGTGTCGTTGACCATCTCGGGGTTGCCGCAGAGCATGCAGTGTGCGGTGTCGGCGGTGAGCGCGATGTCAGCGCGAGCTTCGAGGCTTCCGTCGCTGATCGCCGCCGGGATGCGTCCGTGAATGGCACCGGAGTGAACCTCGCGCGACACGAACGGAACGTACTGAAAGCGTTGGCCATAGCGCTGCGCGATAGCATTAATTTGATCGCGATATGTGAGTTCCGCTGCCGTTCGCACCGCATGCACAAACACAATATGTTCGAACTTCTTCCACGGCGCATCGGTTTTCATGAACGACAAATACGGCCCAATCGCCGTGCCTGTGGACAGACCCCACAGCACCTTGGCATCCGGCACTTCCGGCATGGTGAAAAATCCGTTGGTGCGTGGTGACGCGTACAACACGTCGCCGACCTTAAGTTCGTGCAAGTACGGCGACAGAACGCCGCCCGCTGCCAGCTCTACTTTGCTCAGAATAATTTCGTACGGTCGCTCGTGCGGCGCGTTCACCAGCGAATACGCGCGCATGACAATGTCCTCGCCGTTCGCTGCGACCGACGTATCGGACAAACGCAACCCTACCCTACAGAATTGTCCTGCATTGAAGGCGTCCAGCTCCCCGTCGAACCGCAACGAAAACAGCGTCGGCGTGTGGTCGGTGCGGCCCACCACACGAGCTTCGATAAACTTGACAGACATAACCAACTTTTGAGCCCGGAAACGAGATTTTACGTGCCTGTCACCACGCTTTTTTTTGATCTCGACGGCACGGTGTCGAACAACTTTGAAGGCATCTCGCGCTGCCTTAATTTCGCACTGGAGCGACTCGGTTTGCGCCAGTTATCCGATGCCGAGGTGTTGCCGTTTGTCGGCCCACCGTTTCGCGAGTCGTTGCCACGCGTATTTCCGGGTATTGATGTGGAGGCCGCGCTTCGTTTCTATCGTGAACGATACGAATCGTCAGGCTGGCTTGAAAACAACCTCTACGACGGCATGGCGCAAGCGATTCGTACGCTGCATTTGCAGGGTTTCACGATCGCTTTGTGTACCAGCAAGCCGCGCATTTTTGCCGAGCGCATCATCGAACATTTCGACCTAGCGCGCTACTTCGACGGCATTCACGGCCCGGAGCTCGATGGCAAATTTGATCGCAAGACGGATCTCTTGGAGTACCTGATACAGCACTACAAAACCGCGCCCACAACTGCGCTGATGATCGGCGACCGCAACAAAGACGTGGAGGCCGCGCTGCACGTTGGCGCGCATTCGCTAGGCGTGTTGTGGGGCTTTGGTTCGCGCGAAGAGTTGGCTAGCGCTGGCGCACATCACATTGTGTCGCGCCCGGATGAGCTGGTACACACCATTCACTCCATCGCATAATTGCAACGTCCCCAGAACCGAGAACCGCTATGGAACTGATCCACACCGTGGCCGAACTGCGCAAGTATCTTGAGCGCGTGCCGAATAACGTCTTCGTTCCGACGATGGGTAACCTGCATGAGGGGCACTTACGTTTGGTCGAAGAGGCCAGCCCACGCGGGGCCTGCACGGTGGTCAGCATCTTCGTGAATCGCCTGCAATTCGGCCCGAAGGACGACTTTGACCGCTATCCACGAACCTTGCCAGACGACTGCAAAAAACTGGAGAGCATCGGCTGCGATGTGGTGTTTGCGCCCGACGAGGCCGAGCTGTATCCCGAGCCGCAAACCTACACCGTGCAGCCGTCAAGCATCGAAGACATTCTTGAGGGTGCTGTGCGACCGGGGCATTTTCGCGGCGTCGCGACCGTGGTGTTGAAGCTGTTCAACATGGTGCAACCGCGCGCCGCCGTGTTCGGAAAAAAAGATTATCAGCAGTGTCTAGTGCTGCAAACCATGGCACGGCAACTGGCGTTGCCGGTGGAAATTATTCTCGCGGAAACGGTGCGTGCCGAGGACGGTTTGGCGCTCTCCTCGCGCAACCAATATTTGACGCCCGCCGAGCGCGCTGAAGCACCGCGACTGCTGCGGGTGTTGAACGAAGTGGCTGATGCCGTTCGCACCGGAACGCATGCTTACGCCACCATCGAAGCCGAAGCGACAACTGAACTCGAACGCCACGGCTGGCGACCCGATTACGTAACGGTGCGCCGTCGCAATGATTTGCTGATGCCGCATGATGACGACAGCGAACTGGTGATCCTCGGCGCAGCCCGTTTGGGCATACCGCGACTGCTGGATAATCTGGAAATTACGCTATAGCTTTTCGCTAGAAGCGCCGTTGCAATTGGGCTAAGGTCGTTAAAACGTAGTTTATCGACTATTGACGTTTATGCGCTCGGCGCCCATTGGAAAAAGGGCTTTCACAATAAAGTTGATTGATCAATTCCACTGCGGCCACGCTTTCAGGCGCACCAGATAATCGGTCGCTACGCCAACAAATACACACATCCCGAGCAAATTGTTGCCGCGAAACGCGGCGAAACATTTCATGCGATCCCGGCCACGAATCAACGTGATGTGATGCACCGCGAGCACCGCGCCAAGCGTGAGCCCGGTATAGTACAAAACGCCAAGTTTTTGCCACACGCCAACGCCCGCCATCAACCCTAAAAACAGCGCGTAACACGCCGCCACGGCGATCACATCAAAGCGCCCGAAAAACAGCGCGGAGGTTTTGATGCCGACGCGAATATCGTCATCGCGATCCACCATCGCGTACTCGGTGTCGAATGCCAACACCCAGAAAAAGTTCGCCAGCATTAACGCGAACGCAATAAGCGGCACCTCGCCGCGCAGCGCCGCAAACGCCATCGGAATGCCCATGCTGAACGCGATGCCGAGGATCGCCTGCGGGATGGAAATGAAGCGCTTGGTGAACGGATAAACCGCCGCAATCGCAATCGCCGGTATCGACCAAAAGCGTGCTGTCCAATTGAGTGGAACGAGTAGCACAGCGGCTGCCAACGCACACGCAAGCCCGACCCACAGCGCTTCCTTGCCGCTGATTTCGCCGGATGCTACGGGCCGCATCGCGGTGCGTTTCACCGCGCCGTCAAAGTCGCGATCCGCCCAATCGTTAACCGCGCAACCGGCTGATCGCATGAGCACCGTGCCGAGCACAAAAATGATGATGAAACGAATGTCCGGCACGCCGTAGCCCGCGATCCACAAGCCCCACAACGTCGGCCACATGAGCAGCATGTAGCCCACCGGCTTGTCGAGCCGAATCAGGCGTTCGTAGGCGTCGAGTTTTGCTACGACTGCTTTGAAATTCATAATCGATTTTTAACCCGAAATTATTTCACTCGTCGCCCCTCCCCGGCCTTCGCCGGGGTGACGGCCAGGCAGGGGCCTAGCGTCTTTCGGCTGCGCATCGAGCGCCGACAGGCAAGCAAAAATCACTGGGTTCCTGCCTTCGCAGGAACGACGAAGGGGACTCATAGCAGCGAGCGCTGCAACGCGCTAGCGGGTTTCATCGTACGCAAAAATTGGGCGGGCGTCGGGAAGCGCAATCGCAAGCGCAGCTCACGTTTCATGCGCACGTTCTCGATGCGCCGTGATTCGCTCATGAACGAATACAACGTCGGCGACACGGTGCGCACCAGCTCCGCACGCGGCATGCGCGGCGGGCGCGGCAAGCCTGTTGCGTCAGCAACCTGATCGAAATATTCGCCCATTTTCAGTTCGCCATCATCGACAACATTCAGAACGCGATTGGGTCGACCACGAAACGCAGCGAGCCACACGGCGCGCGCCAAATCGTCGGCATGAATGTGATTGGTGAACACATCATCTTCAGTGGATAACGCCGCAGTCCCTGCACGCAAACGCTCCACCGGCAATCGTTCTGCTGCATAAATTCCAGGCGCGCGCAAAATCGTGAAGCGATGATGATGCGAATGACGCGAGCGAGTCTCCGCCGCCACGCGACGTTTGGCGCGCGCGTTTGCAGGTCGTGTGCGACGTGTTTCGTCGATACGTTCACCTGCGCAATCGCCGTAGACGCCGGTGGTGCTGACATACACATTGCGCAATTTTCGCGAGCGGAGTTTCGACTTTTTTTCACCGCGCGTCGAAGTCCTTGAGGCTGCAGCGGCAAGCCAGCGCCTCATGCGCGGGTCATCAAGCCCGTCACCCGGCGGCGGCGCGAGATGCAACACCGCGTTTACCGAACGCGCCATCGCGCCCGCACGTTTCAGGCTCGCACGTCGATCCAGATCACCCATGATCGGTAAAATTCGAGCACCGCGCAGTTCATCAGCAGTAGCCGCACTGCGAGCAAGGCCAAACCATTGCGCACGGTCACTCAACCCAACGGGCGAGTCCGGTGCAGTCAGTCGGCGTGCCACGTCGCCCGCACCGACCATCAGTATTTTCAGCTTTCGATTTTTTCGCTTCACACTATGCCCCAAGTCACCCTCGTTCCCGGCAACCACGTCTTTGAGTGCAGCACGGAAGAGCCTATTTTGACAGCAGCGCTGCGAGCGGGCTTTTTAATTCCGTACGGCTGCAAAAACGGCGCATGCGGCTCTTGCAAAGGCCGCATTATTGACGGGGAGGTGGTGCTCGGAAACTATCAGTCGACCACGCTGCCGGAGCTTGAGCGCGTGCAAGGCAAAACGCTATTTTGCGTGGCGCGACCGGTCGGTGACGTGACGGTTGAAGCGCGCGATGTGCGCAAAACCGGTGACGTGGTGATCAAGACTTTGCCGTGCCGCATCGAGCACTTGGATCGTGTGGTCGACGACGTGACCATCATGCGCTTCAAGCTGCCTGCCAACGAGCGGCTGCAATATAAGGCGGGACAGTACATCGAGTTTTTGCTGAAAGACGGCAAGCGCCGCAGCTTCTCGATGGCCAACGCACCGCATGATGATGCGGCAATCGAGCTGCACATTCGGCACACGCCGGGCGGGTTGTTCACCGACCGCGTGTTCGGCGTGTCCGAGCCCGCGATGAAGGTACGCGACATTCTGCGCATCGAAGGGCCACACGGCAGCTTTTTTCTGCGTGATGAATCGGAAAAGCCTATCGTCATGGTGGCCAGCGGCACCGGCTTTGCGCCGATCAAGGCGATTATCGAGCACATGATTTACACCAGCAATACGCGTCCAATCACGCTGTATTGGGGCGGTCGTCGCCCGAAGGATTTGTATCTGAATCATTTGGCGCAGACGTGGGCAGAAAAATATCCCGAGCAGTTCAGCTACGTGCCCGTGATCAGCGACGCGCTGCCCGAAGACGAATGGACCGGCCGCACCGGCTTCGTTCATCGCGCCGTGATGCAGGACTTTGCCGACCTGTCCGCGCATCAGGTGTACGCCTGCGGCGCACCGATTGTGGTGGATTCAGCGCGGGCTGAATTCATCGGCGAGCGAGGATTGTTAGACGCCGATTTTTTCGCGGACAGCTTTGTACTCGCTGCAACAACGGGTGCCTGACGATCGAGAAAAGGATTACGCTCTTAGCTGATGCGAGCGCCATCCCTATATTGAGGGTCGGCGCCGCATTGGCGCACCACAAAGCACCGGAGGTCTGACATGAAATTCGTGGCACTGTTTGCAATGATCGCGCTCAGTTTCGGCTCGATTGCACTCGCCGCACCCGACGAGCAAAAGCTCGGTCGCGATACGGGCTACCCGGTGGGCACGGCCGCTCGAAGTAGTTTTCTCGACACTGAGTCGATGCGCGTGGGATCGTTCACCCACCACGGGGAGATTCCCGGTCTCTATGGCGGCAAAGCGAACGTGCTTAAGCGCGCGGACAGGCCGATGGCACTGGCCAGCGCGGCGCCAGAAACCGACTATCGTTGGAGCATCGGCCAGCAGCACCGGCTCGGCGTGAATGACTACCTCGCCCGGCAGCGCATCATGGGGCTTATCGTCATCAAGGACGGCGTGATTCAGCTCGAACGCTATCAATACGAGCGCAAGCCGTCCGACAGATTCACATCACATTCCATGGCCAAGTCGCTCACAGCACTCGCCCTTGGAATCGCACTCAATGAGGGCAAGATCAAATCATTGGATGATCGCGCCGACACTTACGCACACAAGCTCAAAGGCACACTGCTGGGTGAGACTTCGATCAAAAATTTGCTGCGCATGGCCTCAGGCGTCCGCAACATACAGACCAACGACGGCAGCGGTGACTCAGGGCGATTTGATACGGCAATTTCGCGCCAAGGCGTTGAAGTCGCCGCCAGCGTCTTGACGGTGCGCGAGCGCGAACAAGGCGCACGATTTAACTACTCCAGCGCTCAGAGTGCCATTCTCGGAGCGGTCCTGCGCGGAGCGACGGGCGAAAGCGTTAGCGACTATCTGACGCCGCGACTTTGGCAGGCCATCGGTGCTGAGCAGAGCGCTTTGTGGCGCGCGGACAAAACGGGCCTTGAAGTGACTTACGGAAATTTCAATGCGATATTGCGCGACTATGCCCGGTTGGGCGTGGTGCTTACAAATGATGGCGTGCGTCCCGACGATCCCGGCGGCAGGCCAATCATCCCGCGCGAATTTCTGCTCGACGCCACCGACTGGAAACGTGCGCCGGTGCAGTTTCGTCCCGGCAAGGCCACGCCGCACATGGGCTACGGCTATCAGTTCTGGCTCCTTCCGGGTGAGCGCAGACAATTTGCCATGCTCGGTGTGTATGGTCAGTCGATCTTTGTCGATCCAGCGCTGAAACTGGTCGTGGTGCAGACCGGCGTCAACGCCACAGCCGACGCTGGTGACACCTCACTCGCAGCGGAAAGACTCGCGTTCTGGCGCGGCGTGATCGCGCACTATGAGCAGAAGAAAAAGTGAGTTGCCGCGTTGCTCACAGTTGATCCGGACACCTAAAACGGCAACGCGATTTTCTGCGACTGAAAGAACCGGGCGACCTCGCGGGTCCAGATCGGGATGCCTTTCGGTGACGGGAAAACGCCATGCCCTCGCCGTTCCGGGAAGGGCGGCGCGACAAACAATTCGCCCTTGCCCCCGGCCTTACGGAAGCTGTCAAACCAAAGTTTCTGCACGCGCGGGCCAATGTACTCGTCGTTTCTGGCGTAAAACCATAACACGGGCACATTGAGTTTTGGCGCGACCGTCGCAAACAATTCAGCGAGCTCGGCAGACGCGCATGGCTCTCCGGGGCGAGTGTCCGGATTGCCACCGCGTCCCGACGAAAATGCCAGCACCGCGAGCAGTCCTTCGGGGCGCTTGGAAGCGGCGTAAATCGAGGCAAATCCGCCCGCACTTTGCCCGACCAGCAACCAGCGCTTTCGGTCGAGATCTTTCTGCGCCTTTGCCCATCTGACCGTTGCCAACAGGTCAAGGGCGGCGGCTTCGCCCGCGCTCGCGAAATCTGGGCGATCACAACTGCCATACGAGTCGGCCAACTTGCCGTCGCTAGTCGTGCTGGCACCATAGCCACGACGAATCGGCACCAGCACCGCGTAGCCGCGCCGCACCCACTCCTGCGTGACCGGCAGATTACGATTGCGTCCTATCGCGAGATTGGCCTCGCGGGTGGTCGCTGTGCCATGACTCAACACGATCCATGGAAACGGTCCGTCGCCACGCGGCCGAAAACTGGTGACCACAATGCTGGCACCGGTGTCGGCCACCGGGATGCTGTGTACCGCCTCGCGCAGCGACGCGTCTCGTGCGCTGTCTTGCATGTTCGAGTGCAGTTTTGCCTCGGTGAGCGATGTCGCAACGACCATTGCAGTGAACACGAAAGCCGCAGCAGCGAGTTTGGCCGTGGGCCTTGAAATACAGCGGGTGTTCATACCGGGCTCCTTCAGGGTTTGTGCGGAAATGCGCCCGAGCGCGCACGGTCATTGGCTGGCGACAGCATGCCATGCTGGCGCATAAACGTGTGTAGCGCGTCGGCCACATCCTGCGGCAGTCGTGAGTTCTTGCGCACACGGATTCCGAACTCAAGCTGAATGGCATCGATGCCCAGCGGCTGGTGGCTCCCATAGGTAAAAACAGTGTATCCGCCTGCAAATCTGGGGTCTTCCGCAAGCGTGCCGACAGCAACCGGCGGATGAACCCGATATCCCTTTGCCTCAAGGATGCCCAGAACGCTATGTTCTCCCCGAATTGCCGTCGGGCCGAAGCGTTTGCGCAACGCCGTCGTCGTCAGACCCGCACGCGTGCCGCGAAAAATGATGTCCGGCTCGTCCGCTTGACCGTGGACGTCGACTAGCAAGGCACCCGCCGGAAACTGTCGTTTGGTCTGGGCCACAAATGATGCAATCTGGTCGTGATACGCGCGGTACGCGGGCAATGCGTGCGGGGATTGCATTGCGTCTTGTTCGGTGCGGTTCGCGTCCAGATATTTGCGGCTGAATCCTGCAAGCACGATGTACGGCCGCTTGCCGAGGCGCGCTTCAAGGTGTGATGCAATCTGCTCGGCAAGCGCGCGAGTGCCACCGTCGCGGGTGAACTTATCTTGCGGCGATCGGCCCGGTACTCTTGGCGGCGTTGAACCGAGTGAAGAAGCACCATCGTGCGGCACCGTCAGTATCAACGGCAGCGTTCCGGCGGACGCGACAACCATGCGTGCGGGGTCGTACGCCCTGACGGCAGCACAACTGAAGGTCGCAATCAAAAGGATCAATGTTCGACCAACCAACATGGTGAAGCACTCCTGTGAACAGAGCTCAGGTTTGACATCGACCGCTTTGATTTCTACGTCGACTGACCAACCTTTGTGGCCTCTTACGAAATCTTCCCCGTCACCGGCCTGCCCACTGCGGCCTTGCGCAGCTTGGTGTCGGAAGGAAAGCGCGGACTGTAGGAAAAAAAGCGGTCAGACTTGGCAAACGTTCGCGCCCAGCCGACCAACTCGCCCCTAGCATCGACGTAAATTCGTATCGTTCCGCTGCCCAATCCGAGGATCTTGTTTGCCGGATCAGCCAACCGGCTGTCGTCGTCACCCAGATGCTCTGCGTTGGAGTCGATGATGGAGACTTGAAACTGACGGGTTCCGGCAATCCTCGGCTTGCGCGGCGCGATGAGTGTCGGCCGACTATTGATCAGCATCACGTGGCCGGACGTGCCGGTCTGCTTTTGGTCTTCGAGTCTCAGCATGGCGTGGGCGAGCAGATCGCCGGGCCTGATGTCGTCAACGATCCGGATGCGTTTGAACCCGGCCTCATTCTCGATGGACAGCACGAAATCCTCTGCCCTGGGCCGCTTTCGAATTTGTGATTCTTTTAGAAACATCATGCGTGACCGCGTCGAGTATCCCGTCCTGTCGAAAAGGGCGAGCAGAAACCCGGAACAGTCGGCCTTCATCGCATATTTGCTGGCTACGCCGTCAATCGGGAAACTGATGAGCTGCCCACCGAGGACGTATTTATTGTTCTCTGGTGCTATTTGTGCGACCAATTCACGCGCCAAAGTGAGGTGCACTGGCACTGCTTCGCGGGCCGCAGCAGTACACGGTGCGACGGTGCCCAACGCGACGAGGCCTGCAACAATTAGCAACACCGCATTCGCAACCATTCTGACGCCCCCCAAAATGCAACCGAAACTGATTCGTTCTCGCCTACACGCCGCTTCGCTATTGAGGAGTTTCGCGTACGAGATAGAAGGCGCAAAGTAGCACAGAATCGAGCGTACTGTCGACTTTAAGCCTTGTCCAACGAGGTATGAACATGTTGCTGTCGATCATCGTCGAACCTGATTAGGGCACTTCTAGAAATTCATTTTTCGGGATGAAATGCAAGGCGCACGGCACGCAGCAACCGGAATGTACGCTCTGGTAAATGAGGATTGCGAGCACCGTGCAACGCGGCAGTTCGCCCGAACAATGAATTTATAGGAGTGCCCATTAGTTACGTCCCTCAGACCGAAGCCCTATAGCCCACGCTGTCATGTGCAGCAAAGCGAAACATCGGGTGCGATGCGCAAAAGCGGGTGATGCCGTACCCTACAAAGGCAGCCCCGACGCGGTGAAGGATCTGCTCGGCGGGCCGATTAATTTGATGTGTGACGCCATCGGCGTGGGACTGTCAACATCAAGGCGGACACATGGCGTGCGCCAGTGGTGCCACCTGAGACGCCATCCGACGTCGACCGGGCTGATGGTCGCGAGCTAACGAACCGTGCGCGTGAAATTCTCGGCGACAATCTGGCAGGGCTGCTTCGCCGCCCGCTCGCAACCCTCGCGGCTCTTCCTCCGCGCCTCACGGACGTCGCCCGTGTTCGACCAAAACCATGCGTGGCGATGGTCGCGCGAGATGGCGAGCACCTTCTCGGTTGGGGCATTCAGGTATGTCGTTACGACTGCACGCTGCGAAGGATGCAATGGGCGGGAAACAACATCGAACGGCTGCGGATCCCAGGTCGGCAGTTGATGCATGCGCAGGAACCGGTCAAGCTCGGGAAGCCACAGCACGCGACCCTCGTAGAGACTGGAGATGAAATGGCCGTCCTTGCCAACCGGACCGAACGTGACGAGTTCGGCAATGCCGCCTGACTTCCGGTACGCAGCATGCATCCGGCGCACTAGAGCGGGAGGAAAGTAGGAGTCGTTTTGCGCATAGAGCCAAAGGGTCGGCGCGCGCGCCTGCACGCCGAACGCGCCGATGGTGGCGATTAGCCCATCTTCGTCGCAGTGCCGCTCGGGCAACAACGCGCCGGTCCCGCCCGCAATATTGACGACTCCCACTAATCCTTCCGGACGCGTCGCCGCCCACGCCAACATGGCACCACCTCCCGCCGACGAGCCTATGCCCAGCACGCGTGCGCTGTCGGCGTCGGAACGCGCAGCGATCACCTTGTGGACTGCGGCGATGTCTTCGGCGGCCATTGCCAGCGCCTGCCGGAAGTCGGGTGTGGCGCATACGAAGCCTTCGGCAAACGGACCGTCGGAGTTTCCGAATCCGCGGCGCATGAAGACCACCACCAGCCACCCGCGGTGCGCGAGATCGCGAGCCTGCGGCAGCAACGCCCGCGCGTGGAATTGCGGCCGGAGGTTGCGGTCACGGGGCGAACCATGGGCGATGAGCGCGATCGGCAGTCGGCCCGAAAAGGCATCAGATTTGACGATCATCGTTTCCAGCGCATACCCGCGGCCGCGGATGTCCACCTTCAGCGCGATATCTTCGACCACCAGCGCGCCCTTGGCGACCGCTACGCCGCCGCCAAGGGCGACGCACAGCCCGAACAAGACACTCTTGATCAAAGCAATACGACAGAGAAACTTTCGCAGCACTCCATCCTCCCGCTGGCGGGGCCAACCCATATCCTCGTCCAGCGTCAGACGCGTTTTGAGCGTGGCTGGGTGGCAGGTGTAGGCGCGTACCTCCAACAACATGGGGGCCTCTTTCGTTGGGCGAGTGGGCGCAGTGCGGCGCATCGTTGTTGATTTTCACTCAAATTTGACCGAGAGAAACACTGACTTAATCAATCAGCGCAAAGCCGCATGTTGGCGCTCAGCCAAAATTGATCCACTTGGCGAGAAAATTTCCAGTAATGTCCGGTAGATTTCAGTGGTGACGACCTAGAACGCACTCGTGATGCGGGTATCGAGCTGTTTAGAGAGACTCAACGCAAATAAAAGTCCACACCAATGCTCCCCTCTAGCGGCTTCCGCGATCGCCCCTCTTCGTCACGAATTCCGCCACGCCCGCTTGGTTCCTAGGGTTGTTAGAAGATAATTTTTTCGCGGACAGCTTTGTGCTCGCGGCAGCGACATGTGCGTGAGGACGGCGAACAGGACTGAGCTTTCACCGGATTCGGGTGCCATTGCTGTTTTGCTAGACAGTATGTCAACGCACCCGGGAGATATGAGATCAAAGTCGTGCTGTTGATTGCGATTGTCGTACCCAGTTTTTGCTCTATTTCGCTGGCCGCACCGGACGAGCAAAAGCTTGGTCGCGGTGTGGGCTTCCCATTTGGGCGCAGCGGCGCGAAAGAGTTTTGTCAATGATGAATCGATGCGCGTCGGTTTGTTCACCCACTGCGGCGAAATTGTGAGACTCCGTGACGGCAAGGCCAACACGCTCACGCACGCAGACAGCCTGATGCCGTTACCTAAATCGGCGGTTGAGGTCAAGTATCGTTGCAGTCAGCGGCACAGAATAGGACGCGTTGCCGACAACTCGCCAGCTGCCGTTCAATGAAGTGTGCTCGAAGGACGTAGCACGGTTGTGGTTTAGTGCGACACTACACTTGAATCTAACCCGTGCGCATAGATAGATGCAACCGCCTTAAAGGAGACCAACGATGAAGCAAGTTGTCGCAACATGTGTATCACTATTCTTCGCAATCATCGCGAGCGCGCAACCCTACCCCAACAAGCCCGTAAAACTGCTGGTCGGATTTCCGGCGGGCGGTGGGTTGGATGTGTTGGCACGGATCGTTGGTCAGCGCGTTAGCGAGCAGTGGGGTCAGCCGATCATCGTTGACAATCGGCCCGGCGCAGGCAGCAACATCGCGGGTGATCTGGCGGCGAAAAGTGCCGCCGATGGCTACACGCTGTTGCACACCAACATCGCGCTGATGAGCATCAACCCGGCACTTTACGGCAAGATGAGCTTTGCGCCGATGAAGGATTTGACGCCGGTGATTCAACTGGTGAATCTGCCGCTGGCGGTCATGGTTCGCGCTGACTCGCCGTTCAATTCGATGAAGGATCTGGTCGACTACGCGCGGGCCAATCCGGGCAAGCTGAACTTCGGTTCGGGAGGCAATGGCGGCGTGCCGCATCTGGCGCTGGAGCTGCTGAATTCGAGCTATGACTTGAAGATTGTGCATGTGCCGTACAAAGGCAGCGCCGACGCGGTTAAGGACTTGCTTGGCGGCCCGATTGATGTGATGTGTGATGCGATCAGCGTGGGCTTGTCGCAAATCAAGGCAGGCAGACTCAAGGCGCTGGCCGTGACCACCGAGGCGCGCCATCCCGCGCTGCCCGACACTGTGACCACTACGGAAGCGGGCTTTCCGAAATTTCAGGTAACGGGCTGGCAAGGCTGGGTCGCGCCGACCGCTACGCCGCGCGCTGTGCTTGATCGCATCAACGCCGAAGCGAACAAAGCCATGAGCGATCCGGCAACACGCGCAAAGCTTTTTGAGCAGGGCTACTTGCCCGCAGGCGGCAGCGTGGATGCCTTTGCAAAGCAACTGGTCGCAGATCAAATCAAGTGGGCTGAATTGGTCAAACTCTCCGGTGCAAAGCTGGACTGATCAGCGCGATGGCACTCGAAACTTGGCTCGCCTTTTTTGTTGCGTCGTGGATCATTTCGATCTCACCGGGAAGTGGCGCGATCTACGCCATGAGCTGCGGGCTCAATCATGGATTTCGCCGCGGCTTTGTGGGGACGGTCGGACTGATCGCGGGCATCTGGACGGCGCTGGCGATTGTGGCGGTCGGTCTCGGCGCGGTTCTCAGCGCGTCGACCCACGCGTTCACCGCGCTCAAATGGTTGGGCGTAGCGTATCTGGTTTATCTGGGGGTGAAACAATGGCGTTCGCCGCCCGCGCCGCTGGCTACAGCGGACGATGACGGAGCCCAGATCAGCGCAGGAGCGCTCATCGCCAAAGGCTGGGCGGTGAACGCGACCAACCCCAAGGGCATCGTTTTCATGATGGCCGTGATGCCGCAGTTTATCGATACTGCCGCGCCGCTCCTGCCGCAATATCTGGTGATCGCGGCGACCTTCGCGTTCACCGATTTCGTGATCATGGCGATCTATACCGGGTTCGCCGCAAAGGTGCTCACGTACTTCAAAACTGAGACACAAATGCGCTTGCTCAATCGCGTTTTCGGCAGCTTGTTTGTGCTGGCGGCAACGGCGCTGGCTACGTTCAAACGCAACTAGTGCAATTAGCGCAAGATCAAATCGGCGTAACACGCCTCGGCTTTGCCGCCCAACGTGTCGGTGTCGGTCATAAAACCCACGCTCTCGATCTCACCCGGCTCCTCGCCCGGAAATGCGCGACGAAAATCGGCGCGCACGTCGCGGGTGAACGACTGCCAAAAATTCAAACCCTCAGGCCCGGTCTTGACCACCAATTTCTTGATGCGGCTGGTGTTGCTGTTGACGGCGATGGTTTCTTTCGCTGCTTTGCCCTCCCAAATGTATTGAATCGCAGCGAACGGCAGGTCCGCTCCGCCCAACACTTTGGCCAGACTCATGGTGGCCCGCTCGGTAGCATCGAGCTTGCTGCGATCACCTTTGAACGCGATGACCACGCGCGCGGGAGAGTCGTCTTTACCGATCACCATATTGTCCGCATCTGTAATCAACGCAGGCACATTCCAGCGCCAAGACAGCTCGCTCGCGTCCTTCTGCGCAGGCGGGATGTTGGCGACCACCAACGACCACGCGCCGTCGGCCTGAGCGCGAATACAGGGCACTGTGTCGACCACCGCCGCTGAATAAACGGTGGGCGTTTTGAAGCGAATATTGACCAAGTGCCATGCTGCGTCTTTGGGGTCGTTGACGGGGGCGAAAATTTTGCCTGTTGGCGTGGTGACCGTTGACGCATCGGGTGTTTGAACCACTTGCCCGCAGCCCGCCGCGAGCAGCATGAGCGCGCAAGCGCCCAGCGGGATCCGTGAGGATCGCGAACACAAAACAATCATCTGCTAGCGCCCCTGAATTCGAAATTTTTTCTGCGTCCTCGCAGGAGTACTGCGTGTACGGCTACTTGGTATCGGTCGGTTTTACGCTACTTTTCCGGTTTTGCATGCCGGGTAAGCAGCGGAATCATTTCAGCAACCACCGCTACGTTGCCCGCGATGACCTGATGGGTGCGCAAAAACTGATCACCGCCATCGAAATCACACACCCGTCCACCCGCCTCGGTCACCAACAACGCGCCCGCCGCAGCATCCCATGCGGCCAGACTCATGACGAAAAAGCCGTCCATCGCGCCTGCGGCGACCTGCGCCAGATCGAGCGCCGCGGCGCCGGTGCGACGCACGCTGCCGGACGCCTGCGCAATCGCCATCCACGCAGGTAAAACCGTGGCAAACGAGGGATGGGTGCCGCTCGGCAACACGGTGCCGACCAGGGCGCGGTCGAGCGACGGGCAGGTGGACACCGCCAACCGCGTCGGCTCGGCATCGTTCGCCGGATGTCGCCAAGCGCCAAATCCACGCCCCGCGCTGAAAATTTCACCGGTCAAGGGATTGCCGATGACGCCACACTGCATCACTCCGCCTGCTTCAATCGCAATCGAAGTGGCAATGTACGGAAAACCGTGGACGAAGTTGTAGGTGCCGTCCAGCGGATCGACAATCCAGCGCACGTCAGTAGCAGTCGAGTTCCCCAGCACCCGTTCGCCACCCTCTTCGCCAAGCAACACATCCCCCGGAAACGCCGCTGCGATGGCCTCGGCAATCTGCGCCTCAATCTTGCGGTCTGTGTCCGTCGCAAAATCGTTCGCTGATTTTCCGTGCAAAACGTGGCTTCGCTGCTCGAAAGCGCGACGAATTTCAACGCCCGTCTGTCGAGCCAAAGTAAGTGCCAGTTGCAGCCGAGGATTCATGCAGCGACAATAGCGCAAAACATTCGTAAGGAGATCCCCCTTGGCCGACATTTCATTCAAACGCGCTCATCACGGTAGCCTCGCTGACGCCCGAAAAATGGCGGATAAAGTCGCGGTAAAACTGGAAAAAGACTACCAACTCAAATCCGCTTGGGCGGGCGACGTGATGAATTTTGCACGGAGTGGCGTTAACGGCACACTCACTGTCACGGCCACGGAGCTAAAGATTGACATCAAGTTAGGTTTTTTGGCCGGTGCCTTCAAGAGCACCATTGCTGACGCGGTTGAGAAAAATCTCAATTCATTGATTAAACCTGCCAAGCCTGAACCCACCAAGGAGGCGGCGAAACCAGCGGTAAAAAAAGCGGCCAAAAAGTAACGGACTTAACCGAACAGTATTCGGCCAAGTCCGCGCCTACACCGCCATGTCAGATTGAGCGCAATTACGTTTCATCGCTGGCGCGATGGCTTAACTTCATGACCGTTAGGGATGCCACTACACTGGTGTCGTTTCACGCCTGAAATGACGCATCTCGCTTGCCCTAGCCGTGCATGGCGTCGTTGCAAACCTTGCACATGCCCCGGCATGAGCTGCGTTTTGCGCCTAGCCCTGCCCACCGATGGCGGCGCGATATTGCGCCATTTCAAACGTGACACGACACTAGGCAGCTACCTTGCCGACTAGTTCCGGCACCAGCGTTGCCACCGGTTTGCCCGCAAAGTGCAGCGCGAGATTTTCTACGGCGAGATCGGCCATAGCCTGCCGTGTCTCGACGGTGCCGCTGGCCACATGCGGCAGCAGCACGACGTTGCGGCGATTGAAGAGGGCCTCTGGCACTTTCGGCTCGGCGTCGAACACGTCGAGGCCCGCGCCGGCAATCGTGCCGTTTTCTATGGCGACGACGAGCGCCATTTCATCGACCACCGAGCCGCGTGCCACGTTGATGAAATAGCCCGTTGGGCCGAGCGCTTCGAGCACGGCGGCGTTCACCAAGTGCTTGGTCGCTGCGCCGCCCGGTGTGATCGCGATGAGCACGTCAACGTCGCCTGCCATCTCGACCAGATTGCCGTAATACTGATACGGCACGTCCTGTTTGCTGCGGCCAAAGTACGCGATTTTCATCTTGTGCGCGAGCAAGCGATTGGCGATTTCCTTGCCGATGCGACCTAGGCCGATGATGCCGACCGTCTTGCCCCAGATCGAATGCGTCAGCGGATATTGGCCCTTGAGCCACTCGCCACCTTCGACAAACTTTTGCGACCCGACGAACTGGCGGCAGGTCATCTGCGTGAGCGCAACCGCCGTGTCGGCAACCTCGTCATTGAGCACGTCCGGCGTGTTGGTGACCTTCACTTTTGCATCCGCACAGGCGGCGAGCGGCATGCCGTCATAGCCCACACCCATCACGCTGATGATCTCCAGATGCGGAAACTTTGCCAGTTGCTCAGGCGTGAGCTGCGAGCCGCCGAAGGCAACCATGCCGCGCGTGGTCGGCGCGATTTTTGCGATTAGCGCGCGACGTGCGTCGGTGTCTGCCGCGCCGTGCAAATCATGCACGGTAAATTTGTCGTGCAGCGGCTTGGCGAGGAACGCGGGCAGCGGGGCGATGGTGACGATTTCTGGTTTTGACATGAAGAGTCTCTTTTACTTTGTAGGAGCGGCCTTGGCCGCGATTGGCGATTCGCAAACTGGGATCGCGGCCGAGGCCGCTCCTACATGGGGTTTGCGTGTTCGAGCAATGCGGTGATTAAGCCAGCATCGCCCGCCGCAGTTTCAATCACGTTCCGAAAACCGGCTTCGCGTGCGGTCGCGGCGATGCGTTCGTGACTGGCGTACACGGGTAGCGTGAAGAGCAGAATGGCACGTTCGTTGACAGGTATCAGCGGCACGAGATGGGTGATGGCGTCGCTGCTCATCGCGGAGAGCGCGTTGACTTTTCCGGCACGCAGCAACTCAAGCAAACCGGTCGGCGGCGTGGTGGGTGCGCGACGGTGATAAGCAGTGATTGCGTCGACGGTTGCGCCGCGCTTAACCAATTCTTCACGCAGCAATTCGCGGCCATCATTGCCACGAAATATCACGATGCGTTTGCCTTTGACGGCGCTCGCTTGCAGCGACGGCAATGCGAGCAGGCCGTCGCTATCGAACGAGGTTTCCGGCATTTCAACACTTGCGACACCACGGATATTCAGCTCTTCCGCAGTGCCGGGGCCGGGCGCAAAAACGTGCAGAGTGGCGGGTAGTTTTTTGGGGAATGAGCCCAGCGGTGCCAGCGTCATTTCAGCAGCGCTGGGGCTCACAAAAATGGCTGCGTAGTAATCGTTGATTTTGGCGAGCGCGGTGTTTAGCGGCGCTGCGTCGGCGGGTGGTTCGATGATGGTGGTGGGGAACACCAAAGGCGTTGCGCCGAGTGAGGCCAGCCGCGTAGCCGTGCGAGAAGCGGGCATCACTGGGCGGGTGATCAGAATGTTGATTCCCGTCAGCGGGCCCGCGTTGGTTTGCGCCGCTACGCCGAGGTGAAAGTCGGTGTTCATGTCGTTATTTTCTAATTTCAGTGACGCGGCATTTGTCCCCTCCCCCAGCGGGGGAGGGCTAGGGTGGGGGCAGTTGGCATACAGAGCAATCTCTTCATTCCACGTTCCCCCTCCCCAACCCTCCCCCGCTGGGGGAGGGAGTTAACTACCGGCGAGTTCCGATCAACTCAAGCTCGCAATAATCCGATCCGCCCCCTGCGCCTTGAGCAGCTTCGCCACTTCCTCGCCCAGCGCCTCCGGCATGTCCGGCGTGCCGAATGCTTCGGCGCTCACGACCTCACTGCCATCGAGATTCGACACGAACGCACGCAGTCGCAGCGGCTTGTCGCCTTCGACAAAATCGGCATACGCACCGAGCGGCAATTCGCAGCTTCCGCCTAGCAATCGGCTGACCATGCGCTCTGCCGTGCAGGCAATCGCGGTGGGCGCGTGATCAAGCTCGGACACGATGTCGGCGGTGTCTTCGTCGTCGCTAACCACCTCGATGCCCAGCGCGGCTTGACCCGGTGCAGGCAGTGATTCTTCAAGCGGAATGCACATCGTGATGCGGTCTTTCATCCCAAGCCGGATGAGGCCTGCCGCCGCGAGGATGATCGCGTCAAATTCACCGCTGTCGAGCTTCGCCAAACGCGTGTTGACGTTGCCTCGCACAGGCTCGTACTTGAGCGTCGGATAGGCGCGCTTGAGGACCGCTGCGCGACGCAGGCTGGACGTGCCGACAATTGCGCCCGCAGGCATCGCGGAGAGCGAGGCATACTTCGACGAAACAAAGGCGTCACGCGCATCTTCACGCGGCAAAATCGCGGCGAGTATGAAGCCCTTGGGCAGCGTCATCGGCACATCCTTCAGCGAATGCACGGCAAGATGGGCGCGGCCTTCCTGCAGCGCAACCTCCAGCTCCTTGATGAACAAGCCCTTGCCACCAATCTTGGCGAGCGGCTTGTCGAGGATTTGATCGCCGCGCGTGGTCATGCCGAGGAGCTGCACGGTGAGGCCGGGAACTACACTCTCCAGTTCTGATTTAACGTGATGGGCTTGCGCCAGCGCCAACGGGCTTTCGCGGGTGGCAATGATGAGGGATTCGCTCATGCAGACAGTATTTTTTGTGGGTCGGATATTCGCCCTGATTATCGCACTCGGATTTTCGGCGACATTCGCCGCGTCGCCCGTGGTGCCCGCCCAGCCATCAGCAGAGCTCGCCCCCAGCAGCCGTGAATGGGAAAAAATTCTGCCCGTCGCACAGAACCTGAAAGTCGACGGCATTGCTGCCACCGCCGCCAAAAAGCCGATCCTGCTTTTTTTCAATCTAACGGGTTGCCATTACTGTCGCGGCGCGTTGCGCGAGGTCATCGTGCCAATGTTTCGCAACGCGGGCTGGCGCGCGGCGCTGGAGTTTCGCCAGATCACCATCGATGATGGCAAATCTTTGATCGATTTTGATGGCAAAAGCATCGAGAACATTGCCTTTGCAAACATGCGCAAGGGCACGTTTGCGCCAACAGTGATGGTCGTTGACGGAAACGGCGAGTTGCTGGGCGAGCCGATTGTCGGTCTGGTGAATTTTGATTTTTATGGCGGCTATGTCGACAGCTTGGCGGCCAAGGCGATTGCTGAAATGAAGGCACGAAAATGAGTTGGTTTTTGTACATGGCCTGCGTGCTGACCGGCACCTTGTCGGGCGGCGCGCTGGGCATGGTGGTGGGTGTCATGATCGGGACGCCACTCAAGCAGGCCGGGCCCGGCAAGTGGATCGGAGCCGTTCTGGGTGCTGCGATCCTGACTTGGTATTTGCTGAAGCTCGGTCGAAAAATTCAAAAAATGATGAACGAAAAATGAGCAGAGAAAAAGTAGTCGGCCTCGGCGGAATTTTCATCCGAGCAAAAAACGCGGAAGGCTTGCGCAAATGGTATTTCCGCCATCTCGGCATCGACATCACGGATTGGGGCGGCGCCGCATTCGCACAAACAACGGGTGAAGAAACGTACTGGAGCGTGTTCGAGGAGAAGAGCGATTACATGCCCAGACGCCAGCTCACCATGATTAACTGGAAAGTAGCCAATCTCAACAAGATGCTCGATCAGTTGCGACTGGCGGACATTCGAGTTGAAGACGATATTCAAGAGTCCGAACAGGGCCGGTTTGGCTGGGCCTATGACGTTGAGGGCAATAAGTTTGAGCTTTGGGAGCCGCCGGTCGAAGCCTGAATAGCTGCTTATAGGGTGCGCTACGCGCACCAAAGGACTCGCTAAATGTTGACTTGGCGATGAGTCGCAACTGAGGTGCGCGGAGCGCACCCTATGCGTCGGCCTTTAGTTGGTTTTGTTCCGCATCCAATCCGCCGTCCCCGACAACTGCCCCATCAACCAAGCCGACAATTTGTCGTCAATCTCGCAATCCACCAAGGCCAGCCGCATACACGCAACCCACGCATCGCGCTCGCTGTCGCCAATGGCAAACGGCATGTGCCGCGCGCGCAATCTTGGATGTCCGAATTGGTCGGTGTACAAGCTTGGCCCGCCCATCCAACCGGATAAAAACCAGTAAAGCTTGTCGCGCGAACCGTCGAGCGTTTCGGGATGCAGCGCACGAATGCCCGCAAATTCAGCGTCCAGATCCATGTGGTCGTAGAACGCGTCCACCAGCATGCGGACGCCTTGCTCGCCGCCGAATAAATCGTACGGGCTGGCTTGGGAGGGATTGAGTGCGATGGTCATATTCAAATTGTAGGAGCGGCGAAAGCCGCGAAAGGCGGATCGCGGCTTTCGTCGCTCCAAAAAAAACCTACGGTTGCAACAAAACCTCACGAAACGTGCGCAACATGCCTGCCGTCGCACCCCAGATATAGCGCTCTTTGTACGGCACAGCCCAATATTCGCGGCGTTGTCCTTCGCGCAGAAAACTATCGCGTCGCCAGTTCGCATCATTCAGC
>JANNYE010000041.1:0-27241 GCA_031409935.1 Burkholderiales bacterium | reverse complement strand
GGGCTACTCTTTCGCTTCCAGTTGCTCTCCACCCCGCTTCACAGCGACGCAGTTACTTTCAGCTACATCGGGGTAACCTCCCAATGGCGCGGACTTCCACCACGCAAACAAAGCGTCCTTGCGGACGCACGATACCCGGCTTTGCCGAGGATGACGCCAAGCTGAGGCATCTTGCTAATCAGGTATCGACTTAAGTCACAAATCTCGAATAATCAACTTTATAAAGAAATTGGTATACGCCAAGAAAAATGGCTATTTTCCGAAAAAAGCTGGTAAAAATTTATTGAAAATCAGCATCTCAATCTAACCCGTTGTCGTTCCATCGATTGCGCCAAAACGCCGCCGATGATTACTCAATCGTCACTTTCGCATCCTTGACCAGTTTCGCGAATTTCTCGGTCTCAGACTTGATTTGTAGCGCCATTTCACTAACGCTGCCGCCGACGGGCTCGGCTCCGATGTCGCTCATCTTTTTGCGAAATTCCGCTGACTGAATGATTTTGACCATCTCGGTGCTGAGGCGCGCCGTGATGTCCTTCGATGTGGCCGCAGGTGCGAGCACGCCAAACCACGTTCCGATGTTGAAACCCTTGAGCCCCGCCTCATCAAGCGTCGGTACGTCTGGCAATGCGGCAGATCGCTTATCCGTGGTCACCGCCAGCGCTCGGAGTTTGCCGGCCTTGATGTGTGGCAGCACCGGGGTGATGGTGTCGAACGACATGGTGATTTGTCCACCGAGTAAATCCACCGCGAGCGGCCCGCTACCTTTGTAGGGCACGTGAATCAGTTCGGTGCCCGTGCTGGCCTGAAACTGCGTGCCGATCAAGTGTTGCGCAGTGCCGTTGCCGTTGGAGCCATAGGTCAGTTTGCCCGGCTGAGCTTTGGCCATCGCCACGAGTTCAGCTACATTTTTGGCGGGCGTGACGGCGTTGACAACCAACACGTTCGGCACCAACGCGACGGTGGTGATCGGTGCGAAATCCTTCTGGAAATCATAGGCCATTTTTTTGTAAACGCTGGGCGCAATGGTGTGGTGAACGGCCCCCATCAACAACGTGTAACCATCCGGCTTGGACTTGGCCACATAGTCCGCTCCCAGCGTTGCACCCGCGCCTGCCTTGTTCTCAACGATAACAGGCTGACCGAGGCTCACTGATAGTTTTTCGCCCAACGCACGGGCCAGCACGTCGGTGGTGCCGCCCGGTGGGAAGGGCACGATCAGGCTGATGGGTTTGTTTGGCCAGGCTTGCGCCGACGCGCTACCGCTGGCGAGTGCGAAGGACGATGCTAGTGCGAGCGTAAGAACGCTCATTGCGTGACGACTTGACTGGCGATTTGAGTTGTTTTTCATGCGGCCTCCGATCACGCAGCTTTACGTTGCACGTTGGCAGCGAGTCGTTCGCACACTGCCTGCGTAACCCGCGCAGTCGTCGCGTTGCCTCCCAAATCGCCCGTGTGCAAAGTCACGTCCGCCGTGATCGTCTCGATGGCGTTCATCAATACACGCGCCGCGTCCATTTCACCCAGATGCTCCAGCATCATCACGCAGCTCCAAAAGGTACCAATGGGGTTCGCCAAACCCTTGCCCATGATGTCGAATGCTGAGCCGTGGATCGGTTCGAACATGGAAGGATAGCGACGCTCGGGGTCGATGTTGCCAGTTGGCGCGATGCCGAGGCTGCCTGCGAGCGCGGCGGCGAGATCGCTCAGTATGTCCGCGTGCAGATTGGTGGCGACAATCGTGTCGAGCGTTGCGGGGCGATTGATCATGCGAGCGGTGGCGGCGTCCACCAGTTCCTTGTCCCATTTCACGTCCGGGAATTCTTTGGAAATCTGCACCGCGATCTCGTCCCACATCACCATAGCATGACGTTGCGCATTTGATTTGGTGATGACCGTCAGCAACTTGCGCGGACGCGATTGCGCCAGCTTGAACGCAAAGCGCATGATGCGCTCGACGCCCGCGCGGGTCATGATGCTCACGTCGGTTGCGGCCTCAATCGGATGACCTTGATGCACGCGACCGCCAACGCCAGCGTATTCGCCCTCTGAGTTCTCGCGCACGATGACCCAGTTCAAATCATCGGGGCTGCAGCGCTTAAGCGGGCCATCAATACCGGGCAGGATGCGCGTTGGGCGCACGTTGGCATATTGATCAAAACCCTGACAAATTTTCAGGCGCAGCCCCCACAACGTGATGTGATCGGCGATGTGCGGATCGCCCGCTGAGCCGAACAGAATAGCGTCCTTGTTGCGCAGCGCGTCCAAGCCATCCTCTGGCATCATCACGCCGTGCGCGCGGTAGTAGTCGCCGCCCCAGTCAAAGCTCTCAAATTCAAAGCGGAAAGCACTGCTGGCTACGGCGAGTGCCTCCAGCACTTGTTGGCCAGCGGGCACGACTTCCTTGCCGATGCCGTCACCGGGGATGGTTGCGATGCGATAGGTTTTCATGGTTACTTTCGTTGGTGATGCAGTGTGGAATAGCAAAATTCTAGGAACTAGACAGAGCTAATGAACGCTGCTAAAGTGAATGCATTGTTAACTGAAACTCAACAATAAATCAGCAATGGCTAGCACCATCCAACCGGCCGATCTCGGCTTCTTTTCCGTACTCGCGAGCGTCGGTAGCTTGAGCGCAGCGGCGCGTGAGCTGGGCATCACCACGCCCGCCGTGAGTAAGCATCTGGCGCTGATGGAATCCCGTGTCGGCGTGACGTTGATCAGCCGCACAACAAGGCGCATGAGCCTGACACCCGAGGGTGAGCTGTATCTTGAACACGCACGCCGCATCCTCGGCGACATCGACCACATGGAGGCGCTGCTCGGCGTATCGAAGGCCACGCCGAAAGGCCTGCTGCGGGTGAACGCAACGCTCGGCTTTGGGCGCAGCCATGTTGCGCCGCTAATCTCAAAGTTTGCACGTAAGTATCCGCAAGTCGAGGTGCAACTCCAGTTGTCGGTCAATCCGCCAATGCTCACCGAGGACGCCTTTGATGTCTGCATTCGCTTCGGCGCGCCGCCGGACACGCGTGTGATCGCACGGCGACTGGCGCCCAATCGCAGGCTGCTGTGCGCCGCACCGTCCTATCTGGCGAAGCGTGGCATCCCCAAAGTGCCGAACGATCTGACGCGACACAACTGCATCGGCATTCGGCAAGGCGAGGAGGCGTACGGCGTGTGGCGCCTGACCAGTGGACGCGGCAAAAGCGCGACGACCGAGGCGATCAAAACGCGCGGCACGCTATCCACCAACGATGGCGAGATTGCCGTGAATTGGGCGCTGGACGGGCATGGCATTCTGATGCGCGCCGAGTGGGACATTGAACGCTATCTGAAAAGCGGTCGTCTGGTGCAAGTGCTGCCGCAGTGCCACACGCCTGACGCAGACCTGTACGCGGTCTATCCGCAGCGGCATCAACTTGCCGCACGTGTGCGCGCTTTCGTCGACTTTGTGGCGCAATCGTTTACGCATCGTACGTCGCTCAGCGCGTAGGTGGTCTTGTCGACGGGCAGCGCTCGTCGCAAACAAAGCGTCGAGGGTGCTATTCGACCCACCACAGCGATGGTCGTGGCTCTGCAGCTTCGAATACACGGTCGGTAACGTCATTTGTTCCGGCACGCCAGAAAACGTCGGCCCGGTGGTGCGCGGCGACGTGAAGCTGGACAAACTCGCTGGTTTGCCAGACATCAGCGTGAAGGTGGTTTAGGCGAACGAGTTACGTGATAGCTTTACTCTGAAAGCCTTATTTATATTGGGCTTAGTAGTGTAAAACATAACTTCTCGACTTTTGATTAAAACGCAGTCTAGCCCCAGTAAAGGCTAGATCACAGCATAAAGCTGCTGCGGAAAAATCAGGCTTTCATCGCCAAACCGAGTCGCTCGATGACAGCCTTTTCCTTGACGAATTGATCGGCGATGAACTTGGTGTAATCCGCCGTGTTCATGTAAATCACCGACTGATCGTACTTCTCTAAAGTCGCCAGCACCGCCGGGTCTTCCAGCGTCTTTTTGAACGCGTCGTGCAGCCGTTTGGTCAGCGCAGCATCCATGCCCTTCGGCCCGCCAATGCCGAACGGCGAGTCAGACACCGTCTCGTAGCCCAACTCCTGCAGCGTGGGCACATTGGGCCAGCGTCGCGTGCGTTTGCTGCCATAGGTTGCAAGCAGACGCAGATTGCCGGCTTCCACCTGCGGTGCCCAGCCGGTCGAGTCGCTGTGCGACATCACATGCCCGCCGAGCACGGCCTGCACCCCATCAGCGCTGCCCTTGTACGGAATGTGGGTGAGCTTGATGCCCGCCTTCGCCGCAAACTCTTCAATCGCCAGATGCGGCGTGGTGCCCGCACCGGTCGAGCCGTAGCTGAACTTTTCAGGATTGGCCTTCGCGTAGTCGACCAACTCCTTAATGCTCTTGATCGGTGAATCATTGCGCACCACGATGCCGAACGTGTAACCCGTCAGGCAGGCGATATAGGTGAAATCTTTCAACGGATCGAACTGCATCTTCTGCATGTGCGGCAGCCGCGCGACGCCGATGGTGAGCTGCGACAGCGTGTAGCCATCGGGCGCGGCTTTCGCCAGCTCGTTCGGCCCCAGCATGCCGCTTGCGCCCGGTTTGTTCTCGATGACCACCGTACCGCCGAGCACTTTGCCCACACTCTCCGCCAGTGCCCGCATCACCGCATCGGTGGAGCCGGCAGCGGGCCACGGGCAGATCAACTTGATCGGCCGGGCCGGATAAGCCTGAGCGCTGGCGGTGCCGGACAGCGCTGAGGTCGCTGCCACCGCTGCCGCCGCAAGCGATGACTGCACAAACTCGCGACGTGACGAATTGAATCCACGCATGAAACTTCCTCCTAGTTCGGAGCCACGCTTGAACAGGGTCTCATTCCGTTTCTAAATCAATAGGAGACTAGGCGCGACGACGCAGACAGTGCGTTAGCACGGCAAGAAGAAGCAACGACGTATCGTATTGATTTATAAATGGTCTCAGCCAAGCCTGAGCGTAGTTAGAAATACTCCGTACCGCGAAATGTAGGGCAGCGCATTCGCAGCGTCAATGCTCCAAACGGTCGCTGCAGGGTCGAGCACAACAGCGCGACTTTAGTACGTGAGCCGCGCAACCGAGCGCAACACCTCGGGCGTCGTGGTGCGGAAGCCGAAGAACTCCAGGTATGCCGGAATTTGTTCGAACAACATGTCGGCACCGACCTGTACGGAGCAGCCGCGCGCTTTTGCAGCAGCGAGGAAGTCCGTCATTTCTGTTTTCATGACCACTTCGCCAACGAAGGTACGTGGGGCAATACGCGATACGTCCACGGGCAGCTCGTCGCCGTCGTTCATGCCCATCGGCGTGGCGTTGACGACCACGTCGTAGCCTGCAGGATCGTTCGATTTCGTCGTTACTTTCAGTGCCTTGTAGTGATTTCGCAGGCGGTCGGCGAGACCCTCCGCAGAGGCTGCATTGACATCAAACAAGCCGATTTCAGCAATGCCTTCCGCAGCTAAAGATGCCGCAATTGCACAGCCGACGCCACCGCAGCCGACCACCAGCACCCGCGCACCTGCAAGCTTCACGCCCTTGCGCAACACGCCGCGCACGAAGCCTGCACCGTCGAACATGTCGCCGAGCAAGGTGCCATCGGGGCGCAACAAAATTGCGTTGCATGCGCCGGCAATAAGCGCTGTGGGCGAGAGTTCATCGACCAACGCACAAGTGGTCACTTTGTGCGGCATGGTGATCAGCGCGCCGCGAATGTTGGTGAATTTGAAGATGCTGCGCAATGCAGATTCAAAGTCCTCGGGCTTCACGCCCATGGGCACCACAACGGCGTCCACTCCGACGCTTTCGAAATACGGGTTGTAGATCATCGGCGCTTTGAACGCGTGCGTGGGGTAGCCGATGTGGGCGATGAGAGTGGTCGTGCCGCGAATCATGATTTAACTTCTGTATTTATGGTGAGCCCCGTTCGCGAGGACTCGACGATGGCGTGGGTGATGCGCAGGTTTTCGCAACCGTCCCGTGCGCTGACGATGGGTTTTGCTTCACCGCGAATCACAGCGCTGAAGTGTTCAATCTGGCGCGCTAACGGGTCTTGGCGCGTCATATCCACGACGGATAGATCGAATGGTTTCCACCAGGAGCGATCCTCCGCCTTGCCGTACGTTTTCAGGCGCATTGTGGGGACGGATAGCGAGCCAAAAGTGCCTGTAATGACGTAACAATCTTCATCGTCGTAACTTGGATATGCCCTGTTTTCCTGCGACGTTTGCTCCCAGCTACGGGCACAAGCCGCCGTGTCGGAAAGCAGGAAACTACCGAGCGCACCGCTGGCGAAACGCAGGCTGATGGCAACAGTGTCCTCAATCGGATAACCACGAATCGCATTCGACGACATGGCCTGAACTGACACGATGTCGCCGCACAACATGCGCAAGCTGTGAACCTCGTGAATCATATTGAGTAGTATCGGCCCCGCGCCGATTTGCGTGCGCCACGGGTTGTCAGAAAAGTAATGATCGGGTTTGAAAAACACCGCGCTGCCCATGACGCCCACGAGTTTGCCAAGCTTGCCGGAGTCAATCACTTCCTTGGCTTTCGCCATGATCGGACTGTGCGCGCGATGGTGTCCGATGAGCACAGGAACGCCGCTTGCCTCAACGGCCTTCACTAACCGCTCACCGTCCTCCAGCGTTGTGGCGATTGGCTTTTCTAGGAGCGTCGGTACGCCCTCGTCGAGACAGCGCAGCGCTTGCTCCACGTGCAGATGATTGGGCGTCGCGAGAATGATGCCGTTGGGTAGCTCGCTGGCGAAAAGTTCGTCTAGCGATTTGAATAAGGGCACGCCTTCAATGGCTGTGACGGCCACCGCTGCAGGTGACGGATCGACGATCGCCGCGAGCGCGCAGGTTGGGCTGTCGCGCAGGCAGGCGATGTGCGCGAGGCCAATATAGCCCGCGCCTGCGACGGCGATTTTTTTTCTGGTTATGGGCATGCAGTTGACGTGGTGCTCGGGTTTCGCTCCCCTCCCCCCGGCGAGGGGGAGGGGCTGGGGGAGAGGGGGCGGGTGGCGTTACGAGACATTGGCTCGTTCGATCCACCTTCCCCCTCTCCCTAACCCTCTCCCTCAAGGGGAGAGGGGACTTGACGCATCGGTTGCGGTGAAACCACGCCGGGGAGAGCGTGGCTTCAACGCAACGCTCTTCCACGAGGAAGAGCGTCGCCGTTACGAAACTTACTTGCGCATCTTGGCCAGTTCGGCCATGACTTCGTTCACCGTCGCTTCGCCAACGCTCGCGCTGTATTTAGCGATCACCGGCTTCATTTTTTCGCGCAGTTTGGCCACTTCGGCAGGCCCGAACTGGGTCACTGCCATGCCATTTTTCTTGAGCAGTTCCAGGTTCGCCGCGAGCGCTGCGCGTGACGCCTCGCGCTGGGTCTTGCCTGCTTCGATGGCAGCGTCGCTGAGAATCTGCTTCTCGGCCGCGCTGTACGTGTCCCACACTTTTTTGCTGAAGATTACAGATTGTGGGTTGTACTGGTGATTAGTCAGCGCGATGTTCTTTTGCACTTCCCAGAACTTGTTGGCGGCGATCACGGCGACGGGGTTTTCTTGACCGTCGATGGCTTTTTGCTCAAGACCACCGTACACCTCGGGGAACGGCATTGGCGTTGGGTTCGCACCCAGCGCCTTGACCCAGTCCACGTTGATCGGGTTCGGGATCACGCGCAGCTTCAAGCCTTCGATGTCTTCAACCTTGTTCAACGGACGCCTGCTGTTGGTCATCTGGCGGTAGCCGAGTTCCCAATACGCGAGGCCCACGAGGCCTTTTTGTTCAAGCAAACCGTGCATTCGTTTGCCGACTGGGCCGTCAACAATCGCGTCTGATTCTTTTTCGTTGGCGAACAAAAACGGGAAGTCAAAAATGGCCAGTTCTTTAGCCACACTTGCCAGAATGCCGGTGTTCATCACCGCCATTTCTAGGGTGCCGCCCTGAATGGCAGACACGTTGGCTTGGTCGCTGCCGAGCACGCCCGCGAGGAACAGGTTCACCTTCATCTTGCCGCCGGACTTTGCAGCGACAACGTCGGCAAATTTCTTCATGCCAGCGACCGCTGGGTGACCTTCAGGGCCATTCAGCGCGAACTTGATGGTCTTTTCCTGCGCGGACGCAGCGCCCACACCACCCAATGCTGCGACGGCAATCGCAGCGACCAAAGTTTTAAGCATCATACGTTTCATTGGTTTCATCAGTTTCTCCTCCAAGAGAGTTTTGGTTAGTACGCGAAAGTTTTTTGAACCAGGACGCGGCGTACTAGACGCACCGGGCTCATTTAAAAGGTTAATAAAACCAGCGCGCTGGCACCATGATCAGTGACGGAAACAGCACCATCAAAAACATGATTGCGAATTGCACCGTCATGAACGGAAGCACGCCGCGTGTGACCTCATCCATTCGCATTCGCCCCACACCTGCCACCACGTTGAGCACCGTTCCGACGGGTGGCGTCACCAATCCAATCGAGTTGTTGATGATGAACAGCACGCCAAAATAAACCGGATCAATGCCAGCGGCTTTAACCAACGGCATCAGCACTGGCGTCAGAATCAAAATGGTCGGCGTCATGTCCATCGCTGTGCCGACGACCATCACCAGCAGCATCATTGCAAGCAGTAACAACGTAGGACTATCTAGCAGCGGCTTCAGCAGCGTGATCACCTGATCAGGCAGCTGCGCCACAGTGATGAGCCAGGCCGACACCATCGCAGCCGCCACCAAGAACATGATCACGGCGGTGGTCTTCGCAGCAGTGACGAACACCTCGTACACCTGACGCAGATTCAGCTCACGATAAACAAAGCAGGAAATGAACAACGCGTACACGGCGGCAACCACCGCAGCCTCAGTCGGCGTAAAGATGCCAAAACGCAAGCCAACCAGGATGATCACCGGCAGCAGTAATGCCCACCCTGCGCTGCGCGCCGCCTGCCACACTTCCGCCCCCGTGCGCTGCGGTGGGCTCTCCAACTTCTCACGACGTGTGAGCCACCACCAAGTGAACCACAGCCCCGCCGCCAGCATGAGCCCAGGGAAGATCCCTGCGAGAAACAATTTGCTAATTGAAACGTTAGCCGCGACACCAAAGATCACGAAGCCGATGGAAGGCGGAATGATCGGCCCGATGACGCCGCAGGCTGCGATCAATCCGCCACTGCGCGCTTTGTCGTGCCCAGCCTTGACCATCATCGGTAACAAAAGTGCAGTCAAAGCCGCAGCATCAGCGACCGCCGATCCTGAGAGTGCAGACAACACGCACGCCGCAATAATCGTGACGTAGCCGAGACCACCGCGAATATGACCGACCAGCGCCATCGCGAAATTAACAATGCGTCGCGATAGACCGCCCACATTCATGACCTCACCGGCGAGCATGAAAAACGGTACGGCCAGCAGCGGAAAGCTGTCAGCACCGAGGATCACGTTCTGCGCGAGAATCTGAGCATCAAAAATGTTCAGATGCCACATCAATGCGGCACCGCAAATCAACAACGAAAACGCAATAGGAATGCCCAGCGCCATGGCACCGAGCAGTGAGCCGAGGAAAACCGCGATAGTCATGATCGTTGATCCTTGACCTAATGCACGGGTTTGTCGAAATTGACGTCAGCTTCTTCGGACTCGCGAATGCCGATGAGTTCCTCCTCCGAGAGCTTGCCGGTCAACAAACGCCACAAATCATTGAGCAGGATCACTGCACCGGACACCGCAAGTAGCACTCCGGAAGAATAGAAAATCGCCATCGATACTTCCATGGCAGCACTGGTCGTTTCCCAATTGATGATGACCTGAGCGAGCGCGCCTTTGAATAGCAGCCAGCAGATGAAGAGCATCGCTACGTGACCAATCCCGAGACATATTTTTTTGCCGAGCGCTGGGAGGCGCGAAACCAATGTGTCGGTGCCGAGGTGAGCACGCTCGTTGAGCGCGATGATCGCGCCCATGAAGGTCAGCCAAACGAAGAGCCATCGCGACAGCTCCTCCGACACCGCGATGCCGGAGTTAAAGGCGTAGCGCAACACCACATTGGTGAACACCAACACCACCATCAACGCAAGGCTCACCGCCATGAGCCATGACAGCACGCGACAGTAGCGGTCGATCAGTTTGTTAACCATGTCTCCTCCTTTAGTGACAATGCGAATTTTAATACTTAAATGTACGAACTAGTTAGTTTTATTTTCAGAAAATAGAGAACGATCATTTGTAACGGTTGTTTGAATTTGCTGCCTTCTGGTGTCTGGACGGCTGCCGACGTTACTTGCGAACGAAGCGCCCGATCAGTTCAATCACACTGTCGCGTCGCTCGCGCAGCACGCGAGGCGCGTCAAAGTCACGCTTGAAAATCAAAGAAAACGTGTGTCGATTCGACACGTTGAAAAACGTCAACGCGGAGATAGACGCATGTAGATCGATGGCGTCAATATTGGCGCGAAACACCCCTGAGGCCACGCCACGTTCGTACAGCCGCTGCACCGCAGAAATCGCTGTCACATTGAGCTTCTGAATCACAAGGCTTCGCGCCATGAACTCGCCGCGCTCCATGTTCTCGGTCATCACCAAGCGAATGAAATCGGGGTTGTCGTGATGATGATCAAACGTAAACCCCACCAGTTTGCGCAGCGCATCCTCCGGCGACAAATCCTCCAGATGCAAGTCCGCCTCGATGGCCCGCATGCGGCGATAGGCCTCCTCCAGCACGGCAATGTACAAGCCCTCTTTGCTACCGAAATAGTAGTAAATCATGCGCTTACTGGTCTTGGTCGCAGCCGCGATTTCGTCGATGCGTCCGCCGCTCAACCCCTTCTCGGCGAACTCTTTGGTCGCGACATCGAGAATGCCTGCCATCGTTCGCACCGGGTCGTTGGTTCGGCTGGGCGCTGCTACCGTTCTTTTTGTTTTGACGGTCGTTGTCGCTTTGGCAGATTTGACCGATTTAACTGAAGCGGCACGACGTTGCGGCACAGAATGTACTGGTTCGTTCATTCTGTGAGTATAGGGCGATGTTGCTTATCCGATCAACAGGCTTTTCTGTGAATGAACACTTCACGGTGACACATGCGCGATCACCTCGGCTCAGCAAATCGCTGGCTGCGCGGGGCGAGCGCGGAGATTTTTCAGGAGCGAGTTGGAGGTGATTGCGGTATCGTTAGCTTGGCGCGTGGGCAACGAGTTACCCACCCTACAACGCTATCAGCTTAACGCTGAAAGGCTTGCTTCACTTGGGCGATAAGGCGATTTATGCCTGAAGTCGGTTTATGGCCTAAATCAACGCTACGCCCATATTGAATGGGACTTAAAGCTAAAAGCTATATCCGTAGGGTGGGCAACTTGTTGCCCACGCGTCGAGCTAATCCTCGTCGCGCTCATACCCCGGCAGCACCGCGATCAAATCGTGTTCTGTCGTCTCGACAACCGTGACTTTCACGACGTCACCGTTTTGCACGTGAACCAGCCCGTCGATTTCTGGCGCGTCGGCCCATGACCGGGCGACGGCGATGTTGCGCGGCACAGCCACGGCTGGTACTTCGTTTCACAAAACCTTGACATGAAGTCGCGTCTTTTTCCGCCATGCGGCGTCGCGCCACCTTGCTGCACATCAGTA
This sequence comes from Burkholderiales bacterium, assembly GCA_031409935.1. Classification (GTDB taxonomy): domain Bacteria; phylum Pseudomonadota; class Gammaproteobacteria; order Burkholderiales; family Casimicrobiaceae; genus Casimicrobium. Next base: position 15,576 of record JANNYE010000041.1, on the reverse strand, counting down.
CACCTGCAGTCGTGCGCCTTGCCTTACGAAAAAATCCATCGATTTCATTTGCCAATGTTTTGGTGAAACGCAGTACTAGGCAGGCCGCCTGCAGAATTCAGGTCATGGTTCAAAATTTTTGTTACAGCCCCGCGATTGTCGGCCGTAGCGCAGACCCGACGCTCTGTTTATTTGCAATTGCTGTCAATCACAAAAACTATGGCCGGAATGCCACGCCGTATCGCGAAGTAAGGTAATCGCGAATCAGCGGCCAAGTTTTGCGTGTGGCAATTGCAGGGAAGCTAATTTCGCTCACAACGACTTCTCCAGTGAAACCGAGCATGAGTCGCAGGTGGATGAGCCCGTCGGTCGCAGCACTTAACTGACCATCGCCGTCGAAATCAGGCGCGCAGACATGCCCCCCGCAATGCGACATCATGTAATCGAGAATCTGTAGCCAAGTAGTTCGCGCAGCGCCAACGGGAAAATTGATCCCGCTCACTGCCGCTTCGCCCGTCACACCGAGCATGACACGTAAATTGATCAAACCGTCAACGGTACCAGAGATTCGCCCGTCGCCATCAAGATCGGGGGTATAGGCCTCGGCAAACGCTCCCCCGTCGTAGCGCGCTACGCAAAAGTCAGCGCCGACGCTATTGCTGGCACCGACGTAAACATCACATGCCCCCGTAAAAAAGAGTTTTCCGTCCGACTGCAGTGCAACGGCTCGGACGACGTTGTCTGTTAAGGGATCATCCTCTTGGCCGATCGCGGTGATCACGGTACCAGGCTGCACTCCAGTCGCGTTGAAGGTTGCATCTAAGGTGCCATTGGCGCTGTAACGCAAGGCGCAGAATCTCTTGCGATCGCCAAGTTGGTTCTTGCGACAAAAACCTGCGAGTATGAGCTTGCCGTCTGCCTGCAACACCGCGGCATTGGCAACACTGGCTTTGATGGAAGCTCCCCCGATTGCAGTAACAACTGTACCCGGCGTGCTGCCGCTGGCCCCGAATGTAGTGTCCAGCGTGCCATCTAGGTTGTAGCGAGCGGCGCAAAACATCGCGTTACCGTCGTAACAAATACCGACCAACACGATGTGGCCATCTGCTTGCCATAGGGCTGCGTTTGCGCCACTGCTGCTACCCGTGCCTATGGCAGTCGTGACAAGACCCGGCGGAGCGCTGCCACCCGCGTTAAACGTGGTGTCAAGAGTGCCATTGGCATTGAGGCGAGTCGCGCACCACTGATCATTGCAATTGCCGGCCAACACAATCTTGCCATCGGGCTGCTGCACTGCCGTTGAGCCATACGCGGGCAAAATTCCTCCAAAGTCTACGATGACGAAACCAAGTGTGCCGCGAGCGGAATTGAACGTGGTATCGAGGGTACCGTCAGCGTTGAAGCGCGCCGCGCAGAAGGTATAGCGGTAGTTGACATCGTGACTGCAGTAGCCAGCCAGTACGATCTTTCCGTTTGCCTGCAATAGCACAGAACTCGCCGCGAACCCGTAGGCGTACCTGTAGTAAGACTGAAAGTCAGGGCTGAGGGTGCCCGGTTGACTGCCTCCGACGTTAAACGTGGAATCTAGCGTGCCATTTGCGTTGTAGCGCAGTGCACACAGGGCAGGGACACCACTGTGACAATAGCCCCCGAGCACAATCTTTCCATCGGACTGCAATACGGCTGCCTTGGCGTAGCTGTCATTCGAACCAAAGGCGGTAATGACTGTTCCCGGCGTACTTCCGCTGGCGTTGAACGTGATGTCCAGAGTGCCATCAGCGTTGTAGCGTGAAGCGCAGAAGTCGGCACTATTGGAAGAGTAGTGGTTGTTATAACAACTGCCCGCTAGCACGACCTTACCATCAGGCTGTACCAGCACGACATTGGCGACGTCTCCTAACAAACCAACCGGCGTCGCCACCTTACCCGCACCTAACGGACTAGACGATCCCCACGAACTGTCTAGTGTTCCGGGCAGACCAACAGTAGCGTGAACCGCTTGATTCAAGATGAGCAGTGCACCAAGGCCAAGGAAAGCGTGGAACCACTGAAACCCGCGCCAGCCAGTGCGGCGCAACGTAAAAAACGAGAACCCGAATAGCATTTTTAATTCCCAATAGTTGCAACGCACGCGGTTGACGCATGCCAACCACAATTGTCGAGGCTCGCGTAATAAAAGACAACAAGTCCGTTCGTCCTGAGCGAGTCGAAGGGTTTGACTTTCTCTAGGATCAGACCCTACGGCGTTGCCACAGCGGGAACGGAAAGGCGTGTCGTGAGTTGTGAAAAATCATAGGTGACATGACTAATCCTCGTCGCGCTCATACCCCGGCAGCACCGCGATCAAATCGTGTTCTGTCGTCTCGACAACCGTGACTTTCACGACGTCACCGACGTTCAAATCACCACCGTTTTGCACATGAACCAGCCCGTCGATTTCCGGCGCGTCGGCCCATGATCTGGCGACTGCGATGTTGTCCTGCACGTCGTCGACGATGACTTCGATTTCGCGACCGATCTTGGCGCGCAGCAATGCTTCCGAAATCTCGGCCTGCACTTCCATAAAGCGGGCGCGGCGTTCTTCTTTGACTTCATTGGGCAGCTCGCCCGGCAGACCGTTGGCGGTGGCACCTTCGACCGGCGAATAGGCGAAACAACCGACGCGATCCAGTTGTGCTTCTTGCAAAAAATCGAGCAGTTCTTCGAACTCCGATTCAGTCTCGCCGGGGAAACCAACGATGAACGTGGAGCGAATGGTGAGGTCGGGACAGGCCGCGCGCCATGCCTGAATGCGCTCGATATTTTTCTCACCGCTCGCTGGGCGTTTCATGAGTTTAAGAATGCGCGGATTGGCGTGCTGAAACGGTACATCCAAGTACGGCAGCACGCGCCCACCGCTAGCCAAAGTGCTCTGCGCCATCAGTGGAATCACATGATCGACCGTCGGGTACGGATACACGTAATGCATGCGCGTCCATACGCCGAGCGAGCCGAGCGCTTCGGCGAGTTCGAGCATGCGGGTCTTGACTGGTTTGCCGTTGACGAAATCGGTGCGGTACTTCACGTCCACGCCATACGCCGAGGTGTCCTGCGAAATCACCAGCAGTTCTTTGACGCCGGATTTCACCAGCGATTCGGCTTCGCGCATCACGTCGCCAATCGGTCGGCTCACAAGATCCCCGCGCATTGACGGGATGATGCAGAAGCTGCAACGATGATTGCAGCCCTCGCTGATTTTCAAATACGCGTAGTGCTTCGGCGTGAGCTTGACACCGTGATCGGGCACGAGGTCGATGAATTTGTTGTGCGGCTTCGGCAAGTGCAAATGCACCGCATCCATCACTTCGTTCGGCGCATGCGGACCGGTGACGGCGAGCACCTTCGGATGGATATTGCGGATGAAATCGCCGTCCTGTTTGGCACCCAGACAGCCGGTGACAATGACCTTGCCGTTTTCAGCGAGCGCTTCGCCAATGGCGTCGAGTGATTCAGCAACTGCGTCATCGATGAATCCACAGGTATTGACCACGACGAGGTCAGCGTCGGCGTAATCGCCCACCGTTTCATAGCCCTCAGCCTTGAGGCGCGTGAGCACCTGTTCGCTGTCGACCAGCGCCTTCGGGCAGCCTAGTGAGACGAAGCCGACTTTGTGGGTGGCGGTTGAGGAGGAAATGGTGGGGTGCATGGTGACTCTATGGGTGCTGCGTGCTGCGTGACGTGTGTTGGCGTGCGTTGGATGTAGGGTGGGCAGCCTCTGCCCACCAAGTCGTGCGGTGGGCACGGGGTGCCCACCCTACAAATTACGATTCAATCCGCGTCGTGTCGAAAACGTAGGGCTGATACGCGAAGCAGTTCCGCTAAAGCGCGCTTCGCGGGATTTACCTGCTGGATTCCCGCTTCGCGAGAATGACGGCGGGTAAAGAAATGACTTCTGAAGTTACTTCTTCTCAGCGGCGCCCGGAAATCCCGGAAACGCGAAGCCGGGGAAAAACTGTTTGCTGCTCTCCTGCATTTTTTGCTGCATATCGAGAAACATCTTGCTGCTTTGCTCAAGATAATTGCCCATCACGCCCTGCATCGCGGGCGCTTGCAACTGCATGAACTGTTGCCACACTTCCGAGCCTGCGGGGCCACCATCGGCTCCAGCGCTGCCGATCAAGGTGCCGCCTTTTTCTGCGATATTTTTCTGAAATTCGGTGAAGGCGCGCACGTTCTGTTCAAACAAACCACCGACCACGCCCTGCATCGCGCCGCCATAAAAACGGATCATCTGCGACAGCATGTCGTTACTGAACATCGGCACGCCGACCGCCTCTTCTTCCAAAATAATTTGCAGCAGAATGGTGCGCGTCAGCTCTTCGTTGGTCTTGGCGTCACGCACTTCGAACGGCGTGTTTTCCACCACCATTTGCCGCACGTCGGTCAGCGTGATGTAGCCGCTGGTGGCCGTGTCGTAGAGCCTGCGGTTCGGATACTTCTTGATGATGCGCATCGCGGAGCGCGCGCCGCGAGGGGCACTGGTCTTGGTGGCCATCGTTCATATCCTAATTTGTGCAGTGCGCCATTGTAGTGCAGGCCAGAAGCCTGATTTGTTAGGGCTTCCGCCACGATTCGACGCGATCACGCCAACCCGAATCATGCCGTTTGAAACCAATTCTTGTAGCAAGAACTCTAAATTGCTGCATCGCAACAAATTGTGCTTGACAAGCCCGAATCGTGCGCTAACATTCAATTTGTGCACCGCAGCAATTCTGCGGATCTGTCTTACCCAGACAACAAACCTCAGGAGATACCCAAATGATTCCAATGTTCGAACAAGTCGCAGAAATGAACCGCGCTTACATGGCCAACGTGCTTAAGGGCGTTGACGCTGCTGTTGCATACAGCACCAAGGCATCTGCTTTCGGCGTAAACGCTGCTAACGAATTCGCCGCTTCTGCTGCTGCCGATCTGCACGCGATTGCCGCTGTTAAAGCGCCCCAAGACATCGTGCCTTTGCGCGCCAAGCAAATGGAAGAAAAAGCCGACTGGGCCACCACCACGTCACGCCAAGCTTTCGAAATGATCTCTTCGGCTCAAACCGAAGCCATGCACTTCGCTGAAGCTCAAGCTGCCGACGCTGCCAAGGCATTCGCTGCCAACGTTGACAAGCTCGCCAAAAGCGCCCCACAAGGCGTTCCAGGCACCGAGTACGCAATGTCCGCTCTGAAAGCTGGCATGGAATCGTCAATGGCTGCGTTCGAAACCGTTGCCAAAGCAACCAAAGAAGGCGTTGAATACGCTGGTACGCAAGTTAAAGCAGCTTCTGCCAAGACCGCGCCAAAGCGTAAGTAACTTCTGACATGGGTCCCCTGCTCCGATGCAAAAAGCATGGGGCAGCGGATCAGGTACAGGGATTGCGCCGATCCTACCTGAACGGGTAGGTGTGATGCGCGCATCGTTATGAAACACTACGTGTGTCCCTCCGTGACGAATGACTGATGGGTTGCCCCCCTCCTCCTCCTTGTGAGGCGATCCATCGTCCCTCCAGCCCGCCCGGCTTGCCGTGCGGGCTTTTTCTTTTCGGGTTCAGAAGTTCAGCACTGGTTGGGTGAACGACTAAACTGCTTGCTACTTTCCGCAGTTTTTTGACCTATTTATGATCCCCACGCTACGCGAGTTGTCTTGCGCTGATGACTACGATCCCAACTCCATGCCAGTCGACAAGGCACGCGAATTCATCAACAAGGTGCTCACGCCGATCACCACCACTGAGCGGCTGAACATTCGCGCCGCCCTCGGCCGGGTGATTGCTGCGGACATCGTTTCGCCGCTCGATGTGCCGGGGCACGATAACAGCGCCATGGATGGTTGGGCGTATAGGCACGCCGACCAAGCCGACGGCAACGTGACCGTGATGAAGCGTATTGGCACCAGTTACGCAGGCAAGCCGCACCTTGGCACGGTCGGAGATCGAGAATGCGTGCGCATCTTCACCGGTGCGGTGATGCCTGCGGGATGCGATACCGTGGCGATGCAGGAGCGCGTCACCGAGGACGATGCCGGCGTGCACATACCCAACGATTTAAAGCCGGGGCAGAATCGGCGTTTTCGCGGTGAAGACTTAAAGACAGGTGCCGTTGCTCTCACGCGCGGCGCGTTGATAACGCCTGCGGCTGTCGGTCTGCTGGCGAGCCTCGGAATCGGCGAGGTGTCGGTTTATCGCAAACTGCGGGTAGCGTTCTTTTCGACGGGTGATGAGCTCAAAAGCATCGGCTCGCAGCTCGGCGCGGGCGAAATTTACGACAGCAACCGCTACACGATTTACAGCATGCTGGAGCGCGCTGGGTGTCAGCCGATTGATCTCGGAAATTTTGTCGATTCGCCCGAAGCGATTCGCGCCGGATTTCGGGCCGCCTCCGATAATGCAGACGTGGTGATCACTAGCGGCGGGGTGAGCGTGGGCGAAGCTGACTTTATCAAGCAAATGCTCAACGAATTGGGCGAAGTGCTGTTCTGGAAAATCGCTATGAAACCCGGCCGCCCAATGGCCTACGGTAGCGTCGGCGACGCCCACTTTTTTGGGCTGCCAGGCAATCCGGTTGCGGTGATGGTTACTTTCTATCAGTTCGTGCGCCCCGCGCTGGCAACGCTTCAGGGGCGCACCGATTACATGCTCCCGCCGACGGTGAAAGCCACACTCCTCAACAAAATAAAAAAAATGCCTGGGCGAACTGAGTTTCAGCGCGGTGTGTTGACCCTTGGCGCAAGCGGTGTCGAGGTGAGAACCACAGGCGATCAGGGCTCCGGCATCCTCTCCTCCATGACGCAAGCCAATTGCTTCGTGGTGCTCGCCACCGACGTCGGGGGCGTTGAACCGGGTGCGACGGTGGATGTGCAAATGTTTGAAGGTGTGATGTAACGAGCTGGCCCTCGCAACGCAAAACAGCGCACTACAAAACGAGAACCTTAATTGGACGCACAAATGACAAAAGCAAAACATCTCACCGTCGAACACCTCTGGCAATGCGTGCGACTGGGCACGCCGAGCATTTCGCCCGATGGCAAGTGGGTCGCCGTGGACCAGTCCACCTTCTCCATGGCAACCAATGAGAGCGCAACGCAGCTCTGGCTCTACAGCGTTGATGGCAAGCAGCGCAAACAGCTCACCAGCGCGGGCAAAAAGAACACCGCGCCGCAATGGTCGCCCGATGGCAAATCTATCGCCTTTTGTGCAAAGCGCGATGGCGATGACGAGCCGCAGCTTTATGTGATTGCGCCAGACGGCGGCGAGGCGCGTCGCGTGACGAAACTCTCGACCGGCGTCGGAAGCATTCGTTGGTTTCCTGATAGCAAACGCATAGCGGCAATCTCGTGGGTGTGGCCTGATCTGAAGACCGACGCGCAGCAGGCGAAGCGTCGCAAAGAGCATAAGGAGTCAAAGGTTCAGGCCAAGGTGGTTGAGGTCGACAACTATCGTCATTGGGATAGCTGGATTTGCGATGGCACGCGACCGCATTTGTTTGAAATCAATGTGGCGAACGGTGCGGCGAAAGATCTGTTCGCGGGCAAGCCGTGGTCGTTGACGCAGGGCGATCCGGGCAGCAATGACTATGGCATTTCATCCGACGGTAAAGAGATCGCGTGGGTGCAGCAGAAAGACGTGACGCGGCTAACTGATCCGAGCACGATCTCGCTGCTCAACCTGAAATCGCGCAAGACCAAAACGCTTGACTTCGGCAAGATGTGGCTCGCCTCGCCCGTGTACTCGCACGATGGCACGCGCATGATTGTGCTGGCGACACCCGCCGATGCGCCGAGCCAGCACACGCGGTTGATGCTTGTTGACTGCAAGACGGGCAAGTCTGAACGCCTCGCTGCAAACTGGCCACGCTCGGTCGGCACCTACGGCAGCGCCAACCCGCTGTGGAGCGCGGACAACAGCGCCATCGTGTTCGCGGCAGAGGACTCCGGCGTGCAGCACCTGTGGTCGCTTCCGCTCGACGCAGCGCAGCCCAAAGTGATTGCGCGCGGCGGACACATCATGTCGTTTTCGCAATCGAAGGATGGTGCCACGACTGTGTACACGATGGCGTCTATCGATCATCCGGCGCGACTGTACGCAATGAACTCCCTCCCCCAGCGGGGGAGGGTTGGGGCGGGGGCACTTGGCATGAAGAGCCAACCTGTTTCCTCACGCAACCTTCCCCCTCCCTATCCCTCCCCCGCTGGGGGAGGGGACGAAGCCTCCCGCCGCCTTGACCGCCTCAACGCTTTCCTCGACAAAATCCCGCTCGGCAAGTGGGAAAGCCGCACCGTCAAGGGCTGGCAGGGCGTGCCGATCCAAACCTTCGTCATCTACCCGCCGAACTACGACAAGAAGAAAAAGTATCCGCTGCTGCACAGCATTCACGGAGGCCCGCACGCCGCGCACATGGACACTTGGCACTACCGCTGGAACGTTCAGGCGTTCGCCGCGCAGGGCTACGTGGTCGCTGCGGTGAACTATCACGGCTCATCGGGTTTTGATGAAACGTTTCTCGGCAGTATCGACGGCGACCTCGGCCCGCGCGAACTCGCTGACACCGAGGCCGTGACCGACATCCTCATCAAGGAAGGCATCGTCGACAAAAACAAACTGTACGCCGCAGGCGGCAGCTACGGCGGCTACATGGTCGCATGGATGAACGGCCACACGGATCGCTACAAGGCCTACGTCTGCCACGCCGGCGTCTACAACTGGACCACGCAATTCGGCGACGACGGCTACCTCTGGCTCAATCAGGAGCTAGGCGTTTGGCCGTGGGAAAACCTCGAAAAGTACCAGTCGCAATCACCGCACACCTTCTCGAAAAACTTCAAGACCCCAACGCTCGTCATCCACGGCGAACTCGACTACCGCGTGCCGTATTACGAAGGCCTCGAGTACTACAACACCCTGCGCGCCAAAGGGATCAAAGCCAGACTCGTCATCTACCCCGACGAAAACCACTGGATCCTAAAACCGCAAAACTCACGGCTTTGGTATCGGGAGTTTTTTGCGTGGTTGAAGCGGTTCTAAGCTGCTCTGGTTCGGCCCCCTCTCCCGCAGCGCGGGAGAGGGTTGGGGTGAGGGCGGTAGCTGCGGGAAGTAAGTCTGCCTTACGCCGTCTTTCCCGCGAAGGCTGGAATCCAGACCGCCAACCCCAAAGGCATTAATCACCCCAATACCGATTTGTAGCTTTTAAGTTACAATAACTCCGTGATCAATCTCGTCCGTTACCGGCAAACCAATGACGACGAACCGCTTTCGGATTGGCTCGGCAGCATTCGCGACAAGATTGCTCAGGCGCGAATCCGTATTCGTTTGCGACAAGTTGAAGCGGGCAACTTCGGCGACTGCGAATCAGTCGGCGAAGGTGTCAGCGAGCTGCGAGTGCATGTCGGTGCGGGCTATCGCGTTTACTTCGGGCGCCATGGGCAAACCGTCGTTGTTCTGCTATGCGGCGGCGACAAACGCACACAAACCAACGACATCAAGCGCGCCAAATTGTTTTGGGCAGATTGGAAAGGCAGGCAGTAATGGGCACTTCTAGAAATTCATTTTTCGGGATGAAATGCAAGGCGCACGGCGCACAGCAACCGGAATGTACGCCCCGGTACATGAGGATTGCGAGCACCGTGCAACGCGGCAGTTCGCCCGAACAATGAATTTATAGGAGCGCCCTAATGCGAAAAATCAAAGCCAGCGTATCGCACCACGAACGCGAAATTGAAGAGCTTGCGGCAGACCGCGAACTCGCCGTGGAATACCTCAAAGCTGCGATGCAATCACTCGACAACCCCGATGATCGCGCAGCAGGCCTGCTCGCGCTGCGCGCGGTTGCCGAAGCGTACGGCGGGCTGGGTGCCGTCGCACAAACCGCAGGCATCAGCCGCGAATCTCTCTACCGCGCGCTATCCCCCAACGGCAACCCGACGCTCAAGACGTTGTTGGCGGTGTTGAATACTGTGGGGATGCGGCTGTCAGTGGAAACTGGGGTTGGTGCGACATGACGTCATTGATCTCGGCGACCGGTGAAGAGCGAACGAACCCACACAGCGGCTCCAGTTTCGACGACTTCCTGCGCGATGAAGGCACCTTTGATGAAACGCACGCGAAGGCAAGCGAGCGTGCGCGAAACGAACAGATCGAAGACACTTTGCGGTGCGATGAACGCGTGGGTAACAAGTTTCCCGCCCTACCCGAATAACCGATGAAAATTACCCAAAGCTCTTGCAATGTTTACGCCGATATCGGTGTCGCGCAACCGGAGGCAATGCTCGCCAAAGCGCAGCTAACCCAGCGTGTCGGTAGCATCATTGCTGCACGCAAACTCACCCAGCGCGAAGCCGCAGAAATCATCGGCGTGCCGCAGCCAAAGCTATCCAACATCCTGCGCGGACAATTCCGTGGCGTCAGCGAAGCAAAGCTCATGGATTGCCTGCTACGTCTTGGCAATGACGTGCAGATTGTCGTGAAACCTGCTCGACGGAAGGCTTCGGTTGGGTTGCTTTCGGTAGCGTTTGCGTAAATTGACTCAACGCGTGGGCAACAAATTGCCCGCCCTGCCCGGCTGACCGATTGGAGCTCTTTGCGTGACTACAGATTTGTCTATACAAGAGGTCAACCAACGTTTAACCGCGAATGCATTTGCACATCTTGAAAAAGCGCTAAGCGAATTCCCTGGCGAAATCAATTTTTCGCTGTTGCACTTCTACGATGGTGTTGAGCTTGTAATCAAGTCCTGCCTACTGCACAAAGACTGGAAGCTCGTAGTTCAAAAGCAAAGCGAAGCGGATTGGTCAAAATTTTGTGCAGGAAAACAAAAAACCGTTGGCTTAGCGGAGGCTTCACAACGCCTCGCAAGAAGCTGCGATGCACCAATGCCGCAATCTGCGCTAGATGTTTTTGCCGCATTACGCGAGCACCGCAATCAACTCACGCATTTCTTCCATCCGTCTTTGGATCAATCTTTAGACAAGCAGAAGGTAGCGGGTGAACTGCTTCTTGCATGGTTTCACTTGAGAGGAATCATCCGCAGTTCCGATTGGACTGTTGTCTTCGCGTCCGAAAGCACCCGAACTGCTGCGATTGATTTACACCTTCAAGGGCTTCGTGAATACTTCAGCACCGTATTTGAGAGGCAAGTCAGGCCAATGCCGGGGTCGAGCAAATTTGGCAAGTGCCCGTCTTGCGGTTATGTTGCGCTCGACGCAAACACGAGTGATTTGTACCTTGACAGTAGGTGTCATGTATGTGGTTATACCGAGCAATCGCACCAAGCGATCAAGGATGGCGGAGAACGCGATACAGCTGGACATTGCCTAGCGTGCGGCGGCGAAGATTGTGTAGAAACAAATAGCTATGGCGCGCACTGTACCGAATGCGACGAAACCTTTACGCAGATCACGACTTGTGAGTTTTGTCAGACGTCGTTTGCTGGGGACGAAGATCCTGACGCTGGCAGCTATCAAGACGGCTGCTCATTTTGTACGGGCAAACTCGGCTATCTGATGAGTAAAGACGACTGACGAGCGAAGGTTCAGGAGAACGACTATGGGCACCACTAAAGCATTGAGGGTGCCAGCCCCGATTTTCTACACGTTCTTCGGCCAGTAACTCGCCCCCTTGATTCATGCGCAACGAGCTGGGCAACCGAAGGCCTGCGTCGTACAACGCCCTCAAATCTCATCAACCAAATGAAAACCCAAGTAAACGGAATCAACCTCTTCTTCGACACAGAAGGCGCATCCCTACGAGCCAACGGCACCGTGATGCGCGAAGTCCCAACCGTGATCCTGTTGCACGGTGGCCCCGGCGCAGACCATTCGATTTACAAGCCTGACTTTACGGCGCTGACCGATGTAGCGCAGGTGATTTATCTGGATCATCGTGGCAATGGTCGCAGTGATGATGGCCCGCCGGAGCTTTGGACGTTGGCGCAGTGGGCGGATGATCTGGTGGCGTTTTGTGATGCGCTGGGGATCGTGAAACCGGTCGTTTATGGCGCGTCGTTTGGCGGCATGGTGGCGATGACTTACGCGACGCGCCATCCGGAGCACGCGGGCAAGCTGGTGCTGGTGAGCACGTCCGCGCAGGCGACGTCACACACGGACGCGAAGATTGCCATGTTCACGCGACTGGGAGGTACCAAGGCGGGCGAGTTGGCGCGTCGTCGGTTTGTGGACGGCGACACCAGCCCGGTGTTGCTGAAGGACTGGATCGACGTCGCGTTTCCGTTCTACACGCAGACGCCGCCAGACCCGGATTTGTGGCATCGCATCGTGATGAAGCAGCCCGTGCGCGAGCGCTTCTTCGGCCCCGGTGGCGAGGGCCGCACGATGGACATGCTGCACGAGCTTTCGCGCATTCAGTGCCCGACGCTGGTGATGGGCGGCGCGCTTGATCCGATGGCGCCGATTGAATGTCAGCGCGACATCGCCGCCGCGATTCCGCCACATCTGCTGCACTATCGCGAGTTTGAAAACTGCGGTCACGGCGTGATCCCGGATGCGCCGGTTGAGGCAATGGCTTTGCTGCGGGAATTCATCGCGGCTTAGGGCTCGGAAGCAAATAACTTGGTCATTTGGCCGCTGGATTGGGATGCAATGCTAGGCGCGAATCACGCCGTGTGGCGGGCCACACGGCGTAATTCGCAACGACGCAGTGCGCCCAAGCCCAGCCGGGTAAATGGCCAAGTTATTTGTTTACGAGCCCTTATTCCGTTTCTAAATCAATAGGAGACTAGGCGCGACGACGCAGACAGTGCGTTAGCACGGCAAGGAGGAGCAACGACGTATCGTATTGATTTAGAAATGGAATTAGGTGCTGGGAACGGCGCTATTGAGGGAATCAGCTTTTATTGTTGATGCCCTTTCTATATGGGCTTATGCCACGATTTGTTTGCTTCTCGACTTTTCGTAAAAACGGGCATGCCCCCATGCAAACAAACGCTTTCCGTGAAAAGCCAATGGGATGAACTCATTGGTATGCGCAATTTGGTCGAGTCAAGCTGCACCGAGGCGAGCTTAGGCGTGCGCTGAAACCAGTCCCTTCGGAATGGAATCGAGCAGTTTGCGGGTGTACGCGGCCTTCGGCGCGGCGTACAGTTCGTCCGAGTCGCCCTGCTCCACTACGTTGCCCTCGCTCATCACCATGACCTCGTCGCTCATGTACTTGACGACGGCCAGATCGTGCGAGATGAAGATATAGGACATGCCAAACTCGTCCTGCAGGTCTTGCAGCAAATTCAACACCTGCGCCTGCACCGACACGTCAAGCGCGGACACCGATTCGTCGCAAATCAGAATGTCCGGCTTCATGGTCAGGCAGCGCGCGATGGCGATGCGCTGACGCTGACCGCCTGAGAATTCGTGCGGATATTTGTAGAAGCTCATCTCGGGCAGACCCACTTTCGCCAACAGCTCGAAGGCCATCTTGGCGCGCGCTTCGGCATTGGCACCGATGCCATGAATGATCATCGGTTCGCAGATGATCTGGCCCACCGTGAAGCGAGGGTTGAGCGACGCGTACGGGTTCTGAAAGATGATCTGGATGCGCTTTTTGTAGGGCAGAAACTCCTTTTCGCTCATCGCGAAAATGTTCTTACCGTCAAACCATGCCTCGCCTTTGGTGGCGTCGTGCAAACGCATGATGGTCAGACCGACCGTGGTTTTTCCGGAGCCCGATTCACCGACGAGACCCAGCGTTTTTCCCTTGCGCAATTTGAACGAAACATCCTTCGCCGCATTGAAAACACGCTTACCAAACAAGCCGTCCCGCGAGACAAAGTCCTTGCACAGTCCCTTCACTTCGAGCAAAACAGGATCGCTTTCCTTGACGCCTCGCGAGCGCTGCTCTAGGCGCATCGCGTCAGCGCGACCGGCCATGAAGTCGTCGATCACCGGCAAGCGTTTAGGTCGCGAATCCACAACCGGACGGCAAGCGAGCAGCGCCCGCGTGTAATCATCCTTCGGCGCAGAGAACACATCAATCGCTGCGCCCTGCTCGCGAATTTCGCCGTTACGCATCACCACGACGTGATCGGCGATGTCACCGACGACCGCGAGGTCATGGGTGATGAACAGCACGCTCATGTTGTGCCTTTTTTGCAGCGCGGCGATCAGGTCAAGAATCTGCTTCTGGATCGTCACGTCAAGCGCAGTGGTCGGCTCATCTGCGATCAGCAGTTTGGGCTCGCAGGCAATCGCCATCGCAATCATCACACGCTGCTGCTGCCCGCCCGACATCTGATGCGGGAAGCTGTCGATCTTGATCGCGGGCTCCGGAATTCCGACCTCAGTGAGCAACGCTATCGAGCGATCACGCGCAGCTTTGCCGGACAGCCCCATGTGCTCCTTGAGCACCTCTTCTATTTGAAAGCCCACGGTGAATACCGGGTTCAGCGAGCTCATCGGCTCCTGAAAGATCATCGAGATTTCACTGCCACGAATTGCGCGCTTTTGCGCGTTCGAGAACGTCAGCAAATTCTTGCCTTCAAACTCGATGCTGCTCGCCTTATCGACCGTCGCATTTTCTTTCGGGAGCAAGCCCAAAACGGCGAGCGAAGCCACCGACTTGCCAGAGCCCGACTCGCCGACCAGCGCGACGGTTTGATTGGGCATGACGTCAAACGAAATGCCCTTCAACGCCTCAAACGAATTGTGTTTGTCGAGACGGAATTTGACGCGAAGGTTTTTGATGGAAAGCAGGGGTGTAGTCATTTTCATTCGTTACCCCGGCGAAGGCCGGGGTCCATCGTTACTAAATAATCGAAGGGTACAAATCGCCCCAACTCGGATTCATCTCGCGAATGCGTTTGATTTTCCATTCGCGTTTCCATTCCTTCATTGCTTTTTCTTTAGCAATTGCGAACTCCATCGTTGCATGAAGTTCGTACCAAACCAGCATGTTCACATCGTATTGCTTAGTGAAGCCTTCAATCAAACCTTCTCGATGCTGATAGATACGCTGCACCAGATTCGAGGTGACACCGATGTACAGCGAACCGTTCGGCGCGCTCGCCAGTAGGTAGACGGCAGGCTGGAAGACATCTTTCATGCATTCCTCGACATCCTATGGGCCCCGGCCTTCGCCGGGGTGACGAATTATTTGAGCTTCGGATCAAGCGCGTCACGCAGCGCATCGGTAAACAGGCTGAACGCCGTTACCAGCACCGCCATGAACACCGTCGCAGCGGCGAGCTGCCACCAGTAGCCCAGAATCAATTCGTTCAGCGATTCGTTCAGCATCGAGCCCCAGCTCACCGTGTCTACCGGCACGCCGAAACCGAGGAAGGACAGGATCACCTCCGACTTGATGAACAACACTACGTGCAAGGAGAGCTGCACCAGCACGACGTGCGAAATGTTCGGGAAAATGTGCACGAACATGCGGCGCAAATTCGAGGCGCCGATGGCGTTGGCAGCGCGCACGTAATCGCGCGCCTTGTGCTTCAAATATTCAGCGCGAACCAGCCGGAAAAGGCTCGTCCAACCGGTGAGCCCAAGAATGAGCACGACGGTGAGCACGCCTTTCTGCTTGAGCACTGCCGCGATGGCGAGCACCAGCAGGATGTACGGAATCGAACTGAAGAT
>JANNYE010000040.1:0-44208 GCA_031409935.1 Burkholderiales bacterium | reverse complement strand
GTCGCCAATCGAAATGCTGTCTATTGCGGCGAGCGATATCTGCTCATTAGCACCAGTCGAATCAATCCGCATGACGTCAACATAATGCTGGTTGTGGCTTACCGCGTGGATGATGGCCTGACTGCGTTCGCGTTGTTCCCATTCAAACCAGCGCACACCTAGAAGAAGAGCGACGAACATTGCAACTGAATCGAAGTACAGCACACCAGTACCTGCCAACAGATGCCACATGGACCCCGCGAAGGCGGACGCAATGCCCAGCGTAACCGCGGAATCCATACCCGGTCGTCGCAAACGCAACTCGCGTTGAGCCCCTCGATAGAAGGGGCGCGCTGTCCAGCCAATCACTGGCAACAGCAAAGCCAACGCCGCCCAATCAAGCAGCGGTGCCAACTCGGGCTCCATGTCAGCGCCTGCTAAAAACCGCGGCAGTGTCAGCATCATGATCTGCATCGCGCAAAACGTCGACAGTCCGAAGCCCCAAATGTGGCGATGGCGCTGCTTGCGCGCGATGTCAACGCGGCCTACACCCGCACCGGCGTCCGCCGTGTAGCCGAGATACTCAATGCGTTTCAGCAACTTTTCGACGCTTATCAAGCCAGGATCGAAAGTTACGCGTGCGCGCTGGGTGGCGTAGCGCACGCGCACGCGCGACACGCCGACGACAGCAGTCAGGGCGCTTTCGATCAACGCAGCACAGGCCGCACAGTGCATGTCGAACACGTCGAGAACGCACGTGTCAAGTTGCTGCGACGGCAGCGCCGCACGCGCGCTGTCAGTCGCGTCCAGCGCTGCTGAGTTTGAGATCATCCAGCAAGGTTAGTGGTGCCAGAGCGCAAAAGCTTTGATCGATATCAAAGCGATTTTGATCGACTCGACTCATCATGCAATCAACGTAAAGGTGTTTCAACTATGGCGCAATTCGCATTGACATCCGGGCAAATCGATGACTTGAAGCTTCTGCTTCTAGAGCGCGAGCGCCAGCTCACCGCGACGCTGAATGCCGAGCTGCACATTGACGGCCCCGCCCACGCTTCGATCACCGCAGAGAGCGATGCCGACTGGACAACCGCCGACGTCGACGCGGACACACTGATCGCCAATGCGGAGCGGCATTCGACAGCTCTCGCGGACACCAACACCGCACTTGAAAAAGTAGCTGATGGCCGCTACGGCGTGTGCGAAGACTGTGGCGAGGCTATTGGCTATGCGCGGTTGCTGGCTTATCCCAGTGCGCGCCGCTGCTTGACGTGTCAAAGAAGCAATGAGGCGCGGTCGGGCGTAAACCCCATTCTTTAGCGAGCATGTTCGTATCTGATTCGCTTCACGCGGTGATAATTGGCGCATTGTGAGTAGTGGACTGTCTCGAATCAATTGAATGCCGCATCGCCGTTAGTTGTGTTGGTCGTGGATGACGATGAGGACATTCGTGATCTCGTCGCTAACTATCTTGGAAGTCAGGGGCTGCTTGTGTTTGAAGCTGCTTCGGAAGCCGAGCTTTTGGCGGGTATTGCTAAAAATGCGCCCGACGTGATTCTTCTGGATGTGAATTTGGGCTCTGAGGACGGCTTTGCTATCGCGCGGCGCCTACGAAGCCGCTGGGTAGGCGGCTTACTGATGGTGAGTGGACGCGGCGACACCGTTGATCGCGTGGTGGGCCTGGAGATTGGTGCAGACGACTACATCACCAAACCCTTTGAGCTGCGCGAATTGCTGGCGAGGATTCGCAGTGTTAGTCGCCGCTCAGTGCAGCCAAGTGTGCAGGCGCAAGCGGAAAATGAGCACCGGCCCGTTCTCCGCTTTGATCAGTTTGCGCTGGATACCGGGCGACGCGATTTACGTCGGACAGATGGCACCGTAATCGCATTGACAACTGGTGAATATGAGCTGTTGCTGATGCTCTGCGAACAAAGCGGACGAATTCTCAGTCGCGACCAGATATTGCAGCGAACACATCATCGAGACGCTGGGCCATTTGATCGAACCATTGATGTACAGATTGGTCGTTTACGGCGCAAACTAGGCGACGATGGCAAGGAGCCGCGCGTCATCAAGTCGGTACGCGGCGCTGGCTATTTACTTGCCGTAGCGGTGAGTCGGGGGTAGCGTGACCCAATCACAGATTCCAGAAAACGATGCGTTCAAGCTGTTGTTTGATGCCGCACCAGACGCGATTTTGGTCGTTGATAGCGCAGGCCGCATCAGACTGAATAATGCGGAAGCAGAGCGACTACTAGAGGCTGCACCTGGTGAACTGCATGGGCTCAGCGTAGACAAGCTGGTGCCCATGACATCGCGAAAGAATCATGCTGCGTTGCGAAGCGGCTTTGCCACCAATCCTCATCGACGCCCAATGGGTGTTGGCCTCGCGCTGAAGGCGTTGAAACTCAATGGACGCGAGTTTCCCGTAGAAATTTCGCTGGCTCCGACGCAAACCGCCTCGGGCGTTGAAACGATCGTTATGTTGCGTGACGTAAGCGAACGGCTGCAAGCTCGGCGTACTGAGCGCGAACTGATTCGCGCCAACGCGTTGACCAAAATCAGCCAACTAGCGCTCCGGGAGCGTCAGTTCGAAACGCTCGGAGAACGAGCTGCTGAGATCGCTATCGCACCCCTTGCAGCCGATGTCGTGGCGCTGTTCCGGCAGGTCGAAGGACAAGATTCGCTCATGTGCGTGAGCGCCACAGGAGTGCTGGCGGCGGGTATCAAAGGCACACGAGTCATGCAGACGCATGCCATGCTGTCCGGCGAGATGTTCGCGAGCGGTGCACCGGTGTTGGTCGGCGACGTCAACGTAGCGAGCGCCACCATCTGCCCGGCCTTGCTAATCGCTGGCGTGCAAAGTCTGGTCATTGCACCCATTGCTGATCGTGATCGGGTCAATGCGCTACTGGTGGCAGGATCGACGCTCGCACATCACTTCACCACCGATGACGTTGCGTTTCTGGAAGCCATCGCGAACATTGCGTCTAACGCACTGCAACGTTCAGTGACGGAAGAGAAGTTGCTGCTTTCGCAACGACTTGAATCGTTGGGTCAACTGACGGGTGGCGTAGCGCACGACTTCAATAACCTGCTCACCGTTATTTCGGGAAATTTGCAGATTCTTGAAGGCATGGCGATCACCGAACCGTCCGCGCTTCGGGCGATTGCCTCTGCGCATCGCGGTGCCCGCCGAGGTGCGGAACTGACCGCAAAACTGTTGGCGTTCTCAAGGCGGCAGACGTTGCGTCCGGCTCCAGTCAATGTGCCAGCATTGCTCGCCTCATTCTGTGACTTGCTGGCGCGAACACTCGGAGCCGGTATCGAGGTTAGAGTGCACGCAGATAACGCGTTGCCGATGGCTCTGGCCGACGCAGGGCAGCTCGAAACCGCGCTGCTCAATTTGGCGGTTAACGCGCGCGACGCCATGCCCAACGGTGGCGCACTTGTAATTGAAGCTGTGGATGTTGATTTGAAGCAGAATTTGGGTGTTGGCGCTGATGAAGTTCGCGCTGGACATTACGTGCGACTGAGTGTGTCGGACACTGGAAGCGGGATGAGTCGCGACGTGATGGCGCGCGCGTTTGAGCCTTTTTTCACGACAAAAGAGGTGGGCAAAGGCAGCGGGCTCGGGCTTAGCATGGTCTACGGCTTTGCTAAACAATCTGCGGGGCATGTCACGGTTTACAGCGAACTTGGCGTCGGAACCACGATCAATTTATTTCTTCCGATTGCATCCGCAACGCGGGAGCCTGTCGCTGAGAAAGTGACAGCCCTTGACGAAGTCGTCAGAGGCTCAGAGGCGATTCTAGTGGTCGAGGATGATCTAGATGTATTGTCCGTCGCAGTCGCGTTCCTGGGCTCGCTTGGCTATCAGGTGTTCACGGCCACCAGCCGCCGCACTGCGTCGGCACGATTGCGGGCACATCCAGAGATTGCCGTGTTGTTCACGGATGTAGTGCTGGAACGCGATGAAACTGGGCCCAAAATAGCAGCGTCACTACGAAAAATACAGCCGCAATTGCGGGTACTCTACGCGTCCGGCTACGCGCGAAGCGCGCTACCGCTTCAGTTCGGCATGGATGAGGACATTGCGTTCTTGCGCAAGCCTTATTCGCGTGATCAATTGGGTCAAGCCTTGCGTGCGGTGATGTCGCCGCCAGCTTCGAGCTAGCGAAACGTCAATGTAGCGCTTGCGAATGCGCCAGATGGCCGAGTGCTGACATATCCAGCAACTCGATGTCGCGTCGCGTGACATTGAGCAGACCGAGTTTTTGGAATCGCGAGAACACGCGACTGACGGTTTCTAGCGTGAGGCCGAGAAAGCTGCCAATTTCTGCGCGTGTCATGCGCAACATGAAACGTCGCGCGGAAAATCCTCGCGCGGAAAATCGTTGCGATAAATCGAGCAGGAACGCGGCAACGCGCTCATCTGCGTTGAGCAGGCCGAGCGCTGCCATCCAGCCATGCTCGTCGCGCAATGCTGCGCTCATACGGTGATACAGAAAGCGGGCGACGGCGGGGTTTTCTGCAGCGAGAGCCTCGATTGCCTCGAATGGAATCTCGATAATCGCACACAAATCAAGCGCAATTACGGTGGTGCTGTGCGCGCCGCCATCGATAGCTTCCATGCCCAAAATGTCGCCCGGCATCGGAAAACCAAGTATTTGTTCGCGGCCATCCTCCTTAATAAGCATGCGCTTGGCAGCGCCTGATTTCAGGAAAAATACCGAACGAAATGGATCCCCTGCGCGATGAATAGCGGTGCCCTGTGTCACCACTCGTACGCGACCGAGCGCCACCACCTCCGCCAACACCGCATCGCGCGATGCAGCCGAGCGAGAAGCGAGAAGCGCGGGGCTACCAATGCGGAAGTACGGCGTTACTGATTGGGCTTGTGAATACATGGCGGTGACTCCTGTGTGCATACCAACTTGGCATGGCTCACACTATCTAGCGCGTTCGCAAACCTTCTATGAACGATCAGTAACAGTGTGTAACGGAACGGGAGCCCACAGCGCGAGCTGCGGGCGGCTGGCGGCTGGCAAATCAGGTGTGTGTGGTGGGCATTAGTGCATCGCGGTAGACCAAGAGCGGCACCGGCGAGATGTGCAAAAGGCGCGTGGTGACGCTGCCCATGAAGAAGCGCCCCATCGCGCCTCGTCCGTGGGTGCCGATAACAATGAGGTCACAGCCCATTTCGGTAACGGATTTTTCTATTAGCGACTCAGCGCGACTACTCACTGCGCTCACGGACTGATTGACAACGCCCGCCGCGTCAGCAATTTTTTTTGCCTCGGCGAGAATTTTGTCGCTCTCCAGAGTGATGCTGCGCTCAAACATGTGCTGCGTCTTGCTGTCCATCAGCGCAACTTCGGCAGCGTAAGGCGCAATGTACGGTGCCTTGGCGTGCAGAAAAACCACCTGTGCGCCCACCTCACTGGCCAGTTTGACGCCTGTCGCAACCGCTTTGAGCGCCAGCTCTGAACCATCAATAGGAATCAAAATTTTCTTGAACATATGTGCTCCTTCTGGGTGAGCACACAGGCTACTTCCATTCGCGTAGTCATGAGGCTCGGACAGCAACGTCTGTTGACGTAGGACAAAGCGCAGACTTATTCTGCCAAGTTGACGTTAACGTCAATGTAGGCAAATTTCTGCGACAATCGAACTTCGCGCTGACCGAGCGTGAATCGCGGGCTGCAACGGAGGAATCGCATGTCAAATCTCGACACCAAAAACTTGATCTATCGCCCCAAAAACAAGGTGCGATTCGTCACCGCTGCCAGTCTATTTGACGGGCACGACGCCTCCATCAACATCATGCGCCGCATCATCCAAGGCAGCGGCTGCGAGGTGATCCATCTTGGCCACAACCGCAGCGTTAAAGAGGTGGTCGACGCAGCGCTGCAGGAAGACGTGCACGGCATCGCGATGTCGTCGTATCAGGGCGGGCACGTCGAATATTTCAAGTACATGATCGACATGTTGCGCGAGGCGAGCGCGGGGCATATCAAGGTGTTCGGTGGCGGTGGCGGCGTAATCGTGCCGTCGGAAATCGCCGAACTGCACGCGTATGGTGTCACGCGAATTTTTTCGCCGCAGGACGGCGCGAAACTCGGTTTGCAGGGCATGATTAACGAGATGATTGCGGCGTGCGATCATGACTTATCCAAACTTCCGCTGACGCTGGACGCGCTTAAGTCCGGCGACCGCAACGCGCTCGCCCGCTGGATCACCACGCTTGAGGCGGGCGCCGTTGATGCGGCTACGGTGAAGGCGCTGCACGAGCTGGCCGCACAGAAAAAAACGCCAAGTCTCGGCATCACCGGCACCGGCGGCGCAGGCAAATCCTCGCTCACCGATGAGCTTATTCGTCGCTTCCGAATCGACCAGAACGACCAGCTCAAGATCGCCATCATCTCGATTGACCCGTCACGTCGCAAATCCGGCGGTGCGCTGCTCGGTGACCGCATTCGCATGAACGCGATCAATCACGAAAACATCTACATGCGCTCGCTGGCAACGCGTGATTCGGGCGGCTCAGAAATTTCCAAAGCGTTGCCAGATGCGATTGCCGCCTGCAAAGTCAGCGGCTTCGACGTGGTGTTTGTCGAGACGTCGGGCATCGGCCAAGGCGACGCAGCCATCGTGCCGCATGTGGATGCGTCGCTGTACGTGATGACGCCGGAATTCGGCGCTGCGAGCCAGCTCGAAAAAATCGACATGCTGGATTTCGCCGATTTCGTCGCGATCAACAAATTCGACCGCAAGGGTGCGCAGGACGCGCAACGCGACGTGCGCAAGCAAGTCCAACGCAACAAGGAAGCCTGGGGCACACCACCCGACCAGATGCCGGTGTTCGGCACGATGGCCAGCCGCTTCGCTGATGACGGTGTGACGGCGCTGTATCAGGCGATTGCGCCGCTGCTGGTTGCCAAATCGGGCGGTTCGCTGAAACTTGCTGCTGGAAAACTCGCAACCGCCGACACGCGCGCATCATCACAGACACAAGCCATCGTGCCCGCCAATCGCGTGCGTTATCTCGCGGAGATTGCCGACGCGATGCGCGGCTATCACCGCTGGGCGGATGGGCAGGCGCGGGTGGCGCGGGAGCGGCAGCAACTCACGTCATCCAAAGCTATGTTGATGTCGTCGCCCCTGCGAAGGCAGGGGCCCAGTGACTTTGGATCGGACTCGAAGCAGAAGTCGCTGGATTCCCGCCTTCGCGGGAATGACGAATTATTTGCAACCATCGATGCGCTAATTGACGAGAAATCCCAAGCCCTAGACCCCCGCTCCAAAAAACTCCTCGACATGTGGCCACAAACCGTCGCCAGCTATTCAGGCGATGAATACGTCGTAAAAATCCGCGACAAGGAACTGCGCACCGCGCTGACCTACACCTCCCTCTCCGGCAGCAAGATCAAGAAGGTCGCGCTGCCGCGCTACGAAGACGACGGTGAAATCCTCAAGTGGCAGTTGAAAGAAAACGTCCCCGGCAGCTTCCCGTTCACCGCAGGCGTGTTCGCGTTCAAGCGCGAAAACGAAGACCCGACCCGTATGTTCGCGGGCGAAGGCGACGCCTTCCGCACCAACCGCCGCTTCAAAAAAGTCAGCGAAGGGATGGACGCCAAGCGCCTGTCCACCGCGTTCGACAGCGTCACGCTGTACGGCAACGACCCCGCGATTCGCCCGGATATTTACGGCAAGGTCGGCAACTCCGGCGTGTCGATTGCCACCGTTGAGGACATGAAAGTGCTCTACGACGGCTTCGATCTTTGCGCGCCGACGACCTCCGTCTCGATGACCATCAACGGCCCCGCGCCGACGATCCTCGCGTTCTTCATGAACACCGCGATGGAGCAGCAGCTCAGCAATTTCCGCACAGACAACAAGCGCGAGCCGACCGATGACGAGCTCGCCAAGATCAAGGCGTGGACGCTGGAAAACGTGCGCGGCACGGTGCAAGCCGACATCCTGAAAGAAGATCAGGGCCAGAACACCTGCATCTTCTCCACCGAGTTTTCGCTCAAGGTGATGGGCGACATCCAACAGTATTTTGTGCAGAACAAGGTGCGCAATTTCTACTCTGTGTCGATCAGCGGCTATCACATCGCCGAGGCTGGCGCGAACCCGATTTCGCAGCTCGCGTTCACGTTGAGCAACGGCTTCACCTTCGTTGAAGCCTACCTCGCACGTGGCATGCACATCGACGATTTCGCGCCGAATCTGTCGTTCTTTTTCAGTAACGGCATGGACCCGGAATACACCGTGCTCGGTCGCGTCGCGCGACGCTTGTGGGCCGTTGCGATGCGCGAAAAATACGGCGCAAACGAGCGTAGCCAGAAGCTCAAATATCACATCCAGACCAGCGGCCGCAGCCTGCATGCGCAGGAGATTCAGTTCAACGACATCCGCACCACGCTGCAAGCGCTGATCGCCGTGTACGACAACTGCAACAGCCTGCACACCAACGCGTTTGACGAAGCGATTACCACGCCGACCGAAGAATCGGTGCGCCGCGCGATGGCGATCCAGCTCATCATCAACCGCGAATGGGGCCTCGCCAAAAACGAGAACCCGAACCAGGGCGCGTTCATCATCGACGAACTCACCGACTTAGTCGAAGAAGCCGTGCTCAAGGAATTCGAAGCCATCAGCGAACGCGGCGGTGTGCTCGGCGCGATGGAAACCGGCTATCAGCGCGGCAAGATTCAGGAAGAGTCGATGTTCTACGAACACAAAAAACACGACGGCTCCTACCCCATCATCGGCGTAAACACCTTCCGCAATCCGCATGGCGACGCGGTGCCCGACACGCTCGAACTCGCGCGTTCAACCGATGAAGAAAAGCAGGGTCAGCTCAAACGGCTTGCTGATTTTCATGCGTCGCACAAGGCGGATGCGCCTGCTGCGCTCGCGAAGCTCAAAGCCGTCGCGATCAACGGCGGCAATGTGTTTGCTGAATTGATGGAGACAGTGAAGGTGGCTTCGCTGGGGCAGATTACCGACGCGCTGTTTGAGGTGGGCGGACAGTATCGTCGGAGTATGTGAGTTCGTTCCGGCGAAATCAGGGGTTCAACAGGTCAACTCCTGCACTAATCTGAATCGCTCGGATTTGCTCCTCAGCTAACGCGTTCGTTACGTTAGATATTTCTTCAGACGTTAGCTGCTGATCGTAAGCCTTCGTAATGCTGCCAGATAACACGTAATTGCCGTATTGGCCTTTGTAATCAACCGTGTAACTAGTCAGATCGGTTTTGATGACAACCCACCAACTATGCGAAATCGAATCTAAACCTTGGTACGCCAGATTGGCGAAATCCGCGTTGTAAGTGAAATTCGAGGTCTCAGGTTTTATGTAGGATTTGGCGTCGGCAAGTTCGTAGTCTAAGACGGGATCAGTCGGACCAAAAATATTGTTAACCTGTACACGTCGTTCGTAGTGACGATATAGCGACTCAAACGTTCGCGCCTTTTCATCTAGTTTTCTAGCAAGAGGCGTAAAGCTCTGATCGAAAACTCTGTGCAAAGCACTCAGCGTTCGTGTGATTTCTAAGGACCCCTTTTTCCCCTGCAGAAGGCGAGCAAGCATTTTGATTTGACGATCTTGTTCGTCGGGTTCTTCGATGCTTTCGCCTCGCGCGCCAGCCAACATAATTTGCAGCGACGCGCAAAGACAGTCTGCGATGTACTCAACGAACACATCTAACTGACCACCATCTGCTTGACGAAGCGCTGAGAAGTAACTCGCTTTGTCTTCCGTCTTGATGATCGCTGGAGGGAACCCATACTTAATCAATATCAAATTCATCAACAGCCGCGCCATGCGTCCGTTGCCATCGTCAAACGGATGGATCAACACAAAGTCGTAGTGCGCTTTCGCTGCGATCAAAACCACTTCTGCACTTGACGGAGCTTGCAGCTCGTTCATCGTCTGCAACAGTGCGTGCATCTTCCCCGGCACATCCATCGGTTCGGCAAAACGAAAAATCTCACCAGTTACCGTCTGCACATGATTCTGGCCCGTCTTGTATTGACCGACCTCGATCCACCGCCGCGTCGGTGCGCCCTCCGCAGTGATCGCGTCAACCTGATAACGCTCACGCAGGATCAACGCATGCAGTTGACGAACAAAGCTTTCCGACAGTGGTGCGTCGCCACGCGTCAAATCCACGAGCGCATCAATCGCTTCGTTGTGGCCAGTAATTTCGATGTGATCTTTTAACGGTTTGCCTTGCGCCGTTATGTTGTGCAGCAGCAGCGACTTAGTTTCGCCAAACGTGAGCGAATTGCCCTCAATATTGTTCGAGTGATAGTTCCAGTCGAAACGAAACTTCTGCCAAATACGTTTTTCCTGCTCAGGATTCAGCGGGCGCAAAGCATCTAGTTGCGCTTTCAGATCAATTGCCAGTTCGAGGTTACTCATTGGTTGGTTCAATCGAAGTGGAGTTCCGGCTCGCATTCGTTTGTCGGTACTGTTGTATCGAACGGCGCAGGTGCTTAGCGTTAGCAGACTCTGCGAGCAAATACGTTGTGTCGGTGAAGCCGTCAGCCGCGTCGAGCATTGATGCATTACTTTTCGGGTCAATGCCCGCAAGCATCCCGCCTTTTCCGTTCAGCACGGGGAGCTTCAGCTTGGGTGGTTTCTTGACAGGTGGTTTAGTCATTCGATTCTCGCAAGTCATTAGCTACCGACGTTCAAACACAGGTTCGCACTTTGCCTGTTCCTCATCGGCAATTTACACCACCATCGGCGTAACCGCCCATCCATCGCCACTACCGCCCCCGTGATGTAGCTCGCGCGGTTTGACGCGAGGTACACCACGGCATCGGCGATTTCGCTCGGCTCGGCTATGCGGCCCAGCGGGCGGGTGGCTTTTGCTCGGGTCGGGGCTTCTTCCCTGCTGATGCCTTGCTGCCGTGCTTCGGCTTGCATGCCTTCGTGCAGGCGCTCGGGAAGCGTGACACGTGCGCCTTCAGCTAGGAAGCCGCGAGCGCAGGCCAGTCCGATGCCTTTGCTGCCGCCGGTGATCAGGACGTGGAGATTTTCGAGTTCGAGATTCATTGGCAACTACGGCCGTTCCTATTGATTGATTTAGTGGCTACCCATCGCCGCCATGCGCCGCTTGATCTCTTCATCGCTCACGTCCTCGATGTGCGTGGCGATGCCCCAGCGGTGGCCGAACGGGTCTTCGAGCTGGCCGCTGCGGTCGCCGTAAAACTGGTTCTCCGCCGCGCGCGTGACCTTGGAGCCTGCAGCGACGGCTTGCGCGATCATGGCGTCGCAATCGGGTGTGTAGATCATTAAAAAACCGGGGCTGCCGCCGAGCGTTTGCGGGCTCAGCGCGCCCATGTCGGGGAATTCGTCGGACATCATCACGTGCGAATCTCCGATCTTGATTTCGGCGTGACCGATGACGCCCGACCCCATTTCCATGCGCATGACCTCCACCGCGCCGAACGCTTTTTTGTAGAACTCAAGTGCGGCGGCAACGCCCTTGATCGTGAGATACGGCGTGACCGAGTGATAACCAGCGGGCGTGGTGGCGACAGGCATGACGGGCTCCTTGATGATGGGTTGCGCGCGGACAGGTGGTGAGAATACGCCGTTCAGCCGCAACACCACAAGCGCACGGTTCAACGCGGAGTACGCGGTTCGTGTGGCGGTGCGTTGGGCAGGTTGCTGTCATCAATACTGCGGTACGGCTTTCTAGTGAAAGCCATATTTCATAAGGGCTAGTTGCATGTATTGCCAAAAATCAACTATTGGCGTTTTGCGAACCTAGCCCCCTTCCAACAGGCGTTTCGCTGAAAAGCTACTTAGAAGAAATCGCCTCGATTTCGCTGTAGCTGCATCGCGGCTACGAGAGCAGATCCGCCACCGCGCAGGCAACCACTTGCGTCGCTTTGCGCAAATCTTCCAGCAGCAAGTTTTCGTCCGCGCGTTTGGCATTGGACTCCGGCACGGTGCGCGGACCTGCGCCGTACAGCACGACTGGAATGCCCGCTTCGCCGTACAGTCGCGCGTCGGTGTACAGCGGCACGCCCACGGCAGAAATCGGCTCGCCAAACACGCGTTCCCCGTGTTTCTGCAACGCGGCAACTAACTTTTCCTGACCGGCGACTGGCTTCATGGCGTTGGCGAGCAAAATGCGTTTGATCTCAACGCGAATGCCGGTGCGGCCCGCGACTGCACCTTCGATCATCGCGCGCACCTCCGCCTCAACTTCGGCTGGATATTCCTCCGGGATCATGCGTCGATCCATCTTGAGCACGACCTTGCCGGGCACGACATTGGTGTTGGTGCCACCGTTGATCTGGCCGACCAGCATCGTTGGCGTGTTGATGCCCGCCACTTTTGATTTGATTTTGCCTAGGTCGGGCAGCTTGCCGTAAATCGCATTGAGGATCGCATTCGCGGCTTGCAGCGCGTCATCGCCTGTCTCTGGCATCGCGCCGTGTGTCGCTGTGCCATGCACCGTCACTTCAAATTGCAGGCAGCCGTTGTGCGCGGTGACTATGGCGTAGCTGAAGCTTGCGCCGATCACGTAATCCGGCTTGGTTGCGTCGATTTCAAGCAGGTAACCGGGGCCGAGCAGACCGCCGAACTCCTCGTCGTAAGTGAAGTGCAGCTCAACCGTACCGTTGAAACGCGCCCCTGCTTTTTCAGCGGCCTGCAACGCATCAAGCGCAAAGGTGAAGCTCGCTATGTCGCTCTTGCTGACTGCGACGCCGCGACCGTACATGCGACCGTCTTGCACCTCGCCGCCATACGGGTCGAACGACCAGCCGTCGCCGGGTGGTACTACGTCGCCGTGCGCATTGAGCGCGATGGTCGGGCCG
The DNA here is from genome assembly GCA_031409935.1 of Burkholderiales bacterium. GTDB lineage: Bacteria > Pseudomonadota > Gammaproteobacteria > Burkholderiales > Casimicrobiaceae > Casimicrobium. Next base: position 31,377 of record JANNYE010000040.1, on the reverse strand, counting down.
CCGCTGCCGAATTTGTGACGCACGATGAGGTTGGTCACCGAGACCATGCCGTAGTCGCGCACGCGCTCGTCGGGCACGGCGAAGCGCTCGACGGTGTAGCCCTTTGCAGTCAACAATTCCGCCGCCTTTTCTGCAGGAGGGTTGTTGTTGCCGGGCGGCGTGTCGGAAGGCACGCGAACGATCTGGCGCAGGAAATCAACCTGCTCTGACTGGTGCGAGTCGATGTACTGGGCGAGGGTGTCTTGTGTGTTCATGATGCGTGATGGTGCGCGGAGCGCACCCTATTTCAGAGTAGGCGTTCCACTCGTTGCGCTTTGTTCGCGCTGAACGGTGGCGGTTCATAGTGTTCGAAGAAATGCAACAGCACGGCGGTCGCAATTTCGGCGTCCTCTGCTGTCATCGTTTCGTCAGGATGGTGGCTGATGCCGTTGTTGCCGCAGCGCACGAACAGCATCGCCATCGGTGCGACCGCAGGAAACACCATCGCGTCATGCCCTGCGCCGCTAGCCAGATAGCGTGGCTTGATGCCCTGCGCCGCGATGGCGGCTTCAAAGTGCTTTTGCAGCGTCGGGTCGCACGGCGCGGCGTCGGCGTCGTACAGCGTGTCAACGCGCAATTTCACATTTCGTCGGGCGGCAATCGCTGGCAGTTCAGTAGCAAACGCAGCGAGCGCAACGGAGCGGATCGCGTCATCACCCGAACGCACATCAATAGTGAATTCCACATCCTGCGGAATGACATTGATCGCCCCCGGCTTGACCGACAACTTGCCGACCGTGCCGACGAGCCCCGCATGGTCAGTGCAGAATTTTTCGACGAAGAGAATCATTTCAGCGGCAGCCGCGAGTGCATCCTGTCGAGCGCCCATCGGCACCGTGCCAGCATGACCAGCAAGCCCCGTCACATTGAGCACCAGACGCGTCGCGCCCGCGATGGCGGTAACCACACCGACGGCAAGTCCTTCGTTCAGCAGGACGGGGCCTTGCTCAATATGCGACTCGACAAAAGCCACCACTTCGCCATGCTGCTCGCCGCGGCGATCCAGCTCACGCCATTTGCTGGCATCACCGCCGAAGTCGTTGATCGCCTCCCGCATGGTCACGCCGTCGGAGTCCATCTTGTCGAGCCACGCGGGATCAAACTTGCCCGCCATGGCTTTGCTGCCGATCAGCGTCGCTGGGAAGCGCACGCCTTCCTCGTCGCAGAAGCCAACGACTTCCAGCGTGTACGGCAAACGCTTGCCTTGGCGATTGAGTTCTTTCACGCAGGCAATCGGCGAAAGTATGCCGAACAAGCCATCGTATTTGCCCGCATTGCGAACGCTGTCCTGATGCGAACCGGTCATCACCACCGGCGCGAACGGGAGGCCCGCTTCGTAGCGCCCGACGATATTGCCGAGCGGATCGAAATCTGCGCTCATACCCGCGTCGCGCATGAGGGCGATCAGGTATTCACCGGCGAGCTTGTGTTCCTTCGAGAGATAAGTGCGCGTGATGCGCGGCGCGTCTTCGGTGAAGGCGGCGAGTACGTCAGCCTGCTTGAGGATTTCGGTTCCGAATTTCATCGCGTACTGCTCCTACGCTTTGTTGGGATGCACTGCGCGCCAGTGCCGCGCGATGTCGATGCGGCGCGTGACCCATACGCGATCATGTTTTTCAACGTGGTCGAGGAACTTCATCAAACCGGCCATGCGACCCGGTTTGCCGAGAATGCGGCAATGCATACCAACACTCATCATCTTGGGCGATTCCTCACCTTCGGCATACAGCACATCAAACGTGTCGATCAGATATTGCGCGAAATCCTGCCCATTGGCGAAACCCGCTGCGGATGAAAATTTCATGTCGTTTGTATCGAGCGAATAAGGCACGATCAGTTGACGGACAACAGCGCTATCACGCATGACGACCGGCAGATAAAACGGCAAATCATCGCCGTAATAATCGCTGTCGTACTCGTAGCCGCCCTGCGCGATCACGAGCCGCTTGGTGTTCGGACTATCGCGCCCGGTGTACCAGCCGTACGGCCAAAGACCGCCCGTCATTTCCTTGATGATTTGTGTGCCCAGCGCCATGTACTGCTTTTCGCGCTCTTCGCCAATGTGCTGATAGTGAATCCAACGCAGGCCGTGACAGGCGATCTCGTGACCAAGTTCGCAGAAGGCTTTGGTGGCCTCTTCGTTGTGCTTCAGCGCCCACGCCGCAGCAAAAACCGTCAGTGGCAAATCGCGTTTGGCAAACTCACGAAGAATGCGCCACACGCCGACGCGCGAGCCGTATTCGTACATCGACTCCATCGACAGATGGCGCGCCTCGAAGCTTTGTGCGAAGGCAATTTCCGACAGAAACGTTTCGGACGAAGGATCACCGTGCAACACGGAATTCTCCGCGCCTTCTTCGTAATTCAGCACGAAATTGATCGCGATCTTGGCACGATTGGGCCATTGTGCGTGCGGCAGATTGCGACCGTAACCGGTCATGTCTCGTGGGTATTCGGGTGTCCAGGGCATGATGATTTTTACCTAGACGCTAAGTCTAGCGAGCGCACGCCGTTTGCAACAGTCACGCGCGCTTATAGGGCTCATTGCGACTGCTGCCGACATGTCTCACCTGCCAACGGAGCGTGGTTCGGGGCCACGCACTACCGTGCTCTCAACTTGGCGGCGTCCGTAACTGCACCGATGCCTTTTTCGGTTCGGGGTTCGAGCGACGCGCGCAGGCGTGCCGTCGCATCCAGCGTCGCATTCGAAGTCTTGCCCAGCGACGCTTCTACGTGCCCGATGTGCACCACCATGAGACGCGAAGCCTCGACAAAATCTCCCTCGGCAACGGCATTAACGATCGCTTCATGCTCAACGCAGGACTGATTAGCGTCGTGTGTGGATTGATATAGCGAAGACACTAGTGTGGTGCGTGCCGTGAGGTCGCGCAGAATGCTGGTAAGCGTGGTGTGACCCAGGCACTCAGCAAGGCAGACGTGAAAATCCGCGAGCAGGAACGCGCGATTGGCAGGGTCATCGCCGTCAATTGCATCACGTTCATCGCGGATATGTTTGCGTAGCCGCATCACAACATCCTGTAGCGGTTGTCCTGCCTCGCGCAGCATGCCCGACTCGACGGCGCGCCGTGCCGAGAAAGCGTCTCGTGCATTGGCCATCGACGGCTCCACCACATACCAGCCCTTGCGCGCGCGAACCTCAACGAATCCGCGTGCATGCAGGCGCATCAGTGCCTCCCGCACCAGCGTGCGCCCGACACCGAAGAGGTCAGCGAGTTGCTGCTCCCCCAACCGTTCTCCGGGTGCCAGCTTTTGCGCAAGGATTGATTCGACAACGCGTTCGGCGATTTCAACTTGATTGACCATATCCGGTTGAGTTTAACGCCCCACTAATCCGGTTAGTCTTTAAGCGGGCCAACAGCCTCTCCGTTGAGCACGGCGTGTGCTCGGTCGCGATCAATGTCGTTCTCCCACGCGCCAATCGCCACGGTGGCCACGCAATTGCCGATCAGGTTGCCCAGCGCCCGGGCGATGCCCATGAACCAGTCAACCGACAACACCAAAACCAGCCCGATGGCGGGAATGGCCGGGATCGCCTGCAACGTTGCTGCGAGCACCACAATGGCTGAGCCCGGTACGCCATGCGCACCCTTTGAGGTGACCAGCGAAATGGCGAGGATCGTCAGCAGGTCGGTCATCGAAATCGGTGTGTTAGTGGCCTGAGCGATGAACACGGCGGCCAGCGTGATGTAGATTGAGAATGCATCGAGATTAAATGAGTAGCCGGTCGGGATGACCAAGCCGACTGTTGAGTCGCGTATGCCCATGTTTCTTAGCTTCGCCATGATCTGCGGTAACACGCTATCCGACGAGGTGGTGGCAAAGACGACGGCGAGCTCTTCGCGAAGGTATCGCAGCAGCTTGAACAGACTGAAACCCGAGAAACGCATGATCAGACCGAGCACGACCACCACGAAAATGATGACCGCCGCGTAAAAGAGCACAACCAGCATGCCCAATTGTTTCAAGGAACCGAGCCCGTACTTCCCAACCGTAAACGCAATAGCCCCGAGAACACCAATGGGTGCCAGCCGGATGATCAGCCCCATGATTTTGAACAGAACCAGCGACAGCGTTTCGATAAAACTGGCGACGGGCGCGCCGCGCTTACCGAGCATCGCCAGTGCGCAGCCAAACACAACGGCGAAGAGGAGTACCTGAAGCACGTCACCTGTGGCAAAGGCGTTCACCACCGTGGTGGGAATCAGCTTCATCAGAAAATCAACCGTTCCACCGCCCGTCAATTTGTTCGCGTTGTCGGTGTAGGCGTTGATCGCTTTTGCATCCAACGTGCCGACGTTGATGTTCATGCCAGCACCAGGTTCGAACACAAAGGCGAGCAGTAGCCCGAAGCACAACGCAATGGTTGTGACTACCTCAAAGTAAATCAACGACTTAATGCCGACCCGTCCCACGCGACGAAGGTCTCCCGCGCCCGCGATACCATGCACCACGACGCAGAAAACCAGCACCGGAATGATCATCTTGATTAGTTTGATGAACGCATCGCCCAGTGGTTTGAGCGAGACGCCGAACGCTGGCAAGAAGATACCTATCGCCGTGCCAATCAGCAGCGCCAATACCACTTGACCAAACAGCGAGCGTAGAAATTTAGGCATGAATCACTCCTTTTTTAGTGCAGTTTATTCGTTGTTGACAAACTTGCATACAAGTAATGTACGTAAGTTTTCAGTGATGTCCTCAGGGGTTATCCCTAGTCTGATGCGGTGTGACGTAGCCGGGCGAATACGTTTGGTGGGCTCTCTGCGAGCCGTGGATAGCGGTGGTAGCGTGGTGTGGCTTGCGCTTAACTGAGACGATTCATAAGGTATTTTTCGTCGTCGCCCCTGCGAAGCATGTCCTGCGCCTGCCGAAGGGGGCACGTGCCTGGAGCGTTTCGAGTACGCCAAACCAGCCACGCCCCCAAAGTCGCTGGGTTCCTGCCTTCGCAGGAACGACGAATTGTGTGAATTTTTCCGATGAATGATTTCGGATTAATGCGAGCCCACTGCTTGCCGGTCAACTGCTGCCGCGCAAGTTCCACCAGCCATCGGCAAAGCGGCCCTGAGCGAAGCTCACAAAAGCCAGCACTTTCGCGGGAACGCGTTTCGGCGATGGAAAAACGGCGTGCAACTCCTGATCGGGTTGGGAGAAATCTTTGAGCAGCTCAACGACTTTTCCCGTCCGCAATGATTCTGCCGCAACGTAACGCGGCAAAGCCGCAACGCCTAACCCTTCGCGACATGCAGCAAGCACGGCCGAAAGATTATTTGAGCGCAAACACCCTCGCACGCCCGCCGCAATGCGCTCACCGCGTGGGCCAACGAAATGCCAGACATCATCGCCCTGAACGCTGCTATAGACCAACGCGTTGTGACGAGCTAGATCGGTAGGGCGCTTCGGCATGCCAGCAGCTTTCAGGTACTTTGGGGATGCAACAACCGTCCACGGATTGTTGCCGAGGTAGCGCGCGCCGAGGCTTGAGTCTGCGAGCTTGCCCATGCGCAGCGCCACGTCGATGCCCTGCGCGACCAGGTCAACGTAGCGATCCTCAAATGACAAATCGACGCGAATCTGCGGATGCAACGCCATGAATTCCAGCGTCAGCGGCACCACCGCACGCCGCCCGAACGCGACTGACGTGCCGATACGCAAAGTACCCTGCGCCTCGCTTTGCGCAGCACGCGCAGCTTGCTCCGCGGACTCAGCGTCTTGCAGCAGTTGTTTGCAGCGTTCGTAATACAGCGCACCGGGTTCGCTGAGGCTCACGCCGCGAGTGTTGCGGTTGAGCAGCCGAACTTTCAGGCGCGCCTCTAGTGCGGCGACCTGCTTGGTCACCGTGGGCTGCGTGGTCTGAAATTCCGCTGCGGCTTTAGAGAAACTGCCGGTTTCCACTACTCGCACAAACAGCTGCATCGCATCGAGTCTGTCCATGCGGAGAGTTTAGCTACTTTCTCCTCGTTTATTCCATTTGCGAATAGATGTTATGGGTGGGCCGCGCATTCCCAAAGCAACCTCAGCCGCCTACAGTTCGAGCATCAAGAAAAGTTGCACGCAACAAAAAGAGAGTTCCCATGGCAAGAATGACAGCAGCGCAGGCAGCGGTGTACGTGATGGAGAAGGAGGGCATTGATCAGGCGTTCGGCGTTCCTGGCGCTGCAATAAATCCGCTCTATTCGGCGATTCTCAAGCACGGTGGCATCGCACATATTCTTGCGCGGCATGTGGAGGGTGCGTCGCACATGGCGGAGGGCTACACCCGCGCGGTTGCTGGCAACATCGGCGTTTGCATCGGCACTTCGGGCCCGGCGGGTACTGACATGATCACAGGGCTCTACTCGGCGTGGGCCGATTCCATCCCGATTCTCTGCATCACGGGGCAGGCCCCGCGTGCGCGGCTGTACAAGGAAGATTTTCAAGCGGTGGACATCGAGTCCATCTCCAAACCCGTCACCAAATGGTCCGTGACAGTGCGCGAGCCAGCACTGGTTCCACGCGTGTTTCAACAGGCGTTTCACGTCATGCGCTCGGGTCGTCCCGGCCCGGTGTTGATTGATTTGCCATTTGATGTGCAGATGGCCGAGATTGAGTTTGACGTTGACACCTACGCTCCGTTGCCCGTCTACAAGCCCGCTGCGACGCGTCCACAAATTGAGAAGGCGATTGCCATGCTGCAAAGCGCCGAGCGCCCGCTGATCGTGGCTGGCGGCGGAATCATCAATGCCGACGCCTGTGATTTGCTTGTTGAATTTGCCGAGATAACCGGCGTGCCAGTGATTCCCACGCTCATGGGCTGGGGCAGTATTCCTGACAATCACCCACTGATGGCGGGCATGTGCGGCTTGCAGACCAGCCATCGCTACGGCAACGCAACTATGCTCGCGTCCGACTTCGTGCTCGGCATCGGCAACCGCTGGGCCAATCGGCATACCGGCTCGGTAGAGGTGTACACAAAGGATCGCAAATTCGTGCATGTGGACATTGAGCCGACGCAGATTGGTCGCGTTTTCTCGCCGGATTTCGGCATAGCGTCGGATGCCAAACTGGCGCTCGAACAGTTTGTCACTGTCGCCAAGGAAATGAAGGCGAGAGGCCAACTCAAAGATCGCAGCGCGTGGGTCAGCGATTGCCTGGAACGTAAACGCACAATGCTGAGAAAGACTAACTTTGAGGCGGTGCCGCTCAAGCCGCAACGGGTGTATCAGTGCATGAACAATGCGTTCGGGCAAGACGCTTGCTACGTAAGCACCATTGGGCTCTCGCAAATTGCGGGTGCGCAATTTCTGCATGTGTACAAGCCGCGCCACTGGATCAACTGCGGGCAGGCGGGGCCGTTGGGATGGACGGTGCCCGCCGCGCTTGGCGTGCGAGCGGCTGATCCAACGCGGAAGATCATTGCGCTCTCGGGCGACTACGATTTTCAGTTCATGATCGAGGAGCTGGCGGTCGGCGCGCAGTTCAAATTGCCGTACCTTCATATCGTCGTCAACAATTCTTACCTCGGTTTGATTCGCCAGAGCCAGCGCGGATTCGACATGGATTACTGCGTGCAGCTTGCGTTTGAAAACATCAATACGCCCGAAACCGAACCGTTGGCGAAGTCGTACGGCGTTGATCACGTAAAAGTAGTCGAGGGCTTAGGCTGCAAAGCGATTCGCGTGCATAAGCAAGAGGAGATCGCACCGGCGATCAAACAGGCCGAGACGTGGATGGCCGAGTATCGCGTGCCGGTCGTGATCGAGATCATGCTGGAGCGGGTGACCAACATCGCGATGGGCACCGAGATTAATAACGTGGTGGAATTTGAAGAAATCACTGACAGCCAAGCCGATGCACCGACCTCGGTGATGGCGATGCTTGATTAAGGGCATCGCTCTTCAGCGGAGTTCCCCCACCCTAACCCTCCCCCGCTGGGGGAGGGGATCAAACCGAAGAGATAGTTTGTATGCCAAAATTTTCTGCCAACCTCACGTTCCTCTTCATCGAACTACCGTTCATGGAGCGCTTCGAAGCCGCAGCCAAAGCGGGCTTTAAAGCCGTTGAATACATGGCTCCTTACCCTTATCCAGCCGACGAATTAAAAGCCGCGCTCAGGGGCAACGACCTCGTACAAGCCCTCTTCAATTTGCCCGCAGGCGACTGGGACAACGGCGAGCGTGGCATCGCCTGCATACCGGGGCGGGAAGTTGAGTTCAAGGAGGGCGTAACAAAAGCCATTGGTTACGCGCAAGCGCTTGACTGCAAGAAAATCAACTGCCTCTCGGGCAAACTGCCGTCCGGCGTAACGCATGACGCCGCCAAAGCGACGATGATCGCCAACCTCAAATACGCAGCAGCGGAACTCAAGCGTGAAGGCATCATGCTGGTGACGGAGCCGATCAACTCGTTCGATATTCCCGGTTATTTCGTGAACCGCACCAGCGAGGCGTTGGCGATACTTGACGCAGTGGGCTCGGACAATCTGTTCGTGCAGTACGACGTGTATCACGCGCAGCGCATGGAAGGCGAACTGGGCAGCACGCTTAAGAACTACCTCCCACGCATTGGCCACATCCAGATTGCCGACAATCCGGGTCGTAACGAACCGGGCACCGGCGAGATCAACTATGCGTGGGTGCTCAAGCACATTGACGCGATTGGTTACGACGGCTGGGTGGGTTGCGAGTACAAGCCTAAGACCACTACTGTTGAGGGCTTGGGCTGGATGAATTTATTTCGTTAGATGCCTCAACGTGCTAGCGCAATCCTGCCCACCAATTTTCCCCAATTCGTTTTGGTAGCAGTGGTCTATTTCGAAGCCTTCTCCCGCAGGCGGGAGAAGGTGCCCGACAGGGCGGATGAGGGTGGCGAGCCAGCATAGCGTCACAAACAAGTCGGAACTTAAATCGGCCCCCTCACCCCAGCCCTCTCCCGCTTGCGGGAGAGGGCGCCAAACAATTCCGCAGTAACACTGCCTTTGGAGTTCGCAAATGACCACTCTCAATCTCGGCTTCATCGGCCTCGGCATCATGGGCGCGCCGATGGCGGGCCACCTGCGCGCTGCAGGGCACACACTCTACTTGCACACGCGCAGCAAAGTGCCCGATGCGCTGCGCGATGCAGGTGCCGTCAGTTGCACGGACGCCGCAGAGGTTGCGCAGAAAGCCGACATCATTTTCACCATGCTGCCGGACACGCCAGACGTTGAAAAAGTGCTATTCGGCAAAGGCGGCATTGCATCCGGTTTGAGCGCGGGCAAAACGGTTGTGGATATGAGCTCCATCGATCCGATGGCAACCAAGGATTTCGCGAAGCAGATCAACGCCCTTGGTTGCGACTATCTGGATGCACCTGTCTCTGGTGGCGAGGTCGGCGCGAAAGCCGCGACGCTCACCATCATGGTGGGCGGACCGCAAGATGCGTTTGATCGCGTCAAGCCGCTGTTCGATTTGATGGGAAAAAACATCACGCTGATTGGCGGTAACGGCGACGGTCAGACCTGCAAAGTGGCCAACCAGATCATCGTCGCGCTCAACATCGCAGCGGTAGCCGAAGCGCTGGTGTTCGCGTCAAAGGCCGGGGCTGACCCCGCTAAAGTGCGGCAAGCCCTCATGGGCGGTTTCGCGTCGTCGCGCATCCTCGAAGTCCACGGTGAGCGCATGATCAAGCGGACCTTCAACCCCGGTTTCCGCATTGCCTTGCACCAAAAAGACTTGAACCTCGCGTTACAGGGTGCGCGAACGTTAGGTGTTGCTTTACCGCAAACCGCGAGTGCCGCGCAGCTGATGAACGTCTGCGCCGCTCTGGGGCATGGGCAGGCCGATCACTCAGCGCTGGTGCGCGCGCTTGAGGCGATGGCGAACCATGCGGTGGCGACCGTCTAGACATCGACGCATGCCGCACTACGCATCGGCGGGTGCCGTCGGGTCAAGCGCGGCGTGATTGACCCTCATTGGCTTTTGAGTATGGCATAGCGATTGCTCTCTCCCTACACTGCGACAAACCTCTGATTGCGCAATTCACAGCTTGAATTGACGTCGATCAAACGTTTTGTATAACGTCATCAACGGGGAGTTTGCAAATGTCGAGTGGGTCTAACGTCCATCCTGTGGACGAAGTACTGCCGTTACCGCGCTTAGGGGCGCTGGGGCTACAACATGTGCTGGTGATGTATGCCGGTGCCGTCGCAGTGCCACTTATCGTGGGGCGGGCGCTGAAGCTCACGCCCGATCAAGTGGCGTTGCTGATCTCCGCTGACCTGTTCTGCTGCGGCGTGGTCACGCTGATTCAGGCGTTCGGTGCAACGCAATGGTTCGGCATTCGCTTGCCGGTCATGATGGGAGTGACCTTCGCATCGGTGGCCCCGATGGTTGCGATTGCCAACGCGAATCCCGGCTTGGCCGGCGCGCAACTGATCTTCGGATCAATCATCGGCGCTGGCGCTATATCGATACTGATCGCGCCCATTGTGAGCCGCATGCTGCGGTTCTTCCCGCCCGTGGTGACCGGCACCATCATCGCGGTGATTGGTATCAGCCTGATGCGCATTGGCATCAACTGGATTTTCGGCAATCCGTTCGGGCCGACCGCGCCGTCTGTTGTCAACCCCGAGCATGCCAAGTGGCTGACAGATGCAGCAGCCGCTGCAACGTCACCCGGTTCAGCGTTTCCGGCCATTCCAAAAGGCGTCGCTTTAGTGCCGAGTGTCCCAAACCCTAAGTATGCGGAACTCACCGGCGTCGGCATCGCCGCACTGGTGCTGGTGTCGATTCTGCTGATCACAAAATTTGCAAAAGGCTTCATCTCCAATATTTCCGTGTTGCTCGGCATCATCATCGGCGGCGTGGTTGCCACTGCGTTTGGCCTGATGAATTTCGACAAAGTCGGCAAAGCCGCATGGTTTGAGCTCGTGATGCCATTTGCTTTCGGCATGCCGCAGTTCGATGCTGTGATGATTCTGACCATGACGCTGGTCATGATCGTGGTGATGATTGAATCAACAGGGATGTTTCTCGCCCTCGGAGAAATGACCGATCGCAAAGTGGATCAACCGGCATTGAGCCGTGGCCTGCGTACCGACGGGCTGGGTACCTTGATTGGTGGCATTTTCAACACCTTTCCGTACACCAGTTTTTCGCAAAACGTCGGGCTCGTTGCTGTGACGGGTGTGAAAAGCCGCTTTGTCTGCGTGGCGGGTGGCGTCATCCTTATCGTGCTGGGGCTGTTGCCGAAAATGGCCGCACTCGTTGAGTCGCTGCCAACGGTCGTGCTCGGTGGCGCGGGTCTCGTGATGTTCGGCATGGTCGCAGCGACTGGCATCCGCATCCTCGCCGGCGTGGACTTCAAGGGCAATCGCTATAACTCGCTGATCGTGGCCGTGTCCATCGGCGTCGGCATGATTCCGCTGATCGCACCGAACTTCAAACAGTGGATGCCGCACGGCATTCATCCGCTGATTGAGTCGGGTATTCTGTTGACGTCCATCGCTGCACTGGCGCTTAACTTGTTCTTTAATGGCGCGAGTGGTGATGCAAGTGACGCGATCAACGCGGCCAAGCAGGCGGACGCGCATTAATTAGTCGAAAGCCTAACGCCGCCACCCTCACCCCAACCCTCTCCCGCGTGCGAGAGAGGGAGCAAGACAACAGCATGCCAATACTCACTCAAATCAATAGCTTTTCACCCGCCGAATTCTCCACAGCATTCGGCGCGGTGTACGAACACTCACCGTGGATCGCGGAGCGTGCATTCGCGTTAAAACCAGCAACGGGTTTCGCATCACGCGCGGCGGTTCACGTAGCGCTCGTCGCCACCGTGCAATCGGCAAGCGAAGACGAAAAACTCACGCTGCTGAATTCGCACCCCGAGCTAGCTGGCAAAGAGGCCGCGTCCGGCACGCTCACCAGCGAATCCACCAGCGAGCAGGCGGGCGCGGGGCTTACGGCGATGACAGCGGCGCTCGTCACGCAACTGCGCGAACACAACTCGGCTTATCGTGAAAAATTCGGCTTTCCGTTCATCATCGCTGCGCGCAACAACACGCAGGATGCGATCTTTGCGGCCGTCACATCGCGATTGAAAAATACCCGCGCGATGGAATTCAACAACAACCTGATGCAGGTGGGCGAGATCGCTCGCCTGCGTCTGCTCGACATCATCACGGAGTAATTTCGCATGGGCAAACTCTCCACACACATTCTCGACACGGTGCACGGCGGTCCTGCGGCGAACGTGGCCATTGAACTCTACTCAATGGATGAGGCGACGCCCAAGTTGCTCGTCTCCACGCGCACCAACGCCGATGGCCGTACCGATGCGCCGCTGCTTAGAGATGCCGAGGTCAAGCGCGGTCGTTATCGGCTCGTGTTTCACATCGGCGATCACTTCCGCAGCACAGGCATGAAGCTGCCCGATCCTGCGTTTGTTGACGTGGTGCCGATTGATTTTGGTATCGCGGAGGAGGGCGGCAACTATCACGTGCCGTTGGTGTGTTCGCCGTGGACGTACTCGACGTATCGTGGAAGCTGAAGGGTTTAGGCGATGGAATCGTACATTTTTGACTGGCTGAATCTACTGCTGCGCTGGCTGCATGTGATCGTGGGTATCGCGTGGATTGGGGCGTCGTTTTACTTCGTGTTTCTCGACAGCAGTCTGGTCAAGCCGACCGATCCTGCGCTCAAGGAAAAAGGCGTCGACGGCGAGCTGTGGGCCGTTCATGGCGGCGGTTTTTACAACCCGCAAAAGTACATGGTGGCACCGAAGCATCTGCCCGAACATCTGCACTGGTTTTACTGGGAAAGTTACTGGACGTGGATGAGTGGCTTTGCGCTATTCGTGGTGCTGTATTTGTTCAACGCGCAAACCTTCCTCATCGACAAAAACGTCTTCGCCTGGGGCTCGTCGGCTGCGGCCATCGCCGCATCGCTGGTGTATCTGGTCATGGGTTGGGTCGTGTACGACGGCATTTGTCGCGTGTTCGGGCAAAAGAAAAACGGCGACCTGATCGTGGGCATTCTGGTATTCGTCTACGTAATTGTTGCCACCTACATCGCCTGTCATTTGTTCGCAGGCCGCGCCGCATTTCTGCTCACAGGCGCGATGCTTGCCACCGCAATGAGCGCGAACGTGGCGATGGTCATCATTCCGGGGCAACGCAAAACCGTCGCCGCGATGAAGGCAGGCACCACCCCCGACCCGATCCACCCGATGCGCGCCAAGCAACGCAGTGTTCACAACACGTACTTCACGTTGCCGGTGCTGTTCGCGATGCTGTCGAACCATTACAGCATGACCTACAGCGCGCCGCTTAATTGGCTGGTGCTGGTGCTGATTATGTTGGCGGGTGTTTTTATCCGGCAGTTCTTTGTGGTGAAACTGAAAGGGAAAATTCAGTACCAATGGTTTGCCGCAGGCTCGGCAATTCTTGCAGGTGTGGCCATCTGGATTGCGCCCGCGCCGCAGCCCGCAGTCGCGTTAGCCGCAACACCGAAAATCGCCGAGATTCAGGGCATCGTCGAGCAGCGCTGCGCAATGTGCCACAACGCGCAAGTCATCTCGAAAAACATCCAGTTGCACACGCCTGAGCTGATCGTGAAAAACGCGCAGGCGATGTATCAGCAGGCGGTGTTGACCCGAATCATGCCGATGGCCAATTCCACACAGATCACCGAGGAAGAGCGCGCGAAAATTGGCGCGTGGGTGACGGCTGGTGCGAAGGCGAACTAAGCATAAACTTTCGGCGTTAAGCTAGGCTTTACTTGGGCTAGAACCTGATTTAGCGAATTATCGACTTCTACTAAAAATTGACTCTAGCCCCTGTAAAATATGGGCTGTGGCATAAAGCTGTAATGAATAAATCGATCAGCGCCGTACCGCTGGCGCTTCAATAGGCAGGCCCTGAGCCCGCCATGCTAGATACAACTCAAGATCGGCGAGGATCGTATCGGTCGCGGCGGGCACCACGGTTTCCATGCCAAAAAAACACGCCCGCAGACGACGGTTAAGCGAGCCGAGCGTTTGCCATTCGACGCGGTATGCCGGGTACCCAACGCCGTAACCCTGACTGATGCTTTGATTGCGCACGCGCTTGCCGTAGAGCTTGTCGTGACAACTGCGGCAATCGAAATCGAGCTTGCCCTGCACTCGTGTGAACTCGTTGTGCGCGCGCTGCCACGCGGCGCTTTGCGTCACGTTGGCGGGCAGTTGTTGCGCCTGCCCGCGCGAGGAAAATGCGAGGTAGGTTGCCAGAGAAAGTAGTGGCTGGCTCTCGATCGGATACGCGTCGGCCTTCACGCGCTGCACCTGACAACGATTGATTTCTGATTCGAGCGTGATGACGCTGGCGTCGGCGTTCAGGCGGGGTAATTTTGTGGCCAGTCCCTTCGCGTCTGCATGGCAACGCACACAATCACGCGCAAAAATTTCACGACCCTGATCCACCCATAACATGCCGGGATTGCGGTCGTCATCCTTCTGTTGCGCCTGAAGGGTGGCGCTGGTGAATGTGGAGCCGGAGCGCACATCGCGCTTCGCAATCGGCGGTTGCGGCGCTGAATTTTGTGCGGCTACGGCTAGCGTCGCGTAGCAGCAAAAAGCGCCAAAAAACGCGCTAACGACCCATAAAAAACTACGTCCCAACAACGCGCACACTCGCGCTGATCGAGCCCACGTTGCCGCGCTGATCACGCCAGCGCGCGTTGAAATTGCCGCTTTGTTTGATCGCCACCACGAACGCCAGAAATGGGTTTGCCGTCAACGCGTTCATCGAGCGGGCGGTAAAAATGGGCTGCCCCTCGAAGTCTAGCGACAACGATTCGAGCAAATTAGCCTCGATCACATCGCCCTGCACGTCGCGGCGAAAACCGGTCTCCATCGGATGCTGAATTAAGAGCCGCACCTGAAATTCTTCGCCCGCCTGCACCAGTGGCGGCACTAGCAGACGTGCATTGCGTCCCGGAATGGGCTCAACGCTCATCGCTCAGGTTCCATCAAAACAGGCGCTGCCTGTGAGATGCACATTCACCGTGTGCTGCCACAGCGTGCCGTCACTGAGCTGCGCAACGCCGATCACGTCTTGCGTCGCACCGAGCCGGATCGACGTGGTCAATCGCGCCTGCGCCAATGCATAGCCGAGCTCGATTTCTAGTGCGACGGGGCGCGGATTGAGCGGTGCCAGAATGCCCAAGCGCACAACGCTGCGACCACCCAGCGACGCCGGATTCACAAATAGCACCACCGGCACCGACGCGCCTGTCTCGGCGATAGTCGGAATGTCCAGCGACAGGCCACCGCGCAGCGCCTTGACACCCCGCGCGCGCTCGTCAAGCGGAGGCAGCGGCAGCAACCCTGACAACACGGTCTGCGCGCAGGTTTCAAGTGCGCAAGCCCACCACGGTAGCACTGCAAGAGCAACGAGTGTGCGGCGGCGCGGCATGCGGTTTCCGCTCCGGCTGCCGAGCCGTGGCAACTCGCGCGTGGTATTGATCTCACCGGACGATGTCATGCGTGTTCCTGCTGTTCCGTGCGCTGCGTACAGGCAGCGTACGCAGGTCAACTATACGCCGAGCCAAGACTACATGGCGACCGCGATCGCCGAAAAATGAATCGTTGCGCTGAGCCCCACCGCACCCGTCGCCGCCCATCGCCGCCCATTGCCGCTATTGGGTGCGTGTGGGAAAGCGATTTGGTTATTGTTAGCTTATGACGCCGAGAATCACGACACTCCCCGAAGCCACGACAGCCGCCTTCGCTCGCGACGGTGCTGTGGTTATTCGTGGCGCATTGAATACGACCGAAATTGAAACGCTCACAAGCGGAATAGAACGCAATCTCAAACAACCGGGCGAGCTCGCTGCGACTGCAAGCAGCATGAATGACCCCGGCCGATTCTTCGAGGATTTTTGCAACTGGAAACGCATTGCCGAGTACGAGGCAATACTCAAATATTCTGCATTGCCCGGTATCGCCGCAACGCTCATGCAGAGCCAGACGGCGCGCGTTTATCACGATCATTTGTTGGTGAAAGAAGCGGGCACCCGACAGCCAACGCCGTGGCATCAAGATCAGCCGTATTACAACGTCGGCGGGCGGCAGAACGTGAGCTTCTGGATTCCGGTGGATCCGGTGCCGCGTGAATCGACGCTGGAATTTCTGGCGGGCTCGCACCACGGTACCTGGTACATGCCGCGCACTTTCATGACCAAACAGGCGAAATGGTTTCCCGAAGGATCGCTCGCGGATTTGCCGGATATGACACGCTCCGAAAACAAGGCACGCGTGATCGGCTGGGCATTGCAGCCCGGTGACATGGTGGCGTTTCATAT
This sequence comes from Burkholderiales bacterium, assembly GCA_031409935.1. Classification (GTDB taxonomy): domain Bacteria; phylum Pseudomonadota; class Gammaproteobacteria; order Burkholderiales; family Casimicrobiaceae; genus Casimicrobium. The sequence continues at coordinate 15,019 of JANNYE010000040.1, read as the reverse complement.
GCTCACGCTGCATACGGCGTCGGGCAGTGCCACACGGCGGCGTGTGTTCAGCGCGCGCTATCTGGGTGACGACATCGTGCATGCGCCGCGCGAGTGGCGCACCTCGCCGGAGTTTTCGGGTTTGCGCGAAACGCTGGCTGCCGGTGCGCCGATGCATCATGAGCTATTCCCGCAAGTCTGGCCGTAGTTAGCGCGAGCACGTTAACGCCGTCGCTAAAAGGCAATACAGCTTTTCAGTAAAACCGATATTTATGTTGGTGTTAAGGCTATAAAAGCCGACTTATCGACTTTGTAATAAATTGACCCTTATCCCCCGTAAAATAAGGCTGTCAGCCAGAAGCTATACTGCTCACCGAAGGCGTTCATGCGGCCCATTGCGGCAACTTTCGCCCCAGTCCTACATGGATTGACACGTTGCCGGTGTACCGTAGGCCGCATCTATGGCATTCAATTTCTTCAGTCGGTGGCGCGCCACTCGCGACGCCAGTCATCAACTCGAAACACTCCTTGCGCAGGCTGCTCCCGCGGCGCCGCTAGGCACGCGCAACGAGTGGTTGATGGAGCTGGGCTACTGGTTGCGTCGCCCAACGCCGGGCATCGTCACGGTGAGCGATCCGGCGACCACATTTTCTGAGCACACACGGTTGCGTTTTTTGCTGCAAGTGCTGGATCGCAACCCGGAGCAGTCCGAACGATTTGGCGCGACAGTGCGCAGCGTTCTCAAAGAAAACGACGCGCGCTCGTTGTTTGCCGACACCGGTATGGCGGCGCGCCCTGGTCTCTTTGGTGAACTCGTTTCGCGTGTGCATGTGCGGGCGCTGCCTGTCGCGCCGAATCAGGCTGAGCTGTCGGTGGTGTTCGCGCTGCTGTTTATTTCTCATCGCGACGCAGCGTGGGTGGGTGCGCTTGATGCGCCATTGATTTCGCGTCTAGTTCAGCACATCGGTGAAGGAGCCGACGCGGCCGATTCCGCGTTGCCGGAGCTGGCCTCGGCGCTCGATGACAGCATCGTGCTGCTCTGTCATCAAATCGCGGCCACCGCGCTCGAAGCGCCGATCCGTCAACGCCTTGATAATCCGCACGAAAACGCGCATGTGCTCATGCAGCTATCGAAGCTGTCGCATGATTTGATGCTGAGTCCCGCCGACAGCGATGATCGACCACAACTGCTGAACAATCTGCGCGCGGCGCTGGCCAAGGCGCGCGTGGCCATCGACAGTGTGTACGAACACTTGGAGCGATTCGGTGTGTCGGTCGACGTGGTGTTTCAGGTGGAGCGCACGCGGTTGCGCATTGATCGCGTTGATCAATTGCTCGCTGTGTGGGCAGATCGAACGCAACTCACCAACTATTCCGCGCTGACCTCGCAACTGATCGAGGCGAACTTGAACCGCAGCAGTATCGGTGGCCTGTTGGCCGAGACCTATTCGCTGCTCGGACGCAAAGTCGTTGAGCGGAGTGCTGAGACCGGCGAGCACTACATCGCGCGCACCCGAAAAGATTATATCGGCATGTTGCGCATGGCGGCGGGCGGCGGCGTGGTGACCGCTGTGACGGTGTATTTGAAGTTTTTTATCACCTCATTAAATCTGAACAAATTTGTTGAAGGTGTGCTCTATTCATTCGACTACATCGGCAGTTTTTTAGCGATTCACTTTGCGCATTTCACGCTCGCCACCAAGCAGCCCGCGATGACCGCGCCCGCGCTCGCGCAAAAACTAGATGACATTGGAACGCAGGAAGGCCGAATAGCCTTCGTCGAAGAAACGGCGGCGCTGATCCGCTCGCAAGTCGCCGCCATTACTGGCAATCTGGCGCTGGTGTTTCCGGTCGCGTTGGTGACGCAAATGGCCGCAACGTATTTCTTCAATCACAACCTGATCACGTCAGAAAAAGCGCAGGCAACGATTGATGGATTTTCTTTGCTTGGGCCAACGCCGATTTACGCCGCGTTCACTGGTGTATTGCTGTGGTTGTCGAGCTTGACTGCTGGCTGGGCGGACAACTGGTTTGCGCTGCATCGCCTGCATGACGCACTGGCCTATCAACGTCGATTGAAGTGGGTGTTCGGCGAGGCCCGCGCGGGTCGCATTGCAGATTTTGCGAAGCACCATGTGGCGGGTGTGGTCGCCAACGTGTCGCTCGGCATCATGCTGGGCATGGTGCCTACTTTGATGGCGTTTGTCGGCATTCCGCTGGATGTGCGCCACGTGACGTTGAGCACCGGATCGGTCGCCGCAGCCATCGGTGTGCTCGGACTTGAAACGCTGAAAACACCGGCGTTATGGTGGGCCGTCGGCGGCATTGCATCAATGGGCGTACTTAATCTGGCGGTGAGTTTTGCGCTGGCGTTTTCAATGGCATTGCGTTCGCAAGGCTTGCGCACAGGCATGCGCCAATTGTTGCGTCGCGATGTTGTGCGCTATGTGCTGCGACATCCGCTCAAGGTGATTTTGCCGCCGAAGGTTTAGGGTTCTGTACTTTGGTTTTTGTGGGAGCGGTTCCACCGCGAAGGGCGGCTCGCTGATGCGCTTATCGCGGTGGAACCGCTCCCACAGTCAGCGTGATTGTTTCGCGAAGCGCCGCTCTTATTCCGTTTCTAAATCAATAGGAGGCTAGGCGCGACGACGCAGACAGTGCGTTAGCACGGCAAGGAGGAGCAACGACGTATCGTATTGATTTAGAAATGGAATTACAAACTATTCGCGGCGACCAGCGTGTTCTGCAACAACATCGTGATCGTCATCGGCCCGACGCCACCTGGCACTGGCGTTAAGTAACCCGCCACCGCATTCACCGCATCGTAATCAACGTCGCCCACCAGCTTGCCGCCTTCGGATTCGGGCAAGCGATTGATGCCCACATCAATCACTACTGCGCCCGGTTTCACCATGTCGGCGGTGATGAAGCGCGGCTTCCCGACAGCCGCGACCAGAACATCCGCCTGCCGACACATCGCGGCCAAATCAGCGGTACCCGAATGACAAATCGTCACCGTGGCGTTGGCATGCAACAACAGCATCGCCATCGGCTTGCCCACAATGTTGCTGCGACCGACCACCACTGCGTGCTTACCACGCAGCTCAGTCATACCAATATCTTTCAACATTTCCATGCAACCGGCAGGCGTGCAGCTCACAAATCGCGGCTCGCCAATCATCAGAGCACCCACGTTCTCAGCATGAAAACCATCAACGTCCTTGTGCACTGCAACCGCCTCCAGCACATGCTTTTCGGCGATGTGTTTCGGCAGCGGCAACTGCACCAGAATGCCGTGGATCGTTGCATCCTTGTTAAGCGAATCGATCAGCGCCAACAGCGCCGCCTCGGTCGTCTCCGTTGGCAATGTGTGCATCACGCTATGCATGCCCACCTTGCCGCACGCCGCGACCTTGTTCCTCACGTAAACCTGTGAAGCAGGGCTCTCGCCCACCAGAATCACTGCCAACCCCGGCGTGACGCCACGCGCTTTCAGCGCGGCCACATCAGCCGCAATGCGACCGCGAACTTTTTCGGCAAGCACCTTGCCGTCGATACGAATAGCGGTCATAGGTTGGTTGCGGTAGTTTCTGTTGCTGTAGGAGCGGCCTTGGCCGCGATAGGCGCTTCGCTCGCCATATCGGTATCGGTGATCGCGGCCACGCCCGCTCCTACAGGAACGGCAGGCGGAGCAATCACCGGCGGATCAGGCACAAACGGATAAACCGTGACCTCCGTCACCACCCAATGCACTTTCGCGTCATGTGGCTCCTGCGGCAGCGTATCAACCAGCTGCGTCTCGAAACACACGCCAATCCGTGCGCAGTTGTCCGCGATCTTGGTCGACAGCCGGTCGTAATAACCACCGCCTTGCCCCAACCGCGACAATCCTTTGGTGAACGCAAGACCGGGATAAATCACGCAGTCCACCGTGATCGGCTCAATCGGTTGCGATCGGGTTACGTCCGGCGCGCGAATACCCATTTTGTGAGGAATCAATGCATCGAGATGCTTCACGCGCCACAACGTCATCAATCCGGCGACCGACGTGATCTTCGGGAACGCCACCGCCTTGCCGCGCTTGATCAGCTCTTTGGCCAAATCATCGGTGTGGACTTCCGAGCCGTAACTTGCGTAGAGCAACACAGTTTTGGCGCGATGCACGTCCGGGTGATGCAACAGTCGCTCGACAATACGGCGCGCACCGGCAGCACGTTCCTTGTCGGACAGCGCATCGCGCTTCGCACGAACTTCCGCACGAATCTGCGGCTTGACCGAGTCCGGCTCGGTCGTGGCGGCAATGTCCGCTTGCACAGGCGTATCGTCGGTCGCGACCTCGGCTACAGTCAGTTCCTGCTCCGGTTCAGGCGTGAGTACCGGGCCAAATCTATAATCGTGAGCTTCATCCATCGCGGTATTTTGTCATTCCTATGAATGCTTTGGTCGACGCTTCCCCCTACGCCCACCGTCGCGAACGTTTGTTCGCAGCCATCGGCGACGATATCGCCATCATCCCCACAGCGCCCGAGGTGCTGCGCAACCGGGATACGGGTTATCTGTACCGCCACGACAGCTATTTTTATTACCTGACCGGGTTTGTTGAGCCGGAGAGCGTGTTGGTGCTGGTGGGTGGTAATGAGCGCAAAGCGATTTTGTTTTGCCGCGAGAAAAATCTGGAACGCGAGATTTGGGACGGCTATCGCTACGGCCCGGATGCTGCCAAAGATATTTTTCGTTTTGACGAGGCGTTCCCGATTGAAAAATTGAGCGAAGAGTTGCCCAAGCTCATGTCGGATCGCAGCGCTGTTCACACGCCGGTCGGCATGGGCGCGTCGTGGGATGCGCAGATTGCAGCCGCGATCAACGCGGTGCGCAACATGGCGCGCACCGGCGTATCCGCGCCGAACAGCGTGATTGACGTACGCGCCACGCTTGACGACATGCGCCTTATCAAGGACGCACACGAGATCGCGCTGATGCGTCGCGCCGCTGAAATTTCGTCGATGGCACATGCCCGCGCCATGAAAACCGCGCGGCCCGGTCAATACGAATATCACGTCGAGGCCGAACTCACGCACGAGTTCATCCGCCAAGGCGCACGCACCCCGGCGTACAACCACATCGTCGCCAGCGGACCGAACGCTTGCGTCCTGCATTACAACGACAGCAATCGCAAAATGCAGGACGGCGATTTACTGTTGATCGACGCGGGCTGCGAATACGAAGGCTACGCCAGTGACATCACGCGCACCTTCCCGGTGAACGGCAAATTTACTAGCCCGCAGCGCGACGTGTATCAGGCCGTGCTCAATGCGCAGCTCGCCTGCATGGACGTGCTCAAGCCGGGTAACCCATTCAACCAGTATCACGAGGTCGCGATCCGTGTGTTGTCGCAAGGCATGCTCGATCTTGGTCTGCTGAAGGGCAGTCTCGACCAAGTCATCGAAGAGAAAACCTACATGCAGTTCTACATGCACCGCGCTGGCCACTGGATCGGCATGGACGTGCATGACGCGGGTGACTATCGCAAAAAAGGCGTGTGGCAAACCCTGCAACCGGGCATGATGATTACCAACGAGCCGGGTCTCTATGTTCGCCCCGACGCAGCGGTGCCCGAGCACTTCTGGAACATTGGCGTGCGCATTGAAGACGACGTGTTGATCACCGCGGCCGGCAATGAGAATTTGACGATCACCGCGCCGAAAACGGTGGCGGAGGTTGAGGCGGCTTGCGCGCGGTAATGTGATCGTAATCGCATATTGGCGTCATTCTCGGCAAAGCCGGGAATCCAGAAAATTGACAATCAGAGTCATGGTGAATGACCAACGGTCGATGCCGACTACTGGGTACCCGCCTTCGGCGAGTATGACGGCAGTTTGGATGGCCGACGTGAGCCAATCGGCCATCGTTAAATCACTATGAAAACTCTCATCGTCGGCGGCGGCCCCGTCGGCCTCGCAGCAGCGCTTGCCCTCAAAGCGCGCAGCATCACCAGCGACATAACGGTCCTCGAAGCCGCACCGCGCGCAACGGAATCGTTCAGTGATCGCAACATCGCATTGTCCGCCGCGTCATGGCGATTTTTGTCGCGATTGAGCGTGAGCGTTGATGCAAAACAGCGCGCTCCGATCCGCCAGGTTGAAATCACGCAACGCGGAGCATTTGGATTGCTGACGCTTGATGCGAAAGATGTCGATGCAGCAGAGTTAGGCGCGGCGACTCCTTATCCAGCACTGAAGACAGCACTTGATCACGCGGTCAACACGGCCCACATCAATGTGCTGTACGGCGCAAAAGCAGAGTCAGTGCAACACGAAGCGCAACGCGCTGTCGTCCATCTCGCATCAGGTGAAAAATTGGTTGCAGACTGCGTGATCCTCGCCGATGGAGCAGCATCCGATTTCGTCCCCGAATTCAAGCGCTTCGAGCGCGATTCAGGGCAGATGGCGATCATCACCCGCGTGTCGGCCAGCAAACCCAGAACATGCGTTGCGTTTGAGCGCTTCACCGCAGGCGGCGCGCTCGCGCTGATTCCGAGAGCCGATGGTGACTGGACGGTCGTCTGGGCGCGTTCGCGCGCCGATGCAGAGCGCAGGTTGGCGGCAAATGAACCCGCGTTTAGCGAAGAATTAAACGCCGCGTTTGGCAGTTCAATGGGCACGCTCACACTCACAGCAAAGTTAACCAGCTATCCACTAATCTGGCGCTTCGTCGAGCCGCGCGCGGGCGGCGCCATCGTCGCGTTGGGCAACGCTGCGCAAGGCCTGCATCCCGTTGCAGCGCAAGGTCTCAACCTTGGTTTGCGTGATGCGCAAGATTTGGCCGATGCGTTCGTTCGGCAAACGACCAACGAGACCATCGCAGCAACCCTGTCTAAATTCGCCAGATCACGCGGCGTTGACCGCGTCGCACGTATCGGTTTCACCGGCCTGCTCGCCTACGGCTTTGATCGCGGCGGCTGGCTCGCCGACGTGCCACGTGGGCTTGGTTTGACTGCAGTGCAAATGCTGCCGCCACTGCGCCGTGAAATCACGCGGAGACTTGCGCTGTAGCACTACTCAACGCGGCTCAAGAAAACTCGTCGAGAAATTGACGAGGGCTCATGATTTCTATGCCGCGAAACGGGCTCATCGTGAGCAAATCTTTATCTCCAGAAATAATGATGGGTGCCGCCGCCGTTACGGCCAATTCGAGCACCTTGTTGTCTTTGGGATCACGGCAAGCTACGATTGAATCGGTCACTGCGATCTTGAAAGCCTGCGCCTCAAACGCATCGGTGTAGCTCAATCGCGCTTCCACGCTGGCGTACTTAATATGGCGCGGCTTCCTGAGTGACGCCCGCAATTCATCAAGCATCGCCGTCGACGCTATCACATCGAACACCTCAAACGCGCAAATGACTGCTTGATCGGGAACCGAACCTGGAAAAAGCGCCGAGCTGATGAGTACAGACGTATCAAGAACGATTGGATTCAAGTGCGAAGGTCATTCACGATAGCGCTCATTTCTGCCTCAGTCGGATTGCTAACCCCCGGCGCACGTTCAGACAGAACTTTGGTGCCGTAGTCGCGCACCCAGCTCGCGGCTTTTTTTCGTCGCAGCATGCCAGCCTGCAATTCGCGCATGTCGTGCTCCGACACGACGTACGCGATAGTTCGCCCATAGCGTGTCACCGCGATCAACTCGCGCTGCGCCTGATCGAGGAGTTCGCCGAAGCGGGTTTGAGCTTTGACAGCAGGAACGGTTTGCATGGTTGCTCCCAGAAAATTATGGCCAACATGAACATGTTAGCCAATTCTTGGATGGAGACAAATTCGATTGATCGGAACCTTGAAAATCGTAATAGCTCTGCCGCGAAATCCTTTCTACATAAGGGGGAGGGGCTGATTTAATCGAACTGTTGACTTTACACAAAAATGCGGACTTGCCCATATGCAGCAGGTATTTCAGCGTAAAGCTGTACACGGTTTCACGCGGCTAACCCTTCGCTCAACGTGCGTTCTGTCCGACCACCAGTCGCTTCTCTTTGAATCCGCTCCCGTCGCCCGGATCAGCGAAATACGATACGGCCCACTGATTTGATTGCGACTGCCATGTCAACCAGTTGTACGAGAGCGGCTTGCCCTCCGCGCCGAGCGTCGAGCCGCAGCCAACGGCGCGCACCGTAACCAAACGCCCGTCTGATTCGATCTCCTGACCGATGAAGCGAGGATGGTGCTTGTGTCCATGAAGAATTAACGGAATTCGGTTGCCCGCACACCATTTCACCAACTGCTCGCCGTTGTTCATGCGTAGCCACCGCTCCTCTTTGAGACCGAGAAACGGCACCACATCAGTCTCGTCCTCGCTTCTGGAGAAAGGATGATGGTGGGTCAATGCGATGCGCATAAACGAGTCGTGGTCGGCATTTAGGCCCTGGCGTTCAATTTCTGCAGCCACCTCCAAAAACTGAGCATCGGCGATATTGCCTCTAGCTAAAGAGGTGCCAATTGATGTGTCGAAACACAAAAATATTGCATTGCAGTGCTCACTGCGAACGACCTTTTTCCAAGGAAGCGATACCGATGGCGAACCAATAATATTGGGTAAAAACCCTTTTCGCTTACTGTCGTGGTTTCCCGGAATAAAGACGGTTTCGACGCCCGATGCTGCGCACACGTCATCATTGAACGCATTGAATGCGTCCAGATATTTTTGTTTTGGCGAATCCATCGCATCGCCCGTCATCACCACCTGCACCTTGTCCCCCGCTTGGCGCGATGCTTTGATGCGTCCCAGCAGGTGTTGCTTGACGTATTCAACCTTTTCCCGACCAGCAAACTTTGAGCCGAAGTGCAGGTCGCTGATCTGGAGGATGTGATTCGCTCGCTCAGGCGGCGCATCCAACTCAAGCAACCGCCTCCATAAGCGCGATGGTGGGGATTGCATCGACATTTCCATCAATTCGCGCGGCGTTGCGGTACGGTCTGGGATGGTCACAGAGCGCCCATCCGCTGTCCAACAAACGGTGACTTTCGAGTCTCGCGTTGCACGAAGTGCTGTCTGCACTATCGGAAACGGATCCAAAAAGTCCTTGCCCGCCAGCTCACGGTGATCCTCGCCACACAGCAGCCACATCGTGTAACCGGGCGATTGACGGAAGTCTTCGAGATTTCCCCAAAAACCAAGCGGCATAAAGTAGAGAGGAACGTCAAACCATCGTCTCAATGGGCGCAGAATATTGGCAACGCTGTGCGAAGGTAGCGCTCCGTGTGACACTAGCTGTTCCCTGAACTCCTCCTGCCCAGAGAAGTTCAGGGAACGATCCTCAGGCTGCATAAATTCATCGAAGCGTCTGCGCGCAAAGCCAGCCAAATCGCGTAGTGCTGAGCGGTCGCGGTCATCATGGGCCATAACGCTATTGGGTAACGCCTCAAGAAAATCCGTCATGTCGTTCAACATCACGCGCGGCGCACCCCAGCTTCCGTTCGGCTCATCACCGCCCGGGACATCGTCTTGTTGATTTGCATATCTATCACCCGAGTAACGAGAGCGGCCATGACGTCGGTGAAACATGTAGTGCATATCAAAGTCTTCATCGTCCCAGTCGTCACCTGAACCGAACGAGTGACTTGAGCTTGCTAGCCACCCAACGATGCTCGCATGCTCCAATTTGAATCTCACACCCATGTCTGCCCCCCAAGTGTTTGTCTTGACCATTTGAGTCTAATGGCGAGCAAAGTATTTGCATAGCGATCATGCCCACCTGCGAAGGTAGGATACGAACCAAAGCTGCACTGAACATAGAGCTTCTTGTTGGCCATCGCTATGCTTTGCGCGGTTACGCGCGCGCCGTGCCGACGTTCGCGCCACCAGCGGAACGCGTTGACGAATTTTTGTTGCGCCTGTGCCTTATTTTCAGGCATTGATGCCGCTATAATCCCGTCTCCGCTCAAATTCCCCCATCGCTTTTCTTCTGCACACTCATGTTGCGCATCGGCCCTTATACCCTCAAAAATCGGCTTGTGATCGCACCAATGGCAGGTGTTACGGATCGTCCTTTTCGCATGTTGTGTCGGCAATTCGGTGCGGGCTATGCCGTGAGCGAGATGGTCGCCTCGAAGCCGGAGTTGTGGCAGACGCCAAAGTCGATGCATCGCATGAATCATGACGGCGAAGCCGCACCGATTGCCGTGCAGATCGCAGGCAGTGACCCGCAGGTGATGGCCGATGCTGCGCGCTTCAACGTGTCGCGCGGCGCGCAGATTATCGACATCAACATGGGTTGCCCGAAGAAGAAGGTATGCCGGGTTGAAGCGGGCTCGGCGCTGCTGCGCAACGAAGCTTTGGTGGCGCGCATTCTGGATGCGGTGGTGCAGGCCGTTGACGTGCCTGTGACGTTGAAAACACGTACCGGCTGGAGCCCTGAGAACAACAACGCGATCCGCATCGCGCAGATTGCAGAAAACGCTGGCATTCAGGCGCTCACCTTGCATGGTCGCAGCCGCGCCTGTGGCTTTGACGACGGCACAGTGGAATACGACAGCATCAAGGCGGTGAAGGCGGCCGTGTCGATTCCGGTGATTGCCAACGGCGATATTGACTCGCCGCAAAAGGCTAAAGCCGTGCTCGATTACACCGGCGCGGATGCCGTGATGATCGGGCGCGCGGCACAGGGACGACCATGGATATTTCGCGACACGACGCATTACTTTGATTTCGGTGACATACCGCCCGCGCCCAAGGTTTCGGACGTTGCCGCGCTCATGCAGGGCCACCTCGAAGACCATTACACGCTGTACGGGAGTGATACGGGCGTGCGCAGTGCGCGCAAGCACATTGGCTGGTATACCGAGGGCTTGCCGGGGGCAGAAGACTTTCGCGATCAGCTCAACGTGTTGACTGATAGCGGCGCGCAACTTGCTGCGGTGGTTGCCTACTTTTCACATCTTGCCGATTTTCATGATCGACTGCCGCTCGAGCCCTACGTTGAACATAGCGCGTACGGTTTGACGACTGCCACAACACACTAGAACAACACTCAACGAGAGAACAACAACAATGAAACGTCCCAAACTAAACGGCCACGCCGCCATTGCTGAAGCCGTCGGTCATTCGCTCAGCGATTACTTGGCCAAACTTGATGGCGAGCCTGCTGACAATCTGTACGAACTGGTGATCGGCAGTGTCGAAAAATCGCTGATTTCTGATGTGTTGATTCGCACCAAAGGCAATCAGTCGGAAGCGGCTTCGATGCTCGGCATCAACCGCAACACCCTGCGCGCCAAGCTCGACAAGCACAAGATCAAACTGGCGCAAGACTGATTCATGAATCGCAAGATCACTCGGGCCCTACTCTCTGTTTCCGACAAATCCGGCCTGCTCGAATTCGCGCAATCGCTCGCAGCGCATGGCGTTGAACTGCTTTCCACTGGCGGCACTGCCAAGCTGATTCGTGATGCGGGCTTGAAGGTCCTTGACGTCCGTGACTACACCGGCTTCCCGGAAATGCTCGATGGTCGCGTGAAGACGCTGCACCCCAAAGTGCATGGCGGCATCCTCGCTAATCGCCTGTTGTCCGAGCACATGAGTGCAGTTGAAGCCGCAGAAATTCCGTTGATTGATCTGGTCGTGGTCAATCTTTATCCGTTCCGCGAGACGGTTGCCAAGCCGGGCTGCTCGCTGGAAGATGCGATTGAAAACATCGACATCGGCGGGCCAACGATGGTGCGCGCGGCAGCAAAAAACTGGGAAGGCGTGGCCATTGTGGTCGACAGTAGCGACTACGCGGCACTCACCGACGAAATGAATGCGAGCGCTGGCGCGTTGTCACGCAAGACCCGCTTCGCACTCGCGAAAAAGGCATTCACCCATACCGCTGCCTACGATGCTGCTATCGGCAACTACCTGACCTGCCGTGAGCTCGAAGGCGAGCCGCGTGCATACCCCGATGTGCTCACGATGCAGTGGACAAAGGCGCAGGACATGCGCTACGGCGAGAACCCGCATCAGAGCGCGGCTTTCTACCGAGACGAAACGCCCGCCGCCGGATCGTTGTCGAAATACACGCAATTGCAGGGCAAGGAGCTGTCTTACAACAACGTCGGTGACGCAGATGCGGCGTGGGATTGCGTGCGTGCGTTTGATGACACCTGTTGCGTGATCGTGAAGCATGCGAACCCGTGCGGCGTGGCATTGGGTGATACGCTGCTGGACGCTTACAACCGCGCGCTGGCGACTGATCCAACGTCTGCGTTTGGTGGCATCATCGCCTTCAATCGCGAGGTCGATGCGGCCTGTGCTGAAGCGGTGGCCAAGCAATTTCTTGAGGTGTTGATTGCACCTGCATACACGCCAGAAGCGCTTGAGTTGCTGTCCAAAAAAGTCAACGTACGCGTACTGACCGTGCCGATCAAAAGTTTATTCGAAAGCGCGAATGTGCTGGAGATGAAGCGTGTCGGCGGCGGCTTGCTGGTGCAGAGCGCCGACACGCACAAACTTGATCCAGCGTCCCTCAAAGTGGTAACCAAAGTCGCGCCCACGGCGCAACAACTCAAAGACATGCAGTTCGTCTGGCAGGTTGCGCAGTTTGTGAAATCGAACGCGATTGTGTTCGCCAAAGATGGGCGCACGCTTGGCATCGGAGCGGGGCAAATGAGCCGCATTGATTCAGCGCGTATTGCCAAAATAAAAGCCGAGCATGCGGGCTTGTCTCTAGAGGGATCAGTTGCAGCGAGCGACGCATTCTTTCCGTTCCGCGATGGCCTGGACGTGTTGATTGACGTCGGCGCAATCGCGGTGATTCAGCCCGGCGGCAGCATGCGCGACGAGGAAGTGATTAACGCCGCCAACGAACGCGGCGTGGCGATGGTCACCACCGGCGTTCGCCATTTCCGGCATTGAGGAACGTAACTTCATTCCCGTTCAGCCTGAGCTCGTCGAAGGCCATCGGCGCACAGAAATGACGGTCGAGCCAGCGCAGTCGTGAGCACTTCGACGAGCTCAGTGCGAACGTAGTTTTGGTGCGAATGAAAAGTATTTAGGGATTCAGGTTGAAAGTATTAGTCATCGGCGGCGGCGGTAGAGAACATGCTCTCGCTTGGAAACTCGCGCAGAGCCCGCGCGTGCAAAACGTGATCGTCGCGCCCGGCAACCCTGGAACACTCGCTGAGCCGAATTGCGAAAACGCGATGGCGAGCACAGTGGAGCAATGGGTTGCGCTCGCCAAAAACGAAAAAGTGGCGATGACCGTGGTCGGGCCGGAAGCGCCGCTGGCTGCGGGCGTGGTCGACGCGTTTCGGGCGGAAGGTCTGAAAATTTTCGGCCCAACCAGAGCAGCCGCGCAGCTGGAATCATCAAAGGATTTTGCCAAAGCCTTCATGACGCGCCACGGCATCCCGACAGCTGCGTACGAGAGCTTCACCGATGCCCGTGCAGCCCACGATTTCGTTGAGGCCAACGGCGCGCCGATTGTGATCAAGGCCGATGGTTTGGCTGCGGGCAAAGGCGTCGTCGTCGCGTTGACGCTCGCGGAAGCACATTCGACCATCGACATGATGCTGGCTGACAACGCGTTCGGCGCAGCGGGCGCGCGCGTCGTGATCGAAGAATTTATGGCGGGCGAAGAGGCAAGCTTCATCGTCATGGTCGACGGCAAAAATGTGTTGACGATGGCCTCAAGCCAAGACCACAAACGCCTGCTCGACAACGACCTCGGCCCGAACACCGGTGGCATGGGTGCGTATTCGCCCGCGCCCGTGGTGACGCCCGCGATGCATGCACGCATCATGCGCGAAATCATTTTGCCGACGGTCAGCGGCATGGCGAAAGACGGCATCACGTACACCGGCTTTTTGTACGCGGGCGTGATGATCAACGAGGCGGGTGAGCCGAAGACGGTTGAATTCAATTGTCGTTTCGGTGACCCGGAAACGCAGCCGATCATGATGCGTCTGAAGACCGATCTGGTTGACCTTGTAGCGCATGGCATTAATGGCACGCTCGACAAGGCGGAGGCGATCTGGGATCGCCGCGTCGCGCTCGGCGTGGTGATGGCGTCGCACGGTTACCCGGACAATCCGCGCAGAGGTGACGCGATTCGAGGATTGCCTGCTGCGCCCGACGATGCGCATGTGTTCCATGCGAGTACCGCTTTGAGTGACGGGCACGTCGTGACGGCAGGCGGGCGCGTGTTGTGTGTGACCGCACTCGGCGACAACGTAAAAATTGCGCAGCAGCGCGCCTATGAAGTGGCCGATGGTATTGCGTTCGACGGGATGCAAATGCGCCGCGACATTGGATGGAGAGCGATCAAACGATGAACAGCGCGGAGTCTTCCCCCGTTACGCGAGAGGACGTCGCCAACGTCCGCAACTTCCTGCTCAAACTGCAAGACAACATCGTTAACGCGCTGCAAGCCGTTGACGGAGGCACCTTCATTCGCGATGAATGGCAACGTCCCGAAGGCGGTGGTGGCATCTCGCGCCTGATCGAAGGCGGGCGCGTGATTGAGCGCGGGGGTGTGAATTTTTCGCATGTGTTCGGCGCGAAATTGCCGCCGTCAGCCACTGCCGTTCGTCCCGAACTGGCGGGCGCAAAGTTTGAAGCGATGGGCGTGTCGCTGGTGATTCACCCGCTGAATCCGTATGCGCCGACCACGCACATGAACGTGCGTTTTCTGATTGCCACACCGCCTGAAGGCGCGTCTGTCGCATGGTTCGGCGGTGGCATGGATTTGACGCCTTACTATGGCTTCATCAATGATGCTGTGCATTGGCACAGCGAGGCGAAAGCCGCATGCGACCCGTTTGGCGCAGACATTTTTCCGTGTTTCAAAAAGCAATGCGATGACTACTTTTATTTGAAGCATCGTCAGGAACCGCGCGGCATCGGCGGCACGTTTTTCGATGACTTCAGCGCGTTTGGATTTGCGCAAAACTTTGCGCTGATGCGATCGGTGGCCGAACACTTTGTGCCCGCGTACATCCCGATTTTGCAGCGCCGCATGTTCACGCCGTACGACGCGCCACAACGAGACTGGCAGCTCTATCGTCGTGGCCGC
>JANNYE010000039.1:0-26234 GCA_031409935.1 Burkholderiales bacterium | reverse complement strand
CAAATTCAAAGTCACCTACCCTGTTGAATGTCCAGATAATGTCGCCCGACTTCCCGGCGTTGACATGCGCCATGTAGGGCTCGTCGTGCTCCATGTTCGGGAACTTCACCATGAGGGCGGCGTGCTCATTGAGCTCCTTCTTCGTGCCAATCACGAATTCGTGCAATTGCTTTCCTCCGTTCTTGACCACGATCTTGACGGTGTCGCCCTGCTTGACTTCGATCACGTCGGGCGTGAAGCGCATGGTGTCTGACATCGTCACCACAATGGTGCGCTTGACTGCCCTGGCATCGCCTGCAATGCCCCAGTCCTTCTGCTCTTTCTTGACCGCACTGGCTTTCCTAGCATGGTCTGCTTCGCCATGAGCATAGGTGAGGGCGGAGGCCGTCATAGCAAGCAGTGCAGCCGCAATAAGGGGGGTGATGTTTTTCATGGGTAATGTGTTCATTTGACTGATGGGTATGGGTGCGCTCTAGTGCCCCATGCTGCCGTGGCTTTTTGGCTTGCGCACTTGGACTTCGATATTTTTGGCGGGCATGCGCTCGGCGGGCATCGCGCCGCGCAGTGGCGCATTCGCCTCCGCCTTGAATCGGGCCGGATCTGGCAGCGTTCCTGTCCACTCGAACGCGACTTCGCCGGGCGGGTGCTTGTACCAACCGGGATCTGAGTAGTCGCCCGGCTTCTGTTCTTTGCGTACTTTGACCATACTGAACATGCCGCCCATGCCGACTGATCCGAACGGGCCGGTGCCGGTCATCATTTGCGCGGTGTTGTCAGGCAGCGGCATTTCCATCTCGGTCATGTCGTGCATGCCGCGCTCGGCCATCGCCATGTAATCGGGGATCAGGTTGGTAATTTTTTTGGCGATGCCGGAATGATCAACACCGATCATGGTCGGCACGTTATGTCCCATCGCGTTCATGGTGTGATGGCTTTTGTGGCAATGAAACGCCCAGTCGCCGGGCTCATCCGCCAGGAAGTCGAGCTGGCGCATTTGCCCCACCGCGACGTCGGTGGTGACCTCGTACTGACGGCTCGATTTCGGCGTCGGGCCACCATCGGTGCCCGTGATCAAAAACTCGTGGCCGTGCAGATGGATGGGGTGATTGGTCATGGTCAGATTGCCGATACGAATACGCACGTTGTCATTCAGACGCACATTGAGCGTGTCGATACCGGGAAAAACGCGACTGTTCCATGTCCACAGATTAAAGTCGACCATGGTCATGATCTTCGGCGTATAGGCACCGGGATCAATGTCGTACGAGTTGAGCAGGAACACGAAGTCGCGATCCACGTCGTCAATCAGCGGATGTTTTTCTTTCGGGTGCGTGATCCAGAAGCCCATCATACCCATCGCCATCTGCACCATTTCATCGGCATGTGGGTGATACATGAAGGTGCCGGGACGACGCGCAACGAATTCGTAAACGAAGGTTTTTCCGGGCTCAATGCCCGGCTGATTGAGGCCGGTAACGCCATCCATCCCGTTCGGCAACCGCTGGCCGTGCCAATGCACGCTGGTTACTTCGCCGAGCTTGTTGGTGACAAAAATGCGTATCCGATCACCCTCGACAACCTCAATGGTGGGCCCGGGGCTTTGCCCGTTGTAGCCCCACAAATGCGCTTTGAAGCCTTCGCACATTTCGCGCACAACGGGCTCGGCAACGAGGTGAAATTCCTTAACACCATTGTTCATGCGCCATGGCAACGTCCAGCCGTTTAGCGTAACAACGGGGTTGTACGGTCGCCCTGTTTTAGGAACGAGCGGCGGCATCGTATCTGGCTTCATTTGCATTACTGGCTCTGGCAGCGCAGCCATCGCGACACGACTGACTGACGCCGCAGCGACCGCGCCGCCTGCGATGCTCGCCATCCCGGCTGAGCGTAGAAAATCTCGACGTGAACTCATACTTTACTTCCTGAAAATTTTTCGTCGTTGTGTACGATGCCTGCTGTGTAGGAGCGGCTTGCCGCGACCCACGTTGCAGCATGATTGACTGCTAGTCGCGACAAGTCGCGCGTACAGATGAACGGACTAGTGCGGAGCATCGCCGCCTCCACCCGCAGCAGGTGCGGCTCCCATGCTTTGCATCATCATCGGTTTACCCATAATTGACGACTGCAATGCTGCGTCTGCCATCCAGAATTGCTGCTGCGCGTTAATCGCGGCAATCACGCTCGAAATCTGGTCGCGCGAGTCGGCGAGCAACTCAAACACGCCAATGATCATGCCGTTGTAGCGAAGCACGTTTTCGTCCGCTATCAACTTGCGCAGCGGCACGATTTCATCTCGGTAGTGCTTCGCGATGTCGTAGGTGGTGCGATACGCGGAATAGCTCTCGCGCAGGTTCGATCCCGCAGCACGCACCGTTGCCTCTAGCCGATTGGCAGAAGCGAGCATTTGCGCGCTCATGGCGTCACGCTGCAACCCACCCCAATCAAATATCGGCAGCTTCACTGCAACCTCAAATCCGCGCGCATTGGTGCGATGACCGTCAGCACGTTCGATGCTGGTGTTGCGAATCACAGTCAGTTCGATGTCGGTAAAACTGGTGATCGCATTGAGCCCCTGCGCGACGGCAGTCGCATTCAACGCTGCTTGCGCCATCTTGATGTCGAGCCGTCCGCGACTTGCGGCGCTACTCACGTCCTCGCCAGTCCGAGCGCTCGCCGGAATGTCTGGCAATCGTTCGGGCAATTGCAACTGTTGCGCCTGCGCATCGGTCAGCCCAAGCGCACGAACCAGAGCCTCGCGAGCAGCGGTTGCCGAATGAGAAGCGTTGGCCAACTGCGCAGCCGCATCCGCGTAGAACGCCTGCTGTCGCGCCCGTTGCAACTTGTTGAAATTACCGACAGCGAGCATACGTCGTGCAAGCTCTGCGCTCGCCTCTGCTGAGTCGCTGACCTGCTGTGCGTACCTGAGTGACTGCTTGGCGGCGAGCGCGGCAACCCACGCTTGGCGCACCTGCGTTACTTTTTCAACCACGTCGGTCGTCAATTGCAACTGCGTCTGTTCGATCCTTGCAGTCGCCGTGCGATAGCGTTGCGGCAAAGTTAAGACGTCTAGTAAACCGAACGCAAGCATGCGACCGATATCCGTTTCGGTCGGCGTTCGCAATCGCTCCAGCGTCAGAATAGGATTCGGTAAACGTCCAGTCTGTGCGGCGCTCGCCGCGTCGGCCCAACTTTGCGCCAACATCGCCTGCATCGCGGGGCTGTTGATTAACGCCAGATGTACAGCAGCGTCCTGCGTCAGCGGCTTCGTGAGCAACGCGTTCGCGCTGCTTTGCGAAGCCAATCGGTCAGCTTCGGACTGCGCCAAGCTAAGTTTGCCCGCCGTGACGCTGCCCGCGTCAAGGTTTACGCGCGCAATCGACCGATTGATGTCAACCGTGGCACAGCCTGTCAGCAGCAGCGTCCCGAGCGTCGCCGCAGCACCCAGCGTTCGTGCGAGACGCGTGCGCTTGAGGCTGCCCGTTCGTACCGGTGGACACGGCATCATGGTTTGGCCCCATGTACAGCATGTGGATTGGCCTTGCTCGGTGCAACCGGGGCAACGGGTGCGGGCGCGGCTGGCGCATTGGCGGGCGTCGGTGCCGCGACATCCGGCGTTTGCGACTCTTTGAGATACGTGCGCCAACCCCCGATTCGGGTCACAGTATCGTTGGCCTCGCGCCAGGAGCCGAGCTTTTGATCGGTCATGGGCTTGTACCGAGAAAGCACCGAATCGAACTTAAGCGCCGTCGGGCTTGACACTGGCGGCGTCGTTGGCGTTGCAGTTGCGGCGTGATCGTGCTGCGCATGGCTTATGCCTGCCAGCAACGCGGAAGTCGCGGTGACGAGTGTGACGCATGTTTGGCGCACACCCAGATTGGGGACTGAAAACTTAAACATAAGTAACCTCGAAATACGATTCACCCGCGATTTACGGGTGATCAAATTGATCGAAGGGCACGCAGTGCTTTGTGCTGCGTGGACGAGCGTGTATCCGCACCGCGAAGGCATCGCGGTGGCGGCGGGTTCAGGCTCGTGGCGGTCGTTCTAACCCGCTCGCGACGTTGCGTACGCGAGCTACTTCAGTGTCTGGAAAAGTTGCGGCTCCCGCGACCGGAACAACCGCCATGACAGTTACACCATTTGCAATCACGCTAGATAAATGACATGCCGCGCACGCCGCGCAACTGACACGAGCACCGTCGCTCGCTGGCGCTTTGTCGCTGGAGTCTGCGTGATGCATCGATCCATCATGATGCGCCTTCGAATCGTCATGGTGATGCGCTGGCGGTGCATCCGCCTGATGCACCTCAATCAACGCCTTCACGCGATGGCACGCGCCGAACGAGGCAGCAGCCATCACCTGCATGCTCAGCGTCACGCTCAGCAGCAGCAAAATACATCGGCGAAATCGGAGCAGATAGTTCATAAAACTTATGTCAAGTGTATGTGAGACTGGATTTGCTCTGCACGGTTCCATTGGGTTTGAACAAGACGCCGCCCACCACGCGCGAAGGCGAGATAAAAAAAGCGTATCGAAACGTTCCTCGAAATTAGCACCCCGATGTGTCGAAAGCCCCGGAAGGCATGGAGAAAGCCAAGGACGCGGAGGAGGCCTATGTGAAGCTGCAGGATGTCGAAACAGGCGCGGCGACCTATCTTCAGATCGTCCAAGCGCCCAGTCCGCGATGGCCTGCGCGATAGGACCATTGTTAATCTCCGCATCAACGCGGAGATTAATGCAGCGATTCTCCGCAAGTTTGTTCGGCAAAGAATAGGTGTCGTCGTATTTGTTGCCATAGTTGTACAAGTTGCTACAGTTGCACGCTACAATTTACCCTGTACCTAGAGACCCTCATGAATTCCACCGCTACCCGCATTCCCACGTCCGTGGTTCGACAACGCTTCTCAGATGCCCTGGAACAGGCGCAGGACAACGAAGTACATATCGTGCGCGGATCAGTGGAAAAGGGCAAACCGGTCGCCGTGCTGGTGAGCCATGACCGCTTCAATGCGCTCACCCGACGTGCTGAGGTTGGCGAGAGTGCGTTGCGGCAGCTCGACCAGGAAGCCGCTTTGCAGATAAAAACGCATCGTAACGACCCTGCGTTGCGCGCGATGCAGGGCAAGATTCGAGCAGCGCTCGCCGATCTTCGACCCACCCCACGCTACACCCTCAAGGAACTGCTGGCACGGGTGCCTGCGGAAGGGCTGCCCATTGATCGCGAGTTCGATGCTGCGCCGCCCGTGGGTAGCGAGGCTCTATGACCAGTGGGACCAGAGTGCCGAGCGTCACGATCGGGAAAACCGCGCGACCCATTCAGGTTGATCGTGGCGACATTATTGAATTGACGCTAGATCCGACCGCCGGTCGCGAACAACGAGGTCGCCGTCGAGTGCTAGTGCTCTCGCCTCGCGAATTCAATCGCGTAGCAGGCGTGGTCTTCATCGCACCCATCACCCAGGGCGGCGAGTACGCACGCGACATGGGATTTACCGTCCCCCTTTCCGGCACTGGCCTCGACTCGCAGGGCGTAGTGCTGTGTCACCAGACAACCAGCAAGGACGTGAGCGCACGCGAGCCCCGGAAAATCGAGCGCGCGCCAGACTACATCGTTAATGATGTATTAGCGCGCGTCCGTGCTGTGCTTGAGGAGAACTGAAGCTGGTTAAGTATCAGTACCGAGAATATGAATAGTGACGCGGGTTCACTGACTGCGATCATTGGCAGTGGCGACCCAAGCGTCAACTCGCACGGCATAGATCGCTTATGACTACTCAGTTTCAAATTTCTGCACAGGAGCTTCCATCGGTACTCCCAGTCTAATCACGTTAACACCTTCGAGATTGTTAAATGCGCGTCCCGCGATGATTACTTGCGCGCCGTTCATCTGGGGCTCGGCGCAAAGCTTGACGAACGGCTCAATCAAGTAGTTTTCGCTGCTACCCAAGTCCTTTGCGGATGCGAGTTGCGGTGGGAAATCGATAATTAGAAAACCCGGATAGTTGTACGTTCCACTCCTAGTCAACGAAAACAGCGCGTAGTGGTACGCCAATTGAACAATATATTGAATTGATCCTCCTGCCCTCTTGATCCAATCCTCGTCACCGAGTTTCACGCTCATGTCGCGATCATCAAGTTTGACCTTTATTCGTCCGAACTGCCATTGAGCCAACGCGTCTGCGTTTAGGGCGTTTAGGTAGTCGTTCATGCGATCTGAAAGCAGTGTCGACAATTCCTCATAATTCACTGCGAATCGGTTCCTTGCCGCTTCGGCCTCAAGCTCAACCAACTCGCCTTCCAAAGTACTCACCGCAGCATTCATGTCAGTTCGGCGGTTAAGCGACTGGGCGATGCGATTAAGTTGCTCTAGTTCTGAATCAAGCTTGCCCCGCTCCTGATCGATTATTGCCAAGTCGGGGGGAATAGCACGCTCCGCCAAACTAGTCGCTCTTTCGATCAACGCCGAATCGCGAAGAATTTCACGTTGAACCTCAGCTATTCGGTCGATGATCTCGCGACTGGATTGGTGGATGGACGCGACAAGGTTCTCAAGTTCGACAATTTCGTCACGGATTTGTCTTTGTTCAAACTCGACTCGCATAGTGGCCTTGCGACGCTCATCGGGCTCATGCACAGCGTGGGTCTGCCCGCAAACTTGACATAGCTCTGGAGCAAAGCGTTCTGGTTTGATATCTTGATCACAAGCCGGACAATGAGTAACTTTGAGGTCTGCGAAAGCAGCAGCTCCAGCCTTGATACGTTCAAACCGAGAGAGTTCTGCCCTAAGGCTTGCGAGGTATGCCGTCAACTCTGCTTGACGCACTGATACCTCATTTCTTTCACGCTCAAACTCGCTCTCACGATGATAAAGAGCGTTAAGCCGCGCTTTGACGCTGTCAAATTCAGGGCTCTTGCTCCGAACGTTTTGATCTTCACTCGCAAGGGTTGCAGCTCGTCGAGCATCCAGATCGCTCAACTGATTCGTTAGCCGCTTCCGCGTTTCTGCTATGGACTCTGGAGTAACGGCTACAGTCATTTCAGGATGGCGTGACACATCCAATGCAACATCCTGCAAAACATCAGCGAAGAGAGCGCGTTGAGCGTTGAGGCGAGCTAATTCCTTGCGCTTTCGGACGAGAGTACCGAAGGACTCTAAAAAAGCTTGTTGCGCCGATTGGAGGAAGTGAAGAATGCAAGCGGACCGGGTCGTCGGTGGCTGCTTCTCGACAAAGCCGCCCCACGGCACTTCCCATTTGTACATGTGCCGAAAGAGTTCGCGCCAGCTCAACTCAATCCACGCCCTGTCGTATGGATCGCCCGACGGTCGTTCGATACGTGGAATATTTAAGCTCTCAAGCATGAACACAGAAAACTCTTCAGCCGTGTTCGCCGTTCCATCGACAAATATTTTGGTCTTGGAGTTCTTTTCTTTCCATCGACGTTCGATAGTGTGAACGACGCCACCGATGTCAACTTTGACGACTACCGAGTCGTATTTCTCTGCTAGTTCTTTATTGAAGGCCTTTTCGGCCGAGTCAGAATCACCAAGGACAAAGTCGAGCATTTGAATCCATTTGGTCTTACCAGCGTTCAAATCGCCCACAATCAAATTTACCCCTGGATCAAGGAACAGCAAATCCTGCTCGCTTTCCTTCGGGAAACGTTCAGCGCTAATGATTCTTAGCTTCCTTGCTGTCATTGGATGATCGCTCCGAGTTTCATATCTCTGACTTCAGTATCGAAGACTTCGTAGATCAGATTCTTTAATTGGTTGCCCTGCTTTCGACCCAGAATTTTTCGAACGCTGTCCATTTGCAGAACGAGCGCTGAAAACGCTTCGGTTTGTGAAATAGTTTCGGCGCGCGACTCACCTAATGCGGTTAACGCAAACTCGTAGGTAGATGCGCGCTTCTCGACCCGAATTAAGCCGCGACCTTCAAGGAATGCAAGTACTTGGTAGTACCGCTTATCCCACGGCCCGTAGTGATGCCTGACCATCGGAGATTCAATATCTTCCGCAGCACCACGCGCTGAAACTGTCTTACCGAGATGCGCTGCGACTCGGTTAAAAAACTCTGGATAGCGCACGAAGAAGTCTAGCTTGGCAAGCTTCGTCAAGCCGTTGATCTTTCCAGCTTGCCCGCAATGCTTCAACAAAAGCAGCAGACGTGCCGCGTGAAGCTCGGCAATGTCATCGGCTACCAACGGCAGAGATGTAGAAACACGACCAATAGCATCAAACGTTTTCATGCGGCCAGTCGCGTGAATCTGTGACGGCATCTTGCCGTAATTTCATACATGCAGCCACGCTCATAGCCAGCAGGCAATGAACCCATAACAACTTCGGAGATTCCAACAGGTTTTTTAACCGCAGTGAGGCAACGTAGATGAAATTGCGCTCCAGACTCTGTGAGTTCGCAAGAATCCATAGCCGCCATCTGCGTTAGCAACTCATCTTGGATCGCCACATCAACGTGGTCGAGTTGGGAAGCGTTCAAGCTCAAATAACCCGAACTCCTGCGCACTTTTATGTACGCACGCCGCAATGTCTTCGCCGCCTCCACGTATGCAGCATCTAACCCAGCGTCGAGCAATTTTTTCTCAAGTCGTTCATCTCCCCCAGATTGTGGGTAAGGATCAAGCCAAGACTTGATCTTTGCTTCCAACTCGTGCCTACGTATCATTTTCTTCTGTAAGTCTGGTTGCTTATATTCCGCCACCGTCTTCACGAGCGTCAAGAGATTCTCGTAAACAAATCGGACGAGCGCGGTGTCAGCAAAGGCAACTATTTTTTCCAGCGCCAATTGGAGCTCAGCCTGGTTAATCGGTCGAATCGCCTCGGCGTCAACGTGCCAGCATCGACCATTCACTAGCCAATGCATGTGCCCGTTGCCCTTGGGCGATTTAAACGCCGCTATCTTCAACGCTACGCCGTCGACGAGCAATTTAAATTTTGGATTGTCAATTGACCGATCTGCGTGACCAAACTCTCGGTCTAGCAACTCTAAGTCCGAATCAAATTGGCGGGCCAGTACCAAGCGAAAGCGCGAGTGCTCTGAACAGTTTTCCCGACTAAGACTGGTTTCGATGAGAGAACTTCCAACGCCATCGGGCCGAGTTGCAGTTTTCGTCCGCTCGCACAATTTGGCTATTGACCAAAGGCCGCTTGGAAGCTCCGATTTAACTTGCACAAATTCGACGAGCTCCCCGTCTTTTTGCCCCCAAATGAGCACGATGTCGTCGTACGTTTCGCACCAGACCTCGTTGAGCATGGGGTCGAGAAGCATCTTGATGCAATAGTGCGCAGCGATGTGATCCTGGTACGCAAATCCATTCCGTGCGGCGGTACCACCAAATTCCTTTGGAGTGCAACTTCGAATCGAAGTTAGCGCTGGCGGTGCTGCATGTATTTGCAGCGAAGTTCCCTCCAAAGACTCCAAACTATCCCCCGATAAATCGACTTGTCGCTCGCGACGCGCGCCCTCAAGGGCAGAGCGTCATCCACATCCGCATTCTCCCCTAACCCGGCCAGCTTGGCTCACAGAAATATTGACTGGCGGAAATTAGTTCATTGGTCGCTCAAAAGGCAAGAAACGCGTGTCCACGAACCAGCAGCTTTTCTGTGTATTCCCTACTGTGTTGGGGATGGACGGCGATTTATATAAAAGTCGGCTTTTGCCTAAAGCGCCTGTTAGCCCACATGTAATAAGGACAAGACGCAAAAGCTACTATGCGCACAATCGTTGCCTTGCCGGTTTCGTGAGGCCGCTGTGCCACCTCAGGAACAGCGCTTGAAGTAGCGCTGCAAGTCGAACCCGACCACCATCCGGAGTATGCGAACAACGTCTCGCCCAAGGTGCTCGGTTCTTCATCATCAGCTGCGAAAACACAACGGATCCAAAGCAGATTGTCATGACGCAACTACCCATCATCGATTTACGTGCGCTGGCGCGCGAGATTGCGCAGCAGATTGCGGATGCCTGCAAGGCGCATGGCTTTTTCTATGTTGTTGGCCACGACGTTGACGAGGCGTTGGCGCTTCGGCTGGAGCAACTAAGTCATCAGTTCTTCGCGCTGCCGGAGGCCACTAAGGCAACCAAGGCGCGGTATGTGATGACGCTGGGTGGGCCGGCGTGGCGCGGCTGGTTTCCGCTGGGCGGCGAGTTGACGTCCGGTCGGCGTTATTGGCAAAAACGTGGAAGGAAGGTCTGTAGCTCGGCACCGAGCTGCCGGACGAGCATCCCCGCGTGAAAGCGGGCGTGCCGCTGCATGGCGCGAACCTCATGCCCATTGATGCCGTGCTGCCTGATTTCCGTCGCACTGTGCTTGAGTACATCGATCAGGCGACGCGACTCGGGCATCGCGCGCTCGAAGGGATTGCCTTGTCGCTGGGAAACGCTGAACAAGTCCCGGTTCGCGCTGGTCGCGCTCATCATTGCGAACGTCATTTGCAGCAACGCCTTCGAGCGTTACTATGGCCGTCACGCCAAACACTCGCTCACCGCCGATTGCCTCATGAAATTCAAAGACTATTACGCCATCCTTGGCGTCGCCCGCACGGCGAGCGAGGATGAGATCAAGAAGGCTTATCGCAATCTTGCTCGAAAGTATCACCCGGACGTGTCGAAAGACCCGGCGGGTGAGGAGAAATTCAAGGCCGCGGCGGAGGCTTATGCGACGCTCAAGGATGTTGAAAAACGAGCGGCGTATGATCGGCTGGGCAGTCACGCGGCGGGCGAAGAATTTCAGCCGTCACGTGATTGGGGCGAACAATTCAAGACGCAATTTGGCGATGGCGGGGCGGAAGGCGCGGCTGGCGAAGCGTCGTTTGATGGCATTGATCTGTCTGATTTATTTGCCAGTTTTTCGCGTGGGCGTGGTGGTACGGGTGGCGCGAGTGGCGGCGGACGCGCGCAGAGCAATCGGCCGATCCCCGGTGAGGACTTTGATGTCACGGCCCTCATCACGCTGGAGGAAGCCTATAGCGGCACCACAGTGGGCTTGAATCTGAGCGTGCCGACCTATGACGAGCGCGGCCAGATGAAGCGTGAATCGCGCGTGCTCGAAGCGCGCATTCCGAAGGGCGCGACCGACGGCCAGCGCTTGCGATTGCGCGGTCAAGGCAGCAAGGGTGTGAACGGCGGACGCGATGGTGACGTGTACTTAAACATCGCACTGCGAGCGCATCCGCTGTACCGGGTTGACAGCCATGATCTGTACATCGATTTGCCGCTCGCCCCGTGGGAGGCCGCACTCGGCGCGACGGTGGTGGTGCCGACGCTGGCCGGTCGCGTCAATCTTAAAGTCGCGGCGGCGAGCGACAGCGGACATCGCATGCGGCTTGGTAAACGCGGTTTGCCCAAACCCGGCGGCGGCGAAGGCGATCTGTTCGCGGTGGTCAAAATTGTGATGCCGCCCGAGCTGACTGAGCGTGAGCAAACGCTGTTCAAAGAGCTCGCCGACGCGTCCACCTACAACCCACGCAGCGCACTTTTTAACGAGGCACATCATGCACATTGAACCGCATAACGTGTTGTGGTTAAACGCCACACAGTCGGTGTCCGTCAACGATCTGGTCGAGCTGTCCGGCTTGGTTGAAGCAGAGGTGTGCGAGCTGGTTTTTGCCGGCGCGCTGGTGCCCAGCAACTTCCCGCAAGTGCCGTGGATATTCAGCGCTGATTGCGTAGTGACGGTGCGCAAAGCGAGCCGCCTGCGCGACGATTTAGAGCTGGACGGCCACGCCTTGGCGCTGACGTTGCAACTGCTTGAGCAAGTGCGATCATTGGAGGCGGAATTGTCGACGTTGCGAGCGCAGCAGCCGATGATTCGGCAGCGCAACTGAGGTTTGTATTCACGCTAATTTCGACGTAATGAAGTTAAGCAGCTTTTTTCTGGAAGCCACGTTTAACAAGGGCTTGGACTGTTTTTATGCCACTGGTCGATATTTGCCAAAAACACCCGCTAGCCCCTTTGCAATGTGCGTCTCATTGCTACGTTGTTACAAGGAAGGGAGCCACCGAGCGGCGGCAAAGTAGCGTACGGCGACGCTAATTCGCTAGACTGCGCAGCACGTTCTCTCCTGCACTCTTTGCCCAAGTCCAACATGCCGCCTCGCGCTCATTTGCCCTCTGATCCACTGGCCCCGCCCGCGCAGCGTCGTAACGCGTCGTCCGGTGCCGCTAACTCAGCCAGCGGCACGAGCGGCGGCGTACAGAGCCTGACGCGCGGTCTGACTTTGCTTGAGAAACTGGCCGAAACCGAAGGCGGCATCACGCTCACCGAGATTTCTCAGCGCGCTAGTTTGCCGCCATCAACGGCGCATCGTTTGCTGAACACGTTGGCCGACATGGGCTTTGTGTATCAGTCGAAAGAAGACGGGCTTTGGTACGTGGGCTTAAAGACGTACCGCGTCGGTTGCGCGTTCGTTTCTAACCGTGATTTCGCGGGCGAAAGCCACGCGTATTTGCGCAAGCTGATGGAAGCGTCGGGCGAAACCGCGAACCTGTCGATCCTCGACGGCACCTACGCCTGCTTTATCGGCCAAGTGCAATGCCACGAGGTGATGCGCATGCTGGTGCGCCTCGGTTCGCGCATCCCGGCGCACGCTAGCGGTTCTGGCAAAGCGATGTTGTCCGCGCTGCCTGAGGACGAATTGGCCATCGTGCTGCGTGACTCTGAGCTAATCGAACTGACCGCAAAAACCATCACCAACCCCGACAAACTGCGGATGCAGTTCGCCACCATTCGCGCTCGCGGCTACAGCTACGACGACGAAGAAAACGCGATGGGTTTGCGCTGCGTCGCCGCCCCGATTTACGACGAATTCGCCGAGCCACTCGGCGCGATTTCGTTAGCCGGACCGATTGCCCGATTGACCGATGAGCGCATCCTGAAGCTGGGCCCGCTGGTGGCGCACACGGCGCGGGAAATCACCGAAAAGCTAGGCGGCGTGGTGCCGGTTTCGGTCTGATGAACGCAGATCGTAGGGTGGGCAACTTGTTGCCCACGCTTCACTCCACGTTACCGCCAATCAACGATGAATTGGGCGGCGTTGCCCAATCGACTGGGTACACCCCGCTCGCGACATAGCGATGAAACGACGAATGCGGCCAATCGATCAATCGTTCGACGAGGCCATGTTTGACTGGGTTGAAATGTATGTAGTCCATGTGCGCGTGATAATCCGCATCATCACGAATTTGATGCTCCCAAAATCGCCGTTGCCAAAGTGTGGATTCGCGATGCGCGGCTTTCGATTCGTTCATCAAATCAGCGCGTTGCAACCGAGCACCAACACGTCGAGTCACGCCGCGTTTGATCACGTTCCAGCGCATAGAAAAATCAGCATCGCCGTTAGGTAACGTCCAGATGCAGTGCATGTGATCGGGCAGTAAAACCCAAGCATCAATTTCGAAAGGATGTTGTTCGCGCGCGCGGAGAATTGATTCGCGAAGGGCTAGACGAACATCGTCGTCACAAAGGAATCGTTGTCGTCGATACGTTACGACCGTGAAGAAAAACGTGCCGCCCGTAACGCGAGAACGTCGAAAGTGCGACATGGATTTGAGTTTACGCGACGCGTGGGCAACAAGTTGCCCACCCTACGGCTTTTTTGACGAACCATTATCGAGCTACGGTGCCAGCCTTGATTCGTAGGATGGGCAACTTGTTGCCCACGCGTCTTTCAAGCCGTCGCCGAAGCCACCGGAAACGTCCCCGGCAAAAGAATCCGCTTATCAACGTTTTGAATGTTCGTGTGCCCGCAAAACGCCATCGTGACATCAAGCTCTTTGTGAATAATTTGCAAGGCTTTCGAAACACCCGCTTCGCCCATCGCGCCCAAGCCGTAAGCCATCGCTCGACCAATCCAGACGCCCTTCGCACCCAGCGCCCAGGCTCTGAGCACATCTTGGCCGGAGCGGACGCCGCCGTCCATGTGGACTTCGATCTGGTCGCCTACTGCTGCGACGATGGCGGGCAGTGCGCGGATGGAGGTTTCTGCGCCGTCTAGCTGACGGCCACCGTGGTTGGAGACGACGATTGCGTCGGCCCCGCTCTCGACCGCGAGTTTGGCGTCTTCGACGTCCTGAATGCCTTTGAGGATGAGCTTGCCGCCCCAGCGTTCTTTGACCCACTGCACGTCGGCCCACGACACGCGCGGGTCGAACTGTTCATTGGTCCAGGCGGACAGCGATTTCATGTCGCTGACCTCCTTGACGTGGCCCACGAGATTGCCAAACGTGTGGCGACGTGTGCCCGCCATGCCGAGGCACCAGCGCGGTTTGGTGAGTAGGTTGAGCACGTTGGCCACCGTGGGGCGTGGCGGCGCACTGAGGCCGTTTTTGATGTCCTTGTGACGCTGGCCGATGACTTGCAGGTCGAGCGTGAGCACGAGTGCGCTGCATTTTGCGGCTTTGGCGCGCTCTAGCATGCGCACCATCGCGTCGCGGTCGCGCATCATGTAGAGCTGGAACCAGAACGGTGCTGTGGTGTTGGCGGCGATGTTCGTCGTGGTGCACTATGCGGGGGTGTCTTGTGAAATGAATGCGATCATGGCGGTCGCGCGCAGGCACGGACTCTCCGTCGTGGAGGATGCCGCGCAAGGCGTGATGTCAAGTTACAAAGGCCGCGCGCTTGGCAGCATCGGAGACCTCGGTGCCTTCAGTTTTCACGAGACAAAGAATGTGACCTGCGGCGAGGGCGGTGCGTTGCTCGTGAACTCTCCCACTCTAGCCACGCGGGCGGAAATCATTCGCGAAAAAGGCACCAACCGGAGTCGCTTTTTTCGCGGCGAGGTAGACAAATACACGTGGCAGGAAGTCGGCTCGTCATTTCTGCCGGGCGAAGTCTCTGCTGCGTTTCTGGGGGCTCAGCTCGAAGAAGCAAACGCAATCACCCAAAATCGACTGGCCAGTTGGGATCGCTACCACGCCGCATTGGTGCCGCTTGAAGCGAGCGGCTTGCTCCGCCGCACGGTAATCCCGAAGGAGTGCCAACACAACGCTCATATGTACTACGTGCTGCTCGCGCCAAAAATTAACCGGCAAGCGGTATTGGCGAAGTTACGGCAGGTTGCGGTTCACTGCGTGTTCCACTATGTGCCGCTTCATTCATCACCCGCTGGGCTACGATTTGGTCGCGTGCATGATCCACTGCACTTCACCAATGCGCATTCGGAGCGACTGATCCGATTGCCGTTGTGGGTCGGTTTGCCGCCTGTCCGGCAGGAGCGAGTGGTGCAGCTCCTGACGCAGGCTCTGGTTTGACTCAGGTTGACATTGCGGTGAAGCAGCCGCAAGCATCGATGGCAGGAAACTGCCCGCTCGCACTCCCCAACTGTCGTCCTTGAGCATACGCCACACAGAGACCCACGGCCGGGCTCGGTGTATGGGCGGTGGTTGAATCGCTAACCGGGGTTGGCGAAGCTAGTGGGCGTTCCGTCCGTGGTGTTATCGAGCAGACGATTGTCCTGATAGGAGATGATTTGTCCGCCCGATCCGCTCGAGAGTCCGACACCGTTTGCCGTGATTGTCGAATTGTTCAGCCGTACACGCGGCGCCGTGCCCGTGGCCACTGACAAAATCCCGGTCGTGCATGAGGTGATCACACTGCTGCCGACCACGACACGAGTGTCATCAATTGCACTCACACCCGTACCGCACTTGGATATTTTCACGTCGGACATCGTGACGTTGAGCCTGGGGCCGCCAGAATCGGCGACGATCGCGATGCCTGCTACGTCGGTAATCGTGACGTTTTTGATCGCAACGTTAAGCCCGGCAGAGGTGGGCTTAATGTCCAGTCCATTGGTCGTAAAACCGGTGATGGTTACATTGTCAATGAGTACGTTACCGGCCTGCAAGATCCTGATTCCATTGATGCCATTGCCAGCACCATTGATCGACAAGTTTCGTAAAACCACCACGTCGCTTGCCCCAGCATTGATGATGATGCCATTTGTCAGCGACGCCAGAACGCCGGCGAGCGTGCCATCGCCATTAATGGTGATTGACTTGGTGATGGTCACGGCACCAAATCCACCCGGATCCAGCACGCTGATTTCACCTCTCGCGGCCGTCTTGCTGATTGCGCCAGCGAAGGTCTTGCAGGGAGCCGTTCGCGAGCACGGGTTGACATCATCACCAACGCCTGATACCCAGGTTCGCGTCGCCTGAGCGTGAACCACGGCAGAGAAGCCGAACAGCGAAAAGACTGCTGTCGACACGAGCCAAAATGAGAACTTTCGCATCATGAAACTCCAGAAAATGGCCCGTCGCCGCTAGGGTTGCGGCGAGCAAAGGCGGTATCACGAAGTGTACGCCGCACGGATAGGAAATTCAACCACGTGAGACGAAGTATGGCATGGATTTAGTGCGCAAAAAGCGCCACGGTCTGAGCAAGTTAGGGCAACCGCAGTCTGCGTAGTGAGTAAGTGCGCCGCCGTCTCCACCATGCGCCGCGTGTTGCACGAGGGGCACACACCCCGGCCTTTGCAGGAGAAGGCCACAAAGTAGTCGTGCGCGCAGTCAGCGCAGCGAGCGCGGGCAAAGCCGTGGGCAACGATGCCGCATTCGAGGTATTTGCCAAACGCCTTGCGCACATAGGGCGTGGGGGTGCGGCGGTCGCCCTGTCCGTCGAACTGGCCTACGCTGGCCAGCTCAAGCCATGTTTCGTAGTGCTCGGCCACCGTTTGGTACAGCAGCGTGCGCTCAGGATGGCGCGGGTTGTAGAGTTTGGGCTTAGATGCGGCAGACATGAATACTGTGTTAATGCACAGTATTTTGCTGCATCCGGGTTGCCACGCATGGCAAAAGAGCCGAACTGTTGCCAGTTCGGGCTCTTTGTTAAGGTTTCGTGCTTGGCTTGGTCACGCCTTCGTCGCGGCCGCTCGCTGCGGCGGCGGCAGAACGACTGGCCGATGGTGGCAATATTCAATCCACGTTGAAAGCGGCCTTCTCAGCAGGGATCAGTCAGCAGTTCGGTGCGGCGGCGGGAGATCGAAACGCGACGTCTGAACGAGCAGGTGCGCCGCAACAGCAATCGGTTTCCTACAGGCTTCACGTTCCAATCTTGACGAGAAAGAATTTCATGCTTTGATGTCGCAAATTGCGACATCAAACGAGACCATCACGACCCGCACACGTGGCAGGCGCCATAAGCTCCAGTTTGCCTTCACCGAGCAGGGCGCGCTGCAAGCGGCGTCTGCGCTGAACAGTGCGCGCGGTCGAAGTATTCATCTATATTTTTCGCGCCTTTGTTCAACTGCGTGGACTGCTCAGTGCCAACAAGCAACTGGCCTCACAACTCAACGCCATCGACACGCGGCTATCACACCGACCCTCGACCCACGATCAAGCCATTACCGGCATTATCGACACATACTGTTGAATCTCACCGACTCATCGGTGTTGATCTGCGTTCATCAGTGGCAAAAAGTACCCGCTCTGGTTCCGCCTTGGCCGCGTTGGACGACCATGGATCCCAGCCTACGCCGGGATGACGAAAATGATGAATATTTCAACGTATTGAAAATGCTGTCATGCCGTTGCCTACCCCGCCCCAGCAGGCCCCGCGCCAAACATTGCTTCTCTAAATTTAGCAAGCCAATGTAGCGGGGCAACTTGTTGCCCACGCGTCTTTCAAGCCGTCGCCGAAGCCACCGGAAACGTCCCCGGCAAAAGAATCCGCGTATCAACGTTTTGAATGTTCGTGTGCCCGCAAAACGCCATGCTCACATCCAATTCTTTGTGGATGATTTGCAGCGCTTTGCTCACACCCGCCTCGCCCATCGCACCCAACCCGTAAGCCATCGCGCGGCCTATCCAGACACCCTTCGCACCCAGCGCCCAGGCTCTGAGCACGTCTTGGCCGGAGCGGACGCCACCGTCCATGTGGACTTCGATCTGGTCGCCTACTGCTGCGACGATGGCGGGCAGCGCGCGGATGGAGGTTTCAGCACCATCTAGCTGGCGGCCGCCGTGGTTGGAGACAACGATTGCGTCAGCACCGCTCTCGACCGCGAGTCTGGCGTCTTCGACATCCTGAATGCCTTTGAGGATGAGCTTGCCGCCCCAGCGTTCTTTGACCCACTGCACGTCGGCCCACGACACGCGCGGGTCGAACTGTTCGTTGGTCCAGGCGGACAGCGATTTCATGTCGCTGACTTCCTTGACGTGGCCGACGAGGTTGCCGAAGGTGTGGCGGCACGTGCCCGCCATGCCGAGGCACCAGCGCGGCTTGGTCATCAAATTGATGATGTTGCCGATGGTCGGTTTGGGCGGCGCGGACAGCCCGTTTTTGATGTCCTTGTGACGCTGGCCGATGACCTGCAGGTCGAGCGTGAGCACCAGCGCGCTGCACTTCGCGACTTTGGCGCGCTCGATCATGCGCACCATGGCGTCGCGGTCGCGCATCATGTAGAGCTGGAACCAGAACGGTGCGGTGGTGTTCGCGGCGATGTCTTCGATGGAGCAGATGCTCATGGTCGACAGCGTGAATGGAATGCCGAATTTTTCGGCGGCCTTTGCCGCGAGAATTTCGCCGTCGGCGTGCTGCATGCCGGTCAAACCGACCGGCGCAATGGCGACCGGCATCATCGCGTCCTGCCCGACCATTTTGGTTTTGGTGGTGCGGTTTTCCATGTTGACCGCGACGCGCTGGCGAAACTTGATCGACTGAAAATCAGCCTCGTTGCCGCGATACGTGCTCTCGGTCCACGAGCCGGAATCGGCGTAGTCGTAGAACATACGCGGCACGCGTTTTTTGGCGAGCAGACGCAGGTCTTCGATGTTGGTGATCACGGGCATGAGTCCTCCTCGGGGGCTTTTTGTAGCGAAAACGGTCATGAAAACGTAGACGCAACGGATCTGTCATCCTGAGCGAAGCGAAGGATCATGCGGCATAGGTGCCGATCCTTCGCTTCGCTCAGGATGACAGCATCAACGGCTGGCCTTCGCAACATTGGATTGCGCATTGTCGCTGTTGCTTGATCGGTGGTGCGCGATGCGGTTCGTTCGCTGCGTTTGCGCGGCGAGTTTTTTATCTGCCGAATGACTATCAGCTTTTCGCTGAACGTGGCGCGCTGTCTAGGCGGGGAGCACAAAAACGCTATTTATCGATATTTACCTATTTATTGCACTAAGCCCATATTGAACGGGCTTTTCACGATAAAGCTGTATCGCGATTTAGCTCGCTTGCAGCGCTTTAGCGCAGAGCGAAAGCAACAGACTGGGCAGCGCGCCGAGTGCCAGAATCGCGAGCGCATTGACGGAAATCAGCACTGTCTCGCCACGACTCGGTAGCACAATTGCGCCCTCTTCCGGTTCCGAGAAATACATCACGCGAACGACGCGCAGATAGTAGAACGCGCCGACCAGCGAGGCGAGCACCGCGATCACGGCGATCCAGGTGTAGCCCGCGCCGACGATGGATTCGATGACCGACAATTTGGCCCAAAAACCGACAGTTGGCGGGATACCCGCGAGCGAGAACATGGCAAGCAACATCAGGAATGCGTACCAGGGCGAACGCTGGTTCAGGCCTTTCAAGTCGCTGATGTTTTCGATCTCGACGCCGCGTCCCGATAGCAACACGAGGATGCCGAACGACACCAGCCCGGTGATGGCATAGGCCACCGCGTAAAATAACGCCGCCGCGTAGCCTTCCTTGCCGCCACCAACGAAGCCGAGCAGCAGGAAGCCCATGTTGGCAATCGCCGAGTACGCGAGCATGCGCTTGATGTTGGTTTGCGCAACAGCAATCAGGTTGCCGAGCACGATGGACAGCGTCGCGATGACCGCAAGGATGATCGACCAGTCCTCGGACGCAGGCGTGAGGCCGGTGCCGAACAGGCGGTACGCGAGCGCGAAGGCCGCGATCTTGGGCGCAGTGGCAAGGATCAGGGTGACCGCAGTTGGCGCGCCGGTGTACACGTCGGGCACCCACATGTGGAACGGCACCACACCCAGCTTGAAGGCCACGCCTGCGGCGATGAAGATGAGGCCCAGCGCGACTGCGGTGGTGTTGGCTTTGGCAAGCGCCGCAGAGATGCCTCCGAGGCTGATCGTGCCGGTGGCGCCGTAAACAATCGACATGCCGAACAGCAGCAGGCCGGAGGCGAGCGCGCCGAGGACGAAGTACTTCATCGCGGCTTCGGTGGCGATCTTGTCATCGCGTTTCAGTGCGACCAGCGCGTACATAGACAGGCTCAACAGTTCAAGTCCGAGGTAGGCCGTGAGCATGCTCGCGGCACTTGCGATGACCATCATGCCGAGCGTGCCGAACAGCACCAATGCTACGAATTCGCCGTTGTCTAGGTGGTGCTTTTTGAGGTATGTCCACGAGTACGCAAGTGCTGCCGCAGCCGACAGCAGCATCGCGAGTTTGAGCACGGTGGATACGCCATCGGCCACGAACAGTCCGCTGAATGCAGTTTCGCGCGCTAGGCTTCCTACCGGCGCGGATGCTACGTTAGGCACGAACACGTACAGCGCCGTCCACAACAGCGCGCCGATACCGCAGGCGTAGGTGAACCACTTTTGATTGCGGTTCACGAACAGGTCGGCGATTAGGATCACGCACGCCAGCGAGAGCAGGACGATTTCGGGGAGAACGAGAAGGATGTCTTTCATACGCGGCTGTCATCCTGAGCCAACGGCGAAGGATCATTAGGCGTGCCGCGACCGCATGCGAATCGAGACACAGGTGTGGGTGCTACGTGATTCTTCGCTGCGCTCAGAATGACAGGGGTGTTGAGAACAAATGATGATTTCATCGCAGGCTTCATTACAGCTTGCTACGCGCAACGTGCTTGATCAGCTCGTCGACACTGGTGTGCATGACTTCGGTGAACGGCGCGGGGTACAGGCCCATGCCGAGCACGCAGGCGGCAACCAGCGCCAACATCCAGAACTCACGCCGCGTGAGATCCTTCATGTCGCGAACATGGTCGTTGCCAATCTCGCCGAAAATCACGCGCTTGTACATCCACAAGGTGTAGGCCGCGCCGAGGATTAGCGCGAGGCCCGCTGCGGCGGCCGTCCAGAACATGCCCTGCTTCACGGCCGCCAGCGTGATTGTGAATTCACCGATGAAGCCCGACGTGCCCGGCAACCCGGCGTTCGCCATGCCGAACAGCATGAACAGCGCCGCGAACTTGGGCATCACATTCACCACACCGCCGTAATCCGCGATGTTGCGGCTGTGCAGGCGGTCATAGAGCACACCGATACACAGGAACATCGCAGCGGAGACGAAGCCGTGCGAAATCATCTGCATCAAGCCGCCTTCGATACCGAGCGCACTGCCCTGCCCGCCTACGAACAGGAAGAAGCCGAGCGTGACGAAGCCCATGTGCGAGATCGACGAATACGCGACCAGCTTTTTCATGTCGGTCTGAATCAGCGCAACGAAGCCGATGTACACGATGGCAATCAACGAAATCGCCACGACAAACGGGGCCAGCATGTGCGACGCATCAGGCACGATGGGCAGTATGAACCGCAGAAAGCCGTAGGCGCCAAGCTTGAGCGTAATCGCCGCCAAAATCACCGAGCCGCCGGTCGGAGCTTCAACGTGCGCATCGGGCAACCAGGTGTGAACCGGCCACATCGGCACCTTCACCGCGAACGCGAGGAAGAACGCGACAAACAGCAGCAATTGCGGCGTTTTACCCAACGGCACTTTGTGAAAATCAGCAATGGTGAAGCTGCCGCCGGTCATGGTGTACAGATAAATCAGCGCCACCAGCATCAGCAGCGAACCGAGCAGCGTGTACAAGAAAAACTTGATCGCGGCATACAGCCGGTTCGGCCCGCCCCAGATGCCGATGATCAGATACATCGGGATCAGCATGGCCTCGAAGAACACATAAAACAGAATGCCGTCAGCCGCCGCGAACGCACCGTTGATGAGGCCGGACATGATCAGGAAGGCCGCGAAATATTGCGCGGGTTGCTTGTCGATCACCACCCAACCGGCGACGACCACGAGGATGGTGGTGAAGCTGTTGAGCAGCACAAACCACATCGAAATGCCGTCAACGCCGAGGTAGTAATTGATCTTGTAACGCTCGATCCAGGGAACGTTTTCAACGAATTGCAGCGCGGCGGTGGTCGGGTCAAATCCAGTGTAGAGCGGGACGGTGACCAAGAAGCCCACGACCGCAGCGATAAGCGCGATCCAGCGCGTGGTCGAGCCGTGCTTGTCGCCTGCGGTCGTCAGGGTAGCGAGACCGCCGAGGATGGGGATCCAGATGGATAGTGAGAGCAGCATGATGTGTTTTTGTAGTTTCTTGCGGTCGCGCTCTAAGGTCTACCGCAGCAGCAGCCAAGTCAGGAAGGCGAGCACGCCAGCGACCATGACAAATGCGTAGTGATAAACGTACCCCGTTTGCAGATGGCGCATCACGCCGGAAAGCATGGCAATGCCCTTGGCTGAACCGTTGACCATCGCGCCATCAATCATGGCGCGATCACCGTAGCGGAACAACCCTTCGCCTAATTTACGTGCACCGCCAGCGAAGAAGAAATCGTTGAAGCGGTCGAAGTAGTATTTTTCTTCGAGGACGGTAACGATGCCGCTGAATTGCTTACGCAATTTGGCGGGCAGCGCTGGGTTCATCACATACAGATAGTACGAGAGCGCGATGCCAAGCAACGCCAGCAACAAAGGCAATGTGGAGAGGCCGTGAATAGCCATTCCTAACGGGCCCTGAAACTTCGCGGTGAGCGCCGCGATCGTGTCGTGCGCTTGCGTAACCGCAATCACGCCTTTAAACCAATCGCCATGAACGATTTCTTCAACACCGAAGTAACCTAGGATGGCAGACGGGATCGCGAGCAATATCAACGGTACCGTGACGACCCAAGGCGACTCGTGCGGCTTCTCCGCGTGACTGCCGTGTCCGTGATCGTCATGATGATGGTCGTCCTCATTTGTGTGCTTTGGCGCTTCGTCATACCGCTCCTTGCCATGAAAAACGAGGAAGTACATGCGGAACGAATAGAACGCAGTGACAAACACACCGGCCATCACGGCGAAATAGGCGTAGCTATGGCCAAATATTTTGCTCTCGTGAACGGCCTCGATGATGGTGTCCTTCGAGTAAAAACCGGAGAACAGCGGAAAACCGATCAGCGCGAGTGAGCCAATGAGCGATGTGATCCACGTGATCTTCATGTACTTCTTCAAGCCACCCATATAGCGGATGTCCTGATTGTGGTGCATGCCGATGATCACTGATCCCGCAGCGAGGAACAGCAAGGCTTTGAAAAAGGCATGCGTCACGAGGTGGAACATCGCCGCGCTGTACGCCGACACGCCCAGTGCGACGGTCATGTAACCCAATTGCGACAGCGTCGAATACGCCACCACGCGCTTGATGTCGTACTGCACGATGCCGAGGAAGCCCATGAACAATGCGGTCGTCGCGCCGATGATCAACACGAATGACAACGCAGTCGTCGACATCTCAAACAACGGCGACATGCGCGACACCATGAAGATGCCAGCCGTCACCATCGTTGCCGCGTGGATCAGCGCTGAGATCGGAGTCGGGCCTTCCATCGAGTCCGGCAGCCACACGTGCAACGGCACTTGAGCCGATTTGCCCATCGCGCCGATGAACAGCAGGATGCACGTTGCGGTCATCAGCGAGACAATACCGAACGGCCCCATGATGATGGAAATATTTGCGAGCGCCGGTGCTTTTTCGAATACTGTTTTGTAGTCAAGACTACCGGTGTACGCAAGCACCAGCGCGATGCCCAGCAGGAAGCCTAGGTCGCCCACACGGTTGACGAGAAACGCCTTCATGTTGGCAAAGATCGCCGTTGGTTTTTTGTACCAAAAACCGATCAGCAGGTAAGACACTAAACCCACGGCTTCCCAACCGAAAAACAACTGCAGGAAGTTGTTGCTCATGACCAGCATCAACATCGAGAACGTGAACAGCGAGATGTAGCTGAAGAAGCGCTGATAACCGGGGTCGTCATGCATGTAGCCGACGGTGTAGATATGCACCATCAGCGACACGGACGTCACGACCAGCATCATCGTGACAGTCAGTGTGTCGATTAGGAATCCGACCTCAAAACGAATGCCACCAGACACCATCCAGGTGTAGAGCGGGCCGTTAAACGTGTTGCCTTTGAGCACATCAGCAAACACAACGCACGACGCGATGAACGACACCAGCACGCCAAGAATGGTGAGCCAATGCGCGCCGCTGCGACCGATTTTTTTGCCGAACAAACCGGCAAGAATGGACGCAATGAGTGGCGCAAACGGGACGATGAGATAGGTAAGTTTCAAAGCGTCCTACCCCTTTAGCTTGCCGATTTGATTCACGTCAATCGAGCCGACGTTACGGAACAGCACCACGAGAATGGCGAGGCCGATGGCTGATTCGGCCGCCGCCACAGTGAGGATGAAGAATACAAATACTTGCCCGCTGAGATCGCCCAGATAGCTTGCGAACGCGATGAAGTTGAGATTGACGGCCAGCAGCATCAGCTCGATGGCCATCAACAAAACAATCACGTTGCGGCGATTGATGAAGATGCCGATGATGCTGATGGTGAACAGAAAGGCTGCCACGACCAGGTAGTGATTGAGGGTTGGCTCAAAGGACATTATTTGGTCGCCCCTGCGGTAGGTGCAGCGGCGGCGACTGGCGTCTCGGCAGCGGTTGGCTTTTCGGAAGCAATCTTCAAAATACGCAGACGATCATTGCGCTTGACCAGTACCTGCTCGCCAGGGTTCTGATAACGCGTTTCGCGACGATCACGCAACGTCAATGCGATTGCGGCAACGATGGCTACGAGCAGCAGCACGCCGGCAATTTCAACGGCGTAGATGTACTTGGTGAACAGTTCAATGCCGAGCGCTTTGGTGTTGCTGCCGTCGATCACGACTGCATTGGTGCCGCCCGTTGTTCCGGTCTTTTTGCCAAATGACAGACTGAGCAGCAAGACCATTTCGACCAGCACCGCAGCGCCCACCAGAAGACCCACAGGCAGATAGCTGCGGAACTGTTTGCGCAGTTCTTCGACGTTGATGTCAAGCATCATCACCACGAACAGGAACAGCACCATCACCGCGCCCACGTAAACAAGTACCAGTGCGATAGCGAGAAACTCGGCCTTCAGCAGCATCCACAGCGCCGACGCAGAAAAGAACGCGAGCACCAAAAACAGCGCAGCATGAACCGGATTTTTGACGCTGATGACGCATGACGCTGCAAACAGCATCACGGCGGAGAAAACGTAGAAAACGATAGTGGCGAATTCAGGCATGGGGAGTCACCGCGCTA
Source organism: Burkholderiales bacterium (assembly GCA_031409935.1). GTDB lineage: Bacteria > Pseudomonadota > Gammaproteobacteria > Burkholderiales > Casimicrobiaceae > Casimicrobium. The sequence goes on along the minus strand of JANNYE010000039.1, from coordinate 921 downwards.
GCGGAACCTCGCGTCAGCGGCTCTATCGGCCGCAATTTGTTTTTCATAACGATCACCGACAGCAAGCAGCATTTCTTTGGTGTAGTACAGATCACCGCGCTTTTCACCGTGATACTCAAGGATGCGTGTTTCAACGATGGAATCCACCGGGCAGCTCTCTTCGCAGAAGCCGCAGAAGATGCACTTGGTGAGGTCCACGTCGTAACGTGTTGTGCGGCGTGAACCATCGTCGCGAACCTCCGATTCGATAGTGATGGCCATTGCAGGGCACACGGCCTCGCAAAGCTTGCATGCGATACACCGCTCTTCGCCGTTTTCATACCTGCGTAGCGCATGAAGGCCACGAAAGCGCGGGCCCTGCGGTGTTTTCTCTTCGGGAAACTGCACCGTGATCTTGCGCGCGAACAAATAGCGCCCGGTGATCGAGAGGCCCTTGAGCAACTCCCACAACAGGAAGGTCGAGAAAAAGTGCTTTACGGATGCGATCATGTCAACCCGCTCCTAGTGGAATGCCGAAGCCCACGGCGTCTGCATGATGATCGCGAGGAACACGATGTAGACGAGTGTGACGGGGATAAAGATTTTCCAGCCCAGGCGCATGATCTGGTCATAGCGATAGCGCGGAAACGACGCACGAATCCACAGGAAGAAGAACAGCACGAAGAACACTTTGGCCGCGAGCCAGAAGAAGCCATCGGCAAATGGTTTCATGCCGAACACGGCGAGCTCGTTGGTGATCGGCAGCGGTGACAGCCAACCGCCCAAGAACATCACCGCGACCAGCACCGCGATCAAAATCATGTTCGCGTATTCGGCGAGGAAGAAGATTGCGAACGTCACGCCGGAATATTCAACGTGGAAGCCCGCGACGATTTCAGATTCACCTTCGGCCACGTCAAACGGATGACGGTTGGTTTCGGC
>JANNYE010000038.1:0-39542 GCA_031409935.1 Burkholderiales bacterium | reverse complement strand
CCGGTGTACGGTGCGCCATCTCGGCAGCCACCATCTCAGACACAACAGGAGCATGCCGAATGGCAACAATGGATACGACGACAACAGCGGTGCGGGAACGGTCCCGACCGATGACGGCCGAAGAGAAGAAGGTGATCGCGGCTTCTTCCGCCGGGACGATCTTCGAGTGGTACGACTTCTACCTCTACGGCGCACTGGCCGCCATCATCGGGGCCCAGTTCTTCACCGCCTTCCCCGAAAACACCCGCAACGTGTTTGCGCTGCTCGCCTTCGCAGCTGGCTTCATCGTGCGGCCGTTCGGCGCACTGGTCTTCGGCATGCTGGGCGACATGATCGGCCGCAAGTACACGTTCCTGATAACCATCGTGATCATGGGCATTTCGACCTTCCTCGTTGGCATATTGCCCAACTACGAAAGTTGGGGCGTTGCCGCTCCGGTCATCCTGATCCTGTTGCGCATGGCACAAGGTCTGGCGCTTGGCGGCGAGTACGGTGGTGCTGCAATCTACGTGGCTGAACACGCTCCGGCCAACCAGCGCGGCTACTTCACGGCGTTCATCCAGACCACGGCGACGCTGGGTCTGTTGCTGTCGTTGATCGTGATTTTGGCGGTGCAGGGCTACGTCAACGGTGCCTTCCCCGACGTGCCGCTGTTGAAGGACGGCGTGGCGGTGTTGATGGCGGACGGCAAGCCGACGATGGTCAAGGCATTCAACGCCTGGGGCTGGCGCGTTCCCTTCATCGGCTCGATCTTCCTGCTGATAATCTCGCTCTACATCCGCCTGCAAATGAACGAGAGCCCGGCCTTCAAGAAGATGAAGGAAGAGGGCCGCACTTCCAAGGCACCGCTGAGCGAAGCATTTGGCAACTGGAAGAACGGCAAGATCGCCCTCATCGCCTTGCTCGGCCTCGTCGCGGGTCAGGCCGTGGTCTGGTACACCGGTCAGTTCTACGCGCTGTTCTTCATGCAGAACGTGATCAAGGTCGACAGCTTCACCGCCAACGTCATGGTGGCTTGGTCGCTGATTCTGGGTACGGGCGGCTTCTTGGTCTTCGGCGCACTGTCGGACCGTATCGGCCGCAAGCCGATCATCCTGGCGGGCTGCCTGCTGGCTGCTGTCACCTTCCTTCCGGTGTTCGGCTTCCTCACCAAGACCGCGAATCCGGCGATCTACAAAGCGCACCAGACGCCCGTCACGGTGACCGTGAACGCGCAGGATTGTTCGTTCCAGTTCAACCCCACTGGAACCGTCAAGTTCACGTCCTCCTGCGACATCGCCAAGGCGCAGTTGGCACGGACCTCGGTGAACTACAACACCGTGGAAGGCGCGGCCCTTGGCGCACTGGCAGTGGTGAAAGTTGGCGAAACGGTCATCCCGTCGTATGACGCCGGCAAGCTGACCGGTGACGAGCTGAAGAAGGCTAAGGCCACTTTTGACTCAACCCTGAACGCAGCGCTGAAGCAGGCGGGTTACCCCATGGTGCCGGCCGATAACACGACCATTGCCAAGGCTCAGAACTTCATCGACATCTTCACTGCACAGAAGTTGACGATCATCGCCATCCTGACTTACCTCGTGATTCTGGTGACGATGGTCTACGGCCCGATCGCCGCCATGCTGGTCGAGCTGTTCCCGACTCGCATTCGTTACTCGGGGCTGTCCCTGCCCTATCACATTGGTAACGGCTGGTTCGGTGGCCTGATGCCAGCGACTGCTTTCGCGATCTCCGCGCAGACCGGTAACATCTACTCTGGCCTGTGGTACGCCATCGTGATTGCGGTTATGACCGTGGTGGTAGGTACGCTGTTCGTTCCGGGTGGCACCCACAAGAAGGACATCTTCGCGGGCGACAGCGCCAAATAGGCACATGTCGACTAGCCGGGCCGAGGTCTCGTTGAGGCCCCGGCCAGGCACGCATTTGGAAAGGGAAATGCCGCTTTGACAGATCTTGTGCTTTCGCAATTGACCGACCTCTTCCGTATCGGCCTGATCATCGCGTTGGTGGTCACGATGCGCAGAACCGCTGCCGTGACGGGGCGTGTGTTTCCTTTGGTCTTGGGTGTGATCTTCGTGGCGACCATGTTGCCTCTCACCATGCCAGGCGCGTCGGCAAGTCTCACCGATGCCATCCTCGCAGGGCTGGTTTCCAACACCATCATCTTGGCCGTTGTGCTGGGCGCGGCGGGGCTGATCGCACGATTGCGGCGTTGAACGCTCCGGCCTAGTCCGGCATCGATGGTTGGTTGACGAAGCACAAGGCGCGACTCCACTGCGACGTCTGTTCGCCGCCCATTCCGTATTGCTCGCACCGGAATTACAGATCATTCATCGGGCGATTGCCACGTTTCTGTTCAAACAGACCGGCATCCCGCATACACCAGCTGCGACCGGTGTCGTCACCCTGATCCAGCGTTTCGCCTCCACCGCCAGCCTGAACATTCATCTGCATGCGCTGATGCTTGATCGGGTGTAATGCCATTTCTAAATCAATACGATACGTCGTTGCTCCTCCTTGCCGTGCTAACGCACTGTCTGCGTCGTCGCGCCTAGTCTCCTATTGATTTAGAAACGGAATAAGACCATCCGGAAGCCACCAACGACACCGGCACCCCGGACGCGATCACGTCGCCGCCCGTCTTCCGCCCAGCCGTAGCGCCCAGCTGCCGCCGCGCGCGCTGACCGCGCGGGTGGATCCGTTGCAGGTGGCGTGATTCACCAAACCGGACTGGGTTGGGACAGCGCTGGAGGAGGCGCTCGACCGGAGCACGCGCAAACGCGCGCATGGGGCGATGGGGTCGAAATCACACGCCATTCGCCGCCGATTTTGAGAAAACAGAGGGGTTTCAGAGCATTGGCTCACGTTTGACCGCTCGTGCGTCCGCCGATGTATTCATGAGTCGTGAAAAAGGGCGTTTGAAATTCCTATACTCTCGCGCCCAGTCTGTTCACCTGAGGAGGGGTTAATTATGGCAACTGCAACTGCAACTGCAATGCTGGCCGGGGACGCATCGCGCCCCATGACCAAAGAGGAAAAGAAGGTCATCTTCGCCTCATCACTCGGAACCGTGTTCGAGTGGTACGACTTTTATCTGTACGGCACGCTCGCCGTGATCATTGGGAACCAGTTTTTCTCGGCACTTGATCCTGCATCGCGCACGATTTTCTCGCTGCTCGCGTTTGCGGCAGGCTTCATCGTTCGCCCCTTCGGCGCGCTGGTGTTCGGTCGCTTGGGCGACATGATCGGCCGCAAATACACGTTCTTGGTCACCATCCTGATCATGGGCGTGTCGACGTTTATCGTGGGTTTGCTGCCCAACTATGCCTCGATCGGCGTTGCCGCTCCGGTTATTCTGATCATCCTGCGCATGCTTCAAGGCTTGGCGCTCGGCGGCGAATACGGCGGTGCGGCAACTTATGTGGCCGAACATGCACCGCACGGCAAACGGGGACTTTTCACCTCGTGGATTCAAACCACGGCAACGCTCGGTTTATTCCTGTCGCTGATGGTCATTCTCGGTGTGCGCACCGCCATTGGCGAGGCCGCGTTCGCCGATTGGGGCTGGCGCATGCCGTTTCTCTTGTCCATCATTCTGCTCGGCGTTTCGGTGTGGATTCGGCTGTCGATGAATGAGTCGCCTGCCTTCCAGAAAATGAAGGAAGAGGGTAAAACTTCAAAGGCACCACTGACCGAGTCGTTCGGCCAATGGAAGAACCTGAAGATCGTGATCCTCGCGCTGGTCGGCCTCACCGCTGGTCAAGCGGTCATTTGGTACACGGGGCAGTTCTACGCGCTGTTCTTCATGACCGGCTCGCTCAAGGTTGACAACGCCACTGCCAACATTCTGATTGCAATTTCGCTGGTGATCGGCACGCCTTTCTTCATCTTTTTCGGCGCGCTGTCGGACAAAATTGGCCGTAAGCTGATCATCATGCTGGGCTGCTTGCTGGGTGTGGTTACCTACTTCCCGGTGTTTGCCATGTTGACGAACGCGGCGAACCCTGATCTCGCAGCTGCTCAGGCAAAAAACAAAGTCGTGGTGACCGCTGATCCGAACGAATGCTCGTTCCAGTTCAACCCGACCGGTGTGGCGAAATTCACCAGCTCCTGTGATCTGGCCAAGCAAAAGCTGGCTGCATCGTCGGTCAGCTACGACAACGCCGCCGCACCCGCTGGAACGCCCGCCACCATCAAAATCGGCGAAACAGTGATCACCAGCTACAGCGTCGACAAGATCACGCCAGACGATATCGCCAAAGCCAAAGCAGCCGCTGGTAAGCAGGTCGATGACCTGAAAGCCGCAGCCAAACCAGAGGCCGAAATCAAGGCCGCGTCTGATGCCCTCGCGGCGTTCGACAAAGACGGCAAGGTAGCCACTGTGAAAGCTAAAGAAGGCGCATTGGTCGCATCGATTGCCGCGTCGCTGAAGACCGCAGGCTACCCCGCCAAAGCCGATCCCGCGAAGATGAACAAACCCATGATTATTGCGATCCTCGTGTATCTGGTGATTCTGGTCACCATGGTGTACGGCCCGATTGCAGCGATGCTCGTTGAGATGTTCCCCACGCGTATTCGCTACACCTCCATGTCATTGCCCTATCACATCGGTAACGGTTGGTTCGGTGGCCTGCTGCCCGCAACGGCGCTCGCGATTGTTGCCCAGACCGGCAACATGTACAACGGTTTGTGGTATCCCATCATCGTCGCGGGCGTCACTTTTGTCATTGGCATGATTTTCGTGCGCGAAACCAAAGACATCGACATATACGCGAAAGACTAAACCATGCGGAAATACATCGTCGCGTTTTTGGTATTTGCCGTGCTGGCCATCTGTGGATGATTGCCAAATTCGGCGGCGAAGTAGATACGGGTGGCAAGAAGCACGAACTGCTCCCTGCATCCACCGCTGATCACGCGCCGAAAAAATAGCGGAGGCTGGGGCGCGTCAGCGCGTCCCAGTAGGAGTGAAAAGAATAAAGGGCGGGAAATCCCGGCCTTTTTTATGAGCGCGTCAGCGTAATGTCAAATCGCAGCCGCACGCCTGTCAACTCGATGACGTCACCCGCTGCAAGCTCGCGAACGCCGAGCAACGCGTCGCCGTTGACGTACGCCGGTGTGGCACCTTCCCGCTGTTGAATTTGCCAGCGTGTGAGGCCGGCGCGCAGCAGTTCAATGACCTGCTTGCCCTCTTTGCCGAGCGTCATGGAGGCCTGCGTCAATGGGTAGCGCTTGCCGGTTGCAGGGCCAGACAGCACCGCGACACTGCCCATCAGTGCCTGCATGGGGGCCACCGGTGCTATTGGCGGCAGCGTGGGCGAAACAGCAGGCGGAGGTCTGCGAACCGAAGGCGAGCCTTGCCAACCTGGCAATGCCGCGATAGCAGCGCCGGCGGCTGGAAGCGACGAGCCCTTCGGCAGCGCGGCGATGAGCGACATGTCAAGCTGCGGCTCATCTGTGGCTGCTGGTGACGCGCCTCTGCTTACCGTGCGTGCTGCGCTAGGCGTGACCGTTGAGCTGGGCGATGTTGCCGGGACGCCGACCGCGCCCGCTGCGGTTGGTACCGCAGCCACGGTCACGGCTGAGGTGTTGACGTGCTCGCTGATTGGTGCAGGGAGGGAGAACGGTGCCATCGCCTCGGGCTGTAGGAAGCGCGCTGCGCTATCCAATTCTGCAAAGTACATCAAGCGTTCACGACCGACACCTATTTGATCGCCGTGCCGCAGTACGTGTACCTGCTCAATGCGCTTGCCATTGACGCGGGTGCCGTTAGTGCTGCCCATGTCTTCGAGGGTTGCAGCACCTGCGATTTGGCGAACCACGGCGTGCTCGGCGCTGATGCCAGGATGCTTGATTCGCACATCACAGCGACTGCTGCGTCCGATCAGGCTCTGCTCCGCTTTAAGCGGAAACTCCACAATCGAATTATCAGGCTGCAACCAGAAAAGCTTGGCCATTGCCCTAGTTCACCATTGGTTTTTTTAGAAATTTTTGCCACCACTGATCGGTCGGCAGCGGATCGCCAACGCGCACCAGAATGACCGAAATATTATCGCGCCCTCCGTTTTCGTTCGCCAGCTCGATAAGCCGCGTCACCTGCTCGTCCAGCGACAGCGCGCCACCGAGCACGGCGTGGATTGCCGCGCTATCCACTAAGTCAGATAGGCCATCCGAACAGAGCAGATAGACGTCCCCGGGCCTAGTGCGAAACTCTTGCACGTCCGCTTCGGCGATGGCGTCAATACCCAGCGCGCGCGTGATGAGATTTTTTTGTGGCGAGTGCTTGGCGTCATCCTCGGTAATCAGCCCTCGTTCGAGCTGATCCTGCACATACGAATGGTCTCGAGTCAGCTGCTCCAGCATTTGATCGCGCAACCGATAGCAGCGCGAATCACCGACATGAGTGATACCTACACGCCCCACGTAGAACTGCGCAGCCACGATGGTGGTGCCCATGCCGTTTAATTCTTCGCGACCACGCGCCACGCTACAGATGCGGTTATTCGCGGTCTCGATGGCTGCTCGCAACTGGCGCATGGCCACCGAGATACCCGTATCTGGATCGATGCGACCGAGATCTGACTCCGAGCCAACGGCGCTAACAGACTCGTCGCGCACCACCTCCACAGCAAGCTGACTGGCAACCTCGCCAGCCTGATAGCCGCCCATACCATCGGCCAGCACAACGAGCTTGCGCTCCGGGTCAACCAGAATTGCATCTTCATTGTGCGCGCGCTGCCGCCCGACGTCGCTGCCGCCGGCAAACGACCACGGACACAGCGCTCGGGACGAAGTATTGGAGCCAGAGGATGCGCGTGTCGATGCCATTTGCTTAATGTACTAAACCCCACTGGATTCGCGCAGCGGATTCGTTTGTGTGGGCAAAAATTGCTACCTCAGCGCACTGGCTTCAACCAAGATTGGCTTGAGCAGCATGAGCACAACCGCCGGCTCGATTCCCACCAAAAAACCCCGCTTTCCACCGTTAATATAAATTCGCGGTAGATCGCAGATGGTGCGCTCGAGATACACCGTGAGCGGCTTGCGTGTTCCAAAGGGAGAGGTACCGCCCACCATGTAACCGGTGTGCCGCAGTGCGGTTTCTGGCGCGCAGGGCAAGACCGTCTTGCAACCGCGAATCCGCGCCAGACTTTTGGTCGAGACTTCGCGGTCGCCATGTTGCAGGCAAATGAACGCGGCTTTCGTCTCGTCTTCAAGCACAATCGTTTTGACTACAGTGTGCTCATCCACGCCCAGCGAGGCAGCTGAATGCTCAGTGCCGCCACGCTCGATGTAGTCGTATAGGTGCGCGGAAAAAGCCGCCTTGCCAGCGCGTAACGCGCGAACGACCTGAGTCACGGGAATGTCGTCATCTCTTGCCATAGGCGCTTTATTGCCCTCTCGGATGGTGTTGTCGGTGAATGAGTTTCAGGCGCTCACGTGCCACGTGCGTGTAGATTTGCGTGGTGGTGATATCGCTATGTCCCAGCAGCATTTGCACCACGCGCAAATCAGCGCCGTGGTTGAGCAAGTGGGTCGCAAACGCATGCCGCAAAGTATGCGGCGACAAGGCGTCAGCGCTAATGCCAGCGGTCAAGGCATGGCGTTTAATCACGTACCAAAACGCCTGTCGCGTCATCGGTTCACCGCGTGCAGTGAGGAACAGATAGTCGCTGCGCTTTGGCGGACTGAGCCAAAACGCCCGTGCGCCGGCGAGATGCTGTTTGATCCACGTCACGGCCAATTCACCCAACGGCACCAGCCGCTCCTTTGAGCCTTTGCCGAGCACCTTGATGACACCTTGCTCCAGATTGACTTGAATGAGTTTGAGTCCCACCAGCTCGCTCACCCGTAAGCCCGATGCGTACAGCGTTTCCAGCATCGCGCGATCTCGCTCGCCCAGTGGCGTCGCGGTGTCAGGTGCGGCCAGCAGCGCCTCCACTTGCGCCTCAGATAGATTCTTGGGCAAGTAGCGAGCATTGCGCGGCGCATCGATCAAATCGCAAGGGTTTTGCGTCAATTGGCCCGCATCCACTCGCCACCCATAAAAACGCTTCAGCGTCGAGAGCCGCCGATTGACTGAACTAGCACGGGCCGATTCGGCGAACTGGCCAGCGAGATAAGCCTCGATGTCGCTCCGTGCCACGTCAGCGGTCGCCAGCTTTCGCGCCTCGCACCATTTGAAAAAGCGCGCCATGTCTTGCCGATAGCTCGCCAGCGTCGCTGGCGAGAGCCCGTCCGACAACCACAGATGATCACAGAAGCGATCAATCTCAGCGCTGTCTCTACCGGTCATGGTCACGGGTTCGCCGCCTCATAACGCCCGCGACCTAATGTCAATGCATCGTAAACGGGCAACCCGGTCACGCGAGACACGGCGGCATATGGCGGCGTGTTTGCGCATTCAAACAGGCACAGGCAAATGGACGGATGTTCGCGCTGGCACCCTAGCGCCAACTCAACCCGCTCGGCCTCGGCGCGATGCACATCCAGCGCCTGCGACTGGTCCATGATCGCAGATACAAAGTGGGACTGCCGCGGTAGCGTAAATACGAGCACATCCGCAGGAATGTCTGCGACCGGCCGCACCGATCTGTCAAGCGCGGCTGAGCCAATCGTCAATATGGCGACGCCACCGCGATCTCCAATTGCCTGTTGCAATCGCTTGACGTGCAGCAACGAAGAGGTTTCAACCGATATCGGCAAACCGCTTGCGCGGGTAAGTTGGAAGCGAGCGAGAAATCCGCAGGTGGTCATGATTGCACCCACCCCTGCGCCACTAGCCCACGGCCCGCGGCGACGAGCCTGTCAGTGTTCAGGTGATGCCCGTTAACGAGAGATTGTGCAAACGCACCCAGAATGCAGTCCATTTGACCCGGAAATGGCCACGATGCACGATTGCGCGCATCACCCACGGGTCGCACGAACGCAGTGTCGAGCATAATGATTCCTAGCGGCGCAGGCATTTTCGTGTGCGGTGTTTGCTGAGCGAGGTGCAGTGGTGCAGCACGAATTATGCGACGTAAGTTAGCAGCAGCATCCGGGCATCGGTTCGGAAAATAAAGTTTTCCATGCGGTACTAACTGCACGAAAGAAGTAACAATCTAGCCTTACATGCGGTGCAACCGTAATTTGACGCACCGGACGAAATCAACTCAATTTTGGAGAATGAAATGACCTCACCGTGGAGAGTAATCGCGCTTGGCGCAGCATTGGCCGCAGCCTCAAGCGTTGCGCAAACTAAATGGGACTTACCCGGTGCCTATCCATCAGGTAATTTCCACTCGGAAAATCTGGTGACGTTTGCCAATGATGTTGACAAAGCGACCGCTGGAAAATTAAAGATCACCGTGCATGCGGGCGCTTCGTTGTTCAAAGCGCCCGAGATCAAACCTGCTGTACAGCGCGGTCAAGCGCAGATGGGCGAAGTGTTGCTCACCAATCTTGAAAACGAAGACGCGATGTTTGGTATTTCCGGTGTGCCGTTTATTGCAACGAGCTACGATTTATCAGCAAAGCTCTACAAGGCCTCGCGCAAAATGATTGAGGATCGTTTCGCGAAGCAAGGCTTGATGTTGCTCTACAGCGTGCCGTGGCCGCCCCAAGGAATTTACTCGAAGAAGCCGCTCGCGCAGTTGTCGGATTTGAAAGGCAGCAAATGGCGTTCGTATTCGCCTGTGACCGCGCGGCTGGGCGAGCTCGCCGGTGCGCAATCAGTGACGATTCAAGCGGCGGAGCTATCGCAGGCGCTCGCTACCGGTGTGGTTGAAAGCTACGTGTCGTCGGGCGCAACCGGTTTCGATTCGAAGACTTACGAGCATGTGAAGAATTTCTACGACGTTCAAGCCTGGTTGCCCATGAATGGCATCATCGTCAATCGCGCGGCGTTTAACGCGCTTGACAAAGCAACGCAAGACGCCGTCCTCAAAGCGGGCGCGGATGCTGAAACGCGCGGATGGAAAGTCTCAGCTGAGAAAACAACTTGGTACGCCGATCAGCTCAAAGCAAAAGGCATGAACTTTGTGCCACCCGCGCCAGCGTTTGCGTCAGAGCTGCGCAAGATTGGCGAAACCATGGCTGCCGATTGGGTAAAAAAGGCTGGGCCTGACGCGCAAGCGGCGCTTGAGGCATTTTTAAAGATGTAGCGTGATCGTATTGCCTCGCTGATGCGAGGCGGTGATGAGAAGCAAGCCAGCGTTGCCCAAATCAACGCTGGCTATTTTGTTTGTTGTGAATCGCAACATCGAAAAAATCGATGACTCAATAGAAAATCTTTTTGCTTGCCGTTCACGCCATGCAGCGACACAATCGCTCTGTGCGTGCACTGACATGTGCAGTATTGGCGCGCTTCCAAGTGAGTGCACACCACTCGTGTCGTGTCTTGAGTCAGAAAAAAGGAATGGGGATAGACGAATGCGCAAATGGGTTCATCGTTGCATCGATTTTTTTGGTTATGTGAGTGGTGCCTTCGTATTCGGCATCTTTGTCGTGATGCTCGGCGCGGCACTTTTACGAACGTTCCAAGTGCCCGTTGGTGGGTCTGACGACATCGTTTCGTGGATGACCGCCGCTGCCGCGTTCTTTGGACTCGCACACACCTTTCACCACGGCGACTTTGTTCGCATGAGTCTGGTGATTGAAAAATTCGGACCCACTGCTCGGCGCTGGGTTGAACTTTCCGCATTAACGGTTGGTGTGCTTTTCACCGCCTATTTGACGTATTCGGTCGCCGCCTACGTGTATGACAGCTACGTTTTTGGCGACGTCGCAGATGGATTGATTCCGTTGAAAAAATGGATCCCGCAAAGCTCAATTGTGATCGGCTCGATGCTGTTATTTGTCGCTTTGCTCGATGAATGGGTCAACGTCGCCAAGGGCAACCGCCCTGATTACGTCTTGGCGGTCGAAGAACGACACGCCAAAGGCGACTTTAGCGAGGACATGTAATCATGGGTGTTGCAGAAATTGGTGGCATCCTGCTGATTTTCATGATGCTGCTGTTATGCGGTGGCGTGTGGATCGCGATGACGCTCGCGATCACCGGATGGATCGGGATGGTGTTGTTCACGTCCCAACCGCCTGCGATTTGGGGCAAAAATTTGTTCTATTCGATGTGGGAATCAAGCGCGTCTTGGGAGCTCGCGGCATTGCCGCTCTTCATCTGGATGGGCGAAATTTTATTTCGTACCCGGTTGTCGGAGCAAATGTTCTCGGGTCTTGCTCCGTGGCTCAATCGGGTGCCTGGTCGAATGATGCACACCACGATTTTGGGTTGCGGCATTTTCGGTTCGGTGTCGGGTTCGTCGGCCGCGACCTGTGCGACCATTGCGAAGGTCGCGCTACCCGAGTTAAAGCGCCGTGGTTACGACGAAAAGCTAGCCATCGGCTCGCTCGCAACAGCAGGCACACTGGGCATCTTGATTCCGCCCTCGATCACGATGGTCGTGTACGCAGTGGCTGCTGACGCATCGATCATTCGCATTTTTCTCGCGGGGTTCTTACCGGGCTTGATCTTAATGTTTCTCTTTTCGGGATATATCGCTTGGTGGTCAATTCGCAACCCCGACAAGGTGCCAGTGTCTGGCGTCGACATGACGTTTCGACAAAAGGTCTATGAGTCACGTCATTTGATTCCGTGTACCTTGTTAATTGTCTTTATCGTTGCGGTGCTGATCGCGGGTTGGGCGACTGCGACCGAATGCGCAGCGTATGGCGTGCTTGGATCCTTGGTGATTGCGTGGCAGAGCAAGATGCTCACGTGGCAGAGCTTTAAAGACTCGTTGATGAGCGCCACGCGCGTGTCGTGCATGATTATGTTCATTCTCGCGGGCGCCGCGTTTTTGAAACTAACGATGGCATTTACCGGCATTCCGCGCGAACTCGCAGAATGGGTTAACGCGATGAATTTGCATCCTTATGCATTGATCGCGGTGCTTGCAGCTTTCTACATTGTTCTCGGCACCGCGCTCGATGGTATTTCGATGATCGTGCTCACGGCAGCCGTCGTGTTGCCAATGATTCAAAAAGCCGGGTTCGATTTGATTTGGTTTGGCATCTTCGTGATTTTGCTGGTCGAGATTGCCGAGGTAACACCCCCAGTCGGGTTCAACCTCTTCGTGCTGCAAAACATGACCGGACAAGACAGCAATGTGATTGCTCGCGCTGCGATTCCCTTTTTCGTCATGCTGGTTGTTTGTATTTTGCTCATCACTGTATTCCCGCAAATCGTCACCATCGTGCCCGATTTGATTATGGGCCCGCAGAAGTAGTTAGATAGGCGAGCCGTAGCAATGAATCTGCGATTCGTTGAAGCGTTCTATTGGGTGGCAAACCTGCGTTCTGTTTCACGCGCTGCGGAGAAGATGTTCATCACGCAATCAGCGATGTCTTCGCGCATCGCGGGGCTAGAGGAAGAGCTAGGTACGTTGCTGTTGGATCGACGAGACAAGTCGTTTCGTTTAACCGTGGCTGGCGCGCGCTTTCTAACGCACGCGCAAAAACTACTAGAGCTGGCACGCATTGCCAAGGCGGAGTTGAGTGGCGGGAACATCGTCGGCGATCAGGTGCTGCGCGTTGGTGCCATTGAGTCGGTCATGCATTCTTGGCTCATCGATTGGTTGTCCGAGTTGCGAAAGCAACATCCGGCGCTTGCTATTGAGTTGACTGTGGAGACGACACCACTGCTGCTAGATCACGTGCGTCGCGGCGTTGTTGACCTTGCTTTTGCAGCAGCGCCGGCTACGGGCGATGGCGTGCGCAGCACACTCCTGCCGGCAATGCCAATGGTGTTCATGGGCAATCGCAGCGTTCACAGCAAGCGCAGCTACAGCACCGAGGAGCTGGTAGCTATGGACATCATGACCTTTCAGCGCGGCTCGCAGCCCTATGTTGCGCTCGTTGATCTGTTGCGCGACGCAAACATCGAGGGCGCACGTATTCATGCAATCTCTTCGATCTCCGCGATGGTCGAGCTCGTTGAAGCTAATTTCGGAATTGCCACGCTGCCTTACGCCGCCGCAATGCGGCTAAGCGCAAGCCGCAATGTTTGCATGTTGCGTTCCGCATTGTCCCTGCCGCCACTCACCATTTTTGCGAGCTATCGCGCCGATCCTGCATCGATCAACATGACAGGGGCGCTTGCCTCAGCGCGTGAATGTGCAGGGCGACTCGACGCAAAAGCAAAACGCAAATCATCGAAAAAATCGATGTCTTGACAGAAATATTTTGCGTTTGCGTGCCACCCATGTTGTTCGTGAAAATCACATTCATACAAACGCGACGTCGCTAGTACGGCGTCCCACGAGCAATAAGGAGAATGCGTGAACTACGCCGCGACCGATACATCCGCCAAGAACTCAAACGAAGCAGTGCGTGCGCTTCGCGCACAGATTCGTCGCGGCGATTTCTGTTCACACACGAGCGGTATCGCCAACGATTTCGTTCAAGGCAACGTCGTTATCTTGCCGCAACAATACGCAAAGGACTTCGCAGCGTTTTGCGAACGTAACCCAAAGCCTTGCCCCTTACTCGCAATGAGTGAAGCGGGCGATCCGATGTTGCCTTCGATGGGGCGCGACATCGATATCCGTACCGACGTGCCGCAGTATCGCGTGTGGCGCAAGGGTGAGCTGGTGTCGGAGCCCAACGATATCAGCGCATTGTGGCGTGATGATCTTGTGACGTTCGTTATCGGCTGTTCGTTCTCGTTTGAATGGGCGTTGGCAAAAGAAGGTATCGCGTTGCGCCACGTTGATGAAGGGAAAAACGTTGCGATGTATCGAACCAACATCGCCACATCACCCGCCGGCCCATTCTGCGGGTCGCTCGTGGTGTCGATGCGCCCGCTTAGCGCGCGGGATGCACGGCGCGCCTACGAGATCACTTCTCGCTATCCGCGCGTGCACGGCGCGCCGATTCACATGGGCGATCCGTCCGTGATCGGTATCGCTGATTTACAGAAGCCCGATTACGGCGACGCGGTTGCCGTGAATGATGATGAAACACCTGTTTTCTGGGCGTGCGGCGTAACACCGCAAGCGGCGATAGCGCAAGCCAAGCCCGATTTCTGCATGACCCACGCCCCAGGCGCAATGCTCATTACTGACCTGCTTAACTCTCAACTCACAAACTAACAAGGGTGACCTATGAAACTGATGACAAGACTTTTTGTAGCGCTCGCGACTGCCGCGACGGCAGCGACCGCGACCATGAGCTTCGCGCAAACGAAGTGGGATATGCCGACCGGATACGGCGTGGGTAGCTTCCAGACGCAAAACGTGCAGCGCTTTGCTGATGATGTCGAAAAGGCGACGGCGGGCAAACTCAAGATCACGCTGCACCCGAACGGGTCGTTGTTCAAAGCCAACGAAATTCGGCGCGCCGTGCAGACAGGACAATCACAAGCGGGTGAATTCATCATCAGTGGCGCTGCGAACGAAAACGCAATCTTTGGCGTGGATTCGATTCCGTTTTTGGCCACCAGTTATGACGAAGCCAAACGACTGCACAACGCCGCGAAGCCGACGACGGACAAGCTACTGGCGAGCTACGGCATGAAAGTGCTGTTCGCTTCACCGTGGCCTGGTCAAAATTTGTACTCGCGCAAAGCCGTCGCTGGACCGCAAGACCTGGCGGGCACCAAAATGCGCGCCTATAACCCGGCCACCTCGCGCATCGCCCAGTTACTCAAAGCACAACCTACGACCATTCAGCTTGCGGATTTGCCGCAAGCGCTGACCACGGGTGGCGTTGATAACTTTTTGACCTCGAGCGCGAGCGGTATCGAAAACAAACTTTACGAGCAAGTAAAGTTCTTCTACTCGGTGAATGCGTGGTTGCCGAAGAATGTGATCGTCGTGAATCAGAAAGCGTTTGATGCGCTTGACAAGGCGACGCAAGACGTTGTCGTCAAAGCCGCATCGGAGGCTGAAGCTCGTGGGTGGGCAACCAGCCAACAGAAGGACGAAGAATTCACCAAAGAACTGGTGGCGCGCGGCGTGAAAGTGAGCCCGCCGAGCGACACGTTGCGCAAAGAGTTGCAAGCCATCGGCGCGACCATGACGGAAGAATGGCTTAAATCTGCGGGTGCGGACGGTCAAGCAATCATCAACGCGTATCGTAAACAGTAACGGTATCGCGTCGTGGTGATGCGGGCCACCCGATGCAATCTACCGGCTGTGGCGTCAAGCCGTCGGCCAATCGTCATTCGGTGGGTCGCCCGACTCGGGGGGCGTATGGACAGTATGATTTCATCGGTCGTCACGCTCCTTGGCGAGCGCTTCTCCAGCGATTGGATTCGTGAGGCAGGCACGCAGGCAGGCGGGCGAGCTGTTCACTGCTTTCTTTCTCAGACTTCCGAGTAGCGCGCTAGATGCAGCAAAGCCGAGTGCGGCGGCTACAGACTCGGTTAACTCATCATTGGTTGTGGCGAAACGGTAATCATGTACGAAATCACTCAAGCAGGCGCGCGATGGCAATTCTGGATAGATCGCGGTGGCACGTTCACTGACATCGTAGCGAAGCAACCGGACGGATCGCTCGTCACCCACAAGCTGCTCTCTGAGAATCCGGAGCGCTACAAGGATGCAGCGGTACAGGGGGTGCGCGATTTGCTCGGTCTCCGGCCAGACGAACCGATACCGGCCGATCAAATTGAAGCCGTCAAGATGGGCACGACGGTTGCCACCAATGCGCTGCTTGAGCGCAAGGGCGAACGCACGTTGCTGGTCGTGACGCGTGGTTTTCGTGATCAGCTTCGTATTGCCTATCAGGCGCGTCCCAAGCTTTTTGTGCGCAAGATTGAGCTGCCCACGTTGCTTTACGAATCAGTGGTTGAGGTCGATGAACGTATCAGTGCACATGGCGATGTGGTGTTGCCGTTGAACGAGGCGAAAGCTCGTATTGACCTGCAAGCCGCATTCAACAAGGGCTTCAGGACAGTTGCTGTATGTCTGATGCATGGCTATCGCTATACGCAGCATGAAGCGGCGTTGAAACGCATCGCGCAGGACATTGGCTTTACGCAGATCAGCGTATCGCATGAAGTTTCGCCACTCATGAAGTTCGTTTCGCGAGGTGACACCGCCGTGGTCGATGCCTACTTGTCCCCAATCCTGCGACGCTATGTTGAGCAAGTGCAATCGGCACTGGGCAATGTGCGTTTGCAATTCATGCAAAGCTCCGGTGGACTCACCGACGCACACAAGTTTCAGGGCAAGGATGCGATTCTTTCGGGGCCTGCGGGCGGTATTGTTGGAGCGGCTGCGGTCACTCAGCTTGCGGGCTTCGACAAGATGATTGGCTTCGACATGGGTGGCACGTCGACTGACGTGACGCACTTTGCAGGCGAGTACGAGCGCGCGTTTGAGACTGAGGTGGCTGGTGTTCGCCTGCGCGCCCCGATCATGCAGATTCATACCGTGGCGGCAGGTGGTGGCTCAATCTGCACGTTTGACGGCAGCAAGTTTCGTGTCGGGCCGGAGAGTGCTGGCGCTAATCCGGGGCCAGCAGCTTATCGTCGGGGCGGACCTTTGACGGTGACCGACTGCAACGTGATGGTTGGCAAGCTGCGCCCCGAATTATTCCCAGCGGTGTTTGGGCCGAACGGCGACCAGCCACTCGATACTTGCGCCGTGTTTGAGAAATTTGAATTGCTCGCGTTGCAGGTTGAAAAAGCGACCGGTCAGAAAAAATCACCCGAAGAAATCGCCGCAGGCTTTTTGCGTATCGCCGTGGAGAACATGGCCAACGCGATCAAGCACATCAGCGTGCAGCGCGGCTATGACGCCACTGAATACACGCTCACCTGCTTCGGTGGCGCGGGGGGGCAACATGCCTGTATGGTGGCCGATGCGTTGGGCATGCAGCGCGTATACATCCATCCGTTCGCGGGGGTGCTCTCGGCGTACGGTATGGGCCTCGCCGATGTGCGCACGCTCAAGCAGGCCGCTGTCGAGAAGGAATTGTCGGACGAGTTGCTGACGTCGCTTGCCGCTGAGTTCACCGCGCTGGGCACGCATGCGCGCGCGGACGTAGAGGCGCAGGGGCTCACGACGGCGCAGGTGCGTGTCGTGAATACGCTCGCCCTCAAATACAACGGCACGGATACGACCATCGAGCTTCCGGTAACACTTAGCACTCGTCACTCGTCACTCGTCACGGCTTTCGAAGCGACCTATCGTCAACGCTACGGCTTCCTGATGCCGGGTCGTGCGTTAGTGGTTGAGGCGGTTGCAGCGGAAGCGATTGGCCACGCGCAATCCGCCAAGGAGGCGGTACCTAATCTTGCAGTGCGCGTTGAAGGCTTGCATTCGCGTGCCGAAGTCAAGGTATTCAGCGATGACTTGCTGAGACCGACACAAGTCTTCTACCGCGAAGATCTGCGTCCTGGCGACGTTATTGTTGGCCCCGCGATCATCAAAGAGCCGATTGCGACCACGGTAGTTGAGCCGGAATGGCGCGCGGTCGTCACAACGCAAAATCATCTCGTGCTGGAACGTACGAAAAAAGCCGAGCGCGCGCACGCCATCGGCACCACGGCTGACCCGGTGTTGCTCGAAGTTTTCAACAATCTGTTCATGGCCATTGCCGAGCAGATGGGCGTCACGTTGGCCAACACCAGCTACTCGGTCAACATCAAGGAACGCCTCGACTTCTCGTGCGCGATCTTCGACCCGGAAGGCAACCTCGTCGCTAACGCGCCGCACATGCCGGTACATCTCGGCTCGATGGGCGAGAGCGTTCGTGTGATTCTGGAGAAGCGCGCTGGAGCCATGAAGCCGGGCGACGCCTTCGTGCTCAACGCACCGTATGCAGGCGGCACGCACATTCCCGACGTCACGGTAGTGAAACCTATTTTTCTGGAGGGCGAAACGACACCGCTGTTCTACACCGCTGCTCGCGGCCACCACGCCGACATTGGCGGCATCACGCCGGGCTCGATGCCACCGTTTTCAACGCACATCAGCGAGGAGGGCGTGCTGCTCGACAACGTGCAGCTTGTGCGCGAAGGCGTATTCCTTGAGGATGAACTGACGCACATCCTGACCCACGATGCGCATCCGGTGCGCAACGTTGCCCAAAACATTGGCGACCTGCGCGCTCAAGTCGCGAGCTGCAACAAGGGCGCAAACGAGCTGATCAAGATGGTTGAGCACTTCGGGCGTGACGTGGTCGTTGCTTACATGAACCATGTGCAAGACAACGCGGAGGAAAGCGTGCGGCGCGCGATTCACAAACTCACGGATGGCGAATTTGGCGTTGATTTGGACGACGGCAGCCACATTCATGTGAAGGTTTCGATCAACCGCGCGGAGCGTTCAGCGACGGTTGATTTCACCGGCACCTCGGCGCAACGCCCGAGCAATTTCAATGCGCCGCGAAGTGTGAGCCGCGCTGTCGTGCTCTATGTTTTTCGCACGCTGGTTGACGACGAAATTCCGATGAATGCAGGCTGCTTGAAGCCCATCAATATCGTGATTCCTGATGGCAGCATGTTGTCACCGGTGTATCCGGCGGCTGTTGTCGCGGGTAATGTGGAGGTGTCGCAAGCCGCAACCAACTGCCTGTACGGCGCGCTCGGCGTGTTGGCCGGTGCGTACGGCACGATGACCAATTTCACCTTCGGCAACGACACCTACCAATACTACGAAACCATTTCCGGCGGCTCCGGCGCGGGGCCAGATTTTGATGGCACGAGTGTGGTGCAATGCCACATGACCAACTCGCGATTGACCGACCCGGAGGTGCTTGAATTTCGCTATCCAGTGCGTGTCGATTCACACACCATCAACCCCGGCACTGGCGGCAAAGGCAAGTTTCACGGCGGCGACGGCGCCGATCGGCGCATCCGTTTTCTCGCGCCGATGACCGCCGCGATTCTCGGCAACAATCGCGTCAACCGACCACACGGCATGGCTGGCGGCGAGCCCGGTCATGCTGCAAAAAATTGGGTAGAACGCGCCACGGGCGAGCGCGAAGATTACGGCCATATTTGCGAGGTGGCGATGCAGGTGGACGACGTGTTCGTGATTCAAACGCCAGGTGGTGGGGGCTTTGGCGAGGCACCGTAGACATATAGCTTTACGCTAGAACCGCCATTTTGCTTGGGCTAAGACCACAAAAGTGCGTTTATCGACTTTATATAAAAAGCTGACTTAACCCCAATGTGGATTGGCTTCCAGCATTAAGTTGCTTGCGCCGTTCCTACAAAGTCTGCGCAGATTTTCAGCGTGCAACGTTGACCCGATTCACACCCTAAAGCGTGCCCAAAAAGTCCAGCAATTGCTGCCGTGCTGGCAGTGGCAACTTCTGATAGCGATCCCGCGAAACGCCCGCTGTGCCCGCGTGTCCGCGCACTGCTTGATCCAACGTTGCGGCGCGGCCATCGTGTAGGAACCGGGTGCGAACATGTAGGCCCCACAGCGGCGCGGTGCGCATTTCTCGAACGCCTGCGTCGCCTTGCGCGATGCCGTCGCCCAACGTGCCCATGTCGTGCAGCAGCAGGTCGGAATACAGATTCACGGGCTTCCTACTGAGTGCGGCAATCGGGCTCTGCCCGGTGGTCATCGACGGCTTGTGGCACGACGCGCAGCCAATTTGCGTGAACACCGCTTCGCCCTGCCGCGATGTAGGCGTGGCCGGCAGTGGTGTGGGCGGTGCCAAGAGGCGCATGAAGTCGGCTGCCAGATCAACGTCGCTCTTGCCCGTAGCCGGATCAATTTGATCTTCAAGCACCGGATTCGGTTGCAACTGCAGCAGCAAAGCGCGGTTGCCGTTGGGCGCGTTCTCTATCGGAAAGAAGCGGTTGGTCACGCCCATTTCATTGCTGTACGCATCGCCTGCAAAGGTGGTTAGATTGGCGATTTGCGACTTCCACCCAAAGCGCCCCACGCGCATGGCATTGGTCGCCGGATCGAACACCATCGCCGCTTTACCGCGTATGCCGTCAGGCTTGGGCTCGCGCGCATTTTGTGCAATTGCCGCATCGGCGATCGCCTCGATCAAGCCCAGCCCAAACAGCGCGGTCGACTGCCGCTGCGCCACCACGTTTGCCTCGGCAGGCACCCGCTCTTGTAGCGTCGGATCGATGGCAAAGCGCTGCAACAGCGAGCCGCCCAGTGCGTCCAGCGGGTCAAAGTGCCCCTGTTCCATGCGGCCAAAACGGGTGACGATGATGGAGCTGCTGCCGCCGATACCGCCAGCCGTGTGACATTCCGAGCAGGACTTGCCGTTGAATATCGGCCCCAACTTGCCACCCTCGGGCGTCTCCACATTGGTGAACTCATCAAACCCATTCTCAAACGCTGCCAGCTCCAGTGCCGTTAAGCCCGCCAGCGGTCCGCCAAAGGGCGCGCCGGACGTGGGGCTAGGGATTGGGCTAGGCAGGGATCTCGGCGGCGGTGGCGTGGGCCGTGGTGCCTGCTGTGCAGGCACGGCAACGGCCAAACTGAGTAGGATGCCGCTGGCGATGGCACCGATGAGGTGAAGCGTGTGGTTGTTCAGTTGCATGGCAAATTTCCTGCGTTGATGGCGGCCGCGCGCCGCGTCCTGTCCCCCGTTGGCGAATGGTTTCGCCAACATCAACGATAGGTTTGAAAAGTGCAGTGAGCGTGCAGCAATTGCGGATAAATTTCGCAGAAGCGACGGAGGCGCTGTCTATCAGGGCGACATCGCGGTAGGCTTGCTGCTGTTCTTCAACACCAACTCCATGCGCATCCGACTCTGGCACCGACTCTTCTTCGCTTTTGCGCTGCTATCACTGGCGGCGTTGCTGGGGCTCACCTGGTCGCAGCAGCGGCTGTTTGAGCGGGGTTTTTTGGACTATGTGAATCGGCAACAGATAGAGCATGTTGAGGCCGCTGCACAGCGTCTGGCGCGTCGCTACGCGGTCAGCAATAGCTGGGCTTTTTTGCGCGAAGACCGTCGCATTTTTCGTGAGCTGGTGATGGCCGATGAACGCAACGAGCTCGATAACCCGCCACCGAAACCTCGCCCCCCGCCGCCGCGCGACCAACCGCGCGAACGAGATGATCGCCGCCCACCGCGCGGCGAGGGTGAAGGTCAAGCTCAGCAAGGGCAACAAGGGCAACAAGGCGGCGGACCGAACGGCCTGCTGCGTCGCGTGATTTTGCTCGATGCTGAGCGTCGCATGGTGGTGGGCAACGCCTCGCTGCCCAGCGACCTGCCCGCGGTCGATGTCGTGGTCGATTCAAAGGTAGTTGGGTACCTGCTACACCAGCCGCTGCCGCGACTCAACAGCGAGGTTGATGTTGCCTTTGCGCGCTCGTTTACCCATCGCGCGCTGTGGGTGACGTTGATGTTCTTGCTGGTATCGCTGGGCATTGCTTTGGCTGTTGCGCGCTGGTTGCTAGCCCCGGTTCGCGCAGTGGCTGATGGTGCGCGGGCGCTGGCTGCGGGCAACTACGGCGCGCGTATCAAAACCGGTCGCAGCGATGAGCTGGGCGCGTTGGCCGAGGACTTTAACCGCGCCGCCGCTGCGCTCGAACAGCACCGCATTGCTAGGCACCTTTGGACTGCCGACATCGCCCACGAACTGCGCACCCCGGTGACCATTTTGCAAGGCGAAATTCAGGCGCTACGCGACGGGATTCGCGCGCCCACTGCCGACGCGCTCGTCTCGCTCGATCAAGAGTGCCAGCGCCTCACGCGGTTGATAGAAGATTTGTATCAACTCGCTTTGTCGGATTCGGGCGCGCTAGATTATCGTTTTGAGCGAATCGACTTAGCCGCAGTCGTCGCCGATGTGGTGGCCGCGCAAACCCCGGCGATGCGCGCTGCAGGGCTCGCCCTCGTGCTCAACACGACCACCACCACGCCGTTCTGGCTCAACGCAGATCGCGAGCGTCTGCGGCAACTGTTCACCAATATTTTGGCCAACGCCCTGCGCTACACCGACGCACCGGGGCGGGTCAGCGTGTCGCTGCTGTTGCTCGACGGCACCGTGCAGGTCACCGTTGACGACACCCCCCCGGGCGTGGCGAGCGAGCATTTGCCGAAACTGTTTGACCGCCTGTATCGCGCCGAACCGTCGCGCGCGCGCGCCTCCGGTGGGGCCGGATTGGGACTGAGTATTTGCAAAAATATCGTCTCCGCACACGGCGGCAGCATTGAGGCGGTGGCCTCGCCAATGGGCGGCTTGCAGGTGCGGGTGCGCTTGCCGGTGCTGAAGGTTTGAGTGTGAGTGGCATAAATCTCTCCGATCAGTCGCGGATTGGCGCCCTCTCCCCGGGGAGAGGGCGGGGGGACAGGGAGACGGGATAACGAGTTGGATTCGCGTTCCAAGTCCCTCACCCCAACCCTCTACCCCAAGAAGAGGACGCCTGCCGAACCGCGATGCCTGAGCCAACTTGCAATGAACAACATGACTACGCATAACCACCCCGCCCCCCTCATCCTAATCGTCGAAGACGAACCCAAGATCGCAGCCCTCGTTAGCGACTATTTGCAGGCCAGCGGCTATCGCTGCCAGACACGGCTCACGGGCTTAGGTGTCGACGACGCGATACGCGAATCGGGCGCGTCGCTCGTGCTGCTCGACGTGATGCTGCCCGGCAAAGACGGCTTGACTATTTGCCGCGAAGTGCGCGCATGGTCAAACATTCCCATCATTATGCTCACCGCCCGCGTTGAAGACCTTGACCGCCTGCTCGGCTTGGAGTTGGGGGCCGACGACTACATCTGCAAACCATTCAATCCACGCGAAGCGGTCGCCCGCGTCAAGGCCGTATTGCGCCGCTCGCAGCCCGATGTTGCCGTGGCTGATGACACTGGACTCGTGCTCGATGCGGAGCGCTTCGAGGTGCGCATTGATGGTCGCGCGCTAACGTTGACCCCAGTGGAATTTCGCCTGTTGCGTGCGCTGTCGGCGCGACCGGGGCATGTGCTGTCACGAGATCGATTGCTCGCCGCCGCCTACGACGATCATCGCGTCGTCAGCGACCGCACCATCGACAGCCATATCAAAAATCTGCGCCGCAAATTGAGCGACGCGAGCGGTGGTGTTGATCGGGTGCGCTCGATTTATGGGGTGGGATTTAAGCTTGATTGAGCGAGTATCGCCACAGCTCATAGCAGCGCTGTTGTGTGAGCGGTTCCACCGCGAAAGGCGCAGCTCGAAGCAACCATCGCGGTGGCACCGCTCCCACAAAAATGTGCCCCGCCGCTAGCTAAGGCGCGAAGCTCGTCCCACAATTGGCGTTCAGATTGGCCTTCACCGCTGCCCATTGCGTTTGACTGATGCCACTGCCGACGACGGCGTTGGCATTGCTGAACCCGAGCATCGCGCGAACCAGCACCAAGCCTTCTTTATTGGCCTGCACGAGGCTGTCGCCGTCCATATCCAAGCTGCAATTGGTGAGGCTGCCAGCGGGGGTTTCATACGCGCCCATGTCCACCGCCGTGCCCTGCAAACGCGCCGCACCGCGCTGGTCGGTGAGTTGATTGGTTGAGTTGCTGCCAGTATTGATGGCGGGGCTGCCGGGGAGTAGGCGGAGTGTTTGGGTAAGGCCACCGTTGCTGGCGACCGGTTCTAGTTTGGCGTCTACGTTGCAGAGGTTGCCGTTCAGGCCGCATTTACCGCTCAGTGAGTCACCGTTGTTTTCAATCAACGTGTTGGTCATCGTCACCTTGCTAGGATCGGATACAAAGATCAGGTCTACGGGATTCGATGCGGGTTGTCTGCCACCAAGGATGGAGCTTTCAAAGACCAAGGAGCCATTGATCACGTTGTGACCTGACGGCGCAGACGAAAAGGACGCACCGAGTCCGCCGACGTCTTGGCATTGCGAGGCGGAATTACGCGCGAGCGTTGAATTGCGAAAGATGATCTGCATCGCGTTGGTCTGAGCCGACGGATTGAACGCGTCTGCACTGAATGCACCGCCGCAACTGCCTGTGACGGTGTTGCCTGTGATGGTGGTGTTGACAAACGTGTAGACGCCCGGGCTTCGCAGGTAGATCATTGCAAACGACGAACCCGTGACGCCGTTGGTGGCGTTGCCTGAGATCGTTACGCGGTCAAAGGTCACGGTATTGGTAGTTGGCGGCAGATTAGCCATAGGAAGCGCCACGCCAGCCGAGTCAAACGCATCGAAGCTCGCGTAAATGCGCAGTGCCGCCGTCGCCCGATCCGATGAGTTGCCGGAGACTACGCTGTCGGTGACCGTCAGACTAGTATTGTTGTTAAAACTCCCCCCGCCGTCGCTGCCGCCAAACGTTGTGCTGCCTTTGACCACTTGATTGCCGGTGACTTGTGCTCGGCGAATTTTGACCGCGCCTGTGTTGTTGGCAATAAAAAAACCACCCTGTGATCCGAGTGTCACGCGGTTATTTGAGATGGTCAAATCGTCGAGCGCGGTTGACCCAATCGTTGACTGGATATTCATGCCGCCTACACCGCTCACCGCCGTGTTCGATGCGATGATTGAATTGCTGAACACGAGATTGCCGGCGGTGCCGTTGATCAAAACGCCGGCGGTGCTTTGCGCTGTATTGCCCGTAATCGTCAAATCACGCAGTGTCACGCTGGCCGACGTGCTTGTGACTCGAAGCCCTCCGTAACTGGCTTTTGCTTGATTACCGATGAACGAAGAGCCGCTGATACTGACCGGGCCATTGGTGGAGCCGATGCGCAGTCCGCCAACTTCTGAGTTCTGCGCAACGTTGCCCTGAAATGTTGAGTTCGAAATGGACACGCTTTCAGCGTTGGTGATGTAGCCACCACCATAGGCGCCATCGGCATAGTTTTGGTCGGCTACGATGGGCCCACCGACGGTCACGTCGGTCAACACCACGTTGCCCACGCGCGCCGATGCCGTGCCTAGATAAAACGCGCCACCGCCCGGGTTGATGGCGTTGCCCCCTGCTAGCGATTTGTTGCCTTTGAAGCTCACTCTGGCCAGCCGCACATCAGGACGAAAGGTGAGACCGTTGGCGTCGGGCGCACGGACGTACAACGCGCCGCCTGCGCCGCTGGGGACAGTGGAGGTACTGCTCGAAATGCAGTTAGTAAACGACACATCGAACATGCGGATATTTTCAAACGACTCCACGCAACCGCCCGAGCTTTCAACGCGGGAATTTTGGAAATTGAGGCCGATCAGCGATACCCATATTGAACTGCCTGCTCGGCTGTCAGTGACCGACGGCGCAGCCTCTGCTACCGAAACAATGCGCTTGCTTGTGGTGGCGGCGGCGGAGCCACCGTCGATAGTGACACGGGTTGCGAAAGGAGCCTCGATGGCGACGGGACCGGTGATGTAGAGGATGCTGCTGGTGTTGTTAACCACCGTGCCAACGTCCATTGCCTGCGTCGCATCTAGCAGGATGGTGCCACTGAACAGCGCGGCATCGAAATTGATGTAGTCCGCCCCGCCGCCGTTGTAGCTGGTGACGCTCGGTGTAATGCTGGCGGCGCAGCCGAAGGTGGCCCCACCGACCGGCAGATCAAGGTTCGCCGACGCGATGGCCATACGCAGCGTGCATTTGGGTGCGGTGAGCGGGACAGCAATGGCACCCACCGCGTCCGGGAACACGTCGTCGAGCAACGAGTTGACTGTGATGATGGCCGCACCCTGCGCACCCGCAGCCAAGGCAGCGAATGCCGAAACGACAGCGCCGCGAAGCCAAAACGATGAGCGGTCGGCATGACGTTGCGGGTTCGTCGTTCTCGTTTGTGAATGTGCACGCATGCTGTCCCCGGAGGTTGGTTGTTGAACCCAAAGCGTAGGGGGTTGCGGTACGTCTGTCTCCTACCTATTTAGGTGGGATATTTCAGCGCGGAGTGCGTTTTGAACGGTTTGACTCCCTCTCCCCAGGGGAGAGGGCGGGGGAGAGTGTGATGGCGCGCGATCCAAGTTTGGATTTGATGCGAAGTCCCTCTCCCCAACCCTCTCCCTCAGGGAGAGGGGGCAAAACCGACTTCGACTTTGCCGAAGGCAAAATGGCACCATGAAAACTATCTACAACGCCGCCCATTCCCTGCACCGTGCCGAGCATGAATTTTTTCGGGGTGAAAAGGTACCTGCCTTTGAAAAACCGGAGCGTGCGGATTGGGTGTTAGCTGCGGTTCACGAGGCTGCGCTTGGCGAGGTGATTGCACCCACGCCGCATGATGACTCGGCAATCTTTAAGGTTCATAGCGAGCGCTACGTGAGTTTCATTCGCGGCGCGCATGCAGAATATTTGGCGCTCGGCGGCACGGGGGATGCGTTCCCGGCTGCTTGGCCGATTCGCGGCATGCGTGCTGACATCGAGCCTAAAAACTTTGCGGCGCGCATGGGCTTGTATTCGTTCGATGCAGGCTCACCGCTTACGGCGGGCACGTGGGCGGCGGCTCGCGCGGGTGCGGATTGCGCGTTAACTGCGGTTGATTTGATGAACTCTGGCGATGCCAGTGCGTTTGTGCTGACGCGCCCGCCGGGGCATCACGCGGGACGTGATTTTTTTGGCGGCTATTGCTTCTTAAATCACGCGGCCATCGCCGCTCAAGCGCTGCGTGATTCGGGGTGCGCGCGGGTGGCGATACTTGATGTGGACTATCACCACGGCAACGGCACGCAGGACATTTTTTATGCGCGTGACGATGTGTGTTTCGTGAGCATTCACGGCGACCCGATGACCGAATATCCGTTTTATCTGGGCCATGCCGATGAGACGGGGAGCGGCGTTGGCGTGGGCTTCAATCTGAACCTGCCGTTAGCTGCGGGCAGCTCGGTAGCCATATGGTTCGCTGCGCTTGATATTGCCATTAAACGCATCGAAGCGTTCAAGCCGGACGCGATGGTTGTCTCGCTCGGCGTTGATACGTTTGAGGGCGATCCGATCTCGCATTTCCGGCTTAAAACGTCCGACTATCCGTCGCTGGGCGCGCAGATCGCGCGACTCAAAGTGCCGACGCTATTTGCGATGGAAGGTGGCTACGCCGTCGCGGAAATTGGTGACAACGTGGTGGGCGTGTTGCGGGGGTTCGACGGCGGCTAGACACCGCCGACGCGGCTAGCGCTTCGGCATCGGAAGCGGATTGCTGACGCTGCCTAAAACGCCTTTAGTGGCAATCATCAACCCAAGCTGAATCAGAAAATCGAGCAGGTTGAATTTGCTGTCGTTGGGCTTGACCGCAGCGATCACCTCGCACTGCGCGCCAGAGGCAAATAGAAGCGCGTTGTCCGCCCCGTCTTGGCGTGTAGTCAGCACCGCCTCTTCATCGCGCACGTATTCGTGGCAATATTTGGTCGTAATGACGATGTCACTCTTGCTCACCGCGTATTGATCGGTTGCCTTGCGGGTGACACGGATGGTCGCCTCATGAGCGAACGCCGAGATCGAAGGCAATGTCAACGCGGTGATTAGCGTGGTGGCGACGATTCGGGTGAAAGAACTCATAAAGCGAACGCTATCACGGCAACGGCGATGGCGTGATGTGGGTAACCACGCGAGCGCAGATCGACCATAGCAGCATTCTATTGAAAGCCTTTATTTATAAGGGCGTAGCGTAATATTTCGCTTAAGTCGATATTTGCCAAAAATGATGTTTTTCCCATATAGATAAAGGGATTCTGCGAAAAGCTGAATCGTGCAGCAGGCAAAAAATCTACGCGATGACGCCGCCACCCAAACACACGTTGCCTCGATAAACAACTGCGTATTGCCCCGGTGTTGGCGCCCATTGACCTTCACTAAAGTCAAGCGTGGCGTTGCCGTGTGTTGCGTCGGCGGGAACGTAAACGCAGGCCGCGTCGGGCTGCCGATAGCGCGTTTTTGCGCCGTAGCCGTGACCTGCGCTGGGCTCTACGCCAGAAATCCAGTGCGTGTTCACCATCGGCACGGCGGTGCGCCGCAGCGCCGGATGCTCGCGCCCCTGCACCACCGTCAACGTGTTGGCTGCCATGTCCTTGCCTGCCACGTACCACGGGGCGCCTGAGCCGTCGCGGCTGCCGCCAATGTGCAGTCCGCCGCGCTGACCGAGCGTGTAGTAAGCCAAGCCCTGATGCTGACCGACGTGTTCGCCCTCGGGCGTGATCATTTCGCCTGGGGTTTTGGGCAGATAACGTTCGAGGAATTCGCGGAACGGCCGCTCGCCGATAAAGCAGATGCCGGTTGAATCCTTTTTTGCGAAATTGGGAATGCGTTCACGTTCGGCAATCGCCCGCACATCGCGCTTGGGCATGTTCGCCAGCGGAAACATGGCTTTTGACAGCTGCGCCTGAGTGAGTCGATGCAAAAAGTACGATTGATCTTTGGTGTCGTCATTACCTTTGAGCAGTTCAAACGCGCCGTCAAATTCACGCACCCCGGCGTAATGTCCAGTGGCAATTTTGTCCGCGCCCAACCGCATCGCGTGGTCGAGAAATGCGGCAAACTTGATTTCTGTATTGCACAGCACGTCCGGGTTGGGCGTACGACCGGTCTGATACTCCGCCAAAAAGTAGCTGAACACGCGGTCTTTGTATTCCGTTGCGAAATTCACTACCTCGATATCGATGCCAATGTGATCGGCCACGCTCACGGCGTCCACCAGATCCTCTCGCGTCGAGCAGTATTCGCTATCGTCGTCGTCCTCCCAGTTCTTCATGAAGATGCCGAGCACGTCGTGGCCTTGCTGTTTGAGCAGCCACGCAGTGACAGCAGAATCCACGCCACCTGATAAACCAACAATAACTTTCATGGACGTAATTTTCGCGTACCGAGGCGTTTCTGGAAAATTGAGGAAAAGAAAAAGGCACCCGAAGGTGCCTTTTTTCATCCGAAGCGCCCGAAGAGCGCCGTCGAATTAAGCAGCTTTCTTAGCGGCTTTCTTTGCTTTTTTGGCTTTTTTAGCCTTCATTTTCTTTTCAGCTTTTGCTGGCATTGCTTTAGCAGCGGCAGCAGGAGCAGCAGCGGCTGCGGCAGGAGCAGCGGCTTTAGCCGGTGCAGCAGCTGGTGCAGCTGGAGCTTGGGCGAAAGAAACAGCGGCGAAAGCCGAAGCGATAAGGGCGATTAACAGTTTGCTCATTTTCAAATCCTCTACAGTTGGTTTTTTTTGCGGGAGCTCGATTTTCACAAGCCTGTGCCGATAACGAACCCACTTTTGTGTTGGTTGACACAACTTGTACATTAAAAACGCAAACCGGAGCTCCCCTGCTTGCGCTCATATTGTCAGTCGCTCGGGCCAACGCCAAAGTGAATACTTTTTCAAAGCTCAACCTGCAATTTTACGCACAGAATAGGGAAAACGTGCATTGCCGGAACTTTTAGCGGCTTTTCGTGTCCGCAGACTGTGTCAAATAAGCACGCAGCAGCGGAATCGTCACTGCACGTTTTTGCGCTAATGACATCCGGTCGATCCCGGTCAACGTCCGACACAGTGAGGTCAAGTCTCTTTGGGAATGGCTTAACAGGTAAGCGAGCACTTGCTGACTGACGCTAAAACCGCGGCTCGCAGCGTAAAGAGATAACGCCTGCGCTAGGCCGTCCTGCGGAATCGGAAAAATTTCCAGCGCTAACCCGCTGCCCATCCGGGTGCGAATATCGTCGCGCATCGGCCATAAACTTGGGGCAGATCGGCCTGTGCCCACTGTGCAACCGCCGCCCTGCGCAACATGGTTAAAGGCGGTGAAGAGGAAGCCTTGCTGCGCGTCCGAAAGGCGGTCTGCATCATCGACGCAAAGCACATCGGCTTCAACGAAAGGGTCATCCGGGAAGGCACCATCTGCCGAAAGTCGCACCACCCGCAGGCGGCTTGCAGTGGCGGTGCTGGCAAACGCAGCTAAAAGATGCGATTTTCCGACACCGGGGCCGCCCCAAATTACGTAGGCAGCGTGTGCTTTGTTGCCAACCCCCACGTTGGCCAATGCGGTGAGCAAGCTCACCGGCTCGCTGTTGTCGCCCACCACAAAGTTGCCAAAACTCGGCGCTTCAGGCGCAAAAAACTCAAACGGAATCTGTGCCGTGTCTCGCATCGACGTGCCAGCCTCAACTCTGATTGGGCTTCGGGGCCTCAGCCGCCGCCAGCTCGCGTTGCAACACGCGCAGCGCCACCAAGAGCGCCGCGCTCGCGGGCAGCGCCAGCAGCACACCGACGAAGCCAAACAACTGACCAAACGCCATCAACGCAAAAATCACGGCCAGCGGATGCAGCCCAATCCGGTCGCCGACCAGATAGGGCACCAACACAAAGCCTTCCAAAATCTGCCCGATCATAAAGATGGCGGCCACCGCGATGATCGGCCCCGGCGTGTTGAATTGGGTCAGCGCAGCGAGCATGCCGAGCATCAGCCCCAGCCCGAAACCGATGTACGGAATGAATACCAGCAGTCCTGTCACCAGCCCCACCGCAATCGAAAATTCCAAGCCCGCCACGCTCAGCGCGATGCAGTAGTACGCCGCCAAGGCCAGCATGACCATGCCCTGACCGCGCAAAAACTCCGACAACACAGCATCAATTTCGCGCGCCAAATCGCGCACGGTCGAGCGAATCGAGCGCGGCATCATGCCGTCAATGCCATCGATCAACTGCGGCCAGTCGCGTAGCAAATAGAACATCACCACGGGCACCAACGTCAAGTTCACGATCAACCCGAGCAGAATTTGCCCGCCAAATTGCAGCGACCCTGCCAGCTTGGCTGAAATGCCACCCACCGCGCCCGCGTTATCTTTGGCCAGCGTTTTGAGTTGCGACAGGTCGAATGAAAACGCGGTGCCGAACGTTGCGTTGAGCCACGGCAACCATTGCTCCTGAATTTTGGTGAGTAGTTCCGGAAGTTTTTCAGCAATCCGCGAAATCTCCGACGAAATCAGCGGCGCGACCACCAGCATCAGCCCGCCCATAAACGCCGCAATTGCGATGATCACCAGCACTGCGCCTGCTGCTCGTGGCACGCGCCGCTGCGCAAGCCACGCCACCACCGGCGTGCCCACGTAGGAGAGAATTGCACCGAACATGAACGGCGTCAAAACGGGGGCCAAAGCGTTAACCAAAAAACCAAACGCTACCAGTGCTGCAACAATCGCCAGCGCGCGCCAACCCGGTGTTAAATCCGTCCACCAACGCAGGCGTGTCGTTGGTGCTACCGCGACCTGAACCGTATTTTCTAGCGGCGCAGGCGACGCATCTGCGCCACCAGCCACCAGCGGGCTAAAATTTTCTTTTGCGTGGTCTGCGGTGTCCGGATTTTGCGCGTTCTCCACGTCTTTTGCCTCTGCGTGTTTTGCATTCATCGTGGGCGGCATTAAATCACGATCAAGCCCATCAGATATGACTGCTCCCACTTCATCAAGCCGCGCTGACGCCCTGACCTACGAAATGGCGGGGGTTAATTACGATCAGGTTGATCCGGTCAAGTTGCTCGCGCAGCAAAGCGCGAAAGCTACCGCTGCCCAGCTCGATCAACACGGACTGTCCGAGATCGCAGCGTCGCGCGGCGAATCGGCGTATGTGCTCGACGCTGGGCCGTTTTATCTTGCGTCCATCGTGGAATGTCTCGGCACCAAAATTCTCGTGGCCGACGCCGTGTATCGCGAAACTGGCAAAAGTTTTTACGCCGCGATTGCGCAGGACACCATCGCGATGGCCGTCAACGACCTGATCACCGTTGGCGCGACGCCGCTGATCGTGCAGGCGTACTGGGCGGCAGGCGGCAGCGACTGGTTTGCAGACAAACAACGCGCCGCCGATTTGATCAAAGGCTGGAAGGCCGCGTGTGAAACCTGCGGCGTGTCTTGGGGGGGCGGCGAAACGCCAGCGTTAGCAGGCGTGGTCGAAGGCGGCACCATTGATCTCGGCGCGAGCTGCACCGGCATTGTCAAACCGAAATCACGTTTGTCGCTAGGCGACAACCTCAAAGCAGGTGACGCCATCGTGATCCTCGCGTCGAGCGGCATCCACGCCAACGGCGTGTCGCTGGCACGGAAGCTGGCCGAGCGATTACCGAACGGTTATCAAACGGATATTGGCAACGGAGCGCTTTTCGGCGAAGTTTTGCTAGCACCCACCACGCTGTACGCGCCGGTCACCGAAGCGCTGGCAAAAGCAGGCGTCACGATCAATTACTGCGTTAACGTCACCGGCCATGGCTGGCGAAAACTGTTGCGTCATACGAGCGAATTGACGTATCGAATTCACACCGTCCCCCCCGTCCCGCCCGTGCTCGCGTTCATGCAAACCGAGACCAAACTCGACAACGCCGAGGCGTACGGCACGCTCAACATGGGCGCAGGATTTGCGTTTTACGTCGCAGCCGAGCAAGCAGAGAAAACCGTCGCGATTGTGCGTGAATCCGGCATCGAAGCGTGGGTCGCAGGCTCGGTCGAAGCCGGGCCAAAGCAAGTCATCATCGAGCCTATTGGCGTGACTTACAGCGCTGAGGATTTGAAGCTGCGATGAGGCATTGACGCAGGCAGTTCGGCTCTGTGGGAGCGGTTCCACCGCGAATGTTGGCGTAAGCGGATAGCGTCCAAGCTGAGGTCAGTCGCGGTGGAACCGCTCCCACAAAACCCACGATCTGAGCGCATATTACCGTGGTAATATGCGTCTTTAGGAGTGCACTATGGACACCTCATCCTCTGTTTCCCAACCTCCGATTAGTGTAGATACCCGCATCACATCGCAAGGTCAGGTCTCCGTTCCCGCCGCGATTCGCCGCAAGCTGGGCGTGGCACCGGGCAGCACGCTGCAGTGGACGCTGCGTGGCGATGAGGTGGTGGTGAAAAAGCGCGGGCAGTACACCTTTGAGGATATTCACAAGGAGCTATTTCCGAACGGCCCGCCCAAGCCCATTAGTCTTAAGCAGATGAAAGCGGCCATCGCTCAGCACATTCGTGAAAAGCATGCTCGCCGTTGATACCAACGTGCTGGTGCGCCTTGCCGTGCTTGACAATCCAAAGCAGGTTGCGGTGGCCAAACGATTTATCGAATCGGGTGCATGGGTTTCGCATCTCGTTTTGATTGAATCCGTGTGGGTGCTCGACTCTTACTATTCATTTACTCGTGAGCAACTTTCGCGTTTCGTAGAAACTACGACCTTGCACCCAAAACTGCGCGTTCAAGACGTCGATGTTGTCGAAGCTGCGCTCTTGCATTTCAACGCGCAGAAAAAGCTCGGCTTCACTGATTGCTTGATTCTCGAAATCGCCCGCAAAGCAGGTCACACGCCCCTCGGCACGTTTGACAAAGCGCTCGGCAAATTGCCCGGCGCGAAAGGCCTATGAGCGCCTCAAACGTCAAGCGCAAACGCATAGCCATCCTCATCTCCGGGCGGGGTTCCAACTTGCCTTCGCTGCTGGGTAACGATCTCGGTGGTGACGTCGTTGTGATTGGTAGCAACAAGGCGGACGCCTTGGGCCTCGACATTGCACGAGATGCTGGCATCGCCAATTTTGTGGTCAGCCACAAAGACTTCGCAACGCGCGAATTGTTTGATGCTGCGCTGGTCGCTGCGTTGAACGTTTACCGTCCTGACTTGGTCGTACTAGCTGGTTTCATGCGCATTACTACCCCCGTGTTCACTCAGGCTTTTGCTTCCCGATTGATCAATATTCATCCGTCGCTGCTACCCAGCTATCCGGGCCTGCACACGCATGCGCGCGCGCTGCAAGATGGAGTTAAATTGCACGGCTGCACCGTGCATTTTGTGACGCCGGAACTCGATCGCGGGCCGATCATCGCGCAGGCGGCGGTCCAAGTGGAAGACGACGATACGGTCGAAACGTTAGCCGCCAAAGTGCTGCGACAAGAGCATCAAATTTTTCCGTACGCGGTGCGTTTGTTTTGCGAAGACCGATTGCGCGTCGATGGCCTTCGCGTCACCACATTGCCGAAATCAACCCGCCCCGTCATCGCCACAGGTGCAGCGCGCGTTTGAATCCCGCATGTCCGATTTAGCCGCAGTTGCCACCCGCGCGCCCGCCTACTCAGCCGCTTCGGCTGATGGTACTTCTGCGAGCTACGACATGGCGCGCCAGATAGTTTCACGGCGCGGATTGTTGGCAACGCCGCAGCGCAAGTTGATCGCCGCCCTCATCGTGTCCATCGCGGCTCACTTGCTGCTCGGGTCGTTTGCGGAAGTTGAGCCGCTGGAAGAAAAGTTTGAGCCGATCAAGGCGAAATTCGTCAACTTGCCGCCGCCTCCGGTGGCGGTCGCGCCCGTGGTCAAACCGGCCGCCAAGCCGAAAGCGAAGTCAAAGCCGCGCCCAGCGGTGGTTGCCGAATCGCCCGTCGCCATCGCCGCGCCGGAGCCCGTCGCGGAGCCCGGCCCTGAACCTACGCCTGCGCCTGTCGCCGTCGCCGACGTGCCCGCCGCGCCAGAGCCCGCGCCGGTCATCGTTCCCGAGCCCACACCCGTTCCGCCGCCGGTCGTGCCGCCCGAGCCGCCTGCTCGGATGCCGCCGAAAAAAATCGAGTTGGCTTACACGGCATTTCTCGGTGAGCAAAAGTTTGAAGTCGGGCCCGTCAACTTGAACTTTACGCACGACGAGGGTCGCTACAAACTGGTCGTTAAAGGCCGTGGTCGTGGACTCGCGGCGCTGTTGTATCCGGGCACCTTCACCGGTGAATCGGTTGGGCAAATCACCAGTGAGGGCTTGCGGCCCGATAAATTCACCGAAGAGCGCGGCAACCCGGACAAGCGGCGCGAAACCATTTTCGATCACGAAAAACAGTTGCTGCGCCTTCCCGAAAAGGACCCGATTCCGTTTGAAGGCGCGCCGCATGATCCGCTGACGTGGATCGTGCAGTTCTACTTCGCCGCGCCGAAGGGCGACAGCATCACGTTCAGCGTCGGCAGTTCGCGGCGTATGGATGTGTACACCCTGGTGCGCGCAGCCGACGAAAAAATCGACTCACCCGCAGGCGAGGTCGTGGCACAAGTCTGGAAGGGCGGACGCAAGCCCGAAGCCGACGGCAAACCCAACGGCAGCGCGACCTTCTGGCTGGTGCCCACGTGGCATTACGTGCCGTTCAAGCTGAAAATGGTCAACGCGCAGGGACGCAGCGCTTCGTTCGAGTTGACGGCGGTCAACGCGGAGTAGAAACAGAGACGTGTGGGACTGGCGTGGCCGCATTTGACTGAAAATGTGATCATGAAAATCACCCAAATCCTCGAATCCACGCGCCCGATCAAATCGGCGATCCGCAATGCCTACATTGACTTCAGCAAGATGACGCTGAGCCTTGTTGCCGTCGTCACTGATGTCATTCGCGACGGCAAGCCGGTGATCGGTTACGGCTTCAATTCGAACGGTCGTTACGGGCAGGGCAGCCTGATGCGTGAGCGCTTCATTCCGCGCGTTCACGAAGCGCAGCCCGACTCGTTGATCAACGACGAAGGCACGAACCTCGATCCGCACAAGATCTGGGCCTGCATGATGACCAACGAGAAGCCCGGCGGTCACGGCGAGCGCTCGGTGGCGGTCGGCACCATTGACATGGCGGTGTGGGATGCGACCGCCAAAATTGCCAACCTGCCACTGCACGAATTGCTCGCGCAGCGCTATGGAAACGGCAAAGCCAATCCCAAAGTTTTTGTTTATGCAGCGGGCGGGTACTACCATCCGGGCAAGGGCCTCGACGGCCTGCGCGGCGAGATGCAAAGTTATCTGGATCGTGGCTATTCGGTGGTCAAAATGAAGATCGGCGGCGCGCCACTTAAGGACGACGTTGAACGCATCGAAGCCGTGCTGAAAATGCTCAAGCCGGGCCAGCAATTGGCGGTGGATGCCAACGGGCGTTTCGATCTGAAGACGGCCGTCGAATACGGCAAAGCGATGTCACAGTACCCACTGTTCTGGTATGAGGAACCGGGCGATCCGCTCGATTACGAATTGCAGGCGCGGCTGGGTGAGAGCTACGCGGGCCCGCTCGCAACCGGTGAAAATTTGTTCTCGATGCAGGACGCGCGAAACCTCATTCGCCACGGCGGCATGCGCAAAGATCGCGACTGGTTGCAGTTCGACTGCGCGCTGAGCTACGGACTGGTGGAATATCTGCGCACGCTTGAAATGTTGAAAGAATACGGCTGGTCACCGAGTCGTTGCGTGCCGCACGGCGGACATCAAATGTCGCTCGCCATTGCGGCCGGCTTGGGCCTCGGCGGCAACGAGTCGTACCCCGATTTGTTCCAGCCGTACGGCGGATTCCCCGACGGTGTGCGTGTTGAAAGTGGCTACGTCACGCTGCCGTCGCTGCCGGGGATCGGATTCGAAGGCAAGGCCGATTTGATTGCCGAGATGCACGCGCTGGCGGGTTGAATTACAGCAACTTATCAACGAAAACCCCATTCTATATGGGCTAAGACCTATAAAATGTCATTTATCGACTTAGGCCATAAATAGCGGCTATGCCCATGTGAAATAAGGCATTACCGAAAAAGCTGATACTCCCCATCGTACAATTCAGCTATGTATGTACGCCCCTCAGCGCTCACCGCGCTCACCTTCGCCATCGAATCTGCGCGCAAATTCGAATACCCTGCCGACCGCACGCTGTCGTATGTTTTGCGTGAGCAACGCGTTGGTTCGCTGGATCGGCCCATCGTTGCCGAAGGTTACTACGCGTGGCTTCGGCACCGCATGTCGGTCGAAGCCATCGCTGGTGATGACGCCAAAAAACCGGTCGCGCTGGCGCTCGCCGCGCTCGCCCGCCAGTACCGCCGCCGCGTCACGGTGCCCGCGGGCGAGGAGGATCGCTACATCAAATTTTTGGCGATTGACGAAAAGCTCGGCCCGCACGCTCGCCGCGAATTGCCCGCCTGGTTGTGGGATCGCCTCGGCCTGCAATATGGTGAAGAAGAACGTCTCGCACTCGCCGATTCGCTGCTGATCGCCGCGCCATTCGACTTGCGCGTTAACAGCCTTAAAGCCAAGCGCGACGTGGTGCTCGAACGGCTGAAAAAAGAAGGTTTCGCCGACGCTCGCGCGACGCCGTTGTCGTCGGTCGGCATTCGTTTGCCGAACCGCGTCGACATCTCGCGGCACCCGATGTTCGAAGATGGCACGATTGAAGTGCAGGACGAAGGCAGCCAGATGCTCGCGCAACTGGTCGGCGCAAAACGCGGCGAATTCGTCATCGATTTTTGCGCGGGCGCAGGCGGCAAAACGCTGGTCATGGCCGCGATGATGGCCAGCACAGGCCGCCTCTACGCGCTCGACGTCAACGACAAACGCCTCGACAATTTGGGGCCACGATTGGCGCGGTCAGGTGCGAGCAATGTGCAAAGCATGCGCCTTGAAACCGAGGACGACCCCAAGCTCAACAAGTTTGCCGGCAAGGCCGACCGCGTGCTCGTTGACGCGCCATGCTCGGGCCTAGGCACGCTAAAACGAAACCCCGATCTCAAGTGGCGTCAATCGCCCACCAGCGTCAAAGAGCTGACCGAAAAACAGCGCAACATTCTCGCCGCAGCGTCCCGCCTCGTGCGCCCCGGCGGACGACTCGTGTACGCCACCTGCAGCCTGCTCGCAGAAGAAAACGAGAAGATCGCAGAGCATTTTCTGGAGACCAATCCGGGGTGGACCGTGGTGCCATCGTCGCTGCGCGGCGATGAACCAGAGCCGACGCGGTTCGCAACGTTGCTGCCGCATAAAGATGGATGCGATGGGTTTTTTGCGGCGGTGTTTGAGCGGGATGAGACCGCGTAGTCCCTCGCGTTTTGTCCCCTCTCCCGCAGGCGGGAGAGGGTTAGGGTGAGGGTGGCGGCCTTTCCGCGTTCGCCCTGAGCCTGTCGAAGGGTCTGATCGAAGGAGCTTTGGTCTTTACCACCAGCGCGCTCCGTGGCCGCGCGGGGCCAGTCACTTTTGGCAGTCGCCCCAAAAGTAACCAAAAGCGCTTGCCCCTGCTGCCCGCCTTATCCTCCAGTGCTCGCGTTGTGCGGGACGCGTCAACGTCACACGAAAGCTTCGCTGACGCTACGCACAGTGTGTGCCGACGACGCGTCTACGACCGCACAACGCTCCGCGCTTCGGGGCGAGCAGAAGGGGCGGATGCAGCATGGCAACCAAATGCAGCACAATTGACGCATACCCTAAGTTAGGTTGTCTCATGACTTCACCCCCGCTTACCAATCGAGAATATGCCTACTTTCGTGTCACAGGTCCCGGGCGTCATGAGGTCGTCTCCGAAAAGCTCTCATTCCCGCCGTCAGAGGCTTGGTCCGAAGGTGATGCTCGCCCTCGTGGCGGAGCGTATCAATTTATGCGTTGGACGCTCGACAGCGGTTACGATGACAAAGAACCCTTGGAGAGGCACGTTGAGTCTTTGCTAGCCATTCTCGCTACACGAACGCAAGCGCTTCGCGATCTCGCTGCTGACTATGATCTGACAATTCAATGCATCGGTTACTACCCGCCAAGCGGACACGGCGCCCATATTAGCCGTGATGCGGTAAGAACGGCCGCCCAGCTTTGCGTAGCTTTTGATTTCGACTTTTACTATGTCGACAGCCATGGTCTCGACGACTACAAGTAGGGTGCGTCAAAACGGCACCCTACGTCTTCACCAACCGAACCTCAACCCGATGCCCCAGCGCCAGCGCATAGCGCTGCAACGTAGCGAGCGACGGCGAATGTTTCGCGTTTGCTGACTCCAGTCGGGCTACAGCGGATTGCGTGGTGCCCATGCGTTCGGCGACTTCTGCTTGCGTCAGGCCCGTCTTGGTGCGCGCCTTGAGCACTTCGTCGAGAAACGCGAACTCTTCATTCAGCTCGTCATAAGCGGCGCGAACGCCGGGCTTGGCGAAGGCTTTCTTTTTGAACTGTTGCAGGTTGCTAGGCATGTTGATGCTCCTTCATGCGCTGCCGGGCGACTTTAAGTTCGCGTGGCGGTGTTTTGTCGGTCTTCTTTGTGAACGCATGGAGAACGACGATGTTGCGATTGACGACGGTGCAGTAGAAAACACGCGCAATGCCTTCGGCCGCTTTCAACCGCAATTCAAACAACCCGTCGCCCATTGCTCGCGTGTGCGGCATGCCGAGATCGGGGCCGTAAATTTCCATGCGTTCGGCGTAACGCACGAACCGCGAGAGAAAGCCATCAGGCATCGCGAGAATCTCGGATTCGACGCTATCGCTATGAAAGGTGACTGTCCATTGCACTTGTTGATTATAGCAAATACGCTATTTTCATGCGCGTTGAAATTAGGACTTTGCCTTCTTCGCGGTTTTCGGCTTGCTGGCACCGTTGAGCGCAATCGCTTCAAGCACAAGCGCCTTGAAGGCAGCCCCATCAACTTCTCCACCTTCGAAGATGTCAATCGCGCGCCGCACATTGCCGTTGAGACTTGAGTTGAACAGGTGGGTTGGGTCTTTCAGCGACGCGCCCTTGGCGAAGGTGAGCTTCACTTTGTCCTTGTAGGATTCGCCGGTGCAGAGGATGCCGTTGTGCGACCAGACGGGTGTGCCCATCCACTTCCACTCCTCGACGACATCCGGGTCTGCGGCCTTGATGAGTTTGCGCATTCTGGCGAGCGCTTCGGCGCGCCAGTCGCCGAGATCGGCGATTCTTTTTGTGATTAGCTCAGAGGCTGAGGGGGCTTCGCTTGCGGCTGGATTTTTCATAA
>JANNYE010000037.1:0-15260 GCA_031409935.1 Burkholderiales bacterium | reverse complement strand
GCTGTTGCGCACGCCGAGCAAAGAGGCGAGCGACATCAAGCACCGTCACGCCTGTGCGCTCACCAAACTGGTTGAGCCGCGTGTGGAAGAACTGTTTCAACTGGTGCATGAGCAGATCAAGCGGTCGGGTTTTGAGCCGTTGCTGCGTGCGGGCATTGCGCTTACTGGTGGCAGCAGCATGTTGCCGGGCATCGCCGCGCTCGGCGAAGAAGTGTTTCACATGCCGGTGCGCATTGCCGCGCCGGACTATCGCGGCGCACTGAAAGATGTTCTCGCCGCGCCGAAATATGCGACTGCGATTGGCCTGTTGATGCACGGTCGCGATCAGCAGGTGAAGTTGACGGTATTGCGCCGTCGCGACTCGGCGGCTGCGGGCATGTTTGCGAAGTTACGGGATGCGTTTGGTGTTTAGGGTTGTTTTGGTCATTGAATATTTAGTTTTAATTGCCTTGAAGGAGCGGATACATGTTTGAAATCGTTGATGAAAAAAGGGATGGCGCGGTCATCAAAGTGATCGGCGTTGGTGGCTGCGGCGGAAACGCCGTCAAGCACATGATGGAAAAAGGGGTGGACGGCGTCGAATTTATCGTCGCCAACACCGACGCGCAGGCGCTCAACAAGAGCCCCGCGCCGAGACGAATTTCGCTCGGCGCGCAGCTCACGCAGGGCCTCGGCGCCGGTGCAAAGCCTGACGTCGGTCGCGACGCTGCGATGGAGTCAAAAATGGCGTTGCAGGAGGCGATTCAGGGCGCGGACATGCTGTTCATCACCGCCGGAATGGGCGGCGGCACGGGCACCGGCGCGGCACCGGTGATCGCGCAAATGGCGCGTGAAATGGGCATCTTAGTGGTGGCCGTGGTCACCAAGCCATTCCG
Organism: Burkholderiales bacterium; assembly: GCA_031409935.1. Lineage (GTDB taxonomy): Bacteria > Pseudomonadota > Gammaproteobacteria > Burkholderiales > Casimicrobiaceae > Casimicrobium. The sequence continues at coordinate 14,385 of JANNYE010000037.1, read as the reverse complement.
CTTTGAAATGCAAAAGCGTGAGCGCGCTGCACAGGCCGGTATCGACGAGCTGCAAAAGCATGTTGATTCGCTGATCGTGGTGCCGAATGAAAAGCTCATTCAGGTGCTCGGCCGCAACGTTAAATTGCAGGCCGCGTTTGCTGCGTCAAACGACGTGTTGCACGGCGCGGTCGCGGGCATCTCGGAAGTCATCCACAAGCCAGGCGACGTCAATCGCGACTTCGCCGATGTGCGCACCATCATGTCGGAACTCGGCATGGCGATGATGGGCACAGCCACCGCCGTGGGTGAAGGTCGCGGTAAGGTAGCGGCCATGGCAGCGGTTAAAAGCCCGCTGCTCGAAGACGTTGATTTGCAGGGCGCGCGCGGTGTATTGTTGTGCATCACCAGCTCTCCGGACATTACGTTGGACGAGCTGTGCGAAATCACCGAAACCGTGCAGGAGTTCATCGCGCCGGACGCCACCATGTTGTGGGGTCAATCGTTCGATGAGGCGATGGGTGATGAGGTGCGCGTAACCATGATCGCCACCGGTTTGGGCAAGCGAAAAATGGTTGCCGTTCAGGGTGGTCTTGCCACGGCTCCGCGCCTAGAGTTTGCAACAGTACGCACCGGTACCGACAATCTCGCGGTGCTGACCGACGCATTGCCAACAACGGTCGGCATGGAGGTGTCCTACGACGAACCGACCATCACCCGCAACCCCGGTCGCGGCACTTCGCGTTCGCTGGAAATACCTACCTTCCTGCGCAAGCAGGCAGACTAGGTTGAACTGGTGAAACGCGGATAAATGTCATCCTGAGCCAAGCGAAGGATCAGCTGGCGTGCAGCGATGTTTGTACGTCAGTGCATTCTGTGTATGCCACGTGATCCTTCGCTATCGCTCAGGATGACAGGTTAATTTAATCCGCGGCCTCAACTTCAAGCCTTCCGACGCAGCCGCTCCCTGCGTCGGCAGTGGGTCAGGCGCTGACGCCTATACTTTCGTCATGCCAAAACAACACACCATCGCGAGCGATGTCGCAGCGACCGGCGTGGCGCTGCACTCCGGCGTCCGCGTTCAGATCACCCTCAAAAGCGCCCCGCCCGACACCGGCATCATCTTTCGTCGCACGGATTTGAGTCCGCCACAGGACATCCCGGCACGCGCCGAATTGGTCAAAGAAACCCGCCTCGCCACCACGCTCGTCAACGACGCAGGCACCGCCAAAGTCGCGACCGTCGAACACCTGCTCGCCGCCTGCGTCGGCTGCGGCATCGACAATGCCATCATCGAACTCGACAACCTCGAAGTCCCCATCATGGACGGCTCCGCCGCGCCGTTCGTGTTCCTGATCGAACAGGCGGGCGTGGTTGCGCAGGACGCGGCGCGCCGCTACATCGAAGTGCTCGAACCGGTGCGTGTGGAGATGGGCGACAAATTCGCCGAACTATTGCCGTGCGCTCATTTCGAAGTGGACTTCACCATCGATTTCTCGCATCCCGCGATCCCCGACGACCAGTGCCGCGTGCGCATGAAGCTCGACGACGACGACTTCCTCCGCCACATCAGCCGCGCCCGAACGTTCGGTTTTGCCTACGAGGTTGAAACGCTGCGCTCAATGGGCCTGGCCCAAGGCGGCAGCATGGAAAACGCCGTCGTCCTCGACGAATACAAAGTGCTCAACCGCGAAGGACTGCGCTTCGCCGACGAACTCGCGCGGCACAAAGTGCTCGACGCCGTGGGCGATCTGTTTTTGCTCGGCCATCGGGTTCGCGGCAAATATCACGCGTTCAAATCGGGGCATGAGTTGAACAACAAGCTATGCCTCGCGCTGTTGGCAAAGCCGGAGGCTTGGCGGTATTCGGTTTAGGATTTTGCGCGAAGATGGAGTGGTTTTGTAGGAGCGGCCTCGGCCGCGAAAGATGCAAGGCACGCAACGTTGGGATCGCAGCCAACGCCGCTCCTAAAGGCAATAGTATCGAACTTTCACGATACAGCTTATCGCCGAAAACCTTAATCGCTTTGGGCTTAGGCTGGTAAAGTAGCCTAAATCGACTTAGGCTGAAAAATGGGTTTATGCCCCATGAATACGCCATTCCACTAGAAAGCTGATTCCGTAGCGCAGGCGACTTTTTGCCTGCGCATCGCTGCCAACAGCGCAGTTCGGTGAGAATTCCCGCGCTCACAAATCGTAGCGGTCACTCAATCTCCTACCCAATCACGTAGGAGACAACGCCCCAAGTACCCGGTGTAATTGACCTCACAAGAACGTCAAACAACAACCGGAGAAGCAGCGTTGAACGCAAGCCGCAGCCATCACTTCACATCCGCGCTCTCGGTTGGCGTGAGGTTGGCAACCGCCTGCGTAGCGCTGGCAGCGTCCGGTTGCGCCATCACCGAAATTCGCGACAGCGACAACCGCTCATCCTGGTCTCTGCACGTACTGCGCGACGCTGGTGCTCCCGCCGGGGCGAGCGGCGTCACCTACGTTCGTTCCCGCGCGCTCGGCTGGCAGCAAACGGGCAGTGCCTACACCTTCGGACTAATGTGGCGCGAAGCCGTGATCGCGCGAGACGCAAACGCCTGCGCGCTCGTCGTGTTGCTCGACGCATCGCGAGCTGACGCCGCCACGCTCAACGAGCAAACACGTTTTTTCTCAACCCTTGGCAATTGCCATGTTGTCCCTCTCTCGAAAGGATAGTGTCATGTTTACTGCATCGAAAAAATTCAGTGTCATGTGTATCTCGGCCTGTGCTGCTGCGGCGCTGACTGCGGGCTGTGCCAGTACCAAACAGGCGGGCCTTCTCTACAGCTCGTCGGTCTCGATGGGTTTGGGCATGGAGGTGAAGGCAGCCGATGCTGCGGCACCAGTGAGTATCAACATCGGATTCAAAACGCTTGACGTTGCGTATGTGCCTGTTGCGGTGATGGAAACTAACGGAGCTGGAAAGGAAACGGCTGAAAAGATTTGGGCTAGCCATAGCCAACAAAACGGCAAGGCGGAAAAGTGCCTTGCCGCGCTGACAAAGTTGACTGCACAGAGACCTGCCGCAGGCATTGCGCCAACGGCCAACGCTGACGACCTGCCCAGCGAATGCGACGCTAAACGCGACGCAATGTCGGTCTATGGGCAATTCAACGGCGACGCTTCCGCCAAAGGAAATGATCGATCAGCCGGGCTGATGGTGGGTCGAGTGTTTGCTACCGGAATCGCCGCACAAAATGTCAGTGGCGCCGCCAGCGCGTTTGCCTACGCCGATTGTGCAAAGGCGGTCATCGCCTCTGGAATCGCCGAAGCGCAAAAGGACGCTGAAACTAAACGGGTCTGCGGTGGGCATCGCCACTGACCATTTCGAGAAGGCGTTCACGATGTGCGCCTTTTTTACAGTCGCTTCACAAACCAAATGATCTGAAAGGCAACTATGTCCGTTTTCACCAAACGCCTCAGCACCATTGCAATGAATGAGTATTCAAAGTATCGATTTCTTCGAGAAAACCAAGAGCCGCTTAGAAGCCACATCCCGGCCTATTGGGAGGCGACCAACGCTGCGTTTTCCGGCGTTGAGGTGCCGTGGTCGGCCGTGTTTGTCAGTTGGTGTGTTCGTACTGCGGGAGCGAGGGCCAACGACTTCGCTTTCAATCCACAACACTCGCAGTATGTCTACGCGGCCGTCAATGAGCTGCCGAATTCGGTCGGCTTTGTAGGGCATGACGTCGCGTCGTACGCGCCGAAGGTCGGCGACATACTTCAAAACAATCGATCCGGCCAGGCCTTTGATTTCGCTCACGCAAGCGCCAGAAGATCGTACATCTCACATGCGGCAATCGTCATGGAAGTCGGGCAAGACAACGCAGGGGCGTACTTGCGGACCATCGGCGGCAACGAGGGTGATGCAGTCGGGTTGAAGGAGGTGCGCCTCAATCCCGCAGGCAAGGTGCGCAATGTGGGCGGGCTGTACATCTCGGTGCTGGAATGCCTGCTCTAGCGCCGACTACTGAGTCCAAGTATCAATCTCGCAACAAACTCGCAGGCTCAACGTTGAGTGCGGTCGCGAGTTTGCAAATGTTTAGCAACGAAATGTTCCGCTTACCCGTCGCGATGTTACAAGCATCATATGAAAGTAAGGAAACGTAGTTATGTCCGACAATTTTTCGGCGCAAGTGAACGCGGCTTTTGTCGATGTCATGCACACGTTCAATAACAGTCCCGCAATTGCTTTTCTGCGATCCGACGCTTTCAAAGCCGATCACTACCGTTCGGCGTTGCGCGAGTTCTTTCATTACACGAGAGAAAACCCACAGTTGCAGACGTTGGCAACGGTGTACTTTCGTGGAACAGACAGGCAGCTGATAAAGATGTTTGTCGGTCATGCGCGGTCTGAAATTGGGCACGACCATATGGCGCTCGACGATTTGAAAGTCCTCGGTGGCGACGCTAGCGAGATTCCTACCGAGAACCCTTTGCCAGCGACTACGGCATTGACGGCGTTTGGTTTTTTCCAGATTCAACACCGCAATGCGATTGGGTATTTGGGCTATATCTACTTTCTGGAGTACATGCCCACGCAGCATGGTGCCACATACGCCGAAGCGCTGCTCAAGGCCAACGTGCCTAAAGAGTCGCTAAGTTTCCTCCAAGAACACATCGCGGTGGACGTTGGCCATAACCAGATGATGGAGCGGTATCTGGCTCATCTGCTTCATTCGCAAGAGGATGTTGATGCGGTGATTTATGCAATGCGAGTCACCGGAGAGCTCTACGCAAACATGCTTTGGTCAGCTATTCAGCGCGTCGAAAATCCAGTCACCTTTGGACGGGCTTGGCATGAATCAGCGAGAACACGCAAGCACGGTTTGACGGTGGAAACCGCGCCGGAAGCGCTGGCCCTCAGTTAACGCCATCATTCAAAACGGAGCGCTTTTCATCTCCTTAGCGGATATATGTTCTCCACCACCGCAGCCATAAGCGACGAGGAAAAGGACGTTTTGTACCGACTGAGGTACGAGGTCTTTGTCGTCGAGCAGCGCAAATACAAAGAGACCGCGAATCACAGCGACAGAATGCTGCGCGATCATCTTGACGATGTTGCGGAGCATTTGTGCCTGCTCCAAAACGATCAAATCATTGGTTCGCTTAGGCAGGTGCGCGGACGAGAGCATGCGTCTGAGGAGATGTGGCGGCAATTCGGCCTAGAGGATTTCGCGGCGTTTCCCGATAGCTTCTTTGGTTTCAGCGGTCGATTGATGTTGCCGCGTACCGAACGTGGTTCACTCGGTTTGGTAAATCTGCTGCAAACCAACTACGAGCGAGGGCGCACGGCGGGCGCTATGTTTGACTTCATCGTTTGCAATCCGCATTTGGTGCGGCTCTACGAACAGCTGGGTTATCGACGATACAAGCAGCATTTTTTTGATCCGAATCACGGCTACAACGTCGCGATGGTTTTCCTCGCTGATGATGTGCCGCATTTGGAAGACATCCGCTCGCCATTTCTTCCCGTTGCACAACTCTGGCCCTCAAAGCCAGAAATATCGCAATGGTTTCATCAGCAATTTCCTGACAACACCACAATCGTTTCTGCGGTCACTTCGCCCGAGACTTTTGCTAAATCAGTTGCCGAAAAAATTGGAGCGGGTGAAGTACCGCTATTGGCGGAGTTCTCACACGATGAACTACATGCCTTGATCGTTGCCTGTACGCGCCTGCACGTTGAAGCAGGCGCGAGGCTAGCTCGTCAGGGCGATATGGGTGAAGAGCTGTACCTGATTCTCGAAGGTAACGCCGAGGCTCGCGTCACCGATTCCAGCGCGGCTCGCCCACAGGTTATTGAGACCTTTGGGCGCGGTGACTTTTTTGGAGAACTGTCCGTACTCACGGGCAAGCCTCGCACTAGCGATGTAGTCGCAACCTCTGATTTGGACGTGCTGTTTTTTGATCGCGCTACGCTGCTGAAATTCATGAAGCGGAAGCCTGGTCTCGCGGCTAAACTTCTGCTGAATATTGCGTGTGTTGTCGCCGAGCGACTTCACGCACCGTGCGAGATTTCAACTGCGTGAAAGTAACTTGATGGATAAGGCTGTGACTGAAGCGTCCGGCGCCAAGCGCCAAATCGCTACTCGGCGAGCGATTGAGTCGATTTTGAAGCGTCGTGCTACCGCACCTATTCGATCTACAGCCGAGTTGGTGGCGTCGCGCAAGTTGGGTCGCATTTGATGCTCACTGCAAGTGTGAGTGTCGCGGCGGTCTAGCAAGATTGAAGACTGTCTCAACTACCCAATTCAAAAATCGGCTGCAACTGCGCAAATACCTCGTCCGCGATGTTCGTGCTAAGTGTTTCGACAAAGCTTCCGCTGCGCGCGGTGGTGTAGATGATGCGCGGTTGATTGCACATCTCGACGTCTTGCGTTTCAGCGCGTGTGCCCATCAGAGTGACGGCGAATCCGGCGAAGCTGGATTGCTGGCCGCCCTGCGTGACGGGGCACACGGCGCATAAACCTAAGCGGTTGAAGGCGGCGTTTGAAACCACGAATACGCGTCGCGCACGCTGTTGCGATGGCTCACGCGAGGGGCCCGCTGTTGGGTTGAGATCGACGAACCAGATTTCGCCGCGCGCTGGCGTGTGCATTAGCGTCCGCCTGTGCTGTCGGTCGCGTCGTCGGCGAGCGCTTCAAGACCGACCGCGGGGGACGAAAGCCACGCCTGTTCCTCAGCGCTAAAAATCGGCAATTACTCGGCGCGCTAACGCGGCACTTTTTGGGCAGATTCATCATGTGCATGTAACATTACATTGGTCTGTGCATAGAGGCATCCATGATGCGTCAAGCCGCTTTCACCGATCTGCGCAACAACGCCAAACTTTACTTTGACTATGTCGAGGCGGGCGAGTCGGTGCGCGTGCTGCGTAACGGCAAGGCGATTGCTGACATCGTGCCAATCGCGCCTGAGTTGCCGTCTTGGCGGCGGCGCAAGGTGCAGCCGTTGGTCATAGACGGGGTGTCGCTCGCAGCGGCAATTCTTCAGGATCGTGGCTAGCGTTCGGGCAACGTTGGCGTGCGAATATTTTTCGATTCATCTGCGTTTGTGAAACGCTATGTTGCCGAGACGGGCACTGCGGCCGTGCTTGAGTTGTGCGACCGCGCCGACGAACTGGTGTTGTCGGTCATCGCGGTGCCCGAGTTGATTTCGGCGTTCTGCCGCCTTCGCCGCGAAGGGAAGATCGGTGACGCTGCATATGACCGCCTCAAACGCGAGTTGATGGCCGACGTGGTGGACGCAATGGTGTGCGATGTGGCGCACGACGTCGTCGCCAAAAGTATCGAATCACTTAAAGGCGGCGTGCTGCGCGGAATGGATGCGATCCATGTCGGCACGGCGTGCATCATGCGATGCGATCTTTTTGTGTCTAGCGATGCCCGCCAATCGGAGGCGGCGATTCGCGCCGGACTGACGGTGAAGCGAGTTTAGTGACCGCCACACCACAAATTTCTAGTGCTCGCCATCGACTCTAACGGAGCGTTGATCGGCACACGCGACGACGACCTGCTCGCGCTCAATCCTTTTCGAGGCGTTGAAATTATCAATGCCGCATTGTTCCATGCGAGCTTTTGCAGCGCGCCGACTATCCGCTAAAGAAATGCATATCCAACCCAGATTTTCCAACAGCAATATTTTTCAATGTCCGCGATTAGCGAAAATGTCGGATTTATTAATGGGTCAACAAAACACGTCCTAGCGTCGGAGGTTTGACTCCCTCTCCCTCGGGGAGAGGGCGGGGGTGAGGGTGAGGGTGATTGTTAAACGAGCCGGATTGGCATGCAAAGTCCCTCTCCCGCGGGGAGAGGGAGCCTGCCGAACCGGTCATATTTCGTTGACTGCGTCACAGGCAGGGGAAGAGCGAAAAAAAGCGTTAAAGTTTTGATGCGTCTATGGGCGCGTCAAGACGCAATCGGCTGCGACCCAAACTCAGCATAAACGACCGCTTTGGTGCTGCCCCAGTATTGGCGCGCATAGCAGCGATCTACAGTCCCTGTGTAGCGGGTGCCACTGTAATGTTCGGGGTAAAACCAAAAGCTGGGATAGATGCGATAACTGGTGTGGCCACCCTGTCCCAACTCGCGAGTGAAGGCGAGCGGGCCGGTGAGCTTCCATACGTCGAGTGCGGGTGTATGGGCGAGCCCTGAGAGCGCCTCGATTCGGTGCATCATTGCGGTCATTAGCGGCCAGCCGATGTGTGCGCCGATGACGCTGTTGCCGACCAGACCAGGGCGAGCATATTCATTCTCGTGCACCGCAAAACCCACGTTATCGAGCAAATCGTCGGTCAGCGGCGCGATGCACTCCGAATCAGCGTCAAGATATACACCGCCGTGCCGATGCAGCAACTCGTAGCGCAGGATGTCGGCTTTACCCGCAAAGTGCGGCATTTGGTCAAATTGGCGCTGGTTGCGCAGCGACGGTAGATTGTCGTCCGTCCACAGCCGATACTGCCAATCAGGGTTCATATCGCGCCACGAGCTTATCTAGGCTTCAGGTCGGGCAAACGCTTTGCCTAGCCAAATTTGGTGGATGACTTTGGGGATGGATTGGGTATTCATACGCCCAGCGGCATCACGGGGTTTGCATATTTGGCGTCGCCGCGCACGGTGTCACGCGCTGGCGGGTCGCCATCAGCAGCGCCTCCCAATTGCGGGTGAATTGCACGGTGTCGAATAGTGGAAGTTGCAGGCGATTTTTATTGAGGTGGCGTTTGGCCGCGTCGATTTCACTGCGATCATCCAGCAGTGCATTCAGGCGTTGTTCGTACGCTTCAATGCCCTCGGTTACGAATGACGGCAGATCGACCGCATTGAGCAAGCTCGCACCAACGCGACCATGAAATGCGTCGCCGATGCATGTCAACAACGGCACACCCATCCACAGCGCGTCGGCACCGGTGGTGTGCGATGCATAGGGCAATTGATCAAGCGCTAGATCGGCGGCGGCGAGGCGTGCGAGATGCGCATTGGGCGGAAGTTTGGGTGCCCAGATAATTTTCTCGGCAACGCCAAGCGAGTGGGCGTGCGCCTCAAGCCTTTCCCGGATTGCAACCCCAGGATCTAGCAGCCACAGACACGCATGCGGTGCCCGCTTCAGCGCGCGCAGCCAGCAGAAAAAAAACGCGGCCGTCCATTTGGACGATTGATTGAAATTGCATAAAACCAGCGCGCATTGTGGCAACCCCAACACGTCTCGCGTAGACGCCGCCGGTCGTGATCGCCGATGATCGTTAACCTGATAACAGCGCGGCATGCGCAAAATAGTCTCGGTGTAGTAGGCCTCGTGCGCAAACGGCACCGTCGTCGCATCGGCCACCAGATAGTCGATGCCGCTGCTCGCCATGGTGCCCGGATAGCCCAGATAGTGGATGATGACCGGGGCAGGGCGAAGTGCTGTGATGCCCAGACGCACGCCCAAGGTGTGTCCTTTCAGTTCGACCAGAACATCAATGCCGTCGGCCTGGATGCGGGCGGCGGCTGCGGCGTCGGAGTCGTCATTCACGTCGCGCCAGTTCGGCACGGCTGCTCGCAGTCGAGACCGATAGGCATCGTCCACGCGCGGGCCATAGCTGTAGGCAAACAATTCAAATCGGTCGCGGTCATGCAGTTCGAATAGTCCCGCCATCAGGATTGCGGTGGCGTGCTCGTGCAGGTCGGCGGACAGGTAGGCGACCCTGAGCCGCCGAGCTGCGTCGAATACGGGCCAGGTAAGGGCCATCGCTGCAGCGGCGGATGCAGGCTGCGCAAGCTCATGCGCGCGCGACTGAGAATATTCAAACAGCAGGCGTGGCGACGCGCTGCTCAAAAGCAGCATGAATGGGGTGATCGCTGGATGCCGCTCGCCCTTTTCGAGTCGGCCAAGCAGTTCCGCTTCAATGGCCGAGGCTGCCGACCACTCGCTTTGCCGCTGATGCGCCAACCAGCGCAACCCGAGCACGCCAAGGTGCTCGGGGCACGCTTTGCTTAGCGTTTCGAGTCGCGATTGGGCGGGTGAAAGCTCACCGCGCGCCATCTCCTGCACGACCAGTGCCAACGTGATCTCGGTGTCTTTGAGACCCAGCTCGATGGCACGCCGCAGCGGGAACACCGCTTGCACTGCGCTGGCCGTGCACAGCAACGCGAGCCCTAGCTCGGTGAGTATGACCCGATCATTCGGTTGCAACAACGCCAGACGATTAAGGCGGAGCAAACGCTCCGCTGGGCGATTGGCCAGACGTAGCGCTTCGCATTCCTCCCACAGCAACCACGGCTGCTCGCCGCAAAAGTCTTGCCCGGCGCGCGCCGCCTTCAGCGCTGCAGCGGCATCGCTCGCGTCATGCTCCAGACTTGCCAGCTCGGCAAACGCCGGGACGGCCTGTGTCGGACGTCCATCACGGGTCACGCCTGCCACCGCTGTTGTAAAAAATGCGCGCGCGGCTGAAAAATCCCCGCGCGCTTTGGCGTACTGCCCCAGATGCAGATTCGCGACAGGCTGGTCGGCGCGCTGCAACAATACGGCCTGAAAATCTCGCGCAGCCACAGCATGATCGCCTCGCGCGTGATGCCGCAACGCCGACGCTAGCACCTGATTGACCGTGGGCGGTTGCACGCTAAACGCGTTGGTCAGGCTGAGAGTGCCGCCGTCGCCCGCGCTTCTAACGCGGCTACGGCGGGCAGGCTCTTGCCCTCAAGAAACTCGAGGAACGCGCCGCCTGCGGTTGAGATGTAGCTCAGCTTGTCAGCAATGCCAAACGTGTTGATCGCCGCAATGGTGTCGCCGCCGCCTGCGATGGAGAAGGCGGGCGAAGCGGCAATCGCCGCTGCAATGGCTTTGGTGCCGCCCGCGAATTGGTCAAACTCGAACACGCCGACCGGTCCGTTCCACACAATCGTGCCAGCTTTGGCAAGAATCAAAGCCAAAGCAGCACTGCTGTCGGGGCCGATGTCGAGAATCATGTCGTCGGCTACGACATTGTTGATCGACTTGGTTGATGCAACCGCCGTCGCCGAAAATTCTTTGGCGCACACCACATCGGTGGGTATCGGCACGCTCGCGCCGCGCGCCGCCATTTTGTCGATGATCGCTTTTGCCTCTGCGACTAGATCGGCTTCGGCGAGTGACTTACCGATCGCATACCCTTCTGCGAGAAGAAATGTGTTGGCAATACCACCGCCGACGATCAACTGATCCACCTTGTCGGCGAGTGACGCGAGGATGGTGAGTTTGGTCGACACCTTGGAGCCCGCCACAATTGCCACCAATGGCCGCTTGGGTGCGTTTAGCGCAGCGGCAAGGGCCAGGAGCTCGCCCGCCATTAACGGGCCCGCGCAGGCCGTTTTAGCGAAGCGGGCGATGCCCTCGGTAGTGGCCTCAGCGCGATGCGCAGTGCCAAATGCGTCGTTGGCATACACGTCGCACAGTGCCGCCATCTTTTTGGCCAGCGCTTCGTCGTTCTTTTTTTCGCCCTTGTTGCAGCGGCAGTTTTCCAGCAGCACGACTTCGCCGGGAGCGACGGTAAAGCCACCGTCAACCCAGTTGGCGATCAAGCGCACCGGTTGTCCGAGCAATTCGGCGAGGCGCTTGGCAATGGGCGCCAGTGAGTCTTCAGGCTTTACTTCACCTTCCGTTGGTCTCCCCAAATGCGACGTCACCATCACCGCCGCGCCTGCTTTCACCGCGAACGCAATGCCCGGCACCGACGAGCGAATGCGCGTGTCATCCGTAATGTTGCCCGCATCGTCTTGCGGCACGTTGAGATCAGCGCGAATAAAAACGCGTTGGTTTCTGAGGTCGAGGCCGGTGAGTTTTTTGAAGTTCATAACGTTATTTTTATAGGGTGTGCTCTGCGCACCGTCGTGTGGAATGGTGCGCGGAGCGCACCCTATAACCAGAGAGCCATGTCGATAATGTCAGAGGTCGCGCCGTCCAACTTCCACGCGCCACGCTGCCGACCTTCTTCGACAAATCCGCAACGCAGATACAGTCGATGTGCCCGCTCGTTGTGACTGTAAACATTGAGTGCGACGCGTTCAAACTTGCCGCGACAGGCGTCAAGCGTCGCCCGCAATAAAGGCTCACCGAGCCCGCGTCCCCGATAGTCCGGCGCGAGCAGCATGCCGAGCGTACAGGTGTGCGCCTGCGCTGCAATCCGCGCGGGTGCAGCGGGCCCGGCATCACACAGCCCGACTACACGATCACCGTCAACGGCGACGAAATGTGGATGCCCGGCCGTGATCTTGGTGGCGTGATAGCCGAAGGCCTCGCCGACAGGAATTGCTTCAACAATCGCCAAGTATTTGCGCTCAGTAAATACCCCGTTCAGGCATTCCACCAGCGACGGCAGGTCGGCAAGCGTCGTCGGCCGAATCACCACGTTGTGCATCGAACGCCTCGTCTGCGTCCGCAGCTTGCGCTACTTCGCCGCCATCAACGCAACGGTGGTGTCCAGCATGCGATTGCTGAAACCCCATTCGTTGTCGTACCACGAGCACACTTTCACCAGTCGGCCCGAGACCTTGGTGCAGGTCGCGTCGAAGATCGACGAATGCGGATCGTGGTTGAAGTCGCTGGAGACGAGCGGGCCGTCGCTGTACGACAGCACGCCGTTCATCGCGCCCTCAGACGCGGCCTTCATGATTGCATTGATCTCGTCGACGGTCGTGTCGCGCGCGGCGACGAACGAGAGGTCGACGAAGGACACGTTGATGGTGGGCACGCGAATGGAGAAACCGTCGAGCTTGCCATTCAATTCCGGCAACACCAAGCCCACCGCAGCGGCGGCCCCGGTCTTGGTCGGAATCATGTTGTGTGCGGCAGCGCGGGCGCGTCGCAGGTCTTTGTGGAAGACGTCGGTCAACACCTGATCATTGGTGTAGCTGTGAATCGTGTTCATCAAACCGTTCACGATGCCCACTTTTTCGTGCAGCACTTTGGCCAAAGGAGCCAGGCAGTTGGTCGTGCAGCTCGCGTTGCTGATGACAGTGTGGCTCGCCTTGAGCACATTGTGATTGACGCCGTACACAACGGTTGCATCCACATCTTTTTCGCCCGGTGCCGAGATGATGACTTTCTTCGCGCCGCCCGCCAGATGCGCCTCAGCGCGGGCCTTGCTGGTGAAGAGTCCCGTGCATTCGAGCACCACATCAACGCCACAGTCGCCCCACGCGATCTCGGCAGGATTGCGAATGGCAAACACTTTAATGTGGTCACCCTCGATGACAAGGCTGTCGCCATCAACGGCCACCGTCTTGCTGAACTTGCCGTGCGTGGTGTCGTATTGCGTGAGATGCGCATTGGTCGCGCTGTCGCACCGACATCGAGATCGTGGCGATCAATGATCTGGGGGACAGCGCGACCAACGCGCATCTCACGCAATACGACACCACGCACGGCAAGTTCAGCAAAACGGTGGCCGTTGATGGCGACAGCCTTGTCATCGAGGGTGACCACATCAAAGTGTTCGCCATTCGCAATCCGGCCGAGATTTCGTGGGGCGAATGTGGTGTGGATGTGGTGCTTGAATGCACGGGTCTGTTCACCAGCAAAGCCCGCGCTGAGGCGCATCTGGCGGGCGGTGCGAAGAAGGTGATCATTTCCGCTCCGGGCGAAAAGGATGTGGACGCAACCGTGGTGTACGGCGTGAATCACAGCGTGCTCAAGGCGAGCCACACCGTCATTAGCAACGCGAGCTGCACGACCAATTGCCTGGCACCGCTGGCCAAAGTGTTGCACGAAAAAGTGGGCATCGTGAATGGTTTGATGAACACGATTCACAGCTACACCAACGATCAGGTGTTGACCGACGTGTTCCACAAAGACCTGCGTCGCGCCCGCGCCGCCGCACACAACATGATTCCAACCAAGACTGGCGCTGCCGCTGCGGTCGGCCTCGTGTTGCCGGAATTGAATGGCAAGCTCGACGGCTTCTCCATTCGCGTGCCCACCATCAATGTGTCCTTCGTCGACCTCTCGTTCGTCGCCGCGCGCGACACGACAGTGGACGAAATCAACGCGATCATGAAGGCCGCGTCTGAGGGCGCGATGAACGGCGTGCTGTCGTACAGCGACGGCCCGCTCGTTTCCAGCGACTTCAACCATGACGCGCACTCGTCCATCTTCGACGCCACCTGTACCAAAGTGTCGGGCCGTCTGGTGAAAGTGTGCTCGTGGTATGACAACGAATGGGGTTTCAGCAATCGCATGCTGGACACCACCGTTGCGTTGATGGCGGCGAAGTAGCGCAAGCTGCGGACGCAGGCGAGGCGTTCGATGCAAAACGTGGTGATTCGGCCGACGACGCTTGACGATCTGCCGTCGCTGGTGGAATGCCTGAACGGGGTATTTCTTGAGCGCAAATACCTAGCGATTGTTGAAGCGATTCCCGTCG
>JANNYE010000036.1:0-20791 GCA_031409935.1 Burkholderiales bacterium | reverse complement strand
CACTAAACAAAACAAGCTTGGTAGTAGGGAGTATTTTTATGACGACAGGCACAGTAAAGTGGTTTAACGACGCCAAAGGTTTTGGTTTCATCAAACCAGACGATGGCACGGATGATGTGTTCGCACATTTTTCCGCAATTGAAATGGACGGATTTCGTTCGCTGAAAGAGGGTCAGAAAGTGGCCTTTGAGGTGGTCGCTGGCCCAAAAGGCAAGCAAGCATCCAACATCAAGAATCCGCCGCAGTAACTGAGCGAGGACACGCCGCTCGGTAACCGCCGGACAAAGCGCATACAAAAAAAGGCCGCAATCGCGGCCTTTTTTATTTTGTATTGGCGCTTACTGACTCCAGATGCGCTCCTCTGACAGCCCGAGCGCAGCCAGATCGTCCAACCGCAGTCGCACCTCGCCTTCAGAAAAAAACTCATCCAACTGCGGCGGCTTAACCGACGTGGCGGAAAGCATCGCATGAGTCTGTCCACGATGATGAATTTGATGTTGAAACACATGTGCGAGTAGGCGCGCGCGGCTGTCGCGCTGCGAGTTTGCGGGGCGGGCAATGGTGACGTAGCGACCATTGTCGGCGTCCCGTAGCTGCTCGCAATACGCAATCAGCCGTCGGTCAACGCGCTGTTGTTCGAGCGTCAATGCTTCACACGTCGCAAACGGTTCATCGAGCTTGAAAAACACGTAGCAGTCGTCATGCGGTGGCGCGTCAGCCAGCTCCCGCTCCAGCGCATCAACGTAGAACCAGTCCACCGTCAAATTGTGATTAAGCGTGGCTTTGATGGACGGAAAAAAACTAACGCGAACCGCTTCAAATTCCGCTTGCGACAGCTGCGAGCACGCCGTCAACAAACGATGATTGGCCCACAGATTGTTGAAGGCCATTGCAAGAAAATGCTGCGAGAGTGGATTCATCAATGATGCCATTTCGAGTGAATTGTTTTGATTTCGCCACGCTGTCTGCGATGCGTCGCACCGCTTAGGCGCTTAACAACTTATCTTATCAATGCTTCGTCGCCTCCGCATACGGCGGATTGATCAAAACCAAAATCCTCTTGCCATCCTTGATCGCCTTGCGCAGTTCCGGCGGCACTTTGTCGGTCAGGCTGTAATCGATCCGTCCGAAATCGTCGATGTCGTCGTTTAAATAATCGTACTGAAAGCGCTGCGCAGCCACACAGGTTTTGGTTGCTTTCATCACGTCGATGTCCGCTTGGTCGAGCGTGGACATGAAGATGAAGCGCTGGTTGCTGTGCTTGACTTCAAGGTTGCCGACGCCGCAGCACATGTCCCAGACGATGTAGTTCTTCTGCCAGTTTTTGCCGAGCGTTTCGGTGAGTTTGTCGTAGGCTTTATCGACGACGGCGAGCGGCGTGTAATACGCGCCCTTGAAGCTGCGCTCATCAAGCGGAATCAGGCTGTCGCGGCGTTCGAGCAGGTAGTCCCGATATTCAGATTTCGGCGGCTTGTGATAAATCGCCCAGAACTGCCGGTAGCCATCGCGGTTGCCAAGCTCATAGTTCTTGCCACCCAAACTGAAGACCGGTGCGCCGTTCTTGTGCAGCAGTTCAGCGGGCAAATTGGCGTGCGTAGATACGGTGCCGTCATGCATGATGTCGGCAAAAAATAACAGCGCGTAATCGTCTTCATCCACGCCGCCGATTTCGTGGCCCACCATCACGACCCATTTGTCAAACACCTGCTTCAGGTTGTCTGGCGTGATCTGCGTGCGGATGATTTCGCCGGACTTGATCGCGGCTTTAACCGTATTGATGAACTCGTCTTCGTGCGTGGCGATTTTGAACGAGACGAAGTGAGTGCCGATGTGCGCGGAGATTTTGTCGAGCGCGTCTTGCGTGTACTGGCTCGCTGATTTTCCCCATTTGATCGTCTTCTTGGCCAGAAACGGCAAGACGTCAGCGCTCTTCATGATCGCGGCTTTTTCAGTATCGATCACCGCCAGAAACGGTGGAGTCGTTTCGCCTTTGTTCAGCGCGAGCTGGACGTAGTGCAGCAGTTGCGTGAAGATGGCGTAGCTGGAATGCTTGCCGGTGTGCTTCGCCTCAAACCAAATCTCTTTGCTTTGAATGTCGATGAGCCCTTTGGTGTGACCCTTGAGCCCCAACGCCTTGATGTAGGCGTCTTTGACATCTTCTTCGCTCTCGGCTTTTTGTAGTTGTGCGTAAAGGCTAATGGCTCAATTCAATCACGAGCCGGAGGATGGCTAGGGAAATGTTGAGCTTAGCGAAAAATTTGTGCAGCGCGGGCTAACGACGAAATCGCAGCGTGAGTTGTCGCAACGAAGTTGCGCATTTTGATGCGCACCGCCCGCTGGTAAAAACCGCAGTAACTTAATGCTGAAACGTCCGGTTCATATGGGCATAGTGGCGTTTTATGCGTAAACACGACTTAATACATAAATCGCGCTTTCTCCCATGTAGAATGCGGCTTTCAGCGTGGAGCTGATTCTGTTTTTGTAGGAGCGGCTGTGCCGCGACCCGCCTTGCCCGCAATGTTGCGCGGGTCGCGGCGGAGCCGCTCCTACAATCGCCCACGACAACGCTAGGTCATCCGTCGGAACCGCACGCGTTCCAACCTACGCGGACTCAATAACTACCAATCGTCCCCACATAACTGAGCGGCATGAACTGGCCGCCGCCGATGTATTGCAGCTCGATGGCGGATCGCTGCAGGCCGGTCAGGTAGCCGGTTACGCCCATGGTGGTGCTGGCGGCAAACGTGTTCACGGCAGGCACCGAGGTGTAGATCAGGCCACCGCCGCCGGGGCCAAGACCCGTCGCGGCAGCCACCAGCCGGATACCGTCGGCTGATGATGCAACGGCCGCCCATTGGCGACTGGTCTCACGTGCGGTCCAGCCCACGCCAAAATCGGATGACGTATAAATTTGCGCACTGCCAGCGACAGCCACCAACCTGTTGCCGTCGACCGAGGAGGCCAGCGACGTCCAGGTTCTGCTGGTCTCACGCGGCGTCCACGTCGCGCCCGAGTTGGTCGAGGTGAACAGCTGCCCACCGGCACCGTGCGCCGCTGCGACCAGTTTGCTGCCGTCGGCGGAGGACGCCACCGCCGTCCAGTACCTGACGCTGTCGCGCGGCGTCCACGTGACGCCCGAGTCGGACGACGTGTAGAGGTTGTCGTTGTAGGCCACCGCGACCAGCTTGCTGCCATCCGACGACGAGGCGACCGATTGCCACAGCCTGCCGCCGCTCGCGGCGCGCTGCGTCCAGGTCTGGCCGAAATCAATCGAGGTGTAGATGAATCCATTGCCGCCTTCTGCAGCGACCAGCTTGCTGCCATCGGAGGACGAGGCAACTGCTTTCCACTGCCTGACGCTATCGCGCTGCGTCCAGGTGATGCCCGAGTCGATCGAGGTGTACAGCTGCCCTAAGTAGGCCGCCCCCACCAGCTTGCTGCCGTCGCTTGACGAGGCCACCGACTGCCAGTTCCTGACGCTTTCGCGCGGAGTCCAGCTCGCGCCGTAATCGGTCGAGGTGTACAGCAGCCCACCGGGGCCGCTGACCGCTGCAACGAGCTTGCTGCCATCGGCAGATGCAGCCACCGAGCTCCACTCTCGGAGGCTATCTCGCGGCGACCAACTGTCGACAAAAGTCAGTCCGAAGTATGACCCGCTGACCGACTGCGATGCATTCTGCGCAATCCGCCAGCCGCCACCGCCCGCGCCGGACACGCGCACCGTGTCGCCGACGTTCGGTGCTGTCGGCAATGTGACGCTCACTTGTGCGGCATTGTTCGCCACGTAGCCGGTGTTCGATTGCGCCTGCTGCGTCGTCCCGGCGACCACTTGCCACTGGAAAGTGCCCGGCACAGCGCCACCGGCAGCCGTGGTTTGAACCGAACCGTCGGGAAATTTCACGCCGCCGCTGGTGGACTCGATGCGCCCGGCTACCGTGAGTTTGGAGCCGGTGGTACTGGTGCCGACGCCGACGTTGCCGCCCTGAGGTTGCAGTAGCAGGTTGCCGCCGTCGGCGCTGTTCCAGTCGGTCGTTTGCAGAATGATGGCACGGTCAACCAGCGCGGGCGCGCCAACCACTTTCACGTCAAGCGCAAACGGTGCCGCCGCGTCGTTGCTGGTGACGGCTAGGGCGCGGGTGGTGGCGACGATCGCTTTCGGCGAATTGGCAACCACGTTTAATTTGGTCGGAAGGATCCCACTCGTGCTCGCCGTCGGGATGCCGAGGCTACCGCTGACGGTTACGTTGCCGCCGAACGTCGGTGAGCCTGTCCAAGCGGGCGCAGCGCCGGTGCCCGCGAGCACCTGCCCGATAGTGCCGCCGATCCTAAGCGCTTCGGCGCTGTCGGCGGTGGCCGCGCGGATGGCATATGGGCTCGCGGCGAGCGGTTGTCGTGGCGACATTTCGGGGTCGGTGCCGACGGTGATGCCAAGGTAATACTGGGCAGCAAACTTCAGATCCAGCGGGTTGGTGTTGACGTCGACGCTGCCGAGAAGGATGTTGAAAATGCCGTTGCTCACCGTCACCGAGTTGTGCGGTTCGCTGAACAGCAGGTTGCCGCCGCTGGCTGCGTCATAGATGCGCACGATGAGCGTTTGCGGCGTGTTGATTGGCGCGCCGGTGGGCGTGGTGAGGTAGCCCTGATAGTTGAGCTTGCGCGGGACTTGCGCTTGTGTGATGCCGCAGCAAAGAAAGCCGACGATCACCAGAATCGACAAGACGCGTGATTTCATGATTTCCCCGGATGGATGTTACTTTTCAGCGAGCCTAGGCTACACCCGATTCGATATGACGGCGGGCCATTTCATGGCGAAGGTGGAACGATGTGGCGCCCGCATTAAACGGCTGTACCTATGCGACAATGAATATTCTCTTGCCAGACGCGTTCTCAGGCGGAAACCTCATGACCTCACTGCAATTTACCCTTCCCGACGATCTTGCGCGCGCGGCGCAGGAGGCGGGCTTACTGTCGTCCGATGCGTTGTCACGTCTCCTCGCTGAAGCAGTGAAGGTTCGCCGTGTCGATGAGCTGTTTGCGGCGATGGACAAAATGAGCGCAAACGACAGCGTACCGACGATGACGGCAGAGCAAATTAGCGCCGAAATCGACGCGGTCCGTGACGCACGCCGCGAGTCTAATGCGGCGCATTGAGCGAAGACTTTCCGGCGGTCGAGTTTCCACTCCAGCGCGCTGAAATGAGCCGCTGGGTGCTCGACACTAACGTCGTGATTTCCGCTTTATTTTGGGGCGGCGAGCCACGCGCGTTGCTAACTGCGGCTCGCGAGCGACGTGTGCAACTCTTCACCAGTGTTCCGATGCTTGACGAGCTTGCCGATGTGTTGGTGCGCGACAAGTTCGTACCAAAAATTCGCGCCTCTGGACTTGATGCGGACGCTCTGATCATGCGCTACGCGGCGCTCTGCACTGTCGTGCGTACGGTGCCGTTGTCCTATCGCGTGGCGCCAGACCCGGACGATGATGCCGTGATCGCCACCGCGTTAGCAGCGAACGCCACCGTTATCGTGACGGGAGATAAACCGTTTCTGAGCGTTCGCGAATTCAGCGGCATTACGCTCGTGACGGTCAGAGACGTCGTCGCCTTGCTTGAGCGACCCTGAGTGTGTTTCTTCGCGCCGAACAGGTGACAACTTAACGCTGGAACGTCGACTTTATATGGGAAAAATAGCGTTTTACGCATAAACACGACTTAGCGCATAAATCGCATTTTGCCCATATGAAATGGTGCTTTCAGCGTGGAGCTGATACGTTTTTTGTAGGAGCGCCCCTGAGCGCGAAAGGCGTTGGCCAATGCAACGTTGCTTCAATGCGAACGCGGATCGCGCCCAAGGGCGCTCCAACAGGTCGAAGCGTTGCTGCGGCGTAGCGTGCCGCACCAGAGTGCGCACCTGCGTGGCGAATTGGCGATTGGATTTGTCGCGAAGATGGTGCGCATTTTGATGCGCACCTTACGTGGCTACGTGGCTGTTGGAGCGGCGATCGCGCTAGTTCATCGTCGGTCGGTACGCGACTTGTGTGGCGTTTGCTTTGGCGATTTCTGCGACTTGCGCTTGCAGTTGGGCGAGCATCGCGAGCTGCTGTTCGAGCTGCGCGATCTTTGCGTCTTGCCGCTCTACTCGGCGATTTAATTCCTGCGTAGCAGAGACGTTCAACATCGCAATCGCTTCGTAATCCACCGAGCGAAAATCCTTCACTTCGCGGCCATAGACGAACACGGTGTCGGCGTCGGCCTTGAAGGCGGTGCGGAAGTGATTGGCTGCGACTTCAAGTACCTCAAAAACGCCGTTCGCGGCCTTGCCGATCAGGCGCACGCGTTCGCCCTTTTTGAGGTTAGTCGCGAGTTTGATCCAGCCGTCCTTGATGTCCGCCTTCAGGTAAATATCCGGCACCACGTCGGTCATCTGGCTGACTGCTTGTAGGTAGATTTTTTCTACTTGTTGCGCGATCACTTTTTTGTGTGGTTTGTTGCCGGGATTGCCGCCGTCGGCCTGCAGCAGGATGTCGCCACCGTCCGCCGTATTGAAGTCGGTTGACTGAATGTATACAGAGTGATCGAAGGGGCGTGAGCCGGACGCCTAGCGGCCGCCGATGGCGATGAGGCTGAAGGTTTGGCTCGAAAGCGCCCCACCCAAGTAGGTCTGCACCCGGAACGAGTTCATCGTGAGCGCCGTTGTCGTGCAGGTCACGATCTCGCCCGCAGCAACCACGGGTGAGACGGTCAGCGCGGGCGTGTCGGTGAAAGCCGCGGTGAACGTGATCGTGTAGTCGCCCGTCGGCGCGCCCGCGGTGCGGGCCACGCTGAAACCGCTGCCGCTGAACCGCGTGCCATCGAACGCCACGATGCCGCGGACGATGCTCACCCTGTCCACACTGCCGGGGGCGAAGTATTGCCCGGTGTTGCCGAGCTTCACATCGCCGACGGCGGTGATCGTCCCGGCGATGAAGTTGCCGCTCGGATCGCGCTTGACAATCGCGTTGGCTGTGTTGGCGCTGGTCGCGGCATTCGCGAGGTTCGCACCCGCTGCCACATTGGTCGCGCTCACTGTGCCTACCGTGCCTACCACCGTAGCCGTCTGCGTGCCGGTGACGTCGCCTACGAGGGGCCCGGTGAAGTTCGGTGTGACGGCTGCGATCGTAAGTTCGGTTGCGTTCCACATGAAGTTGATATTCCCTCCTGGCTTCAGCGAACGAAAGTTGAGATTTGATCCGTCCTTTCCAGCGTAGATGGGGGCGCCTGTACCGACGTTGGTGCCGGTCAAGGTGTTTTCGAGGCTGATTGTGTTGGCGTTCTCGGTGACGGAGAGGCCACCCGTGCCACCGGTGATCGTGCGCAAAAAGGCGGTGCTGGGCGTGCTGTTGGCGGTGTCGTAGATGCCCGCGCCAGCGCCTTCATTCGCGAGCGTGCGTGCGCTGTTGTCGTCAGCCGCGCAGACCCACGCTGCGCCATTGAACTTTAGAATTTGCCCTCCCGCGCAGCCGTTGCTCGCGAGCTTGGCGGCGGTGACGGAGGCGTCCGCGATCTGCGCGGTAGCAAGGGTTCCGGTGAGGCTCGCGGCAGGCAGCGTTGCTGTGCTGATTGTCCCCGTGATTTGTGATCCGTCCACCGACGCACTTGCTGCCAACGACTCGGCGCTTTCTGCGCCCAATGCGTACACCGCCAACGGGCTGGCCATGAGCGGCCGTCGTGGGGTCATTTCGGCGTCGCCCCCGACGGTCACGCCCAGCCAGTACGAGTACGAGATGTTAAACGCCGCGGTCAACGCAGTCGCGATGCCGAGTTCAACATTGAAGATGCCATTGCTGACGGTGACCGTTTGCGTCTCGGTGTGTATCACGTTGCCGCCGGTGACTGCGTCGTAGAGGTTGAACACCATCGGCACGCTGGCGTTCACCGCCGCGCCGCTCGGGCTGGTGAGATAGCCCTGATAGTTGATGCTGGGCGCCGCGTAGGCACTAGTGCAGCAGAGAGCGACGACCGAGGTGATGATCGCCAGAATCGACAGGATGCGTGATTTCATGATTTCCTCCGGATTTTTCTTGCTGTTTGTGCGCAAGGCAACTCTACACCTCCGTCGGCGGCATGGCGAGCGAAATTTCGTCAGAACAGGATGCAGCCGTCACGCAGCGAAAGGCAGTCGCGGAGCCTCACGCCTGAAGTGAATTGCCTCGACGGGGCGGTGCGGGTGGAACCGCTCCTACAGGGGTCAGCTCTATGCTGGAATGACCGCTGAATATAGGCTAAACCGTGCTTTATGCACAAAATCGACTTCAAGAATAAACAGGCTTTTTGCCCTTATGAAATGGTGCTTTCAGCGTAGAGTTGATGCCTTTGTTGGAGCGCCCTCGGGCGCGATCTCAATTCGCACAAGCAACAGCAGATCGCGCCCAGGGGCGCTCCAACCGTGCGGCGACGTAGCGACGTAGCGTCATAGGACGCGTGGAGCGCGGCGATAGCCATCGCGCTTGCCGCCGCTGGCGCTGCGGTCAGTCGAACGGATTGACCGTGGCCACACCGCGAAAATCGGCGACGTTTCTGGTGGCGACGGTGAGGCCGTGGGCAAGCGCCGTGGCCGCGATCATGGCGTCGCGAAAGCTGCGCGGATTGGGCACGTAGAGCGGTGCGCATCGATCAGCCGCAGCCTCGTCAAACGCGAGTATTCGTGCCTTGAATTCGGCACGGGTGCGGTCGAGCCAGCGGCGCAATTGCGCGCCTTGCGTGCCATCTTTGCGCAGCAGCATTTGCACGCCGATTTCGAGCTCCAGCACGGTGATTGACGACAAGTAGAGCTTGTTGACCGGCTGCGAAGCTGCCCATTCGCGCACCGATGTTGACTGCTTGGGCTTGCCCTTGCGCAGCTCGGAGATGACGTTGGTGTCCAGCAGAAACACCGCGTCAACCCAGCTCGGCAATGCGCAGATTTCCGTCCAAACGTGGTGGATCGAACTTGATGTTTTTACCGCCCGGAATT
The DNA here is from genome assembly GCA_031409935.1 of Burkholderiales bacterium. Lineage (GTDB taxonomy): Bacteria > Pseudomonadota > Gammaproteobacteria > Burkholderiales > Casimicrobiaceae > Casimicrobium. The sequence continues at coordinate 11,804 of JANNYE010000036.1, read as the reverse complement.
GCATCCATCACATCGAGCAGCGACACCATTTCACGACCGGCCAGATGGTAGTAGTCCTCGATTCGCAACAGCGCGAAGGCGGGATGCCCGCGATCAGTAATAAACACCGGCCCCTCGGCGGCCGCGCGCTTAGCCCGGCTCACATCGCGCGTGAAGTCGCGGCTTGAAAAGGTGGCAATGCTCATAATGCGGGCTTTCGAAATGCAATGTTTGTATGTTACGACAATTGCCAAATTTTGTCGGAGCAATTTTGTTGGAGCGCCCTCGGGCGCGATCTCAACTCGCACAAGCAACAGCAGATCGCGCCCTGCGCGCTCCAACAGTGCGGCGACGTGGCGACTGTGGAACCGCTCCTACAATTTCGCGCGTCGTAGGGTGCTGCACCAGAGTGCGCACCACGCGGGCAAATCGGTGCGTGGTTTTGTTGCGACAATCGTGCGCATTTTGATGCGCACCCTACGGCGAAAATGGTGTTTTGTAGGATGGGTGGAGCGCAGCGATACCCATCTCGCGAGTGGTCGGTGTTGATGGGTATCGCCTCGCTCCACCCATCCTACGACGACCGGTTACGGCAAAAAATTACCGCCGCACTGGGTGTTGAGATAAGTGCGAATGTCGGCCCAGGTTCTGCCGGGCGCAAGGGTGATGCCGTTGGTGACTGCCGTGCCGGTCAGGCCGAACATCGCGCGCAGCAGCAGCACGCCGTCAGTGGCGGCATTGGCGTTGCCAGTGCCATCGAGATTGAGCGCGGCTAAGTGTACGTAGGGGGCGATTTGCGTCCATGTGGTGCGCGGCGCGCCGGCGACGGTTGCGCCTTGCGTGACCGCCGTGTCGGTGAGTCCGAGCATGGCGCGCAGCAACATCAGGCCGTCGGTGGTGGCCGAGATCGTCTGGTTACCGTCGATGTCGATCACGCAGCCCTGAGTGACGCCGATTACGCTGTGCCAGAAGCCGGGACTCAACACAAAGCCAGTGCTGGTTTGCCGCGCGGTGAAGGTGGTGTCGCCCACCGAGGATGAGAGCTTGAAATTCAGGGAGGCCATGTCGCCCACGCCGTTGTTGATGGCGCTGGAGGACATCACAAAGTTGGTGCTGGACGGCGGCGCGGCGGAGGCGGGCGCTCCACTGAGCGCGGCGAGGGCCAGCGCTGAAATTAGCCGAGCGGTGAAAAAGTGTTTCATGGCGCGCCCCTCGTGTCTTTTGACTTGAGGGCGAACTATACGACGAATAGGTGGCTTGAGGCGAACTAGTGTTTGTCCGCGCTGAATAGTTTGCTGCGGCATAAGCAAAACATCAATTGATGCGATTGCGGATGTGTTCAACGCCTAAAATTTGAGGCTACGTAAACCAAGTTTTTGATATGGCAATTATGGATCTGACTGTGAACCCCGCAATTCCTCAGGCTGTGGCCTCCGCTGGCGGATCGATTGAGGCCGATGCGGTCATCATCGGCGCGGGCCCGGTGGGCCTGTTTCAGGTGTTCGAGCTGGGCCTGCTGGAGATCAAGGCACATGTGATCGACTCACTGGTGCAGGCGGGCGGGCAGCCGATTGAGCTGTATCCCGATAAGCCGATTTACGACATTCCGGCGATCCCTGTGTGTACCGGGCAAGAGTTGACCAGCGGATTGCTCAAGCAATGCGAGCCGTTCAAGCCCACATTTCACTTGGGGCAAGAGGTGAGCCTGGTGGCCAAGCGCGAAGATGGCCGCTTTGATGTGGCCACCGCTGCGGGCACCAGTTTCATCACCAAAACGATTTTTATCGCGGGTGGGGTCGGCGCATTTCAGCCACGCAAACCGAAGGTTGAAGGCATTACGCAATTCGAAGCGAACGGGCAGCTCGCCTACCGCGTGCGCGACCCACAGATTTATGCGGGCAAACACGTGGTGGTGCTAGGTGGCGGCGATTCCGCACTCGATTGGGCGCTGGCGTTGCAGCCGATTGCGGCGAGTGTTTCGCTGGTTCATCGTCGCGACGAGTTTCGCGCCGCGCCCGCCAACGTGGCCAAGATGAAGGCGCTGTGCGACGAGCACAAAATGACGCATTTGACCGGGCAGGTGGTGGGCTTTGATGCCGAAGGCGGTGTATTGCAAGCGGTGAACGTCGCAAGCCTTGATGGCGTAACGCGCCGAGTGCCGCTCGACGGTTTGCTTGCTTTCTTCGGCCTCTCGCCGCGCCTTGGTCCAATTGCAGAATGGGGCTTGGAGATTGAGCGTCGTCAAGTCAAGGTCGATACGGAAAAGTTCGAGACCAGCATTCCCGGCATCTTTGCCGTCGGCGACATCAACACCTATCCGGGCAAAAAGAAATTGATTCTTTCCGGCTTTCACGAAGCCGCGCTGGCCGCATTCGGTGCTGCGAAATACATTTTTCCAGATAAGAAAGTCACGCTGCAATACACCACCACCAGCACCAAGCTGCACGCCGTGCTTGGTGTTGAATCGCCGGTGTTTGGCTAGACGTTCGATGCGTAGGCTGGGTCAAGACCCAGCACGATCCTTGCCGTGGTGGGTGCTGGGTTTTCAACCCAGCCTACGCAAGGGTTGATGGTGGAAAATGTGGTCATGCAAATAGCCCTCGAATCCGCCGACCAACCCGATGTCCGCGCGCTCATCGACGCACTGGACGCCTATCAGGGCGCGCTCTATCCCGCAGAAAGCAACTACCACCTGAGCGTGGAAGCGCTCATGCAGCCGAACGTGTTGTTCGCCGTTGCGCGTGACGATGAAGGTATCGCCGTCGGCTGTGGCGCGATCGTACTATTCGACGGCTACGGCGAACTGAAGCGCATGTTCGTGCCGCAAGCGCAACGCGGGCGCGGAATCGCGAAGGCCATCATTACATTTCTGGAAGCACACGCCTTGCAGCGCAACTGCTTGTTGCTGCGACTAGAAACCGGCATCTATCAACCCGAAGCGCATGGCCTCTATGCCGGTGCGGGTTACGAGCGACGCGGGCCATATGGCGAGTATCCAGACGATCCGCTCAGCGTGTTTATGGAAAAGAAACTCGCCGAATTCGCGTAGCGCTTCGGTGCTAAAACACCTGATGAGCGTTGTCGACGCATCAAAAAATCAGGGAGGCTTCATGAAAATTTTCTGCACACTGGCGATCACCAGCGCCATCAGTCTTTGCGCGTTCGGCGCACTCTCCGCACACGCGCAAGCACCCGCAACGCTTGCGCCAGCGGCATTGATGACCGAGAAGAAAGTCTTCTCAATGCCGAGCTACACCACGTTTGGCGGCAAGACGATCAAGAACGTCAAGGTTGGTTACGAAACCTACGGTACGTTGAACGCCAAGGGCGACAACGCCATTTTTATCGCGCACTTTTACTCCGGCAACTCGCATGCAGCGGGCAAGTACAAACCGGGCGACGCAGCGGCGGGCTACTGGGACGTGATCATCGGAGCGGGGAAACCGATTGATACGGACAAGTTTTTTGTGATCAGCGCCGACACGTTGTCGAACTTGAACACCAAAGACCCGAACGTCACCACCACGGGCCCGTCCTCGATCAACGGGGAGACGGGCAAGCCCTACGGCATGAGCTTCCCGGTGATCGCGATGCGTGACTCGGTGGTCGTACACAAGGCGCTGGTCGATTCGCTCGGCGTGAAAAAACTCTACGCGGTTGCCGGTGCATCCGGTGGCAGCGTGCAGGCGGTGGAGTGGACCGTGCTGTATCCCGATTTTGTGGATCGCGCGATCCCGGTGATCTCACCGGGCCTGTCGATTTCGCCGTGGGCCGTTGCGCTGCTCGACATCTGGGTCGCACCGATCAAGGCTGACCCGAAGTGGAACAACGGTGACTACTACGCCACCGGCGAGCCGCTCGAAGGCGTCGCGCTGGCGCTCAAACTCGTGACCATCACCACGCGCCACTGGAGCTGGATTGAGCGCACGTTTGGCTACAGACCCGCCGACGCCACGAAGCCGCCAGCAGATGCCATTGGCAACCGCTTCGCCAGCGAAGACGCGCTGACCAAAGCAGGCATCGCCCGCGCCGTCACCACCGACGCCAACAACAAGATTTACATGGCGAAGGCGAACCAGCTCTTCAACGTCGAAGACGACGCCGCCAAGATCAAGGCGAAATTCCTGTTCATCCCCGCGCAAAGCGACCTCGTCTTCCCGCCAGAAATGTCACAAAAAGCCGCAGCGAAACTGCGCGGGCTTGGCAAGTCAGCGGAGGTGTTCGTGATTGAGGGCGATGGCGGGCATCTGGATGGTGTGCTTGCGGTCAACAAAGCGGCTGATGTGATTCGGGCGTTTTTGGCGAAGTAATGTGCTCCTGTTGAGGCGTCAAGTGCTTGCAACAGCGATGTATGTGCACCACTTTTACGAGCATTGCGAATTGGGAGTGCTTCAAATATTTTTGTATGCGTAGTATCTGCCGCGTTTTTCTAACGGAAGCGTCATCACTGCGACCGTTTTACTGGTTTGAATGCTCGGATGATCGGAGCATTTATCTTGGAAGCTCCAACGGGAAATATTTTGATTTTGGCTATTCCTCAAGGGCTACCACGTCCGCAAGTGCGAGCACGCCTATCGACCCGATTCTGATGGGACGTGAGCTTGAGGACTTCGAACTAAAGCAAAAGCTTTCTATTCACGGTTCGGGCGTTGTGAATGCCCGCACAGTCACGAACGGAATTCGAGATCGCTACGAGATCGCTCCGCCGCGAGACGGTTTGAACGCGTTACCGCTTATCGCGGTACTCCCAATGCAGCCGAATCGCTACCCGATGACAACTAAGCGACCAAAGCCCACAGATATAGTGCTACCTCCCGCACACGCTCCGTTCGGCACGCTCTTTTACTTAAAACAAAGAGGCGAAAAAGAGCCGTTTGTCCTAACGAGCGCTAGAGATCGTTACGATACGTTCAGTACGCTGGTAGTGCCGTTTGGTTCGTTTGACCTGTGCGTATTCATGTACACCGATTCATTGAAGATGCGCTTTTGGCCCCGCAATGAAACGTCGCTAACTACGCTCCCTACATGCTCCGGGGAAGAACTAAGCTGGGCGTTCTTTTTTGGAGCTGATCCAACAGATTTGGCTGGATAGTTTCGCAGCCCGGATTAGTGACGTAGCCTGGATTAGGCGCGCACCAAGCCCTGATCGATAGCCAATGCGCTTGGGCGCATTCGCCGTAATCCGGGATCATTGCCTGTCAACGACGGTTGATTTCGCCAACCGACGCGACCCAATTGCCTCGATTACGCGCTTTGCGCTAATCGCGGCTACGGTTCACGCTTTCGTCCAGTCAACAATCCGCAAGCCAGCTACACGCCGGAATTCCTTCGTGTTGTTGGTGACGAGCGTGACATCAAGCGCCAACGCATGCGCTGCGATCAGCGTATCGAGTGGCCCGATGGTTTTGCCTTTTGCTTCGAGTGCTGCGCGAACGCGACCGTAGATTTGCGTTGCGGCTTCGTCGAACGGGGCGATTTCGAGTGGTGACAGAAACTGCGTTAACGCTTTGGCATTTTTCGCGGATGCTGACTTTTCAACGCCAAACCACAGTTCGCTCGCAGCGATGCTGGAAATGCCGATGCCTTCCGCTGCGTGCGCTCTCAACGCTGCCAATACATCGGGCGTTTGCTGGCGAATGGCGAACACGCAAATGTTGGTGTCGAGCATGTAGCGCATCGGGCGCTACCAGTCTGCGCGCGTGTCGCTTTGCGTGGGTTGCGCGCGTTCGGGAAACGCATCAAACATTTCCAGCGAGGCAATCAAATCCTCGATGCCGGGCCGCTTGAGCGGGCGAAGGATCACCGCGTCACCACGTTTGCTGATGCTCACCTCGGTTGCGCCATCGAAGCGAAACGCTTTCGGCAAACGCACCGCCTGGCTGGCTCCGTTGGTGAAGAGTTTTGCGGTGCTCATTTAGGGCGGACTTTTGCGAATTAGTATATTAAAAAGTATATATTAAAAGCTTCAAATTTGAGGCACACACTCAATGCCCACCAGCCAATGGCTCGCCGCGATGCGCTGAGTTTTGTCGAGGCTTGCAAAGTGGGTGATGTTGCTGCGCGCTGCGACAGCTAAGTGCAGTGCATCAGCGCCTCGTACCAGGCAACTCAGGCCGGGGACGATGCGCTGCACCGCAGCATAGTCTTCGCGCAGCACCGCGATACGATGCAGCGCGCCTTGCGCCATGAGCTTTTTGAGTGTCTGGCCAATGCTGTGCGCCACCTCGGCGGGGGTTTCATTGCGCAGCACTTTGGCCTGCACGGCGCAGGTGAATTCGGCCACAGTCCAATCGCTCACGCACACCTGCTGCCACTGGGGCGCTTGAAGCAAGGCCATAGCCACAGCCTGCAGGGGTTCATTGCTGAAGGCAGACACTAGCACGCTAGTGTCGACATATACCCTCGCCGCCAACGCTAAAAGCGCTCGTTTTGAGCGCGCCAGTCAGCTACAAAACTGCCTGAGCTTGTGTCCTTTGCCGCCGTCTTTTTCGTGCTTTTGTAGGGCTTGGAAAGCTTGGCGAGGGCGGTAATGTCCGGAAACGGCACACGTTGCGGCGCGTTAATGATCGGAAGCAAACGGTAGGCAGGCCGACCGCGCGTGGTGATGATGACCTCCTCGCCCGCGTCTGCCTGCTGAGCGATGGCCGTAAATTTGGCCTTAATTTGCGCTACGCTGACTTGCATGATTGATTTCGCGCGGACGATTAAATGACTATTTAGATAGTCAAGTGTAGCGCACGGCAAGTGGTTGGCTTCAGCAATCGCCACTCGTCGAAAGTCTTTCTCTTTGCTGTTGTCGGATATGTGGTGTACCGGATGCAGTTTGACCTGCACCGTACGGTGGAGCGGCGGCTTGCCTTCGTCACGATTTAATTGATCAAGCGTATCGACTCAAGCGGCGCTGAACTGTTCAAAGCGTAAGTAGTATTCTGTGGTCAAGCTACGGGGGTTGCATAACAGTGAATTTATCAGCCTCAGTTCTTGCGATGGATTACCTGAGGTTCAATAGCCTGTACCGCGTCCAGCCAAACTCGCATGCAGTGTGGTTCCTCGCGCCGCTTAGGGTGACATGATTCAGCGTTCCTGTACGGCAGCCGTGTCCCTAGCGGTGCACGCCTCAACGATGCACAAATTCAATCAAGGCGAGTATGCGTTTATGTAGTCGAATGAATCTTTTGCGATTTGCCCGAACGGGTTTTGCGGTGCGTGCCGTCACGTTTGTTAAGCAAACGCTGGTAATGGTCGTTGGACTTGCGGCGCTAAATGCGACCGCTCAGAATGCAACACAGGTCGACGTGCAAATTTATGAAAACACGACGGTGTTTCCGGGCGAGGCCCGGTTTTTTATGACCGCGCGTGCGCTGGACAAAAATTTCCTTGCGGCTAATCCGCAAATGGGTTGGGTGAAGCTCGACACGTTCGCTGCGTATGCGGTCGAACCCGGTGGTGGCGCGGCTCCGAGTGAGCCGAAGCTCGCCGACGTATGCCGTTTTTATTTACCCACGCTGGCGACTCATTTTTTTACGGCTGACAGCGTTGAGTGCGAGCGGTTTAAAGCTGACCCACTTTTCAAATTTGAGGGGGTCGATTTCGCCGTAGCTCGACCGGTTGCGGGCGTTTGCGCAGCCGGGCTATCCTCGTTGGTTCGCTTTTACAACGAAGGCCAAAAGCGAAACGTCAGCGGCAATCATTTCTATGGAACTGGAACGAGCGTCGGCATCGGCAACTATTTGGCGCGCTTTGCGGGTTGGCGAGACGAGGGTGCTGTCATGTGTGTGCCCGTCGCGACGAAGGCAACCGCGCGGGTGATCGTTGCAGGCCGCAGCGATGTGATTCAAGGCACGGGTGCCACGGCAGTGGCGAAAGGCCTGCCGATCGCGCAGCAAATCAATGTCGAAACGTTGCAGACAAAATCGTTTGTTGACACGTTGGGCGGCGACAGTGATTGGCTCTCACGCCCGGCTTTTGACGAGCTGCGCGGCAAGCTGTATTTGATTCGGGCGAACACGGTGCTGCTTAGTTGCTGTGGCGGCTCATCAAGCTCACCCGCGCCGTCACCGGCGTCGTTCGTGACGCTACGTCCAACCCGTGCGACCAACAACCTGATGGAGATCGACATTGCCACAGGTGCTATGCGTTACCTGACCATCGGGGGTGCGTTCACAGACGTACATTTCAACGCCGAGCGCCGTCTGTTGGTATTAGTGAGCGTTGGCTCAAATGACGCCGCCTTGCTGACTTGGTTTGATCCGCTGCGCGACGCCGTGGTGAGCGCAGCCGCGTACAACGGCGTGTCGTACGACGCGGCGCTGCGTTATATCGGCAAGCCGTCGTGCGAGTATCTGCTTGAGCAGAACTCTGTTTCAGTCTGGCCAGATATCATTTTTTACTCACCGTTTTTAAAAAAGAACACGGTATGTCTCACGTCTAGCGGAGTTGTGCGAATGCTTCCCGCAGACGTCTCGTTCCCGGCGCTGAAAAGTGCTGGCCAAGGTGGTTGCGTCGTTGGTGACACCCTTTATTCGGCCGCCATCCGACTAAATTTGACTAGCCTCAGTCGGCTGCCCGATTTGCAGCCATTGAGCTTCGGCGTGGTGACGATTCCGTCGCAAAATCCGCCGGATGCGGTGGTCTGCTTTGTTCGCGGGGACTCGCTGCATGTTGTTTACAGTGCCTTCTACGCCAACTTGACACGCGGCTATTTCGTGGTCGAATTTCGCGATGGTGTGGAGGTCAATCGGGTCGGGCCACTCACTGCGTTGGTGAATTATTTTCCAAACTGGCCAATGTCGAGCTCTGAAGGATTGCCACCCGGTTTTCTTTATGCAGACGATGCGAGTTTTGTTCGCCGGAATGACGGCAATCGCATCGAGCTGTGGGCGTTAACGCCCCAGTTCGTGGAAGTCGTTGATCGCGTGCGCTCTCCACCACGCGATCTGCTGCAACGGTTCAGCGCCAGCACGTTCCAACCTATCGCGAACGTCGACATCGTGGTGCCAGCACGTACGCTACACGTTTCGACTCGCTAGCAGCCTGTCGGACTTGAAAGGCATCGGCTGCAAATCCGCCGGCCCGGTTCATATTTCGCCTGTTTTTTGGGCAATATCTCGATATTGCTACTGCAAAACAGTCAAAATCTGCCCTCGGGCGGGCGAATTTTCGCTACGATGTTTCAAGTCCGACAGGCTGCTAGGAAAGCCACCGAAGGGCGGGCAGTAGCTCGGGCGCGGTGATCTCGACGCACGCCGCGTTCGGTGCCGATCAGCTCGAACGTCGGGCTCATGCCAAAACCTGCGCTGAACGTACCCTGACGTTGGCTGAGCGAGGTAGGGTGCGCACCGAGCTCAACGCGACCCTAGACCTGTGTCGCCGCTAGCAATTCGTAACTCCGCTTACGCGCTGCGTGGTCATGCAATGCGCTGGCTATGATGAGTTCGTCGGCTTGGGTTTGACTAACAATTTCGTTGAGTCTTGCTTGCACGGTGGCGAGCGAGCCTACTGCTGCGATGCTGAGCATTTGTTCCGCGCCAGCGCGTTCGGCGGGTGAGCCGAGCGCGTTCATTTCGGCAACCGTTATCGGCTTCGGCAGCGGGCCGCGTTTGCCGGTTTGCATGCCTAGAAAGCGTTGTCTTAGCGACGTGAAAAGATAAGCAGCTTCGTCGTCGGTGTCGGCGACGATGACGTTCACGGCGACCATCGCGTGCGGCTTCGTTAATGCGCCGAGTAATCCGTTCGGCTTGAAGCGGGCGCGATAAATCTCCAGCGCCTGCATCAGCATGGCGGGCGCGAAATGCGATGCAAAGGCGAACGGATAGCCGAGATGCGCTGCGACCTGCGCGCTGTACAGACTTGATCCGAGCAACCAGATCGGCACGTCGCAATCGATGCCGGGGATGGCTCTTACAGGATTCGCGGGGCGGCGCTCATCAGGCGGCGGCTTGAAGTATTCGCTGAGCTCAATCACGTCGCCAATAAAGCCATCTTCGGTCTGCGTGGCCAGAGTTCGGCGCAGCGCACGCATGGTCATCTGGTCGGTGCCCGGCGCGCGACCGAGGCCCAAGTCGATGCGACCGGGGTAGAGGGTGGCGAGCGTGCCGAATTGTTCGGCGATGACGAGCGGCGCATGGTTCGGCAGCATGATGCCGCCGGAGCCGATCCGCATGGTCTTTGTGCCGCCCGCGATGTAGCCGATGAGCACGGAGGTGGCCGAACTGGCGACACCGTCCATGTTGTGATGCTCGGCAACCCAGTAGCGGTTGTAGCCGAGCGTCTCGACGTGCTGCGCAAGGTCAAGCGTGTTGCGCAGCGCCTCGGCTGCGGTGCTGCCTTCAACGATAGGGGAGAGGTCGAGGACTGCGAGGGGGATCATGGAGCTACTTCGTCTGCCTCAGCTTGTGCGCGACACGCGCCACTAAGAATGTGGCGTCGTGCGTCGAAATTGCAAGGCGGACTGTAAGCGGGTTGCTCATGCCACGTTTGCCGCCCAAAAAGGCGCGCATAGCGCGTTGGCGTCGCCCACCAAATCGGGCTGCGCACGCAACGCTTCTAGCAGGTAGTCGACCAACACGCGCACCCGTGCAGGCTGATTTTTCCGGCTGCGGTAATACAAGTAAATCGACAGGGCCGACGAGCGGCACTGCGGCAACACGGGGCGCAACAGTCCGCTGCGAAAATGCGGCATCACCAACGGCAGCGGCGCGTTGAACAAGCCAAGACCACTCACGGCCGCCTGCTCCAAACTGTTGAAGTCGTTGGCAATCAACGTACCTTGAACCGGCGGATCGAGCCATTCGCGCGAGGTTCCGACGCGCCAATTGAGCATGCGGTTGTCCGCTTTGCCGCTGGTGGCACCCACGTTGAGACGAAGACAGTTATGCTGTGCCAAATCCTCAATGCGCTTCGGTACGCCGTGTTGCGATAGATACGAAGGCGCTGCGCACACTACAAAATGCAGATCACAAATCTCGCGCGCGATCACCGCCGGGCTCTTTGCGAGGCCTGCGCGAATGCCGATGTCAAAGCCCTCAGCCACCATGTCAACCACGTTGTCGTCCAGCCGCAAGTCGATTTCGATTTGCGGAAAAAGTCGGGCGAACTTTGGCAACAACGGGATCAGGTAGCCACGACCAAACGGCGTGAGGCTAGTCACGCGAATCAGGCCGCCGGGCGACTCCGCGCTCGACTTGGCCGCAGCGGTTGCATCTTCCAAAGCACGCAGCGGCAACGCGCATCGCTCATGAAACGCTCGGCCTTCTTCGGTCAGACTCAAAGCGCGCGTGGATCGGTTAAGGAGCCGTACACCCAGCGCGCGCTCCAGCGATGCCACGTTTTTGCTCACTGCAACAGCGCTGATGCCCAGCTCGCGCGCCGCACCGGCAAAGCTGCCTGCTTGAACGGTGCGCACAAAATTGGTGATTCCAAGCAGGCTACTCATGTCGCAAATGCTAAAGCAGTCGGCGCTCGATTGCTAACCACAGGTTCGTACTGCATGAACCTTGAGCGCAATTGCGCCAGATGCAATGCAGACCTAAGATTCCATGTCGCAAAGTTCTACTCAAGGCTGGAAATTTATATGCAACGAACGCTCGTCATCAATTTGCTACTTAGTTTGGTGGTGTTTTCTATAGCGGCACGAATCTATGTGCTGCCCAAGGTCAACGCCACAACGCTGCATTGGATCGCCCCACCGATCTTGCTGTTAAACGCGATGCGTCATCTCGGCTTGATGTTCTTGGCCCCCGGTGTGGCTTTGTCTGGCCTGCCCACGGCTTTTGCTTATCCAGCGGCGTTCGGTGACTTTCTTTCGGCGACGCTCGCGCTCGTCG
>JANNYE010000035.1:0-15267 GCA_031409935.1 Burkholderiales bacterium | reverse complement strand
ATTTATTCCCGAAGATGACCGCGGCACGTTGTGCGTGTCGAGCCAAATTGGTTGCGCGCTGGATTGCAGCTTTTGCGCTACGGGCAAACAGGGCTTTAATCGCAACTTAACCAGTGCGGAAATTATCGGCCAATTATGGTGGGCAAACCGCGCGTTAAAAGCGGCGGGCGTGATTCCTACTTCGGCTGATTCCAGCGTGACGAACCGCGCTATTTCAAACGTAGTGATGATGGGCATGGGCGAGCCGCTGGCTAATTTCGAGGCGGTCGTGCCCGCGCTCGAATTGATGCTCGATGACAATGCCTATGGCCTGTCACGCCGACGCGTTACGGTATCGACGTCCGGCATGGTGCCGCAGATTGACGAGCTGGCCAAGCGTTGCCCGGTGGCGCTCGCGGTGAGTCTGCATGCGCCGACCGACGCGTTGCGCGACATGTTGGTGCCGATCAACAAGCGCTACCCGATCGCCGAGCTGCTCGCTGCCTGTAATCGCTATCTTGAGTTTGCGCCGCGCGATTTCATCACCTTTGAATACGTGATGCTCGATGCAGTGAACGACCAGATGGAGCACGCCGAAGCGCTGATCAAAATCGCGCGACAAGTGCCGTGCAAGTTGAATCTGATTCCGTTCAATCCGTTCCCGAATTCTGAATTTAAGAAGTCGCCGCGCGAGCAAATCCTCGCCTTCCAGCGCCGCCTCTCGGACGCGGGGATTGTCACGACGATTCGCAAAACTCGTGGCGACGACATTGACGCAGCGTGCGGACAATTGGCGGGGCAAATCAAAGACAGAACGCGCAGAACCTCAATGTTGGTGAACGGAAAATCCGCGATTCCGATCCATGCTGCGACAATGACGAAAACTGTGGGAGATCTTGCGTGACACTTTCAAGCCGATTTTGCGCATTGAGCGCTAGCGCGTTGATGGCAGCGCTGCTTTCCGCATGCAGCATGATGTCAACCGCCGAAAAGCCTGACGAAAACTCGCAGTCCTCAGTCGACGAGCGCTCGGACGACCCGCTGCGCTACCGAGCAAAGGTTCACACCGAATTGGGTGCGAACTACTTTCAACGCGGCCAAATGAGTGTGGCGCTTGAAGAGCTGCGTGAGGCCATCAAGCTCGATGCCAAGTACGGCGCAGCACACAGTATTCTGGGCTTGGTGTATGCCGATCTGGGTGATCTGACCAAGGCCGATGCCTCGTTCCGTCAGGCGGTCATCGTTGCGCCTGCCGAGGGCGATATTCGCAACAATTACGGCTCGTATTTGTGCCGCCAAAATCGCGCTAAGGAAGGCTTGGAGCAGTTTGACGCAGCGCTCAAATTTCCGCTGTATCAAACCCCGCATATCGCGCTGGAAAATGCCGGCAGCTGCGCGCTGGGTGCGAGCATGATCCGCCCGGCCGAAGCGTATTTCGCGCGACTGGTGCAGTCGCAACCATTCAATTCTCGGGGCTATCAGGGCCTAGCGGCCATCGCACTCAAAACTGCGCGGCTGGACGAGGTGCGCAAACAAGTGCGTATGGGTTTGAGCGCACAGCCGCACAGCGCCGAACTTTTTTTCTACGGCGCCTGCGCGGAGAAGCGCTTGGGTGATCGGGCGGCTGAGGACTCTTACACGCAGCAGCTCAAGTCGAGATTTGCGAACTCGCCGCTTAACGAGCAACTGCGCAAAGGGGGATGTGAGTGACAGTCGATGCAAGCCAACTAAACGTGATGGCCGAAGGCGAAATACCGCCAGGTGAACGTCTGCGTCAGGCGCGCGAAAATGCGGCCTTGTCGCGGGACGATATTGCGGCCAAACTGAAACTTTCGCCGCGACAAATCGCAGCCATTGAAACCGGCGATTTGTCGGCGCTGCCTGAGCGCACGTTCACCCGGGGTTTTATGCGCAACTACGCGCGTTTGGTAGGCATTGACCCAGATAGTCTGGGGCTCGATCAACCGCAGCCCAGCGCTGCCAATCAGCTCAAGCCCACACCCGAAGCGATCGGTGAAATTGCACGCGAGGTAGACCGCAACAGCCACAACGCAGCGCGCTGGGCCGTCCCGCTGCTGCTGGTCGCCGCACTCGTTGCTGGCGTACTGTACTTTCAGGGCGATCGATGGTTCGGATGGGACACGTCCAAATTTTTCTCGGCCAGCACGCCGTCGCAAAAAGCCGCTACTGCCGCGAAGGCGGAACTTGCCGATACAAAAATCGCTGCAACAAGCGCCTCCGCCGCTGCACCTGCGAGCGGTTCATCGGGCTCTGCCGTTGGCGCGTCTGCCACGTCGTCCGGCGCGGTGATTTCGCCCGCAGCCAGCCCACTGCCGCCTGACGCTACCAACGCTACGGCCACCGGCAGCAACTCAGCGACGGCGTCAACGCTTGCCCCAGTCGCGGCAACCCTGCCGCTAGCGGCTAACGACAAGCGAATTTCGATCACTTTTAAAGGCAAATCTTGGACGGAAGTGCGCAGCAAAGGTGAGGTCATTTTTTCTGAAACAGCAACGCCTAGCGTGCGCGAATTCGCGGGCGCGGCGCCACTGTCGTTCACCGTCGGCAATGCCCGCAACGTCATCGTCAGCATCGACGGCAAGCCGTTTGACATGACCGACCTGACGCGAAATGATGTAGCGCGTTTTCGCGTTGAGTAGGATTGAATCGCTGTGAGTAATGCCATGCTGCTGCCGCAACCGCGCCGCGCTACGCAACAGGTTCACATTGGTCACGTGCGTGTTGGCGGCGCGGCCGACAACATCGCGCCGATCATGGTGCAGTCGATGACCAACACCGACACCGCCGACATTCAGGGCACCATCGATCAAGTGTTCGCGCTGGCCAATGCCGGCTCCGAGGTCGTCCGCATCACGGTGAATTCGCCGGAAGCGGCGGCGGCAGTCGCCGCCATTCGCGACGGCCTTGACACGCTGCATTGCAACGTGCCGCTGGTGGGTGACTTTCATTTCAACGGTCACAAGCTGCTGCGCGACTATCCCGAGTGCGCGAAGGCGCTCGCCAAATACCGCATCAATCCGGGCAACGTTGGTCGCGGCGACAAACATGACACGCAATTTGCGCAGATGATCGAGATTGCGTGTAAGCACGACAAACCGGTGCGTATTGGCGTCAACTGGGGCAGTCTTGACCAAGACTTGATGGGCAGGCTGATGGACGAGAACGGCGCGCTGTCGCAGCCGAAATCCGCGCAGCAAGTGATGCGCGATGCGCTAGTGCTCTCAGCACTTGAATCGGCAAAGCTAGCTGAAGATGTGGGCCTTGGCAGCAACAAAATTATTCTGTCCTGCAAAGTCAGCGACGTGCAGGATTTGATCGCGGTGTACTCTGACCTCGCCGCGCGTTGCAATTACCCGCTGCACCTCGGTTTGACCGAGGCCGGCATGGGTAGCAAAGGCATCGTGGCCTCCACCGCTGCGATGGGCATCCTGTTGCAGCAAGGCATCGGCGACACCATCCGCGTTTCGCTCACGCCAGAGCCGGGCGGCGACCGCACCAAAGAGGTGATCGTTGCGCAAGAAATGTTGCAGACGATGGGCCTTCGCTCATTCACGCCACTGGTCACCGCCTGCCCCGGTTGTGGCCGCACCACAAGCACATTTTTTCAGGAACTCGCGGCAAAAACACAGAGCTATCTGCGCGCGCAAATGCCCGTCTGGCGCGAGCACCATCCCGGCGTCGAAACGATGAGCGTCGCGGTCATGGGGTGCGTAGTCAACGGCCCCGGTGAATCAAAAATGGCCAACATCGGCATCAGTTTGCCGGGTACAGGCGAGCTGCCCGTTGCGCCGGTGTACGAAGACGGCAAGAAAACCGTGACGCTCAAAGGCGACCGCATCGCTGAAGAATTTCAGGCGATGCTGGATGCTTATGTGCAGCGCACCTACCGCGCTGGAGTGCAGCTCGCGGAGGCTAAAGTCACCTCAGTCTCGACTGAAGCTGGCGCAGGGAGAAACGGTGCTAAAGTCATTCCAATCATGGCCGCATAGTCGGCGCGACGTGAGCGTTTAGCGGCTTGGAACGACGACCGCGCAGTGCAAATTTCCGTGACCGCACCTGATTTACGCGGTAAGGCTTGGGTGATTTCTGCGCACCTTTGGTCAGGAGCTGCCACGCATCTTTTGCTCGATTGAACGCAGTGTGTTTTGTAGTTCCCGTTCTTTGAGCTCTGGATCAATGTCTTGAATGTATTCAACGGCAGAGAAATCGTCCCCGCGCTTTCGGTTTTGCGGAGGCTCCAAGGCTTCGATGAGAAGGGCCTCAAGCGTGGCGACAAGTGCGGCGAGCGTTGCGTTGAACGGCGTTTCGCGCAGGTTACCTGCTTGTGTCACGTCGAGAAGTCCAAACCAGGAAAAGCGATTCCATCGGCTACTCAGCCTATCGCCCGTGTGCTCGAACAAGCGCCTGCCTAACGGGCGATCAATGGCCCGGCCAACGTAGACTACGGTGTGCTGATCGTAGAGCACATAGATTCCCTTTTGACCGCCGAAATCCACGGGCTTCGCCTGCGCCTGTTGCTTGCCGTACATTTTCGGAGCGTTTCGCCAGACCACGAGGTCTCTCTGCCAGTACATGCCGAACGAGTGAATGATTGAGTCCGACAATGGCTCTTCGGCGTCGACGCTGGGTTGCTCCGCCGCAGGTCTGCCAGGAGGTGCGGTGGTTGGAATGGTAGCGCGACGAAGTGCAAATGTTCCTTTGCCCACCCGAATGAACGGGGATTTTTCGCCGTCGTGTTTAACCGACGACGATAGCTGTGCATTGACCGTTGCCGCTGGCGTCGCTCCATCGGTTGCGTAGTAGCCTTGCGCCAGAATTTGCTCGGAAATTTCCGTGTAATGAAGCGGCGCTTCAGCTTCCTTGAGTACTCGCTTTATCGCTTCTTTCCAAGATTTCTCCACCGAGTTCTCCAAAAAATTACAACAATTTCAAGACCCGACACAGGGTCGAGTATTTATCCCAACTCACCGCGATCAAACGCGGCACTTGCGTCACGCAGCCGACTGCACGTCAGTAAGCGAAAAGTCATTACCCTTGAACAGCAGCGGTACGTTGCGAGTTTTGGCAAGGGCGTAGCTAAACACATCGCCAAAATTGAGCTGTGCCGGATGGCCGCTACCCTTGCCAAAGCTGGCTTAGGCGCGCGCTGCAACCTCGGCCACGGCGGCATCGACAGCGACGATCTCAAACGACGAGGAGCGCAGCAGTTCTTCGATGAAGTAATAGGCCTGTTCGCTGCATCGGCTGCGAATGACGATGCGCGTTTCGACGAAGGTCGCGGCGCTGATGAGGGAGCGTCGAGCCGCCAAAATTCGTGTAATTAAGGCGTCGCGTTCGGGCTCGTCGAACGCAATCGCGGCGAGTGCTGAGGTGTCGACCGCGATCATGTGGGCAGGCCATGTTCGTCCCACACAATGTCGGATTCGGGGCGCGGCTCGGGCGCGATTCGATCAAATTGAGCCAACAGCGCGTAAATCTGGGCTGTGCGCTGCTCGGAACTGGCGCTGGTTCTGAGCATCTCGTCAACCGCCTTCTCGACAGCGGCAGTTTTGGAGAGCCCGGTCAATGCGGCCAACTCGGCGACTTTGGCGACGACTGCGGGATTTGCGATTTGCAGGGCCATCGTTCGCACCTGAATATACATTTCAGCATGGTCAATATACATTCAGGGTGTGATAAGCGCAATCGCCGCTCGGGCAAGAATTGAGCTGGCTGCTTTTTTCGGCTAATAACTCGTGCCGCAGCGCAAATTGACCGCTGCACGCACCGACGCGGCGTTCCGGTTGACCGCTCCTATTGGCGCGTTGATGCCTTGAAGTAGGCTGCTGTCCGGCGTGATTCGCATCAGCCGTTGCAATACGGTTGCGTCGAGCGTCGCTGTTGCAGCGGGAGGGGTTCGCCCAAAGACGTCGTACTGCGCGGCGGTACCAATGAAATTTGCCACGCCCTGCGCGCCGCCTCTGACTTGTGCAATGGGAACCCC
Source organism: Burkholderiales bacterium (assembly GCA_031409935.1). Taxonomy (GTDB): domain Bacteria; phylum Pseudomonadota; class Gammaproteobacteria; order Burkholderiales; family Casimicrobiaceae; genus Casimicrobium. Next base: position 9,284 of record JANNYE010000035.1, on the reverse strand, counting down.
CGCAATCAAGGCCGCCCCTCTAACGCCTAGCAGGTAGCGCAGCAGCAAAACCCCATCCGTGTCGTGATTGACCGCGCCGTCGCCGCTGATATCCAGATTGCAGGGAAGGGGTGTAGGCGTTGTGCCCGGCAGTAAGTCAAAGGTCTGGCCGCTGCGCACTAGGCGCACGTAAATGCTAGTGTCTGTCTTAACGGATGCAAGGCTCGCGCCAAAGCCAAAGTCGACAAGTATCGCGTCGGTCGAGTCAGCCGCCGAGGTGGTACCTGTCCACGTCCAATCACCAATAGCATTCGGAAAAACGACCGCGTTGATTGATGGCGATATACAGGTCTCATCGAGCAGACTCTCCAGCTCTTGACGATTAGGAAGACGCCAGTCGGTGAAGCCCGCAAAATTACTGTTTTTAGCCGCCAGCAGCGCTTGGCTCCAACTCATTGAACTGGCCACGCCAGTGCAGCCGCTGCCGGTCTGGCCTTCGTTACAGAGCTTCCATTGCAGGCCGGTGGTGCTGTGGTTTACCGTGCCGTTGGGGTTGACGGTGAATTGGGTGCTGGGCGTGTCGCGACCGCCGACGTTTAAGGCACAGGTGGCCGCATGCGCCGAAAGCGTTGCGATCATGGTGACAGCCATCGCGGTAACACGAACAACGCGCACGATCAGATTTCGACGTGCCGATGTAGGGCGGTAGGCGTTGAGTGAGCTCATCGTGTAGAGGCGCACTTACGCCTAAGGCCCCGTGCGCACGAGGCGCACGAGGAAGGTGGATCCCTTGCCGCTGGTGCTGCTGCTGGCGGGGCCAAAAATTCCGTCTCCGAAATTAACACTCCACGCGTTACCGACTGCCCCCACTGCGGTATTACGCGACCAGTAAAAAACGGGCGCAGTGTTCGGGAAATACGTCGGGTCAATCGTCGCGGGCGAAATTTGGCCCGAATGCACCAGCGTCAACAATTCATTGCGCTCCGGCAGTCGCCAATCGGTCTTGCCACAGAGGCCAGCCGCGTTTACCGCGGCGACGTAATTTTGTGTGTTGCACTTATTGCCATAGTTAAACAGCGTGCCGTTGCAGGTGTCCACACCCACGCTGCCCCTTCCGGCGCTGCCACCATTTTTGGTGTCATCGGTTGAATACCACGAATAAGTATGCCCGCTGCGTAGGCCACTCGGGACAGGGGGAGTTTTGACCTCCCAGACGAGCTTGGTGACGTTGTCTCTGGTGCAGGCCCAGTCGGTGAGACCGCTGCCTAATGCTGCGTTGGCGAGAAGGACGTTACCGTTGTTGGCGATTTTTGTGTAATCAAAGCCCGCGCTACCTGCGCCAGTTTTGCCGAGCTGACCGGCAGCAGCCGCCGGATCGCGCCCATAGCGGCCATCCTGCCGTGGGTTCACACCAGCGTCGCCGCCCACCGCCGCGCTGCACGGCACAGCGACGTCGGAAGCATTGAAGCACTGGGCCTGGCCGGTGTCGTTCGGACTCGCAGCCAATACACCGGGCGAGCCCAGCGTGCCGATCAGGGCCGCGGCAGATATTGCAAGTACTCCGAAGAAATGAAGCGGCATGTTGAAATCCGAACGACAGAAAATGCGCAAAGCGAGCCGCTTTTTAGCGCCAAAACGTGCAGAAGAACGGGGCTTAAATAATGCTAAAAACTTTCCAGCACAATTGCCAAATATGCTGTCGAATTGATTTTAACATTAGTGACATGACATCAGCATTGGCAGCAATGAGGGCACGTGAGCAGACGCTGGCAGTGAACAATCCCGGATAATTCACGTATCGCGCGAGCCTCCGCTGATCAGCTTTTCATGCTACACCCATATAAGTAGAGCGATTTAGCGTGTTTTTTTGCACTACCGACTTTCATTAAATATGCCGCTTCGCCCTTATAAAAAGGGCGTTTAGCAAAAAAGCCAATACCGTTATGGATACCCTGCAATCCGCGAAACCGCGAAACCCACTCCAGTCCGTTAAGGGCATGAACGATGTGCTGCCCGCCGATTCGGCAAAGTGGGAGTTTTTTGAAGAAACCGTCACCCGCGTTGCCCGACAGTACGGCTATCGCAACATGCGTGCGCCCATCGTTGAGCACACCTCATTATTCGTGCGCTCGATTGGCGAGGTGACGGACATTGTCGAGAAGGAAATGTATTCCTTCGAAGACAAACTGAATGGCGAAAAACTGACGCTCCGCCCGGAACTCACGGCGGGGCTGGTGCGTGCGGCGGTCGAGGCGAACCTTACTTACAACGGCCCGGTGCGCATTTACTCGCTGGGCGAAGTGTTCCGTCACGAGCGTCCGCAGAAGGGTCGCTATCGTCAGTTCAACCAGTTTGACGTGGAGTGTTTCGGCTTTGACGGGCCGGACGTCGACGCCGAAATCATGATCATGACGGCGCGCATCTGGCGCGAACTTGGTATCGATGATGTTCGGTTGGAGATCAACTCGCTGGGCGACGTGAAAGAGCGCGTGGTGTATCGCGATCAACTGATTGCGCACTATGAGGCGAATCTTTCTGCGCTGGACGACGAAGCCAAGCGTCGCTTGGAGACCAATCCGATGCGAATTCTGGATAGCAAAGTAGCAAGCGTCATTGAGGTGAACAAAACCGCACCGACCCTTCTTGACTACTTGGAAATCCCATCTCGTACCCATTTTGAAGCGCTACAACAACTGCTCAACGAAGCGGATGTGCCGTTCGTAGTTAATCCGCGCATCGTTCGCGGGATGGACTACTACAACCGCACCGCTTTTGAATTCATCACCGACCGCTTCGGCAGCCCGCTCACCGTGTGCGGCGGTGGTCGATACGATGGGCTGTTCGAGCAGCTCGGCGGCAAGCCGACACCCGCTATCGGTTTCGGCATGGGTGTTGAGCGCGTACTGATGATGCTGAGCGAGCGGGGCCCGATGGCTGCACTCGACGCGTACGTTGTGTACTCGGCGGGCGAGCCTTATAAAACGGCCAACAAACTGGCCGAAACGTTGCGCGACGCGGGTCTCTCAGTCGCTGTCCACGCCAGCGGCATGGCAGGGATCAGCAGCTTCAAAAGCCAGATGAAAAAGGCCGACGCGAGCGGCGCGCGCTTCGCGCTCGTCATCGGCGACAACGAGGTCGCGGCAGGTACGGTGGCCGTAAAACCGCTCCGCGACGCCCAAGGCGCTGCGATTCAGGGTGAACAGGCGATAATTGCAAGTTCGGCTGTCGCGGCGCATTTGCGCGCTTGAGCCCCCCTTCCGAATACCGAATTAATTTAAGTCCAACATGGCTGCATACGATCTAGACGAACAAGAAAAACTCGGCGACCTAAAAGCATGGTGGTCGCGTTACGGCAATTACGTTACCGGTGCGGTCACCGTGGTGGCGCTCGCGATTGCCGCAAATCAGGGCTGGAAGTACTACACCACCAAGCAGGCAGCCGAGGCCAGCACCTTGTACTTTGCGCTCTCCGATGCGGCGGGCAAGAACGAAACGGCCAAAGCCAAAGATGCCGCCGCTCAGCTGCTCGAAAAATTTCCCGGCACTGGATTCGCTGCGCGAGGCGCATTGCTCGCCGCCAAAGTGGCCTTTGATGCTGCGGACTTGCCGGGCGCCAAGATGCAGCTCGATTGGGTGATCGCCAACAGTAAAGAAATCGAGTTGACGAGCGTGGCACGGCTGCGCCTTGCCGCCGTGCTGCTCGATCAAAAGCAATACGACACTGCAATTGCCGCCTTGGACGCCAAGCACAGCGACGCATTCGCCGGATTGTTTCTCGACATGAAGGGTGACATCTTCAACATTCAGGGCAAGCCAGCAGACGCCAAAACAGCGTACCAAGCCGCGCTCGCCAAGCTCGATGCGAAAGGGTCGCAAAAGCAGTACACGCAGGTGAAGCTTGATGCAATTGCCGCCGCTGCGGGAGCGGCTAAATGAGCACGATGAATCATTTTTCACGCACTGCACGGCCACTCATGGCAGCCGCTCTGCTCGCCGTAACGATCACGGGTTGCAGCTCGTTTTCTCCGTTTGGCAGTGACAAAAAAGTGCTGCCGTTGCCCGCCGTTACGGGCAGCGCAGCGGTGGTCACTGCGTGGCAGAGCGCGCTCGGAGGCAAGCAAGTCAGCAACCTGATTCCGGCGGTGGCCAACGGTCGCGTTTATGCCGCGCATCCGGACGGCGCGGTGCTCGTGCTCGACGAAAAAACGGGTGCCCCGGTGGCTCGCTTTCAGATCCCAGCCGGTAAGGGCGTAGTCTCGGGCGGCGTGGCGGCGTCGGCTGCGATGATCGTCGTGGGCACCAACAAAGCCGAGGTGCTAGCGCTGGACATGAACGGCGCGTTGCTGTGGAGCAGCAAAGTCAGCTCCGAGGTCATCGCCCCGGCGGCGCTGGCCGACACGACTGTAGTGGTGCTTGGCGGTGACGGTGTGATCACCGCTCTTGACAACAAAACCGGCACCCGCAAGTGGACAGTCCAACGCCCGCTACCGGCATTGACGGTGCGCTCCAGCGCCATTCCGGTGGCCGGTCGAGGTGCGGTGTTTGTTGGCACGGCTCAAGGGCGCTTATTGGCCATTGATGCGGCGAACGGTGCCATTGGCTGGGAAGCTACCGTTGCTAACCCGAAGGGGGTGTCTGAACTGGAGCGTTTGGTCGACGTCATTGGCCGACCCGCGATGGACACCGAGCGCATCTGCGCTGCCGCCTATCAAGGCCGCGTGGCCTGCTTCGATCTGGTGCGCGGCACGCTGTTGTGGTCACGCGATTTAAGCTCCCTGACCGGACCGTTGCTCGACAGTAAATACGTGTACGCAACGGACGAAAAGGGCGTAGCCCAAGCGCTCGACAAAACCACCGGTGGTACCGTGTGGAAGCAGGATGTGCTGGCAGGACGCCGCGCCACCGGCACTGCGTTAATCGGCGACTTTCTGGCCATTCAGGACGCTGAGGGCATGCTGCATCTGGTTGACCGTAACAGCGGCAAGATCGCCGGTCGCGGCCTCAGTGGCGCGTTCGTATCCGACGTTGGCATGGTTGCAGGCGGCGATGGCGCACTGCTGCAAACCCGTAGCGGCCAACTGGCTTCAGTTTCGGCGCGTTAATCACAGTTCTATTGATCCGTCACCCCGGCGAAGGCCGGGGCCCACGTCGAGAAATGGCGACAACAACGTCAATCGCCGATCCGGTTGGGGCGTGGATTCCGGCCTACGCCGGCATGACGAAGTAATTAATTTACGCGTTTCCGGTGCCCTCACATTTGCGATCAATCGCTTGAACCGCTAACACCTCCTCCCTTTAAAGTAGCCCTGCCCCATGCTCCCCACCATCGCCCTAGTCGGCCGCCCGAACGTGGGAAAGAGCACCCTCTTCAACCGCCTGACCAAGTCGCGTAACGCGCTGGTCGCGGACTTCCCAGGCCTCACGCGGGATCGCCAGTACGGCCAAGGACGGGTGGGCGGGCGCCGCTTTGTGGTGATCGATACGGGCGGTTTCGAGCCGGTGGCGAAAGAAGGCATTCTCAAGGAGATGGCGCGGCAAACGCTGCAAGCGCTTGACGAAGCCGATATCGTGATCTTCATCGTCGACGGTCGCGCGGGTGTGACGCCACAAGACGCCCGTATCGCCGACCTGCTGCGCAAACGGGGTCGCACCGTGTATCTCGCGGTGAACAAAACCGAAGGCATGAACGACGCCCGCGTCACCGCTGAGTTTTATGAGCTTGGCATCGGCGAGCCGTACGCAATTTCGGCCACGCAGGGGGACCGCGTCAATGCGCTGCTTGAGCTGGCGCTGCAGGAAAAGGCCCCGGTTCGCGGCGCGCCAGAAGTGCCTGATGAAGATGAGCCTGTTGAACCGGTGAAGCTCGACGCACGCGGCAAGATGATCTCCTCCGGCGAGCCGGGTGAAGACGGCGAAGGCGTGGCTTTCGCACCCGAGCCGCCTGCCCGCACGAAGATTGCCATCGTCGGCCATCCCAACGTGGGCAAGAGCACGCTAGTGAACTCGCTGATTGGCGAGGAGCGCGTGATTGCGTTCGATCAGCCCGGCACCACGCGCGATTCGATTTATCTGGACTTTGTCTACAAGGGCAAGGACTACACGCTGATCGACACTGCGGGTGTGCGAAAACGCGGCAAAACGACCGATGTGATCGAGAAGTTCTCCGTCATCAAGACGCTGCAGGCGATTGAAGATGCCAACGTCGTGGTGTTCATGATCGATGCGACGCAAAGCGTGAGCGACCACGACGTACAGCTCGCCTCGTTCATTCAGGACGCTGGTCGCGCGCTGGTGGTTTGTCTCAACAAATGGGACGCGGCGAACTCCGAGCAGCGCAAAACGCTGAATGAGGATTGCGAGCGAAAGCTGTATTTCGTCGATTACGCCGAAACGCTGGTGATCTCCGCCAAGACCAAACAGGGTCTCGATAAAGTGATGGTGTCCGCCGCTAAAGCCCATGCCGCGGCCTTCAAGAAGCTGCCGACGCCGAAGCTAACCCGCGTGTTGCAAGACGCCATCGTCAAGCAGCAACCGCCGCGCGCAGGCGTGTTGCGGCCCAAGATGCGCTACGCCCATCAGGGCGGCAGCAACCCGCCGGTGGTGGTGATTCACGGCACGTCGCTCAACAAGCTGTCGGCCACGTATTTGCGCTTTCTGGAGCGTTTCTTTCACGACGCTTTTCAGCTTCAGGGCACGCCGCTGCGACTTGAACTGCGTACGGGGCATAATCCATACGTGGAAGACGAGAAGTCAGGTCGGCGCAAGCGCTAGTCCGCGTTGGTGGCTGTCGTTAATTTGCGATTGTCATATTTACTGACGCGAATGCTTGAACTCTCGGAAGCCAACACCATCTGACGCCATGGAGCTGAAGTTTTGGTGACACGTGTGACTAACAACAAAGCATCATTCAACAAGAATTTCGGAGAATAAGAAGTGAGCAATAAAGGGCAATCCCTCCAAGACCCGTTCCTGAACACGCTGCGCAAAGAGCACGTTCAAGTCTCCATCTATCTCGTCAACGGCATCAAGCTGCAAGGCCAGGTTGAGTCGTTCGACCAGTACGTCGTTCTCCTCAAAAACACCGTCACCCAGATGGTCTACAAACACGCTATTTCCACCATCGTTCCGGCACGCGCCGTAACGATTCCGCACGGAGACGACGCGCCTGAATAGCGCATCACTATTGCAGGCGCGCCGACATCATGTTTGAACGACACGCCGGAGGCGACCGAGCCGTGCTGGTGCAGCTTGCCTTTGGCAAGGCTGCGCTGACCGACGACATCGAAGAATTGCAGGCGCTCGCCGCCTCTGCGGGTGTCGACACGGCCGCCGTTGTCACCGGCAAACGCGACCGCCCGGATCCTGCGCTTTATGCAGGCAAAGGCAAGGTTGAAGAAGTTGGTGTGGCCTGCGCCGAGCACGCTGCGGAACTCGTCATCTTCAATCATTCGTTGTCCGGCGCACAGGAACGTAATCTTGAAAAAGCGCTGTCCTGCCGCGTAATTGACCGCCGTTCGCTGATTCTCGACATCTTCGCACAGCGCGCTCGTAGCGCCGAGGGCAAGCTCGCGGTTGAGCTCGCACAACTCGAACACATGTCAACCCGCCTCGTGCGCGGCTGGTCGCACCTTGAGCGGCAACGAGGTGGTGTCGGCATGCGCGGCCCAGGCGAAAAGCAGCTTGAGATCGACAAGAGCCTCATTACGCTGCGCATCCGTGCGTTGAAAGAACGGCTCTCAAAAGTAGATCGCCAGCGGCAAACACAACGCCGTCAACGCGACCGCTCGCAAACCCGCTCCATCGCGATTGTTGGCTACACCAACGCCGGCAAGAGCACGCTATTTAACCGACTGACTTCAGCTGGCATTTTCGCGGCGAATCAATTGTTCGCCACGCTCGACACGACGGTGCGCAAGCTCTATGTGGCCGAAGCGATGCCGCTGGTCGTCTCTGACACCGTGGGCTTTGTGCGCGATTTGCCTCATGAGTTGGTCGACGCCTTCAAGGCTACATTGTTGGAGGCGGTAGAGGCCGACGTGCTGCTGCATGTGGTCGACGGAGCCAGCGATCAACGCGACGCGCAAATAGAGGCAGTGAACTTGGTGCTCGAAGAAATCGGTGCATCCGACATTCCGCAGCTCATCGTGGTCAATAAATGCGATTTGCTGGGGCTCGGCACCGATGCGGGACGCGTCGAAATCGGCGAGGATGGCCTCGCCAGTCGCGTATTCGTCTCCGCCAAGACAGGTGCGGGTATTCCTGAACTGCGAAGCGCCTTGCAAGCGCGCTTTCCGCGCCCAACTATCGACTATTCTTTGACGCAAGACCAGATAAACGCCGCTTAAGCAAAACACCGCACCAAGCACAAACGCATCATGGCCCGAATGAAAACTCAAACCAGCAATTCGATTTCCTCTTTGTGGAGTCGTCTCGTATCTCAAATCAAGCTCTCGCTAAACGATCCGCAGTGGGGTCGCAAGCCCGGAGCGGGTGGCGACGCAGACAAACCAGCGAGCAGCACGCCGCCGCCTCCTCCACCTCCCAGCCCAACACCGCCGCCCCCCCCGTCAGGCAACAAGCCCAGCGGCCCGCCCGATCTCGATGAGCTGATGAAAAAAGTGAATGATCGCGTCAGCGAGATTTTCGGCGGCAAAAAAGGCCCAAGAAAAATCGGTGGTGGCGGTAACGGCCCTTCGTTCCCTGCGATTAGTCCCAAGTTTGCTGCGGGCGGGCTAGTCATCGCGGCTGTCATCGGCGTGTTGCTGTGGCTGGCGACGGGGTTCTACATCGTTGACGAAGGCAAGCGCGGCATCGTGCAGCGCTTCGGTAAATACGTTGAAACGACCGATGCAGGCCCGCGCTGGCACTTTCCTTGGCCCATCGAGTCGGCCACATTAGTCAATTTGAACCAGGTGCGATCCGTCGAAATTGGCGGCAAGGGGTCCGGTCGCGCCCGCGACGCCAAGCAGTCGCAGATGTTGACCGAAGACCTGAACATCATCGACATCGCATTTGCCGTCCAGTACACATTATCAGACGCCAAAGCCTTCCTGTTCAACAATCGCAAGCCGGAAGACGCGGTAGTTCAGGCAGCCGAGACCGCCATGCGCGAAGTCGTCGGCAAACGCAAGATGGATTTCCTGCTTAATCAGGGCCGTGAAGAGTTCGCTGGCGCCACGCAAAAATTGATGCAGCAATTGCTGGATCGCTATGGCACCGGCATCACCATCAGCAAACTGAACTTGCAGGCGGTGGCCGCACCCGAGGCCGTGAACGAAGCGTTTCAGGACGTGGTCAAGGCGCAG
>JANNYE010000034.1:0-41764 GCA_031409935.1 Burkholderiales bacterium | reverse complement strand
GGCCGCTCCAACATAGCCTAAATGCATTTGTAGGAGCGGCCTTGGCCGCGATCCTAAGTTGATCCACCAATCCAGATGATCAATGGGCACCATCGCAACACGCCGTGGCCGGGTTTCGCTACCTCACCAGACTTACCACGTAACAACCGCCACGATGGATCGGCTTCCGCTATTCGAAAGCTATCCGATTGCTTCGATCTGCGCGCGAACATTTGCGAACTCCGTCCAATCTGAACGTGCTGAGCTGCTCGCGTGGGTACTGATGCCCGATCACGTCCATTGGCTGATTCAACTGAGCAAATCGGGCTCGCTAGCAGCCTGCGTGAGGCATTGCGTCTGCTGCTGGGCGGTTCGGCGCACGTGTACTCGGTCACTTTTGGTTTGCTGTGCCTTTTGCTGCAGGTGTTCATACCGTATCAACGATATGTGCGCTATCTCAAGTGGCTGACGCTCGCGCTGCTGGCGTATGTTGCGGTGGTGTTTACCATTCATGTGCCGTGGCTTGAGGTGGCGCAGCGTATCGTTTGGCCGCAGCTGACGCTGACACGAGACAGCATCATGATGATTGTTGCGGTGTTTGGCACCACCATCAGTCCGTATCTGTTCTTCTGGCAGGCGGCGCAAGAAATGGAGGATTTGCGCGGCAGCCACGATGCGGGTGAGGCGATTACGCCGACGGTGGCGCACAGTCATTTGCGCCGCATCAAATGGGACACCTACATTGGAATGGGTTTCTCCAATTTGGTCGCCTTTTTCATTATCCTGAGTGCGGTCGCCACGCTCAACCGCGCGGGTGTCATCGACATACAAACCTCATCGCAGGCGGCCGAGGCATTACGCCCATTAGCCGGTGATTTTGCGTTTCTGCTGTTCAGTCTTGGCATCATTGGCACCGGCACGTTGGCAGTGCCGGTGCTAGCTGGTTCAGCGGCTTACGCGGTGGTTGAGAGCTTTGACTGGAGCTCGGGGCTCGACAAAAAATTGCACGAGGCGAAAGAGTTTTACGCCATCATCGCGCTGGCAACGCTCGGCGGCGTGCTGCTCAACTTCACCTCGATTGATTCGAGACACTATGGAGCGCGGTGATCAACGGCGTCATCGCGCTGCCGATCATGGTGGTGATGATGTTGCTCGGCAGCAATGCACGGGTGATGGGGCGCTTCACCATCGGCAAACGGTTGCGCCGCTTGGGCTGGCTGGCGACGGCGGTGATGGGGGCCGCAGTCGCCGCAATGTTTGTCACGCTTTGAGTGCGCAAAACGCAAAACGCAAAACGCAAACAAGAACGCAAACGCATCGCTCGCAGCGTGACACGACACTCGTGCCCTAAACTTCGCGCATGATCTCTCAGGTGCTCATCGTCGAAGACGAACCCGAACTGCTGCTGAAATTTGCCTCGGCGGTGCAGTCCGATCCGCTGCTGTCGCTGTCGGGTGCCGTGCCCTCCGGCAGGGCGGGCATCGCGCTACTTGATGCGTTGCGGCCCGACGTGTTGCTGGTGGACTTAGGACTGCCGGACATCAGCGGCATCGAGGTGATTGCGCACGCGGCAACGCATCATCCCAGCACCGACGTGCTGGTGGTGACCATGTTTGGTGACGACCAACACGTGTTGGCAAGCATCGAGGCAGGTGCAACCGGTTACTTGCTCAAAGACGCGTTGGCAGACCGCATCTGCATCAGCATTCACGAGCTGCGGGCGGGCGGCTCACCCATTACGCCCAGCATCGCGCGCAAAGTGCTGGCGCGGTTTCGCTTGCCTGTGCCTCAGCCGATGGCTGCGAATTCCGCACCCAACACCATCACAAAAACAAGCGCAGCAGACGCTGCGACGCTCTCGACTTTGACCGATCGTGAGGTGGAGATTTTGCGGCTGGTCGCCAAGGGTTTGAGCTTTAACGAGATCGGTGATTCGTTCACGATTTCGCCGCACACCGTCGTGTCTCACGTCAAAAAAATCTACCGAAAACTGGCGGTACACTCCAGAGGCGAAGCGGTGTTTGAGGCGGGACAAATGGGCTTGCTTTAGTGGGCGTTCGCCACTCTTATTGATGGGTCAACAAAATGTGTCCTGTGGTCACCGGTTTGACTCCCTCTCCCTCGGGGAGAGGGCGGGGGAGAGGGTGGCGGCGTTACGAGCTGGCGCGTCTGCAAAGTCCCTCACCCCAACCCTTGTATGCTCTCCCCGGGGAGAGGGAGTCTGCCGAACCGGTCATATTTCGTTGACCGCGAAATAAATATCAATGTCATCCTGAGCGAAGCGAAGGATCGGGCGCGAGACTCACCATGCTTGTGAACACGGAGCGACGCCAAGTCGTCGCCCACAGCCCTTCAACGAACGGTACTGCAACCCGATGCTGCGCTTTGTTCACGATGACAGGCGTGTCGCGGGTAGCCCGTAAATGAAATTCTCAAATCCATGAATTCATTCCTCGCGTTGCTCGGCCTCAGCCTTTACCTTTTGCTCTCGCCGGTGGCCGCGCAGTCGCTGGTCGCGCCACATGTCATCACGCCCAGCGAGGTGCAGTTGCTGGTGATTGATCGCTTGTTTCCGCCGCCCGCCCAAGAAGCTTGGCGCAGGGTTGATTTGCCGGATAACTGGGCACATCGCGGCTTTCGCCCCGAGCGAGCGCCGGTTTGGTATCGCCTTGAATTTAATGTGCCATCCGACTTTGATGAGCAAGGCGCATGGGCGATGTACCTGCCGTATCTCTACGACGGGGGGCAATTTTTTCTGAATGAAAAATTGGTCGGCACCATCACCGAGAGCAGTGAGCAGTTGCGGGTGAAATGGGAACGCCCGCACCTGTTATTGCTGCCGTATGGCGCCGCCTATGGCAACGGTTTGAGCGCCGGACGCAATGTCTTGCATCTGCGACTCAATACGCCGCGCGCTGGCGTGTCGTTGAAGATTCCGCAGATTCACATGGGGCCCGCCAACGCATTGCAATCGGTGTACGAGCAGCGGCTGTTTTTGATCCGCACCGTGGCGCAGTTCACCAGTGCGGCATGCTTTGCCACGGCCGTGTTTGTGCTGTTCATTTGGTGGCGTCGTCGATCTGAGGTGTTGTACGGTATTTTTGGCTTGACCGTGCTGTTGTGGGGCGTGCGAACGCTCACCTTTGTGATCGAGCAGTTGCCCTCCGCGCAGTGGGATGTGTGGCGGCTTATCTACCAATCAGCCACCGGTGGGTTTGTGGTGATGATGGGGTTGTTCACGCTGCGCACTGCGGGCATTGTGCGGCCTAAGCTTGAGCTATTTTTGATTGCGTATGCGTTGATTGGGCCGTTGGTTTTGGTGCTTGCCGGATCGGGCGCTGAGGTGTGGTTAAGTTCGGTGTGGACCGGCGGATTTTTCTTCGTCGCCTTGTTGATTATTGTCATGGTGTGCATCGCTGCATGGCGGCAGCGCACGATCACGGCGGTGGCGTTAATGGTGAGTGTGATGGTGGCGGTGGTGGCTGCTGGACACGACTATTTTTTGCTGGTGAGCGCGCCGTGGTTTGCGCGACTCGCACCCGATTGGGTGGCCGCGCGAATCTTCGTGTTGGCCTATGCGGCCAACGCGGTGTTGCTGGTGATGGGCGGCATTTTGGCCAGCCGTTTCATCAATGCCCTGAAAGATCTGGAGGCACTGAATTTAACGCTTGATCGCCGCGTGGCCGAGCGCGAGGCAGTGATCGAACAAAACTATCAGCGACTGGTTGATCTGGAAGGCCAGCGGCAGGGCGCAGAAGAGCGCCAGCGCATCATGCAAGACATGCACGACGGCTTGGGTGCGCAATTGTTCTCGTCACTGTCTCGCGCGGAACGCGCCGATATGTCGCATGCGGAAATGTCGGACGCGTTGCGCGGTTGCATTGCTGAGATGCGACTGGCAATTGATTCGCTGTCCACCAGTGATGACGATTTTGCTGCCACCTTCAGTGATTTTCGCTACCGCTGGGAGCCACAGCTCCAAGCCTTGGGCATAGCGTCAAGTTGGCAGATTGAAATTGCCCCTGATTTGCCAAAACTCGCTCCACATCACACGCTGCAGGTGCTGCGCATTTTGCAGGAGGGACTGACCAACGTGCTTAAGCATTCACGGGCAACTGCGGTTCAGGTGCGCCTGAGCTGGTCGGGCGAGTGGTTGAGCGCACAGATTGAGGACAACGGCGTTGGGGTGCAGGGCGCGGCACGCGCACAGGGGCGCGGGCTGCAAAACATGCGCACCCGAGCCGGTCGCCTCGGAGGCACGATAGCACTCGAATCGAGTCCAGGGAAAACCGTGCTGAGCTTGAACGTGCCGACGGTGGTTTCGGCCTGACGAGCCTTGCGGGTGGTCACGAACTTTTAAGGAAACGCTGATTTATTCGCTTCCCCTTTGATGCCCGAGGCCCACGCCCGACGCAAGTCGTTGATTTTGCTGAGGGCGTGGATACCGGCCGCGTGTCGCCCCGGTGAAGACTGGGGCGGTATGGCAAGAAATTTGAATTAACCGAGATTTTCCATTAAGTATTTTTTTCGTCGCCCCTGCGAAGGCAGGGGCCCAGCGTCTTTCGAGGTAGTCAAGAGTGCCACGAAACCGTCAAAGTCGCTGGGTTCCTGCCTACGCAGGAACGACGAAATACCTAAATTTTTCCAATGAATAATCTCGGATTAATCAGCGTTTCCCTAACAACTTTTCGACTAAACGCCCACTGAATTGGGGCTAGTGTGTATTTTAATAAAAAGTCGACTTGCGATTAAATCGCCTTTATACCCATACAAATAAAGGGATTCGCTGATAAGCTGTAACCGTAGTTGACGGCGCTGTGTCCAATCTCGACGTACCTCGCGTCCGTCACCGTCAAAACGCAAACACGGTATGCCGATCACAGCTTTGTCTGCAATGCGGGATGGACTGCGCTAAATCCGCTGGCTATGCTTCGCTCGCAATAAGATTTTTCTGTATGGCGCGTCAACGACGCTGCGGTCGATCCTGCCGAACCGCACACACACTCACCTAATCGCAACCCGCAACTCAAAACCAAGGATCAACGTCATGAAAAAGTTTCTCTCTGCTGTTTGGGGCGCGCATTGGTGGGCCGCACTGGCCACCGTGGCGTCGATGTTTTTTGCCCTTGGCGCAGGCAGCGTCTCTGCTCAGGACTTTGGCAATACGCTGAAGACGAACCAGTCGTTGCTCGTCAACCAGTATTTAACCTCCACCAACAAGACGTACAAGCTAGTGATGCAGGGCGATGGCAATCTCGCGCTGTACCGCGCGTCCAGCTACATCTGGGGCACCGGGGCTACCGCAGGGCGGCGCGCCGTCATGCAGGGCGACGGCAATCTGTGCATGGTTAGCGCGGCGGGCGGCGGCGTGTGGTGCAACTACAGCAACGGCGTGGTCGCTGACTACTACCTGATGCTTCGCGATAGCGGGGACATGGAGGTTTACCGCGGCAAGCCTGAGACGCCCGGCGCGTCGGTGTTGGTGTGGACGACACTACTCGACGCGGGCTATTACAACACTCGCTACGCCGACCTGAAAAATGCCTTTAACGGTAACGCGGCTCGATTGATGGATCACTGGATCACGTATGGCCGCTTTGAGGGTCGCTCGCCTAAAGCCGGCATCGGTGACGAAGGTCGGGAACGTGCCAAAGCGATTGCCCCGGCTCTCGACACGGTGTACTACGCCAACAAGTACGTTGATTTGAAGAACATGTTCGGCTATGACCCCGCAAAGCTTGCGCAACACTGGCTTGATTCCGGCATTCGCGACGCACGCATTCCAAACAAGGCGACTGAAGACTGGCTTGCCCCCGCTGGGCGCTCTGCCAACGGACAATCGTCGATGCGCCTGCAAGACTGGCTGCACGTCAATGAGTTTTTGCGGGCCCCCGGCGGTGGCTACATCGCCATTTTGCAGGGCGATCTCAACTTTGTGATTTATCAGACCGGCTCGATGGCGGGCATCAACGCAGGCACGCACCGCTGGAACTACGGCGCGACAGGATCTGGCGGAGCGGGCGTCGTGCGCATTCAAGGTGACGGGCATTTCTGTGTTTACAAAGGCAGCGTCAACGCTCAGGGCCCCGGCGTCAAATGCCAGCCCAACGGCGCGGGTGGCCCGATTGGTCGCTACTACATGACCCTGCAAGACGACGGCAATCTGGTGATCTACAAAGGCAATGGCCCCGCTGACAGTCGCGGCTGGGTCTGGGATCGCATCACCACCAGACCGTCGTCGGGATTCAGCCTCAACGCGTTGGTCGAATCGGCAACCACCTTTGTCGTCAACACTGCTAACACCACGGCCAGCGGCGCTACCGCTGCGGCCAACACCGTCGCTGCGGGTACCACTGCCGCTGCCAACGATTTCGCTCGGGAAGTTAGCGCCGGGGCCAAGGTCGCCTTGAGCGCGACGGTCAACACGGCGAATCTGGTGGCCAACACCACAGAAAAGGTGGCGGTCACCGTCGGCAAAACCGTTGAAAACGGCGCGCAAGTCGTCGGCACCGAGATCGTCAAAAACGGTCAGATTGTCGGCTATGCAGTGGCCGACCTGGCCGTTGATGCATGGAATCTGCTGAACAATAGTTGTGGTCTCATCGGACGCAAGGTGTTTCCGATTGATCTGTATTTTCAGGGGGCGAAGCAGATCACAGGCTCGATTAATACCTATGGCGGCTTTATTCCAGGCAGTGCCGATTTGAAGCGAGCCACCGATCTGGCCAACCAGTGTTTTGAGTGGGTACAGGACGGGTTCTACTGCTCGTTCCCGAAAGAGATCGCCAAAATCGTTAGCCAATCGGCAACCATTCCAGGCAACCTGATTAATCTCGCGACTCGCGTTTTTAACGAAGCGAAGTCGCAGGAATGCCTGATTGCGGGCGCTGCGACCGTGACCTTCGGTGCGATGGGCTTGCAAGCGTGCGCGCTGGGCAAAGTGGTGGTCACTGATGCAAAAAAGGCGTTCGCCTGTTTCTCGGCCGCGGAATCAAAGGGTGTGATGAAGAAGTTCTTCACACCAGGGGCTTCGAGCCCGAGCTTCCCGAATCAGGCTGCGTGTAATGGTATTGGTGAACTGGCGTTCATCGTCGCAGAAACCGTCTTGACGGAAGGGCTGAGTAGTCAGGCAAAAGCGGCTAAAGCGGCCGGCAAGAGCAATACCGTGGCCATCGTCGCCGACCAACTGATATCGGTCTACAAAATAGCGGCGGCGGGCGCGGATTACAACAAAGTCGTGGGCGAGCTTGATACCTTGCCTGAGTGCAGGTAGCTGAACAGGGATTGTTCACTTGCAGAAACTCACACACCTCGTCGTTCCGGCGAAGGCAGGAACCCAGTGACTTTAGGTGTTTCGTGGCAAGTGTGGGGTGCTCAAAAGACGCTAGGCCCCGGCCTTCGCCGGGGCGACGCAAAAAAGTCCTGACCAATAGTCTCGATTAATTCTAGAGGCGTCGATTCGCGGCGCGTCAACCACACCCGTTGCGCGTGGCAGCTGACTACCGCGCGCCCGCTGCCTCTAGGGCGCGCACAGCCTCTGCATCAGCGCGTTCGCGAGCGACCTGCAACGCCGTGCGTCCACGCTCATCTCTGGCGTTGACGTTGGCACCACGTGTGATGGCAGCGCGCAGGCGCGGCAAGTCGTCAGCGTTTAATGCCTTGAACAACGCTTGATCGGCTTCGCTGTTCCAACCTGTCCAGCCACTCCGTCCGCTCGTTTCACTACGGCGCGATGGCGCTGCGGCGATTGCCGCCTCCGGTGTGACCGCCGGAAACGCTGCGGGCGAGGAGGGCGGCGGAGAAGGCAACGGTATGGATGCAGGTGCCGGTGCGCGGGCAGACTTTCGAGTTTCTACTGACGCGATCATCACCTCACTAGTTGCAGCGTCTGCTGCGCTGCCCGCGGCGGCGTCTGGCGCAGGCGCGGCGGCAGGTGCCGGTGTTTTGCTCAACGCCATGCTGTTTTCGGGGCGAGCCTGGTCTGCCGCTCCGCCGCGTGATGCAACGTTGTTGTCTGGGGCGTTCGGAGGGAGGGAGGCCACCACTGACTGCGTTCGGGTTTGGTTGCTGGCACGAGACGCGGCGGTAGCCTGCGCAAGCACAGGCGCTGGCGTGGCTGCGGCAACGCTCGCCTCTGACTGCGTGACTGTCGCTAATTTGGCCGCGACGGGCGTCTCCGTGTTGGTTGGCGCAACCTGTGGCGCGGGCGCGGTCACCGTTCCCGAAACCGATGCGCTAGACGTTTCCGGCGTGGCTGCGGGGCGGGTGAGTTGAAAAATCCAGACGCCTACCAGACCAATTACCACGCCAGCGGCGAGCCGCCATAGTGGCGCACGGTCGTTGGCAGCAGGTGCATCGCGCATCGCTTGACTCACTGCTGATGCCGACGAGCCGAGCATTGCGGACGGGCGCGACTGCGCAACCACACGGGCATGCGCCAGCACCGCGCCGCGCACCTGCGCGCCGGGGCGTCCGCCTTCGTGTTCGCTGGCTTGGCGGTAGGCATCAAGGAGCGCGTCTTTGCGCGGCGGGATGTGGGTCGTGTTCACGGCGACACCTCAGCAAAATCTGCGAGCAGTTCTTTCAGTTTGTTGCGGGCATAGCGCAAGCGGCTCTTCGCGGTCTCGAACGATACGCCCGTGGCCGCCGCAATATCTTCCACGCTCATGTCACCTTCGGCTTGCAGCAAAAAGGCTTCGCGCTGGTCTTGCGGCAATTGCTCGATGGCATCGAGCAGCGCCTTGGCCTGCTCGCGTGAGCCGACCTGCCGGAAGGGCCCCAATCGGGAATCGGCTGCAAGATCGGAAAACATGGATTCGCCCTCATCGTTTTCAGCATCAATACTGGCGTGGTTTTTGTGGCTGCGGACGTGGTCGATCACCCGGTTGCGTGCCATCGTAAACAACCAAGTTTTGAACTTGGCGGTGGGCTCGTAGCTGGCCGCCGTCTGCGCCAGAGCAAACCACAGCTCCTGCACCAAATCATCGGCCACCGCGTCGTTTTGCACGCTTCGATTCACGAACCGCCAGACGCCTTTTTCGTGGCGGTCGTAGAGCTGCTCGAACGCGTTCATGTTGCCTTGCGCAAAGCGTTGCATCAGTGCTTCGTCAGACGGCGGTTCGATTAATGGCGCAGGCATACTGAGGATTATCGCCGCGACGCCTACCTTTCTCCGTGCTGCAATGAATCGCAAATTCTCTTAGGGTGGGCAGCCTCTGCCCACCGGTGCGTGGCGTTACCGAGGTGGGCACCGCGTGCCCTCCCTTCAAACAGTCCGGTTAGCGCCAGTAGCGTGGTGGATCAGGCACGAATCCCAAGCTCTCCGGGAACGCATTAGGGCTGCGATGCCACGGATTGCGGGGCCGTTGAATCACACCCATCGCCACTAAGTTCTCGCGGCTGTCGTAGCGAATGCTGATGGTCTCATTCGGTGCCGTTTGCGCCCGCTCGAAGCTGGTGTGCGTCACCACTGAGCTTTCGCGCTCGCCATGCCCGGTGCCCAGCTTCTCACGCAACGCAGAGTTCGCCTCGCCGCGTTTGGCCATTGCGCCCGACTCGCTCTCGCTGTCTGCGCCCATCGGTGCGGGTGCCGCCGACGCTGCGCTTTTACGCGACTCGGCACCGTTGCCGCTGTTGCCACTGTCACCACGGTAACGATATTGCGGAGCCACTACTGCGGGCGGTTGATACACCCGCTCGTTGAAGAGAGCCACGCCGATCACGCCAACGTTTGCGGGGCGACCAGTACGCTCGGCGTATGAGCTGGGTGAAGCAACAAACTCGAACGCTGCGACCTCCTGATTGCTCTTGCGCCAGCCGGTGACTTCATAGCGCTGCCACGGGTTAAACACGTAGCCCGATTGCTCAACGCCCGCCGTTTGCCCGTTCAACACATTGACGCCGTCCACCGACATCACTGCCATCATGCGGCTACCTGCCGAATTGGCCACCGAGATCGAATATTTAGCACCGGGCGTGCCCGCCACCCAATATTCGCCTTTGAAAAAATGCACCGGCAGCGTTTGCCCGGTGCTGCGATCAATCACCGTCACATCAGCAAGGCGGCCAATGGCGGCGGCGTTCAGCGACATAGCAGCGGTCGCAGCAAACACGGCGGTTGAGAGAACTTTGCGCAACATGGTGAGCTCCTTGAAGCTTCAAGGCACCTCGAAATGAGGTGCGTGAATACTTAAACGCAGCAGCGGCGCGAATGGGGTTAAGGATGCTTTGAATTAATCAGCGCAACCCAAAACCGGGACTATTTTTTGGATTTATTCTTCGTCGCCCCTGCGCAGGCATGGGCCCAGCGTCTTTCGATCACGCCAAAATTGCCACGAAACACCCAAAGTCACTGGGTTCCTGCCTTCGCAGGAACGACGCTGTGTGTGAGTGTTCTCGAACGACTTTCAGCTGAAACGCTTGTTATATCGGGTTCTTAAGTTAAAAAGACAAGAAGTCGATAAACAAAATTTATGCGCTGCACCCCAATATAAATAAGGATTACAGCAAAAAAGCTGTTACCGCAAAATAGCTAGCAGCGTCTCTTTCACCGCCGTGTCGCGCCAGCTCGGCTCTTTGCCGCGAATGAACAAAATCGCGCCGTGTTCTGAGCGGATCGGGGCGTGGATCATGCCTCTGGGGGCGAGGTGGTAGGTGCCGGGGCCGACCAGCTCTTCGCCGATGGTGACCATGCCTTCGAGTACCACGCATTCCTCATCAATGTGATGTTTGTGCGGCACCAGAAACGCACCCGGCTCCAGCTTGAGCAAGTAGCTCATGCTGCTCCCGTCAGCCTCGCGGCGCAGCACTTTCATCTTGATGCGTGGGCTGAATTTTTCCCATTCGCCACTCTCAGGTCGCACCGTGTTGGTGGCTGCACCGCGTTCAAGATCGCGCACGCGGGTGATCAGACGCGACTTCATGAAGCGCTGCGCCATCGGGTCAAGTGGTGCTTCGCGCACCGCCTCGGCCATTTGCCCTTCAACGTACGCCGCGTCGGCAGAAAAGTTCAGCTCGTCATCCATAGGTTGCGTGATATTCATTGTTGCGCCTCCATTGCCTGGAGTTGCACGCGCAATTGGGCAAAGGCCCGGTGCATTAGCGTCTTCACTGAGCCCAACGGCATCTGCCAGTGATCAGCAATCTCTTGATGGGTCAAACCTTTAAAGAACGCAAGACTCACGATCTGGCGCTCTTTTGCTGGCAACAACAGCAGGGCGGCATGCACCGCGCTGCCGGTTTCAAACTGGCCGATTAACTGCTCGGGCTCGGCCATCAGGCTCGCCTCGTGCGAGCGGAATTCATCGGGGTCTTCTACACAGTCGGCGATGTCTGCACGACGCAGCGCGTCAAGGGCGCGCGAACGGCAAATGGTCAACAGCCAAGTAATCACTTTGCCGCGCGCAGCATCAAAGCGCGTGGCCTCGCGCCATGCCTGAAACAGCGTGTCTTCGGTGACCTCTTCGGCAAGCCCCTCATCACGCACGATGCGCAACGCAAACGAGTGCAGCCGTTTGGCGGTCATGTCGAAAAGCTCCGAAAGGGCGGCCTCTTCTTTTTTTGACATACGACCGACCAGCGCTGAGAGCAGCCGATCACGCTCGATCAACGCATCGGTCTTTGCTGCATCAGGCGCACGCGACGTTACTTTTGGTTCGCGTTGTACAAAAAATCCAGAATCAGCCATACCGGTATGGTAGCCCGAGAAGCCGCAGAAGGAAGAGAGTGAAAGGGTGTGCATGGCAATGGTTGAACCGGAATCCCTCATGCATACGCGTTGTCCAGTCCAATGGTTTTACAAATGGAGCGATTGTCCTAGTGTCTGAGAATCGGGTTGTCGACGCGATGGGCAGTGAGTCAGGTTCAAAAAACCACGCGTTGTGCCGGCCCGTTCGCGGGAGTCAGTTCGAGCGAACCGCTTGTCTTGCCGCGCTCAAGCAAAATTTTGCCGTCAAGTCGCGCGTTACCGCCGCGATTGCTGACAGCACAGGTTGAATTGGCGTTCGCGGCGTCAGAGGACGGCGTGCATTCGACCGTCAATTCGGCGAGTGATGTTTCGGTATTGCCGACGCGATAACTTGCATCACTCGCTCGCAGATTGCCTTGGATTGATAAGGCACTGCGTGACGCGGTGATCACAGAGAAATTGGCGACGACGCTGGGGGACGTTGCGGAGGCGGCGCCCGCGACCGTGAGCTGAAGCGGGAGCGACGCGTTGACGCGTTCCGCAACCAGCTTGCCTGCGACGACGTCGACTATGACCTGCGCGCTCAGTGACTCGGAGAGCACGCAGCGCACGCCCAACGGCGCGAGCGATGGACGGCACAGCCACGCAAGCGATAGCGACGGTGGAACGCCGGTCATGGTCAGCAACGCACGCCCCTCCCAGACCGTTCCGGTAAGCTGATGCAGTTGAGCGACGCGTGAAATTTCAGGGGGAAGCACACCTGCAATCAATGAGGCGGGCGCTCGCCAGATGGCCACGGTCAAAGTCACGACCAGCAGAGCAATTGCCACGAAAATCCGTTTCACGGCGCACGCTCTGCGTTGACCAGAAACTGGCTGCCACTGCGCGTGATTTTGATCTGCGCCACTTTGATTTGTGCAGCGTCGAGCGCGCGCAGACTGGCACGCAATTCGTTGCTCGAATTGGCCTGCCACGTCAGGTCGGCGTTGGCCGCAGCCGACTTCATGTTGAAGCGGCCGTAGACTGCTTCGGGGCCGGCTTGCGCGAGCAAAGGCGCTACGTTGGTCTGCCACGACGACTGTATCGCCACGTCACGCGCTCGCGCTGCCGCGCGATCAGTAGCAGCAATTAGCAGCAGCGCTGCGCCGACGCAGAAGGCGATAACAGCCGCGTAGGCAGCGCGGCGAAGCGGCAGCGGATCAGCGGACGGAAAGGCAATTCTGTTCATCATGGCAACTGCACCCGAATGCGCGGACTCGGCGCGCCGGTTGATTGCACGGCTAAGCCGTTAGCCTGCATCGCCCGCACCGCGCGTTCAAGCGCAGCTGCGTCAAGCGCATCGGGCAATGCCAGCACCCACGCGCCGCTGGCGTAGGTTGCGCTCTGCGCAAGCGCTACGACCTCTGGCGCGATCGTCCCCACGCGATCCAATAGGGCGCCTGCGGTGGCGTGGCTGGTTTTGTTACCCGCCGCTGGCGATGCGCCAGCGACGGGCGCGTTGCCGTAGTGAATTCCAGCCAGCGCGACACAAACAACACTGGCGAACGTGGCAAACTGCAACGCTCGATCAAGTCGGGTTGAGCGCACCGCCACGCGGGCGCGAGGCGGCGAAACCAGCGTCCCAGGTGCCGCGACCGGCAGCTCGCCATCCACCATGGAGACGCCACTTGCCGCTGCCCACCAGGCCATGCGCTGATCACTGATCAGCCCACGATCACGGTTGACGAGAACGCACACCGGTGCCTCGGCCGCGCTGATAGTTGCCAGCGTGCCGGCAACTACCGACGGCAATTCGTCTTGCAAGCCCGCGAAATCAACGGCCGCTGCGCCGCGCTCACCGATGACGTAGCCCGACGGCGCGTCGACCCAATAGGCGCGTCCGGGCTGCATGGTCGCGAGCAAGTTGGTCGAAATGTTCGCGGCGGTTTCAAGCGGTTTTGTACAAAACGCGATGCATGCCACGTCGGTGGATTCAGCTGCAACGGCAACCGCGAGTCGCAAGTTCGTTGGCTCAACGCTCAATTCGCGGCGTAGTGCTAATGCAGCCGCTTGCAGTCGTTCGGCAGGTTTGAGCGCGGCCAAGCCGGGGATGCGCAGCCGTGCAAGTCCAAGCTCGGGCGGCGTTAGTAGTACGGTGGTTGAAGCTCGATTGGGTGTCAAAACCGGAATGTAGTTAAGCGTTAGAAATCAGGCGCGAGATCACCACAGGCCGGGCCGCGGGTGGTCGCGCAATCTGTAACTGTACGCGATGGGCGGCGCGCTCGAAGCGAATCACGGCATCCACCGCGAAGTATTGGCTATTGGCGCTGAGCACGCCGTCCGGTGTGGGTTGTGCGAGCAGGGTGGCTAAATCGCCACCGTTGGTGAACGGCTGCTGCGCGCGACGAAGCAAAGCTTTGTCGATGCTGTCTGCGCTGGCAGCAGGAAACGCAGCCGCAATCAGCGCGCGCGAAGCTGTGTTGGCATTGATCGGGCTGGCCTCGGGCAACACAGTCATCACGCCGGCTAAATTTCGCACCGCCGTGTCGGTAAATCCGGGCACGTTGAGCAAATCTGCAAAACGCACCATAGGCGCATTGCGCAAGGCGCGACCATAGCGTTGCCGCTCGCTTTGACCGTCGTCAGTAATTTCATCGCGATCAATGGCGTCGGCCAGCGGGTCGACCAAATTAACAGGCACCCCAGCCTGCGCGAACAACACTTTTGCCAGCGCAATGTTGGCGGGGCTTTTCACGCCGCGCGGTGCCAGATTGTTGAGATTAAAACGCGATTGCAGGTCGGTGATTCGCCCCTCAATCGTCCCGCCTTCCACTGGCGTTGGTGGCAGCGGCGTGGCCCACAATTCGCCGTAATGATCAATTGATCCCATCCGCAAATCCGCTGCCAATACTGTGATCGCCCAAGATGAAGCGGCATCGCCTAGCGTGTAGCTGGCCTGCGTATCGCGGGCGCGATATTCGCGCTCCATCCAGCCGGAAAGTGGCACGATCATCTGCACCGCGACCGCTGCGCCGAGCGCCGTGAGCAGCATAGCAACGACCAGTGCTGCGCCTTTCGATGGATGAGGTTTGCTCATCATCGCAAGGCGAACAAACGCTCGACCGTGGCCGTAGCCCCGACTGGCAGCATGGTGATGCGCAGTGCGCGCGGATAGGCGTTGGTGCTGGGCTCGAACGTGCTGCCGTCCATGCTGTAGGTGACGTTCAGCGATTGCACTTCTGCCATGGGCGTTCGTTCGCTGCCGGACTCTCTGACGACGTCAATGCCCGGGAACGCGTTGGCGGCCGCGGGCGCGGCGGAAGGTGCGAGGCGATAACCAATGGTTTGCACGTCAATGCCACCGTCGAGCGCGGGTTGCAGCACGGTGATGGTGCCGCCGGTTCCGCTAAATTCAGTGATGGACGCCCGACGTAAGTCGGCTTCCAGAGTGACAAAAAAATCATCTACCCGTTGCCACTGCGCAGCCTCTTTCACCACCCGGTCTCGTGACGATTGCAGCGCATCTACGGCGCGCCACCCGGTCAGCGTCATGAGTGAGGCAATCGCCAGGGCGATGAGTATTTCGACCAGCGTCATGCCGAGTGATTTGTTAATCATGGGCGCGCCGAAAAGCCGACTGCGGTGGCCAATATTTGCCCGTCGCCTGCGGCGCGAGCAACCGTCACTTCCACCCGAGAAAAGATGGGGCTGGGCGTGGCCGTTACTCGGGCTGTTGCCGTGAATTCAATGCCGGATTGCGCTGCTTGTTGTGTGAACGCGCTGCCCGCCTGCGCCTGCTGCGGCCGCAGCCGAATCTCGGCCAAGGTGTTGTGCGCAACCCAGCGTGCCAGCGTGCGGTCGCGCAGAATGCCTTGGTCGTTGGTCGCCACCAACGCTGCGCGTGAAGCGGCGATCAGACCGGTGGCGAGGATGGCGGTGGCGACCAAGACCTCGATCAGACTAAAGCCCAATGGCCTTGTAGGAGCGGCCTTGGCCGCGAACGATGTGTCCCTACGCAGCGAGCTGATCGCGGCCAAGGCCGCTCCTACAAATCGACCTGAGCCTAAAGATTCCACGACCCGATGTCCGCGCCTTCGCCTTCTCCGCCTGCTTTGCCGTCCGCGCCGAAGCTGTACACATCAATGTCGCCACGCAGCCCTGGATTGGCGAATTGGTAAGGATTGCCCCAAGGATCGTTGGGCAGGCGTGGGATATAGCCACCGGTGCGCCAGTTGTTCGGCAGCGGCGCGAGGGCGGGCTTTTCGACCAGCGCCTTCAATCCTTGCTCGCCCGAAGGAAAACGCGAATTGTCCAGCTTGTACATGGTCAGCGTTTGCACCAGTGTCGCCACGTCTTGTTTTGCGGCCGAAACTTTTGCATCGTTGAGTCGCCCGATCACATTCGGCGCGATGATCGCGGCGAGGATGCCGATGATGACCACGGCGATCATCAATTCGATGAGCGTGAAGCCGCGCGCAGACTTGAATCGGCGGACGTTAAGGAGAGTCGCTGACAACATAGGCAAAATTATAGGATTCCAATTCGAACGGCACGTTCTACCACGCATTGATGAAGAAGCTTTTTGTGCTGATTTTCGGCCTTGCGTTGCTGGTCGCGAGTGCGTGGTATGCGTTGCCGCTGTGGCCCGCCAATATTCCTGCAGGCGGCCTCAACATTAGCGTGCGGCAGGGCAGTTCGTTGTCGCGGTTGGCAAACGATCTTGAGCGAGCCGAGGTCGCACCTGCGCTGGTGGTGCAGGCGGTGGCGCGAATTCGCGGAAGCGCTCGCAAGCTGCGGGCGGGCGAATATTTGTTTGACGCGCCGCAATCGGTAGCCGACGTGTTGAGCGCGATTGAGTCGGGCAACGCCAAGCAATTGGCGGTGACGGTGGTTGAGGGATCACGGCTATCCGATCTTTACCGGCAACTGCTGCCGGTATCGGCGCCCCAAGGCGCGGCTGCCTTCGCGGCGGGTTCCGTGCCGGAGCGGGCCAAGCTGCGCGAGACCTTGCCCGCGGAAGTCAGCGAGCTGGAGGGTTATTTTTTCCCAGATACCTATTTTGTCGCGCCCGGAAGTTCGGCGGCTTCGCTGTTGAAGCTGATGCACCAGCGGATGAAGCAGGAGCTGAATAAAGCTTGGGAACAGCGCTCCCCAGACACGCCACTTAAGTCATCCTATGAAGCATTGATTTTGGCGTCGATCATCGAAAAGGAAACCGGTCGCGAATCTGATCGTCCGCTGGTGGGCTCCGTGTTTGTCAACCGTCTGCGCATCGGGATGCGGCTGCAGACGGATCCGACGGTGATTTATGGCCTCGGCGAAAAATTTGATGGCAATCTGCGCAAAGTTGATCTGCAAACCGACACGCCATACAACACGTATACCCGAAATGGACTGCCGCCGACGCCGATCTCGTTGCCGGGGCGCGCGTCGCTGCGGGCAGCGGTGGCTCCACCAGCGAGCGATTTTTTGTACTTCGTGGCGCGTGGCGATGGTACTAGCGAGTTTTCGCGTAACCTCGCAGAACATAATCGCGCGGTCGCGAAATATCAATTGGGTCGCTAGTGTCTCGACTCGTAAATTTCGGTACAAGAAAAGTGCCGAATTTTCGTGTCAGGCTAGGCCTTAGTTGGCAAATGCGGCGGAACAATAGCGAGCTATTGTGAGCATTTGCAACGACGCATGGCGCGAAAAGGCGGTGCTTTTATGTATCGAAATTTATGAGGCGAGACGCTAGTGAAGGGCAAGTTCATCACGTTTGAAGGCATCGATGGCGCGGGAAAAAGCACGCATATCGAGTCGGTTCACAGCTTTCTCTTGGCGCGCGGAAAAACCGTGCTGATGACGCGCGAGCCGGGTGGCACTGCGCTTGGCGAAGCGGTTCGCAGCTTGTTTTTGGGCCATTCGATGAGCCCGCATACCGAGGCGCTGCTGGTGTTTGCTGCGCGCCGTGAGCATCTGGAAAAGATCGTTTGGCCCGCGCTGGAGCGCGGTGATTGGGTGCTCTGTGATCGTTTCACTGATGCCACGTTCGCCTACCAAGGCGGTGGCCGTGAATTGGGCTTTCAGCGCATCGCGTCGCTCGCACAATGGGTGCATCCGGATTTCACGCCGGACCTCACGCTGCTGTTTGATTTGTCGCCAGACGCAGCGCATGATCGGGTTGCAAGGCGCGGGGAGCTTGATCGCATCGAGTCGGAAGCCGCTGAATTTCATCGCCGTGTGCGTGATGCTTATTTGCAGCGCGCGCACGACGAGCCGGAGCGCATCAAAGTGCTGTCGAGCGAGCAATCGAAAGACACCGTGCGTTCGCGGGTACTCGTCTGCGCGCAGCAATTGCTGGCGGGCGAGGCGTAGGCGATGGATTTCGCACCGCTCCCGTGGCACGCGGCTTGGCTCGCGAAGGCGCGCGCGCTGACGGTTGAGCATCATCATGCGTGGCTGGTGGTGGGGCGCACAGGAGACGGCGTTGGGCACGCGGCGTCGGCACTTGCTGCGTCGTTGTTGTGCCATCAACCGAGAGAGTCGGTTGCCTGCGGACAATGTCCCAGCTGCCGTTGGCTCGCGGGGGACGTACACCCTGACTTCAGAAAACTTGCGCCAGATTTGGGCGATGGTGAGACCGTAAAACTGCCCACGATCAAGGTGGACGCGGTGCGCGAAGCGCTCGAATTCATGCAGCTAACTGCTGCGGGCGAGCAGGGCAGAGTGCTGCTCGTTGATCCAGCCACCGCGTTGCCTCGGGAAAGCGCGAACGCGTTGCTCAAAGCGCTGGAAGAGCCGCCGTCGAATACGCGCTGGCTGCTGGTTGCGGCGCAACCTGAGCGATTGTTGCCGACAATTCGCAGTCGCGCATTAAAAATTGCCGTTCCGGGGCCAACGCATGCTGAGGCGCTGGCGTGGTTGCGCGCGGAGGGTGTTGGCTCGCCTGAAACGCTATTGCAGCAATCACGCGGCGAACCGCTGTCGGCGCTGGCCGCGTCGCTGTCGGAAAGCGGTAGCGCTCGTGAAGAATTTGTACGTGATTTGTTGCGTCCTGGCCAATTGCCGACGCTCAAATGGGGGGCTTGGGTCGAGGCGGGGCCGAAGGCCGAGCGGCGCGAACGCTTTGCCGCGCTGCTGCGTGCGTTGCTCGATTGGACATCCGACTGGGCGCGGGTTCGCACACAACTGGCACCCCGCGTTTTCGTTACCGAGCGCGCTGGGTTGTCGGCGCTGGGGGCGGGCTTGCCGCTGGCTGAGGCGCTCCGCTATCATCGGGCGTTGTTGTGCACGCTCAATCTGCCGGACACCACGTTGTCGGCACGCTTGCAGTTTGAGTCACTGCTGCTCGACTATCGAGCGCTCTTCTCACGTTAAAGCGTCACGCTGACGCGATACAAAAAAGGTAAATCGGCTTTGCATCATGAGTGATTCCGGCGGTTTGGATACGCCAACAGGAATGGGCCACACGGGCACGCAGCGCACTGCCGCTTCCGGCATGCGCTCGGGCGTGTTGTCGCTCAACATTCGTGAACGCACGGCGCTCTATGCGGCCTACATTCCGTGGATTGAAGGCGGCGGCATTTTTATCCCCACCACGCGCGCCTACAAACTCACCGACGAGGTGTTTATGCTGCTCACGCTGATGGACGACCCGAACCGCATCGCCGTGCAGGGCAAAGTGGTGTGGATTACGCCACCCGGTATTCAGGGCGCGCGGGCGCAGGGCATTGGCGTGCAGTTCACCAAAGACGATACCGGGCGCGCCGCCAAGGGTCGTATCGAGGGCATTCTTGGGGCGTTGCTCGCATCATCGCGGCCCACCCACACAATGTAGGTTTGGCTTGCTTGCCAATCGGTTCGCCTGTGTTTGTAGATTCTCACTGTCACATAAATTTTGCGGATTTCGCTCACGATTCCGACCAGGTCGTTGCACGCATGGCGGCGGCGCTTGTGACGCACGCGATGTGCATCAGCGTGACCTACGCCGAGTGGCCGTCGGTCGTGGCGTTGGCCGAGCGTCATGCCAATATTTACGCCACGGCGGGCGTGCATCCGGATTACGAAGATATTGAAGAGCCGACGGTCGCGTCCCTGCTAGAACGCGCGCAGCATCCCAAGGTGCAGGCCATTGGCGAAACCGGGCTCGATTACTACCGACTGAAAGGCGATTTGGCGTGGCAGCGCGAGCGCTTTCGCATTCACATTCGCGCGGCGCGTGAATGCGGCAAACCGCTGGTGATTCACACCCGCAGCGCCTCCGAGGATACGCTGCGCATCATGCGTGAAGAGCGGGCGGACGAGGTGGGCGGCGTAATGCACTGCTTCACTGAAACGTGGGACGTGGCGGGTGCGGCAATCGACATGGGTTTTCACATATCGTTCTCGGGCATCGTGAGTTTTAAAACGGCAGCGGACTTGCGCGAGGTCGCGAAAAAAGTCCCGCTAGAACGTATGCTGATTGAAACAGATTCACCGTATTTGGCACCTGTGCCCTACCGTGGTCGCCGTAACGAGCCGTCGTTCGTACCGCATGTCGCCGCTGCCATCGCTGCCGTTCGCGGGACTGATGCGGAAACAATTGGCCGCGCGACCAGTCAAAATTTCTCTTCCCTGTTTCGAGTGACACTATGACTATGCTTCTCCGATCATTATCTCTAGCGTGCGCTGCCGTCGCGGGCTTTGGTTTCGTACTTGTCGCCTCGCCGGTGTTCGCGCAGAAGGCGGCAGACTTAATGAAGATGGTCGAGCTTGAACGTCCCGCTGAGGTGCGCGCGCAGTTGCGTCGCGGGGTGTCGCCCGATTCTGTCGATGAACGTGGCGACAGCGCGCTGGTGGTGGCCTCTCGGACGGGTCAACAGGAGGTTGTACAGATATTGTTGGACGGTGGCGCCAAGATCAATCTGCGCAATAAATGGGGCGACACGGCGCTCATGATTGCCGCACTCAATGGTCGCGACAAGGTGGTGCGCTATTTGCGCAGCAAGGGTGCCGACGTCAACAATAACGGCTGGACAGCGCTGCACTATGCGGCCGTGAACGGGCATGCCGACGTGGCGAAATATTTGCTCGATCAAGGTGCCAATCCAGTCGCCGCGTCGCCCAATGGGGTAAGCGCACTGATGATGGCGGCGCGTGAGAACAAGACCGACGTGGTGAAGCTGCTGCTTGAGTACGGCGCAGATCCGGTGCAAAAGAACGATAAGGGCGAGACGGCTTACGACTGGGCGGTGCGCGAAGAGCACAAATCAGCGATTGATCTGCTGAAAAACGCCCGGTAGCGCGCTACTGGTCGACTTACGCCTGTCTTGCAGCTACCGCGGAGCTGCGTCTAGGGTGATAGGCGTGACCGAATTGTCGCTGGGGGCGGCCACTACCGACTGTACTGACGGTGCCGCAGACTTTGTTGTAGCTGCATTTGCAGTAGACACTAGGGCGCTAATGTCGGGCAGGCTACCCACGATGCGACGCGCGCCGTTGAATGCCTTTTGCCAATACGCATTGTCAAGGCTCACGACCTGCACCGCCCCACCTGCGCTTGGCGCATGAATGAACCGATTGTCGCCAATGTAGAGCCCCACATGGGAGAACTGAAAGCGCCGTGTGTTGAAAAACACCAAATCACCGGGCTGCAGTTTGTCTTTGCTGATCGACTCGCCGACCCGCGCTTGTTCGCGGGCGCTACGTGGTAGCAGCAAACCCGTGGCTTGCTGAAATACGTAGCGAATCAGCCCGCTGCAATCGAGGCCTTGGTCGGGCGTGCTACCACCAAATCGATAGTCAACCCCGATCAGCGAAAGCGCGTAACTGGTGATGTCGGAGGCCGTGTCTTTGGCTTTGCCGCCCAAGTCGCGCAGACTTTTTTCGGCTCGCACCAATGGCGTTGCCGGCTCATCTATGGGGGCCGCGTAGGCTCCCGACGCGGCTACCAAACATGCCATCAACATGAGCGCACGACAAACGTTTACGTGTGTGTGTACTGGCGAGTTGAAAGCTTTGGGTTGCCGCATGTCACAATTTTAGTGCATGCCCAGAAAAACTGCCAAGGCGGGGCTCAACGCTGCGTTAACATTCAAAGTTAGTTTTTGCGATCAATTTTGCCCATGATTCATGCCAGTGCTACGCCAATTCAAGGCAGTTTAGTTGCCATCGTCACGCCCATGCAGGCGGACGGCAGTCTTGATTTAGCGGCACTTAAACGTTTGATCGACTGGCACGTTGAGTCGGGCACGGCAGCTATCGTAATTGTTGGCACCACGGGCGAATCGCCCACGGTCGATGTGGATGAGCATGCGTTGCTAATCAAGACCACCGTCGATCACGTCGCGGGTCGCATCAAGGTGATTGCAGGCACGGGTGCCAATTCAACACAGGAAGCCATCAATCTCAGCCGCTACGCCAAAAGTGTTGGCGCGGATGCGTCGTTGTCAGTGGTGCCCTATTACAACAAGCCGACGCAAGAGGGCTTGTACCAGCACTTCAAGGCGATTGCCGAGGCCGTTGATCTGCCGATGATTTTGTATAACGTGCCTGGTCGTACCGTTGCCGATATGGCGACCGACACCACGTTGCGATTGGCAGAAATTTCAGGGATTGTTGGCATCAAGGATGCGACGGGAGACGTTGGCCGCGGCAGCGATCTCATTCGTCGCGCCCGGAACATAACTCCCTCGTTTGCTGTCTATAGTGGCTGTGATGATTCGGCATTGGCATTGTTGGCGATGGGCAGTGATGGTGTGATTTCAGTGACCGCGAACGTGGCACCGAAGGCGATGGCAGACATGTGCCGCTCAGCGCTGGCGGGTGATTTCGTTAAAGCGCGTGCCATCAACGATCAGTTGCTGCCGCTGCATTTCGATTTGTTTGTTGAGGCTAATCCGATTCCAGTGAAATGGGTATTGGCCCGCATGGCACGTTGCGGTGCGACTGCACGTCTGCCGATGACGCCGCTGTCACCAAAATTTGAGCCCATCCTTGTGCAGGCCATGCAACACGCGGCGCTGCTTTAAAACATTTTTTCAGGATCAGAACCCGGTATGAAACCATTTAGAAAATCCGCACTGGCTGCTGTGGCTATCGCTGCAACTGCACTCACGGCTTGCAGCACGCTACAAGAATTGAGCCCGTTTGAATCAAAACGGGTGGAATACAAAGCGGCGCAGTCGGGCCCAGCGTTGGAGATTCCCCCAGATCTGACGCCGCCGAAGTTTGATGACCGCTACAAGGCGGGCACCGCTACCTTGTCGGGCGTAAATGCAGCCAACCGCTCGGCGGTGTTGTCGGGCGCGGGCGGCGTTTTGCCGTCGGTGTCGGGCATGAAAATTGAGCGCTCTGGCACCGAGCGGTGGTTGGTGGTGCCGGGCACCGCTGAGGCTAATTTTCCCCGCGTACGTGAGTTTTGGTCGACCATGAACATGAACCTCGTGCTCGACGATTCGCGCATCGGGTTGATGGAAACCGACTGGCAGGAAAATCGCGCCCGCATTCAGCAGGACATCGTTCGCCGCACCATCGGCAAGGTTTTTGACAGCGTGTATTCCAGCGGCACCCGCGACAAATACCGCACCCGCATCGAGCGCGGCAACAACAGTACGACCGAGATCTACATCAGCCATCGTGGGATGGAAGAGATGAATGTGGGTAATGCGCAAAGCCCTGTGTTTCGCTGGGAATTCCGCAAGCCGGAGCCTGAATACGAAGCGGAAATTCTTAACCGCCTGATGCAATACTTGGGTGCGCCGCGCGACGAAGCCGCAACCATCGTCAAAGCGGCGCTAGCACCTGCTGCAGCTGCCGCGCGAGTCGATCAATCGCAAATCGTGAAAACGGGTGACATCAGCTCGCTTGCCATCAACGACAGTTTTGACCGGTCGTGGCGGCGCGTAGGTCTTGCACTTGATCGCGTTGGATTCACGGTGGTTGATCGTGATCGCACGGCGGGCACCTATTTCGTGCGTTATGCAGACCCGGAGCTGCTCGCTAGAAACGAGCCGGGGATTCTCGACAAGATGAAATTTTGGAAAACGGACAGCAAAGAAACGGTTGAGCAATACCGAATCACGGTGAAAGAGGTCAGCGGCAAAACAACCGTTGCCGTGCTCGACAAGTCCGGTCAGGCCGACGCCACGGTGGTTGGCACCCGAATTGTGACGCTGCTTCACGAGCAGTTGCGATAAGCATAGAGCAGCGACCCCGTGCGCTTCGCTAGTCTGGGGAGCGGCAGCGAGGGCAACGCGCTCGTCGTTCAGGCGGGAGCCAGCACGGTCATGATCGACTGTGGTTTCGGGGTCAAGGAAACGCTGCGGCGTTGCGCCCGAATAGGCCTAGCGCCGGAAAAGATTGACGCGATCGTCATCACCCACGAACACAGCGACCATGTCGGTGGTGCGCCGCGCTTGGCGCGCCGCTTCGATATCCCCGTGTGGCTCACGTTTGGCACTTTGTCCGCCACCGAATCACGCTGGGACGGCTGCACCCTGCGCGGCTTTGACTCACATGACGCGTTTTTGGTCGGAGACCTAGAGGTGCAACCCTTTCCAGTGCCACACGATGCCCGCGAGCCAGCGCAGATGACTGTGAGCGATGGCACGCGCAGGCTTGGCGTACTTACCGATGTGGGTGAGACCACTGCCCATATCGAAGCCTCGCTTGCCGATTGTGATGCTTTGTTTCTGGAAGCCAATCATTGCGAGGATTTGCTGTTTAGCTCGAACTATCCACCGAGCCTCAAGGCACGTATTGCCGGACGTTTCGGGCACCTATCGAATCGCGCCTCGGCCGAGTTGCTTGCTCGGATTGCAGGGCATCGCCTGCAGCGGGTCGTCGCGGCGCATTTGAGTCGGCAGAATAACCGCGCTGATTTGGCGCAAGCGGCTTTCGCCCAAGCGTTGGGCGGTGAGCTTGACGATATTTTTGTTGCGTCGCAAGATGATGGCATTGGATGGATTTCACTGGTTTGAACCTATTCTGTAGGAGCGGCGAAAGCCGCGAAATGCGCTCGGGGACGTTTACCTTTTCGCGGCCCTTCGACAGACTCGGGAGAGCCTTTCGCCGCTCCTACGCGATACAGCTTTTTCGTGAAACCAATGATTTATTTGGGCTCCAATAGTGATTCGTTAATTAGTCGAGATACGCCATTTATTCAACTTAGCCCAAGTAAATAGGGCCTTTCAACCAAAAGCTGTATCCAATTGACATGAGACGAGTTCATCCCGCCGCCGTCCTGTTCGACATGGACGGTCTACTGATCGACAGCGAACGCATCGCGCAGGACGTCAATCGCGACGTGTCGCTGCACTTGTCCATTGCCCTGCCTGAGCCGGTCGCCCTGCGCATGATCGGGCTCGGTCGCGACGCGCTGCAACGCATGTTGGCTGCCGAGTTGGGATGTGATTTTCCGTTTGAGCTGTTTCAGGCCGAATGGGAGCGGCGCTATTACCAGCGCATTGCCCAAGGTGTGCCGATCAAAGCGGGTGCCGCCGAAGTGCTGGTGGCGCTGAGGACTGCCGGATTGCCTTGCGCGGTTGCCACGTCCACCCATACCGAGTTCGCACGCTTCAAGCTCGAACAGGCGGGTTTGCTCGCGCATTTCGACGTGGTCGTCGGGCGCGACGCCGTGCCGCATGGCAAGCCAGCGCCAGATTTGTATTTGCACGCTGCCAAGCAGTTGGGCATTGCGGCGAACTTGTGCTGGGCGTTTGAAGATTCGTTGCCGGGGCTCACGGCAGCGGTCGCCTCCGGCGCGCGGACGCATTGGGTGCCCGATCTGGCGCAGATTGCAGCGCATGAGTTGCCGGACGGCGTGGAGACTGTGGCCTCGTTGCAGGAGGTTTGTCGCTGGGTTGCCCACGGCTAACGGACGGAGTTTGTAGGAGTGGCGCAAGGCGCAAACCCAAGTTCGCTAGGCCATCACCTTTCGCGGCTTTCGCCGCTCCTACGTGAGCTAAAAAAGTAGCGTTTCAAAACCAGCAGACGAAAAAAAGCCGGGCGAAAAATCGACCGGCTTTTGATGGTGCGTTAACTGAAACCAGTTATGGTTTCTTCACGGCATCCTTGGCTGCGTCTTTGGCGGCTTCTACAGCCTTACCAGCGGCGTCTTTAGCTGCATCAACCGTTTTGGCGGCTGCATCTTTAGCTGCATCGACAGTTTTGCCGGCTGCATCTTTAGCTGCGTCAACCGATTTAGCGGCTGCGTCTTTGGCTGCATCCATTGGAGCGGGTGCAGCAGCGGCGGGAGCCGCAGCAGGCGCAGCGGCAGCAGCCGGTGCAGCCGCTTTTGGCTCTTCTTTTTTGCCGCAAGCGACAAGGCTAAGTGCAGCAAGTGCTGCAACCAGGAGGGTCTTTTTCATTTTGTGTTCCTTACAACGTGAATCGTTAACGAATGTGTGTGCCTTAAGGAGAATCTCCCTCAGTGGAGACCACCCGATGAGCGAAACCGGGATAGAAACTGAGTGAGGAGCGAAAGTATATCGAAAACCCGGGAACTGGAATTGCCGGAAATCACAGTCCGAACGCTTCTGCAAACACGTGCCGCTCACTATGTTGCCACATTACTTCAAATGTATGGCTATAACTTATTGATTTATATGGATTATGAAAATGCAGTGAACCGGTAGATCGCACCGAATTGGGGCGAAAAAGAAGGTGTTGCTGGTCTGCAACAACGAAGTTTGAGACCGGAAACGCCGCTTCCGGGGCTGCCTTGATCGACATTTGATGGCCCAAAGTTTTGAGCAATTGCATCAATCGGGGCAGCTCGGCGGTCACAATCTGGGTGTCAACCATCAGCATGCGAACGCGCACCCGACGTTCAAACATTGCAACTTTTAACGCCTCACATCGCGCTTTGCTGCCCCAATCTTGCAGCGCCAGTGACCGATCAAAAACATCGAGTGTGCGTTCTGTTTTTGCGGTCAACTCATCCAGCGCTGCCGACACATCGCGCCACGAAATCAGCTCGCGCGGACTCGCATCGGTTGGGTGGTCTGCGCTTTCCATCTGTCGATAATGCACCGGCGAGCAGCCTTCGTCAACGCGCTAACGCAAACCAAGCCAACCGTCACAGTACCAAGCGTACAACGCATCAATGGTCTCGCTCGCCTGCTTGGCCGAAACAACCGTCGTTCGCTGGTCGGCCAGCGCGCGCCAGAACACGGCGTCACCCTTGATCACAAACGCTTCGCCATTGATGAACAAAAATTCATCGTCGTACAAACACAGGGTCGCCGCCGCGAACGTGACGCCTAAGCTCACCGCCGCTTTGCCGAATGCGGAGCGCAACATCGGCTCGTCTGGCGCGGCCGGCGTATCGAACACGATCTGCGGCTTGACATCAGTCGCGAAGCAACCGGCAAACTGCTTGATCGCGCTGCGATCCATTTGCAGTTTTTCAATCGCAGCAAAAATTTCGCGCTGATAAATTTTTGGCACACGAGCGGGGTTCGCCGTGGCCGTCAGATCAGGATCTTCGAGCCGACCGTCCAACTCACTGGTCGCGCCAATCCAGTCGAGAAAGCCGTCGGCAATCTCCTGATGCGTCGGTGCGCGAAAGCCGACGGAGTAGGTCGTGCAGAAGCCTTCAGCTTGCGTTGCAACGCCATCGTGCGCAACCTGCGGAGGCAGATACAGTATGTCGCCCGCAGTTACGTCGAACGTTTCGCTCGGTTTCAGCTTCTTGAGGATTTTGAGCGGCGCATCCGGATCGAGTTCGAGATCGGTCTGCTCGGAAATTTTCCACTGCCGCGAGCCAATGCCCTGCAGCAGGAACACGTCGTACGAATCAAAGTGCGGGCCAACACCGCCACCCGGCGCGGCGAGTGAAATCATCACGTCGTCGAGTCGTGCGTAAGGCAAAAAATTGAACCGTCGCAGCAACGCGTCTGCTGCGGGTACGTGTAAATTAAGACCCTGCACTAATAGCGTCCAGTCGCGCGCGGGCAATGCGGCGAGGCGCTTTTTGGTGAAGGGGCCGTTCTCCAGCGTCCACGCTTTGCCTTCTCGCAGGATCAATCGCGACTCGACGTCTTCCGAGCAGGCGAGGGCGAACAGCGCTTTGCTGTCGATCAATTCTTCAAACGCGGGCAGCGCGCCGCGTATCAGGCGCCACTGCTTTTGCCAATGCTTCGCCATAAAGTCGCGTGGTGAAATTCCACCTAAAAATGCGATGTGAGCTTTCTCGGTCATGGTCGGCTCTGATTAAGTCTGTGGTGATTAACGCGGGCGAGCAACGCAACGGCGGGCAAGCTAGCAAGAAGAATGAGTAGCGAAGGCAACGCGGCTTCACCAAGGCGCTCGTCTTTGACCAAATTGTAAGTTTGCGTAGCGAGCGTATCGAAGTTGAACGGACGCAGCGTGAGTGTGGCAGGCAACTCTTTCAGCGTGTCGATGAACACCAGCAAGGTCGCGGCGAGCGTGCTGCGCTTCACCGCGGGCCAATGCACGCGGACGAACGCGTTCCAGCCGCTCACGCCAAGCACCCGCGCGCTGTCGTCCAGATGCAAGGGCAGCCGCGCGTACGCAGCCGAAATGCTGCTCGACGCCACGCCATAAAAGCGGATGCTCGACGCGTACACCAGCGCCAACACGCTGCCGGTCAATAGCAATCCCGGATTAAAGCCCCACAGCCGCTTGCTCATCTCGATAATTTGATTGTCGATCCACGCCAACGGCAATAACACGCCAATGGCCAACACCGCACCGGGCACCGCGTAGCCCAACGACAGCAAGCGCTCAATGCGCAACGCCCAACGCTCGCGCAGCAAACGCGCGCGGGCATGAAGCAACAGCGACAAGCTCACGACGACCAGCGCGGCCAAACCGCCAACGAGCAGCGAGTTTCCCGTCCATTTAAGAACGGCTGCAATCGAAACCGCTACCCATTCACGTTCAAGCAAGCGCAGCAGCAAGATCGCGGGCAGCACGAAGCCAAGCGTCAGTGGCAACACGCACAACATTGTTCGCGCCCATGCTGTGATCCGCGATAAAGGTTGCCCGATTCGCGCCTGCGAGACGTGACGCGCGCGCGTGTTGGCATAGCGGGCGCGACGACGACTGCGTCGTTCGAGCCACACCAAGATGATTACCGTTGCTAGTAAAAGTGCCGCCAGCTGCGCCGCCGCGACCAGATCGCCCATGTTTTGCCACGCGCGATAAATACCTGTAGTCAGCGTTTCGACACCGAAATAACTGACGGTGCCGAAGTCCGCCAACGTTTCCATCAGCACCAGCAGTGCGCCGCCCGCAATTGCAGGTCGTGCCACTGGCAGCGCTGCTCGCCACCAAGCGGCGCGAGCGTTTAGGCCCAGCGTACGTGCAGCCTCGAACAGCTCCGAGCCGCGCTCGGCGAACGCCGTGCGTGCCAGCAAATACACATAGGGATACAGCGTCAAACTGAACACGGTGATCGCACCGGGCAACGACACCAATTCAGGAAACCAGTATTCGCCTTTGACCCAACCAAAGCTCAAGCGCAGCCACGATTGCACGGGGCCACTGAATTGGAAAAAATCAGTAAGCGCGTACGCCGCCACATAAGCGGGCATCGCCATCGGCAATAGCAACGCCCACGACAAAAAGTTGCGCAAAGGAAACCGGTAACGCTCAATCTGCCAAGCGCAGGCCACACCGATGACGCTGGCGATCAAAGCGACCGAAGCACCCAGCATGATTGAGTTGCCGACGTATCGGGGCAGCACCGTTGCCATGTAATGCAGCCACACGCCGCTCGCGTCGGCCGCAAACATTTGCGCGCCAAGCGTGATAAACGGCAGCGCCACTGCGACGAGAAGGAGCGCATACGCCGCTAGGGTGACTGGTCGAGTGCTATGCGGAATAACTCGTCACCCCTTCTAAGCCGGACGCCCACGCTTGACGTGATTCGTGGATCGGGATGCGGGCGTCGATACCGGCCTTCGCCGGTATGGCGAATAATTTGCAGTGATCGGCATTTCCCAGATGCAACGGGCGCTCTCTATAATTTGCTTGGTGAAGATTCTAGTTTCTAACGACGACGGTTATTCTGCTCTGGGCATCATTGCTCTGGCTGAGGCTCTGTCGACGGTCGCCGAAATTACGGTCGTAGCACCAAGCCGTAACCGCAGCGCCACCTCCAACTCGATCACGGTGGATCGCGCGCTTCGCGTTCATCGTGCTGACAACGGCTACTTTTATGTCGACGACGGCACGCCCGCTGACTGTGTGCATCTGGCCGTGACTGGGTTGCTCGACTTTCGGCCTGATCTGGTCGTGTCCGGGATCAACGATGGCGCTAACCTCGGTGACGATACGATTTATTCCGGCACCGTGGCCGCCGCGATGGAGGGCTACCTGCTGGGCATTCCATCGATTGCGGTGTCGCTCGCCGCGCGGCCCGTGACGCATTTCGCCACCGCCGCGCAGGTCGCGCTTGACCTCGTTAAACGTTATCTAAATACCCAACCCGCCGCGCCGTGGTTGCTCAATGTGAACGTGCCCGATGTGCCGTTTGCGCAGCTCAAAGGCGTGCGTACCGTGCGTCTTGGCAAGCGCCATCAGGCGGAGCCGGTGGTCAAATCGGTCAACCAACAGGGCGTGACCGAATATCGCGTTGGCCCCGTCGGCAAAGCGGCAGACGCGGGGCCTGACACCGACTTCGGTACCGTCGCCGAAGGCTACGCATCGGTCACGCCGCTCTCCATTGATCTCACCAAGTTTGACGCGCTGCATTTAGTCAACGCGTGGCTCGCGTGAGCTCCACGTTCGAGCGCGCGGCCGCGGGCATCGGCATGGCCTCTGAGCGGACGCGTTTGCGCATGGTGGCGCGACTGCGCGAGCAGGGCATTCGCGATGAAGCGGTGCTCGCCGCGATGTCGCAGGTGCCGCGTCATTTGTTCGTCGAAGAAGCCTTCGCCAGCCGTGCCTATGAAGACACCGCGTTGCCGATTGGCTTTGCGCAAACCATCTCACAGCCGTTCGCTGTGGCTCGCTCATGCGAGTTGGCGCGCGGCGGCAAAAGTATTGGTTTGGCGCTGGAGATTGGCGGTGGCTGTGGTTATCAGGCCGCCGTGCTGGCGCGTTTGGCGCGCGAGGTGTACACCGTTGAGCGCATCGGTGCGTTAGCCGCCAAGGCGCGACAGACCCTGTCGAGCATCGGCGTGAGCAACGTCAAAGTGCGTAACGCCGACGGTCGTGAGGCCGCGTCTAACGTGGTTCAGTTCGACGCGATTCTGGTCGCGGCGGGCGGAGCCGCCGTGCCGCCCAATTTGTTGGGCTTGCTGTCTGACGGCGGGCGCATGGTGATTCCACTGGGCACGCCTGAGCGGCAGCGCCTGACGCTAGTCACACGTACAGGCGACAATTTTCAGCAACAGGCTTTCGATGAGGTGGTCTTCGTGCCGCTCAAGTCGGGGCAGGAATGAATAATCTCGGTTAAAGATTAGAAAGATTTCGCGCATGCACTCACGCTCTTTTTTGCTGGTACTCACGGCTGTAACGCTCGCCGTCACAGCGGCTTGCACCACCAGCATCCCCGCGCCAGTGGTGGATCGTAACGTGCGCCCTGTTGTCCCGCTTGCTCAAGCGCCGGTTGCACCGCCCGTGACCGTCATGCCAATTAATCCGAATGTGCCGGGCAACACCGCCGGGTCACAATTTCACGTGGTGCAGCGCGGCGAGACGTTGTACGGCATTGCCCGGGTTAACAACATTGATGTGAACGCGCTGACAGCGTGGAACAACATCGCTGCGGGGCAAACCTTACGTGAGGGACAGGTGCTTCGACTGTCGCCCACGCTCAGCCCTGCGGCTGTTATGGCCGTACCAGGCACCACCATCACCGCCCTTCCCGCAACTGGGATGATTCAAGGGCAGCCGTTGCAGGCTGGCGCCCCATTGCTAGCACCCGGCGTACCAAATCCGTCGCTGTCACCCATTACTGGAGCTGCCGGATCTGCCGCACCGATGGGGTCGGCTGGGGTTACCGTAACGCCGATTGACGCACCCCTCAAACGGGAGCCCAAATCTCAGCGATTACCTTACAGTGACGCCGCACTCGCCAACCTGCAACGCGGTGATGGCGCGCCCACGCCGATGGGTGATAGCCGCACGGCGTCGTCGCCGGGGTTCGCAGCTTCGCCGGCACCCGCTGCATCTGCGTCGACATCGGCCGCAGGCGCCACACTAGCCGGTGCAATTGAGACCGAAATCAAGCCGGGCACCAGCGTTGAGCGTGACGGCATCGCATGGACGTGGCCCACCTCCGGCAAAGTGGCCAGCAAGTTCAATGAAAAAGCACCGATGAAGGGCATTGACATCAATGCCAACGCAGGCACAGCGGTGGTTGCCGCTGCGACTGGCAAAGTCATCTACGTGGGTAAAGAGCCGCGCGGCTACGGCCAGATGATTGTCGTCAACCACGCCAAAGAAACCGTCAGCGTGTACTTTCACACCGACAAAGTGCAAGTGAAAGAGCAGCAGCGCGTGTTGCTCG
The DNA here is from genome assembly GCA_031409935.1 of Burkholderiales bacterium. Classification (GTDB taxonomy): domain Bacteria; phylum Pseudomonadota; class Gammaproteobacteria; order Burkholderiales; family Casimicrobiaceae; genus Casimicrobium. The sequence continues at coordinate 9,674 of JANNYE010000034.1, read as the reverse complement.
GCCAAAAGCTCGCCGAGGTCGCCGACGGCGCGGGCAACAAGATGCACTTTGAAGTGCGCCGTCAAGGCAAGCCGCTTGATCCGGTGGCATTGATGCCGCGATAGTCCGGATTTTCGCCATCAGCTTTTGGCTGAAACGATTATTTCAATTGGGCTTAAGCCGTTAAATTGGCTAAAGTCAATATCTAGCGATTTATGCGGTCATGCCCATGTTTAATGGGCGTTTCGCTAAAAAGCCATAGTTCCCATTGGAGTGATGAAACGCGGCGCTGAATCGTTGCTAACGATCCTGCGTTTTTCCAATCGCATCGTTACGGGCTGAACGATTTTTTGACCCACAGCACGCTTTCGATCAGTTCGTCCGCCGCTCTGCCCGCCACGACAGTAGCAGCGCGCCGGCCAGCACCGCTGCGCCGCAGGCGGAGAGCCAACGGTAACCGGCGGCCGCGATCACAGCACCGCCAAAGGTGGTGCCGATGGCCTGCCCGAGATAGATCATGCTGGTGTTGAGCGCAATGCTGGCACCGGATAACTCGGGCGAGGCCATCACCAACCGCGCTTGCTGCGATGAATTGTTCGCGAAAATGCCCGCGCCCCACGCCAGAATTCCGACCAGACACGCAATCTGCCACGACCCAAGCGCAGCAAGAATCGTCATGCCAATCAACATCGAAATCAGCGAGATCGCGACGTTGGACGACGCCCCTGCCCTGGCGATGCGCCGCGTTGCCCACACGTTGCCCACTATGCCTGCCGCGCCAAAAAGTACCAGTGCTAGCGACAACGTATTTGGCGACGGATCGAGTAAAAAACCGACGAACGGCGCGATGTAGGCAAACGTGGTGAACTGCCCCGACGCGGACACTGCGGTGACCAAAAGTATCGCGATCAACGCCGGATGCTTGAGCACGCGCATCCATGCATCACGCGACAACGAAACGCCGTGTAAGCCGCGTGGAACCACGCGATAAACCCACACCACACCGATCACGCAGACCAACGCAAACGCACCAAACGTCCAGCGCCAACCGATGTGCGCGCCGAGCCACGCCGCAGCGGGACTGCCAAACACCGAGGCCACCGACCAACCAAGAAACACGCCGGTGATGGCTGCCGCGCGGCGCTCCGGCGCGATCACTAAGCCCAACGTGGCTGCGGCTTGTGGCGTGAATACGGCTGCGCCCATCATCGTGACGCTGCGCACAATAATCAGCATCGTCAGATTCGGCGCGAACGCGCACAGCGCATGGCCAACCGCGTACAACGCGAGCGAACCGGTGAGCAGCGTGCGTCGATCAATGCGCGAGGTAAGCGTGGCCAGCACCGGCGAGCCGATGCACATGCCGATGGCGGCAATGGTGATGAGCAGGGCTGTTTGCGGCACTGTTGCGCCGAGATCGTTCGACAACACGACCAGCAATCCGGGCACCAGCATCACACCCGTGCCGATGACGAAATTACCGAACAGAAAGGCGAGCACGAAGGCGCGTTCTTTGTGCAGAACGCTGAGTGGATTGTTCAAAGCGCTACGTTGCTTTGTTGCGATTGACCGCACGGCCCACTAGCAATCCGATCAACATCGCAACCATCATCGCCACCGCCGCGCCGACGAAAATGGCGCTCGGCATATCGTGATCCATGAACCAGCCAAACATCGGTGCCGACACTGCGAGCCCCGCGTCCAAGCCTGAGTACACCATGCCGTAAACGCGACCGGTTGCACCCGCAGGCGTCGCGCGTTTGATCAGCAAATCACGCGATGGCCCAGCAACCCCGGTGCCCAATCCTGCCAGCATCACCAGCAACAACGTGCCGATGCCACCGGCCCAACCGGTTGCTGCGAGGACCAACAGCACCGCTGATGTGGTGAGTGCGCCCGCGATGACGCGCTCCGGGTCGGCCCATTGCCGACTGATCGCGAAACCGCCCGCGACCTGCCCAATCGCGCTGCATACAAGATATCCGGTTAACGCGGTTGCCGCGACCGTCAGCTTCAATCCGGCGATGGCTTGCAGCGCAGGCGTCGCGAAATTTTGGATCGCGGAATTGCTAAATGTGATCACAAAGAAAAACGCAAAACATAGCCACACGACCGGTTGCCGCATGAACGCGAGGCTCGATTCAGGCTCTGCATCTGATGACTGCTTTGGCGCGTTACCACTCAATGATCGCGTGTCAATCGCATCGCGAAAAATCACCGCAACCGCGAGCACACACAGCGCAAACACGGCAGCGGCAAGCAACGCGTTACGCCAGCCAAACTGCTGCGCCAGCACCACCATCACCAACGTCGCGGACGCATAGCCCAGCGTGCCGCTCAGACCATGCGCGCTGTACGCATGACCAATTCGTGCGGCAGAAATCCGCTGATTGATGATGCTGTAATCCACAGGATGAAACGGCGAATTGGCGATACCAGAAATCACCGCCGTCGCCACCAGCATCCCGTATCCCGTCGCCTGTGATCCGATGAGCGCGGCCATCGCAAACAGCAGCAGTCCGCCAAACATCACCACGCGCGCGCCCAGACGATCCACTAAAAATCCTGCCGCCGCCTGCCCAAATGCCGACACGAGATAGAACAGACTCGCTAATGTCCCAAGCTCCGCAAACGACAACGAAAACTCGGTCGCTAGCCACGGAAACAGCGGCGGCAGCAGAAGCTGGAAGAAGTGCGAGGTGGCGTGGGCGAGGCCGACGACGCTGATGGTCGTGGCGTCTGCCCGAAATGCTGAATCGGGCGAGGCAGTGCTACTAATCATTCGCTAAGCTTACACCCATGAATAGCGCAAACCCTACCTCCCGTTCCGGTGGCCATCTGGTCGCCGATGCTCTGATCACTCACGGTGTGAACACCGCGTTCGGCGTGCCCGGCGAGAGCTACCTCGGCGTGCTCGATGGCCTGTACAGCCACCGCGAAGATTTTCGATTTGTGATTTGCCGCCAGGAAGGCGGCGCGGCTTTCATGGCCGAGTCATACGCCAAACTCACCGGCAAACCGGGCGTGTGCCTAGTCACGCGCGGCCCCGGCGCGACCAATGCCGCCATTGGGGTACACACGGCGCACCAAGATTCGTCGCCGATGATTTTGTTGGTTGGGCAAGTCGGCAACGACTTCGTGGAACGTGAGGCGTTTCAGGAGCTGGACTATCGCCGCATGTTCGGCCCTATGACGAAATGGGTCGCTCAAATTGACGACGCAGCCCGCGTGCCGGAATACATGGCGCATGCATTTCAGGTCGCCACCAGCGGACGTCCGGGCCCAGTGGTGTTAGCGCTGCCGGAGGACATGTTGTCGGCGATGGCGAGCGTTGCTGAGGCTAAGCCTTATCGGCCTGTGCAAGCGCATCCGGGCGCGGCGGATATGGCACGCGTGGCTGAATTGTTGGCAGGTGCTGAGCGACCGTTTGTCATCGCGGGCGGCTTTGGCTGGACGCGCGATGCTGCAAGGCAATTGCGTGAGTTTGCCGAGGCGAATCAGCTACCTGTGGGCTGTGCGTTTCGCTTTCAGGATTGCATGGATAACAGCCATCCGAACTATGCGGGCGATGTGGGCATCGGCATTAATCCGAAGCTTGCAGCACGCATTAAAAACGCCGACGTGGTGTTGTGCATCGGTGCGCGGCTCGGCGAGATGACGACATCGGGTTACACGTTGTTTGATGTGCCCGTGCCGAAGCAAAAACTCATTCATGTGCATGGCGATCCGACGGAGTTGGGGCGTGTTTATCAGGCGGAAGTGATGATTGCTTCGGGGGTGGCGGAATTCTGTGCAATGCTCCCCTCTCCCCTTGAGGGAGAGGGGCGGGCGGAGAGGGGGAAGGTCGCCAGCGGAACCAACGATGCGAACGCCACCGCCACCCTCTCCCCAACCCCTCTCCCCTCAAGGGATAGGGGCTCGAACGACTTGTCTGCAATTCAAAGCGAACTCGCTGCGTGGCGTGCCGAACCGCCGCTCTATTCGACGCGCACCGAACCTGCCAAACTCAACCTCTGGCAAGTAGTACAAACCTTGAAGCGGCTCGCGCCCGCCGATTCCATCATCACCAACGGCGCAGGCAATTTCGCGACATGGGCGCATCGTTTTTGGCCATACGCGGGTATCGAAACTGCCGACAAATCGCAACTCGCCCCCACCAGCGGCGCGATGGGTTACGGCGTGCCCGCCGCCGTTATGGCGGCAATCGTTTGCCCTGAACGCACGGTGATCAATTTTGCAGGCGACGGCGACTTTTTGATGACCTCGCAAGAGCTGGCGACCGCTGTGCAATACGGTGGCGCGCCGATCTGTATCGTGTTCAACAATGGCATGTACGGCACCATCCGGATGCATCAAGAAAAAAATCATCCATCACGCGTCTACGGCACGCAGCTAATGAACCCGGACTTTGCAAAATATGCAGAAAGCTTCGGTGGTAAAGGCTTCACCGTCAACACCAACGCCGAGTTCGACGTCGCGTTTGCAGCAGCATTGACGCACACCCGAACCGCCAAAAAACCGGCAGTCATAGAGCTAAAAGTAGACCCGCAGGATTTGACGCCGGGTGCAACGTTGGACGCAATCACCGCAGCGGCAGTTCAGGGGGCAAGTCAAACCTGATCTCCGTGCGAAACAGTAACGCTCAACTCACACAGAGAGTTTTCGCCGCGTGTCCTATAATTCTTACTGCACATTCCTACTTTCTTACTTTTCTCGATAGGAAACTGTCATGCCTGAAGTGCGTTTGCGTCCCAAGGGGCAGGTGACCATTCCTGCCAGCATCATTGATGAAGCACGCCTTGCTGAGGACGCGGTGTTTGATGTCGGTTTCATCAATGGTGTGATCACGTTTACGCCCAAGCGCACAAAGAGCACGCGCGAGGATATTTTGTCGTTCGCGGGCGTGTTTCAAGGTGCGTGGGGCAACACACCGGCGGCGGTTGACAAGACGCTTCGCAAGTTGCGCGGCGAATGGGAGAGGTAGCCGCGCTACTGGCCCGCATGCGCGGGCAACGCGTCTACATCGACGCGAACTACCTCATCTATTTCTTCGACAAACGTGCGCCACAATTCGACCTCGTCGCACCGATTTTTGTGGCGTGCGATGCAGGCGAGTTTCTTGGGTTCACCGGCGATGCAGCCGTCGCGGAAGTGATGGTGCATCCATATCGGAGCATGAGCGCCGCCGAGATCGCGCGAGGCAAAGCGTTTTTTGCACGCGAGGATTTCATCAATGTTCTGCGCCACGACGCCACCGCATTCGATACCGCCGCGCAACTTCGCGCCACCTTCAACATGAAAATGATGGACGCCTTGCACTACGCCACGGCGTTGCAGGCGGGTTGCCGTTTCTTGCTTTCCAACGACGGTGATTTCAAAACCAGCAGCCAGCTTGAAGTGATTTCCTTACGGTCGCTGATGGGCTAGCGTGGGTTGTCGTTGCGGACGGGTTGTCTGCCAATCGGTGCTCTGATGCCACAGTGCCGTAGCTGCTCTCTGCGTTGCAAGACTCTTCCCAGACCTTTTTTCGCCGATTGACAGCCACCACAACAGGCAGCATTTTGAAACTGACTATTACGGCGGCTCTACCGATACCAAGGATCGCGTTGATTCGTATCGCGTTGGGTCAGCACGCATTGACAGGTGAGCTTGCGTCGCTGCAGACGATCACGTCGGCACGCCGTCCACTCAAGTTCTTCCCTGAACGATTCCTACCGCAAACGCGGTCACCTCTTCAACGGAACTCGCGGCTACTCGGGCGATGAAGCTCGCGTTGCGTTGACGCCAGTCGAGGCTCTTGACCTGATCAGCGAGAACGTAGCGTTCTTTCGGCAATAGCGTCGGAGGCAGCGCCACGATAAATGGATAGGGCTTGAGCTGCGACGCGCACGAGACAACTGGACAGAGCACAATGAGTGATGATCGCGAGTTGTATTTCTTGTCCGAGAGAATGAGCGCAGGCCGCCTTCCTGCTTGTTCGTGTCCGGCCTGTGGGTCGAAGTCTATCCACACCACATCGTCCCGTTGCGGGGCGTAGGCGGTGCCCACCATATAACGGTTTCGTTACCGCGAGTGCTGCCAGTGCCGACTTCTGCAAATCGATTCTTGGGTGTAATTTGATCGTAGAGCGCGCCGAAATTGATTTCCTTGCGCACGGTCTCCACGATCAAGCGACCGTGACGTGACATGCTGACTTCTACCGCGTCACCCTCCGTGAGCTGGGCTTTTTCGGCAACGCTGCTGGGGATACGCACCGCGAGGCTATTGCCCCATCGGGAGATGGTTGCTGGCATGGAGGACAATCCCTATTGTGTATACATTTTGGGTTTACTGTTCTGCGTAGTGAAGTCGAATCCTGATTATCAACGTGAGTCGGACTGGCGTCGCGTCCCGTTGGTGTCGATCAATCAAGGCGAGCACCAATAGTCGGTGTGACAAGCTACAACTTAGCGGTTGCGGTTAGCTTCTAAGGATGCGGCGCTTGCGCGGTGCTCGTAACATATGGCTCGCGTGCGATAAATCACCGCGTGTCAGGAGAATCGTATGACCTCGTTAGACATTCAAGCACTACGCGCTCCCGCCACGAGGGATCGCCCGTGGACATGGGGCGAGGTGTGCGCCGACCCAGTATTGTCACGGCTACCCTTTCAAATTGAACTCGATAAGCATGGAAGGATTGTGATGAGCCCGGCTGCGAACTGGCGACACGGAGCGATGCAGGGGCGACTGGTACGCTGGCTCAACGTCCGCCTAGGCGACGAAACAGCGACAGAGGTGGCGATCGCTAACCCCGAAGGCACCTTTGAGCCCGATGTGGTTTGGGCTCCAAAGTCGTTTTGGCAGGCACAAGATCCTTCGCGTGCCGACTTGCCTTCGTCGCCGCCGCTGGTGGTGGAGGTGTTGTCGCCAAGCAATAGCGAGGGCGAGATGCAGATGAAAATTGGCGCGTATTTAGAGGCGGGTGCATCTGAGGTTTGGCTGGTAAATGTTGATGGACACGCTCGATTTTTTGACGCGGGCGGTGAGCGGGTGGAGTCCCCGATGGTGGGCTGCGATGCTGCGCAGGCGTTCGCGGCGCTAAAGGATTGAGGGACTGACCGTGTCGCCTGCGCGTCGCGCTGGCGATGTCGCCCTAAAACTGAAACTGCCCCGGCCATATCCACAACGCCCCGGCAGTCATCACGACATAGCGCAAAAACTTGCCCATTGCGCCCCAGAAAAAACACTGCCAAAACGGCAGTTTCAGCCAACCGGCGATGGTCGCGAGCGGATCGCCGATGATGGGCAGAAATGCAAAAAAACAGGCTTTGGGTCCGAGCTTTTCCAGCCACGCCAGCGCCTTGGCCTGAACAGAGGAGTGTTTGTAATTCTCATACGCACGCTTCGCGCCGAAACCCATCCACCAGTTGATCGCACCACCGAGCGCGTTACCGGTGGTTGCCACCAAGATAGCGGGCCAAAATAATTGTGGATTGAGTTTGACCAGTCCGAAAACGGCGGGCTCGGAGCCCATTGGCAATAGCGTAGCCGACACCAGACTGACCACGAATACGGTGGTCAGACCAAATTGTGGCAACGCGAACCATTCCAATACCTGTGCGAACCATGCTTCCATGCAGGGCATTTTGCAGCATGCGGCGAAAGATCACGTGCGCGAGACGCCAAGGTTCCGTCCGACACAATTTTCGTCAAATTTTGAACGCTGTGGCTTCGGCCCGCTTCTGCCGGGTGCAGCTGCGCGTCGAAGCCCTTGCGAACGCCTACTGCCCCCACCCTGACCCTCCCCCGCTGGGGGAGGGGACGGAACGAGCGCCCTAGAAGGCGCGTATCGCTTCGCTCGCAGACTGAACGCGTGCATCGCCTTGTCCACTTATGCGAACTACCGACGCGTGGATTGCCGCCAGTTCGCGCTCGATGAGCGCTGTGATCGGCTCACGAACGTGCGCGCCGTCGCGTTGCATACCGTCGGCCACCCATCTGATGTCTGGCTGCAGCAGCAGGGTTAGCGCATAGCGCGAATGCAGTGTTCGAGCACGTGCGTAAAGCGAGTTGTCGTTGAACACAAAATCGCTGTAGATCGCGGTCAGCAACGGTGCGGTGTCGCAAAAGACGTAGCGGCGATGGCGGTGGCTTGCGGCGAACTGTGCTGCCACTTCGTTGATGACTTGCGTTTCCAGAATCAATGATTGTTCATGCTGCGTCGGAGTACGTCCGCGCGACTCGCAAAATTCGCGCAGATGTTCTGCCACCCACCGGCAGTCGAACTGAGTCGCAAGCTCCTGCGCCAGCGTCGTTTTTCCGGTGCTTTCTGCACCGATGATGCAGATGAGTTTCGGGGTATTCACGACGAGAGCAAACGTTTTCGCCAACCGATCCAACCCCAGATAGCGAGCAGAAAAAAGATGACGTAGAGCACGACTGTCAGGTGCAGCCCTTTGTACGCAAACAGCCCGATGCTCGCAGCATTCACGATGAGCCACAGTGGCCAGTTTTCGATGAACTTGCGCCCGAGCAGCACCGTGCCGACGATACTGCCTGCCGTGACAAATCCATCGGCCCATGGCACGTCGGAATCGGTGATTGCGCGCAGCAACAGCGCACAGGCAACCCAAAGTGCCGCCCACGCGCCAGCGGTCAGCATCAAGCCGCGTTGATTGAGCGTTGCAATGGTGAGGGGGGCGTTCGAGTCGGCGCGATGTCCGTGCAGCCACTGCCACCAACCCCACACCGCTGCCACGGCGAAAAACACGTTCACGCCCGCTTCGCCATAGAGTTTGGTTGCATAGAAGAGCCACGCGTAGAGCGCGCTCGCGACAATCGTCAACGGCCAGCCCCAATGAATCTCAAACACGTTGCAGGCGATGTTTGCCAGCGCGAGCGCGAAGGCAATCACCTCAAGCCAGGTGACGGCGGAGGCTAAGAGTGTAAAAGCGGTTTCAAGCATGGTTGTAGGAGGTGTTTTCAATGTAGGAGCGGCTCTGCCGCGACTTGCGACACTTGCGCGGTCGGGTCGGGGCAGAGCCCCTCCTACAAAGGCAAAGCGTCAAACTAAAACGCCACCGTAACACTAGCGCGCACCGTGCGTGGCGTTGATGGGAACAGGTAGATCCCGCCCCAATACTGCGTCGGAGCTTCACGCCAGTAGATGCGATTGGTAACGTTTTCTACGTTCAAACGCCACGTCGTTGCCTTGCCCGCGATGATGTGGTCGTAGCGCGCGCCGACGTCGAGCTGCCAGGCGTTGGGCAACGTGACGGTACCGTCCGCAGTGACCGTTTTTCCGCTCTCTGCGGTCGCCAATGCATTCAATGTCAAGCCCTGAACCGCTGCAATTTTGTAATCCGCAAACAGCGATGTTTTTACGCGCGGCACGTTGGTCACGCGTTGCCCCACCAGCGTCGGATCAACTGCTTTGGTGAACTTCGCATCAAGTGCTGTCATGCTCGCCTGCAACGACAATGCATCCGTGACACGACCGGTCGCAGCGAGTTCAAACCCACGATGCCGCGCTTCCGTGGCTACAGCCACGCGCACCGGAATGCAGCTCGCAGTCGCCACGTCGTCGGCATACGGTTTGTCGATGCTGAAAAGCGCGCCGGTCATCAGCAGTCGCGAATTGGCTTGCCATTTAACGCCGATTTCAGTCTGCTTGCTTTTGAGTGCAGGCAGCGATTGCCCGTAGTTCACGTTGCGTG
>JANNYE010000033.1:0-10745 GCA_031409935.1 Burkholderiales bacterium | reverse complement strand
CGCCCTCGCGCAATTTGCCGGTGAGATTTACGCCGACCACATCCGGTGTCAGGAAATACACCGGCTGCCCGAGCATGCCGGCTTCGGCCTCGATGCCGCCGACGCCCCAGCCGACCACGCCGATACCGTTGATCATGGTGGTGTGTGAGTCGGTTCCAACCAGTGTGTCCGGGTAATAAACGCCGGACTTGCTGTGTACGCCGCGTGCGAGGTACTCAAGGTTGACCTGATGCACAATACCGATGCCGGGTGGCACGACTTTGAATGTGTCGAACGCCTGCATCCCCCACTTCATGAATTGGTAACGCTCAACGTTGCGTTGAAATGCGAGGTTCATATTCAGGTCGAGCGAGTCTGCGGTACCGTAGTTGTCAACTTGTACCGAGTGATCGACCACCAGATCAACGGGAACCAATGGCTCGATCATTTTTGGATTCTTGCCCATCTTGCTGACCACGCCGCGCATCGCCGCCAGGTCGGCCAACAACGGAATGCCGGTAAAGTCTTGCAACACCACGCGGGCGACAATAAATGGAATCTCGTTTGAGCGCTGATCGCCGGGCTGCCAGTTGGCGAGTTGCTTTACGTGTTCTTCCGTGACTTTTTTGCCGTCAACATTTCTCAATACGGCCTCAAGCACAATCCGGATCGATACCGGCAGCTTTGCCACGTTTGGGTAGGTCTTGGCGAGTTCAGGCAATGAATAAAACTGACCGTTTTTTCCGGACGCCAACTTAAATGACTGCAGTGTGTTGTGGGTGTTGTGGGACATGCTGATTCCTTTAGAGGCGGGAACGACGTAACGGCAGATTTGATGGGATTGGTAATTTTAAGGCCATTGTCGGCTTAATTGCGTGAAACAAAAGGGCTGTCGCGTGATGACATCCGCCCATGCGCGACTTGTTCTATCAAGGCTGTTCGTCAGGAACACGAACAAATCCTTCCATCAACACCCGCGCGCTGCGGCTCATGATGGCTTTGGTCACCTGCCATTCGCCATCCACCAATGCCGCCTCGGCGCCGACCCGAAGGGTGCCGGATGGGTGACCAAATCTGACCGCGGATCGTGGAACACCCCCGGCAGCGAGATTGACGACGGTGCCGGGAACGGCTGCCGCCACACCGATGGCAACCGCCGCCGTACCCATCATGGCGTGATGCAGCTTTCCCATTGACATCGCACGAACCAGCAAGTCGACATCACCGGCGGCGACCGGCTTGCCACTGGACGACACATAGTCGGCCGGTTTTGCGACGAATGCGATTTTCGGCGTGTGTTGGCGTTCGGCAGCCTCGCTGACGTTTTTGATGAGCCCCATTTTGATTGCGCCTTGGGCACGAATTGTTTCAAACATTGCCAGCGCGGTTGCGTCGCCATTGATGGCATCCTGCAATTCGCGTCCGGTATAACCGATGGCATTGGCATTGACAAAAATGGTCGGGATACCGGCATTGATCATGGTCGCCTTCAACACACCGACGCCCGGTACATCGAGGTCATCAACCAAATTGCCGGTTGGAAACATTGCGCCGCCCGCACCGGGTTCTTCCGCCGCCGGGTCCATGAATTCCAATTGCACTTCGGCTGCCGGAAAGGTGACGCCATCCAATTCGAAATCACCGGTCTCCTGCACCTGACCATTGGTCACCGGCACATGCGAGACGATGGTTTTGCCGATGTTGGCTTGCCAGATGCGCACAATTGCGATGCCATTGGCGGGAATTCGGCTGGCGTCAACCAGACCATTGCTGATTGCGTAGGGGCCAACGGCGGCGGACAGATTGCCACAGTTGCCGCTCCAGTCAACAAACGGCTGGTCGATCGATACCTGCCCAAACAAATAGTCCACATCATGATCTGCGCGAAGACTTTTCGACAGGATGACCGCCTTGCTGGTGCTCGATGTTGCCGCCCCCATGCCGTCAATTTGTTTGCCGTACGGATCCGGGCTGCCAATCACGCGCAATAATAATTGATCCCGCGCCGCGCCGGGCACTTGTGCCTTCTGCGGCAGGTCGGTCAATTTGAAAAACACACCCTTGCTGGTGCCGCCACGCATGTAGGTGGCTGGGATTTTGATTTGCGTTGCGCGTGTACTCATGCGGTGGCTCCTTCGAGGAAGTCCTTGGCAAAGCGTTGCAACACGCCGCCCGCGTCGTAGATCGATACTTCTTCGGCCGTATCGAGGCGGCAGGTCACAGGCACGTCAACGCGCTGGCCATTCTTGCGATGGATCACTAGCGTCAAAGTCGCGCGCGGCGTGCGCTCGCCGATCACGTCAAACGTCTCCGTGCCGTCGATGGCCAGTGTCAGACGCGTCGTGCCCGATTTGAACTCCAGCGGCAGCACGCCCATGCCGATGAGATTGGTGCGATGAATACGCTCGAAGCCTTCCGCCGCAATCGCCTCGACACCCGCCAGACGCACGCCCTTCGCGGCCCAGTCGCGCGAAGAGCCTTGACCGTAATCAGCACCCGCGATGATGATGAGCGGCTGCTTGCGCTCCATGTAAGTTTCAATCGCCTCCCACATCCGCACCACCGTGCCCTCAGGCTCGATGCGCGCAAGAGACCCCTTCTTCACCTTGCCATCGACCACGGCCATCTCGTTCACCAGTTGCGGATTTGCGAACGTTGCTCGCTGCGCCGTGAGGTGATCGCCACGATGTGTTGCGTAGGAGTTGAAATCCACTTCCGGCAGGCCCATTTTCGCGAGATATTCGCCTGCTGCACTATCGAGCAGAATCGCATTCGACGGCGACAGATGATCGGTGGTGATGTTGTCTGGCAGAACGGCTAGCGGACGCAGGCCGCGCAATGTGCGCTCACCGGCAAGCGCGCCTTCCCAGTACGGCGGACGACGGATGTAGGTGCTCTGTGCGCGCCAGTCGTAGAGCGGACTGATTTTTTCTTTTCCTGCGGGGGCGAAGGTAAACATCGGGTCATAAACGCGGCGGAAGTGTTCGGGCTTTACGCTGCTGGCGACGATGGCGTCAATTTCTTCGTCGCTTGGCCACAGGTCTTTCAGCGCCACAGGCTTGCCGTCTTTGTCGATGCCTAGTACGTCCTTTTCGATGTCGAAACGCACCGTGCCCGCAATGGCGTACGCAACTACAAGCGGCGGCGACGCGAGGAACGCCTGCTTGGCGTACGGATGAATGCGACCATCAAAATTGCGGTTGCCTGAGAGTACCGCTGTCGCATACAAATCGCGGTCAATAATTTCTTTCTGGATCAAAGGATCGAGCGCGCCGCTCATGCCGTTACAGGTGGTGCAGGCGAAGCCGACGATGCCGAAACCGAGTTTCTCCAACTCCGTCAGCAGTTTCGCCTCTTCGAGATAGAGCTGCACGGCCTTCGAACCCGGTGCCAGCGAAGACTTGACCCACGGCTTGCGCGTCAGGCCGCGCGCATTCGCGTTGCGAGCGAGCAGGCCCGCTGCAATCACGTTGCGCGGATTGCTGGTGTTGGTGCAACTGGTGATGGCGGCAATGATCACGGCACCGTCGGGCATCGTGCCTTCAGAGGTAGCGGGCATCGACCATTCACCCGAAATACCGCGCGCCGCCAGCGCAGACGTTGGCAAGCGTTTGTGCGGGTTCGAAGGGCCCGCCATGTTGCGCACTACGCTCGACAAATCAAATTTCAGCACACGCTCGTAAACGGCTGTCGTCAGTGAATCGGCCCAAAGACCTGCTGCTTTCGCATACGTCTCAACCAGCTTCACTTGCGCATCCTCGCGCCCAGTGAGCTTAAGGTAATTGATCGTCTGCTGATCGATGTAGAACATCGCGGCGGTCGCGCCGAACTCCGGCGTCATGTTCGAGATCGTTGCGCGATCACCGAGCGTCAAAGCGGTTGCGCCCTCGCCGTAGAACTCGAGGTAAGCGCCGACCACTTTCGAGTTGCGCAGAAATTCGGTCAGCGCGAGAACGATGTCGGTTGCGGTGATATTGGGCTGCGGCTTGCCCGTCAGCTCAACGCCGATGATGTCCGGCAGACGCATCCATGAGGCGCGACCGAGCATCACGCTTTCCGCTTCTAGGCCACCGACGCCAATCGCGATCACGCCCAGCGCGTCCACATGGGGTGTGTGGCTGTCAGTGCCGACCAGCGTGTCCGGAAAGGCCACGCCGTCTTTCGCATGCACGACAGGCGACATGCGCTCCAGGTTGATCTGGTGCATGATCCCGTTGCCCGGTGGAATCACCTCCATGTTTTTGAACGCTTTTTTCGTCCAGTCGATGAAGTGAAATCGGTCCTCGTTGCGGCGATCTTCCACCGCGCGATTCTTCGCGAACGCATCGGGATCATCGCCGTTGTATTCAACTGCGAGCGAGTGATCGACGATTAATTGCGTTGGCACCACAGGGTTCACTTTTGCCGGGTCGCCGCCCATATCTGCAATCGCGTCGCGCAGGCCAGCGAGATCAACCAGCGCTGTCTGACCAAGAATGTCGTGACACACAACGCGCGCCGGGAACCACGGAAAGTCGAGATCGCGACGGCGTTCGATGAGCTGCTTGAGCGAATCGGTCAGCGTCGCTGGATCGCAACGACGTACGAGATTTTCAGCGTGTACGCGCGAGGTGTAGGGCAGCTTGTCGTACGCACCCGGCGCAATGCGATCAACCGCAGCGCGAGTGTCGAAATAATCGAGCTTGGTATCGGGGAGCGGTTTGCGATCTTGCGTATTCATTACTTCTGCTCAGTGTTCGACTCCCTCTCCCGCTGGCGGGAGAGGGTTGGGGTGAGGGTGGTTGTTCGCGGGCATGCCGATCACGGCTAGCTCGTCTACCACCACACCCTCACCCCTAGCCCCTCTCCCGCGTGCGGGAGAGGGGAACTAAAACTACTTCCGATCCTTCAACGTTACAAACACCTGATCCTCCGGCCCGACGTAGTTCGCACTCGGCCGGATGATCTTGCCGTCGATGCGCTGTTCGATTACGTGCGCGCTCCAGCCGCTGGTGCGTGAGATCACGAACAGTGGCGTGAACATCGCCGTCGGCACGCCCATCATGTGATAGCTGACCGCTGAGAACCAGTCCAGATTGGGGAACATTTTTTTGATGTCCCACATCACGGTTTCCAGCCGCTCGGCGATGTTGAACATCTTCATGTCGTTGCGCTCTTTTGACAGATTGCGCGCGACTTCCTTGATGACGACGTTGCGCGGATCGCTCACGGTGTACACCGGGTGACCAAAGCCGATCACAACCTGTTTTGCTTCGACGCGGGCCTTGATGTCGGCCTCAGCTTCATCGGGTGAGTCGTAACGCTTTTGCGTTTCAAATGCGACCTCGTTGGCGCCGCCATGCTTCGGCCCGCGCAGTGCTGCGATGCCTGCCGTAATCGCGCTGAACATGTCGCTGCCGGTGCCCGCGACGACGCGTGCTGCGAAGGTTGACGCGTTGAACTCATGCTCCGCATAGAGGATCAGCGACACATGCATCGCCTTGACCCACGATTCGGGCGGCTTTACGCCGTGCAGCAAATGCAGGAAGTGCCCACCAATCGAATCGTCATCGGTCTCCACATCAATGCGCTTGCCGTTGTGGCTGAAGTGATACCAGTAGAGCATCATTGAGCCGAGCGAGGCCATTAGCTTGTCGGCAATGTCCTTCGCGCCCGGACGATTGTGGTCATCCTTCTCGGGTGACACGCAGCCGAGTACCGACACGGCGGTACGCATCACGTCCATCGGATGCGCGCTCGGCGGCAACTGCTCAAGCGCCACTTTCACTGCGGCCGGCATGCCGCGCAGGGCTTTCAATTTGGTTTTGTAGCCTGCGAGTTCGGCCACCGTCGGCAGCTTGCCGTGAACTAGCAGGTAGGCAATTTCTTCAAACTCGCAAACATCCGCAATGTCCAGAATGTCATAGCCACGATAGGCCAGATCGTTGCCGGTGCGGCCGACGGTGCAGAGGGCGGTGTTGCCCGCCGTCGTGCCCGAGAGCGCTACAGATTTTTTGGGTTTGAAGGCCCCGGCGGGAGCGGCTGTGGTCGTATCACTCATATTTTTTTCTCCGTAGGGTGCGCATCAAAATGCGCACCTAGTTTCGGCATACACACTCGGTGCGCACTTAGGTGCGCACCCTATTTCACTACGAGCTGCAGGTCGCAGAACCCCGTGTTAGCGAAGTTCCCATGTTCCATTTGTTTTGATAGCGTCATACATCGCGTCGGGAGCAAGATCGATTTGTCCTCCCGGCCACGTCACTGCGCCGTGCTCTACGAAGGCTTGTTTGAAAAACGATGGTTCACGCAGGGCCTCGAACACGCCTCGAAAGTGTGAGTCAGTAAATCGCACGACGCCCGTGAGCCCGTCGGCGAATTTCACGGCGAGTTGCTTGTCGCCAGTCGCTTCAACGTGCTGCACATGCCATGGATTCATGTTCACTCCTAACGCAGAGGTGCGATGAGTTTCGGGGCTTGTTTTGCCACACACAGTTCCCAATCGGCGACAAGCTCCGCTTGATGTAACTCCGCCCAATCAAGCGCAAGTTGCAAGGCGCGACGCGGTAGTGAGCCACGAATGACAGACAGCGCGTGAATATCAATGACCGCTTCAAATTCGCCATACGCCGCGTGAAAATGCGGCGGCGCATGATCGTCGAAGTACATGCGAATCAGAATGCCGTAGAACGCGCTAATGGTTGGCATAGTCGCAGTCTATTTCTTTGCTGCAAACAACGCATCAAGGTGCGACTCAAACGCGTGATAGCCAATGCGGTCGTACAGCTCGTCGCGCGTTTGCATGGTGTCGATGACGGCCTTCTGATGCCCGTCACGTCGAATCGCTTGATACACTTTTTCTGCCGCCTTGTTCGCCGCGCGAAACGCGGATAGTGGATAAAGCACGATGCCGCAACCTGCGCTTTTCAACTCCTCAACCGTGAATAGCGGCGTCTGACCAAATTCCGTGATATTCGCGAGCACCGGTACTTTGACCGCGTCAACGAATTTGCGATACGTCGGCAGGTCGTAGGCGGCTTCGGCGAAGATGCCGTCGGCACCGGCTTCTACGCACTTGATGGCGCGCTCAATCGCTGCGTCCACGCCGTGTACCTGAATGGCGTCGGTGCGGGCGATCAGGAAGAAATCGGGGTCGGTTTTGGCGTCGGCGGCGGCTTTGACGCGGTCGACCATTTCGTCGGTGGTGACGATCTCTTTGCCAGGGCGATGGCCGCAACGTTTGGCACCGACTTGGTCTTCAATGTGGCAGGCCGCCGCACCAAATTTGATGAGCGATTTGACGGTGCGCGCGATGTTGAACGCGCTCGGGCCGAAGCCGGTGTCGATGTCCACCATGAGCGGCAGGTCGCACACGTCGGTGATGCGACGCACGTCGGTGAGCACGTCGTCGAGATTGTTGATGCCGAGATCGGGCAGACCGAGCGAGCCTGCTGCGACGCCGCCGCCGGAAAGATAAATTGCCTTGAATCCCGCGCGTTTGGCGAGCAGGGCGTGGTTGGCGTTGATCGCACCGATCACCTGTAAAGGTGATTCGGCAAGGAGTGCGGCGCGGAATGCGGCACCGGCGGATTGGACGGACATCAGCTTTTCCTTCAACGCCCCATTGAACAGGGGCTAAGCGCGGAATTACCCGCTTATCGACTTTTCAGATTTTTAGTGTTCAGCCCCATATCGAATGAGGCTTACACGAAAAAGCTGTATCTCTTTTCGCGCCGCATTGCAACGCGACTCAAACTTCTCGTCGCCCCTGCGAAGGCAGGGGCCAAGTGACTTTTGGCGGCGTCCGCAACGCCATCAAAAGTCGCTGGGTTCCTGCCTGCGCAGGAACAACGAAATATTTGTCGTCTATCTGACCAAACTACCCCAACAAATGCGCAATAGCGTCGCGTTCGTCGGTCAATTCTTTCAACGTTTTGTCCATGCGGGTACGGCTCGCGTCATCGATTTCCATGCCGGTGACTCGGGTGTATTCGCCATTGGCGCAGGTGACGGCCACGCCGTACTGGATGCCTTCAGGAATGCCGTAGCTGCCGTCGGATGGAACGCCCATCGTGACCCACTCGCCGTTGGTGCCGAGCGCCCAGTCGCGCATGTGATCAATCGCCGCGTTTGCCGCAGACGCCGCCGAGGACAGGCCGCGCGCTTCAATGATCGCTGCGCCGCGTTTGCCGACGGTCGGGATGAAGGTGTCGTTGTTCCAAGCATCATCCACCTTGCCGCGCAGCGCGACGCCATTGGCGGTGGCAAAACGGATGTCCGGGTACATCGTCGGCGAATGGTTGCCCCAGACGACCAGTTTGCGGATGTCGGCGACGGCTACACCGGTCTTGGCGGCGAGCTGCGACAGCGCGCGGTTGTGATCGAGGCGCAGCATCGAGGTGAAGTTTTTCGCCGGCAAGTCAGGTGCCGATTTTTGTGCGATGTAGGCGTTGGTGTTGGCAGGGTTGCCGACCACCAGAACTCTGACGTTGCGGCTGGCCACGGCGTTGAGCGCCTTGCCCTGAGCGGTGAATATGGCTCCGTTGACGGCGAGCAGTTCTGCCCGCTCCATGCCGGGGCCGCGCGGACGGGAGCCCACGAGCAGCGCGTAATCCGCGTCTTTGAACGCTGTCATTGGATCGCCGTGTGCTTCCATGCCCACGAGTAGCGGGAATGCGCAGTCGTCAAGCTCCATCATCACGCCCTTGAGCGCTTTTTGTGGGCCTTCGACGGGAACTTCGAGCAGTTGCAGGATGACAGGCTGATCTTTGCCGAGCATTTCGCCGGAGGCGATACGGAACAGGAGGGCGTAGCCAATTTGGCCAGCGGCGCCGGTGACGGCTACACGAACGGGGGCTTTCATTTCTCGATATCCTTTTTTCTGGAGTGCGTGGGACGCGCAACAATGTGCTTGACGGTGATAACCCTTAATTCTCGCGCAAACGGCTTACAACTTCCGTTCGTCGAAGGGTTGTCAATGATTTGTCAATGTTGCGCTGCGCAATTGTCGAATCCAGCCCGAATTATTCCGCAAAATTTTGATCGCGTCAATAGCTCTTATGTCTTATATAAGACATAAGACCACTGATTGCGAAGAATTGAAATTTGGGTAACAATTCGCGCATGAGTGAAGTCGCCGCAGTTTCCCAAACGCAGTACCCAACGCCGGAGACGCCCTCATTTCAGCCGCTATATCAGCAGATCAAGGGTTTGTTGACGCAACGGCTCGAGACGGGCGAATGGCGACCCGGTCAGGCGATTCCGAGTGAACAAGACTTAGCCGCGCAGTTCAGCGTGAGCCAGGGCACTGTGCGTAAAGCCATTGACGAACTAGCGGGTGAGAATCTGGTGGTCCGGCGTCAAGGCAAGGGCACGTTTGTTGCAACGCACACTGAAACCAAAAGCTCGATGTTTCGCTTTTTGCGCATGCGTCGCAACGACGGCCAAGACGAATACCCCGCCAGTGACCTGATTGACGTGAAACGTAGTCGTGCCAACGCCGACATCAGCCGCAGTCTCGATTTGAAGGCGGGCGACGCTATCTTGATACTGCGCCGTCTGTTGCGCTACAGCGGTGAGCCGACCGTGCTTGACGAGATCACCCTGCCGGCTGCACTGTTCAAGGGCCTGACTAAAGAACGCTTCGATGCTTACGAAGGGTCGATGTACGGTTTCTTTGAGACGGAATTCGGCGTACGCATGTTGCGTGCTGAAGAGCAGGTGAAAGCGGTCACCGCCGACCCGATTACCGCGGAGGCGTTGCGCGTTGGCATGGGCTCACCCCTGCTATGCGTTGAGCGCATCACCTACACGTATGCGGACAAGCCAGTTGAATTCAGACGAGGGCTGTGCACCACGCGCAGTCATCATTACGCCAACACATTAAGTTAGATTCGGAGCCGGAATGAGATATTTATGGAGCGCATTGCATGGGTGAGAGACCTCTAGGAAAAACGAGAGCACGACCGGTGTATCGCAACATCGGTTTCGCGCAACTCGCGAACTACCGCCTGCCGATTCCGGGCATTGCGTCCATCGTGCATCGCATCACGGGCGTCGCCTTGTTTGTGTGCCTGTTGTTCGTGTTGGCGATGCTGCAAATGAGCCTCAAATCAGAGGCTGGATTCGAGGTATTCCGCAGCATCGTGTGGGCCAATCCGATTGCAAAAATTGTGTTGATTGGCCTGCTGTTCGCCATCGTTTATCACATGATCGCGGGCCTGCGCCACATGGTGCAGGACACCAACGCGTGGCTTGATTTACCAACAGCCCGTGCGACCGCTTTCGCAGTGTTTGGCCTGAGCGTTTTGGTGACGGCGCTGGTTGTATGGAGGCTCTGGTAATGGCTGCACTTGGTAACTCCAGTAAATTTATTTCTGAATGGTGGCTGCAACGCATCAGTGCCATTCTCATCACGGCCTACGTGTTTTTAGTGCTCGGATTGTTGCTGGTTAAAGGCACACCGAACGCGATGCAATGGCAGGCGTTGTTCGCTCACACCGGCTTCAAATTGGCCACCTTGCTCGCCATTCTCGCCACCGCGTATCACGGCCTCGTTGGCGCGATGCACGTGTGGCCTGATTACGTCAAAAACCGCGCAGTTATTGCGGTTCTAAACGCTTACACGTGGTTGGCGGCGGCGGCGGTTGCGCTGTGGTCGGTCTACATTCTTTTTGGTATGAAATAAGGGCTCGCTGTTTTATGGGTCTCACAGTTCACAAGTACGATGCAGTGGTGATCGGTGCCGGCGGTGCCGGTATGCGTTGCTCACTGCAATTGGCGCGCGC
>JANNYE010000032.1:0-5765 GCA_031409935.1 Burkholderiales bacterium | reverse complement strand
GTCTCAAGCTGTATCCTCTTCTCTGGGGTGAAGAAAGCCATAAACACCGTCCTTTCGTCTTCAAGAAACTAAAGGGTAGCGCTTCGCTTCTCTTCATCCCTCCTAAAACCTAAGTGCGACTGTTCGTGGTTTAACTCAGCTTATGGCATTTATCGACTTTAAGCATAAATTGTCACTAAGCCCTTATTAAATGGCGCTTTCAGTATTAAGTTGTCTGAAATTTTCGGTGTCGTTGGTCACGCGTGGGCAACAAGTTGCCCACCCTACGAACGTGCATCTATAGATTTTGAAAAGCTCTCAATGATCGGCATGATGGCGTCGCGTTTGGTTTTGAGTGCAGCCTGATTGACGATGAGTCTTGCTGAAATATCGGCAATCTTCTCCACCGCCTTCAGGTGATTGGCGGCAAGGGTCGCACCGCTGCTCACCACGTCCACAATCGCATCAGCCATTCCGACCAACGGTGCCAATTCCATCGAGCCGTAAAGCTTGATCAGATCAACGTGTACGCCTTTTTTTGCAAAGTGCGCGCGCGCCGTCGTGATGTATTTGGTGGCGACGCGCAAGCGGCGACCGCGTTGCACCAGCGCCTCGTAATCCGTGCTGTCCGGCACGGCAACCATCAGGCGGCATTTCGCAATGTTCAAATCGAGCGGTTCGTAGAGCCCGGTCAAATCGGCTTCCATCAAAATGTCTTTGCCGGAGATGCCGATGTCCGCACCACCCTGCTGCACGTAGGTCGGCACGTCACTCGCGCGCACCAGCACTACGCGCACGTCGTCACGCTGCGTGAGCAGTATCAGTTTGCGTGACGATTCCGGATCTTCCAGCACGTCGATGCCCGCCGTGCGCAACAGCGGACGGGTGTCGTCGAGGATGCGGCCTTTCGACAGCGCGAACGTAATCATGTCGAGATGCGCTCGATGCGTGCGCCGAGGCCGATCAACTTGTCTTCGATATGTTCGTAGCCGCGATCCAGGTGATAAATGCGGTCAATCATCGTGTCGCCACTGGCGCACAGGCCCGCAATCACGAGACTCGCCGATGCACGCAAGTCGGTGGCCATCACGTTCGCGCCCTTGAGCGCTTTCACGCCCTGCACCACGGCTGTGTTGCCCGTGACTTCAATGTTGGCACCGAGACGCGACAGCTCAGACACGTGCATCATGCGGTTCTCAAAAATGTTTTCGGTCATCACGGCGGTGCCCTCGGCGACCACGTTCATCGCCATCACCTGCGCCTGCATGTCGGTCGGGAAGGCCGGGTAAGGCGCGGTCTTCACGCTCACCGCCTTGAGCGCGCCTTTGCGTGCGACAGTAATTGCCGTGCCGTTGATTGAGATGCTGCAACCGGCGTCGCGTAGCTTGTCGAGGATCGCCTCCATCGACGCCACTGGTGCATCCAGCAGCGTGATTTCGCCGCCCACCGCAGCAACCGCGCAGGCGAATGTGCCCGCCTCGATACGATCCGGCATCACGCGATACGTTGCCGCATGTAAATCGTCAACGCCGGTGATGGTGATGCTGTCTGTGCCCGCGCCAGAAATCTTTGCGCCCATCGCGATCAGGCAGTTGGAGAGATCGACGACCTCCGGCTCACGCGCTGCGTTTTCAATCACGGTCACGCCGTCGGCGAGCGTTGCCGCCATCATGATGTTTTCGGTGCCGGTGACGGTCACCATATCCATCACGATACGTGCGCCTTTCAAGCGCCCGCCGGGGGCCTTGGCGTTGATGTAGCCACCGTCGAGCGTGACCTCGGCTCCCATCGCCTCCAAGCCTTTCAAATGCTGATCGACAGGACGTTGGCCGATGGCGCAACCACCGGGCAGCGACACACGCGCCTCGCCCCAGCGCGCCACCAGTGGGCCGAGCACGAGCACCGACGCGCGCATCGTTTTAACGAGGTCGTACTCAGCGACAGGCTTGGTCAGCGTGCTGGCATCGATTTCAATGCGATGGGTTTCGGTGCGCGACGCAGTGACGCCCATCTGATTGAGCAAGCGAACAATGGTGCGCGTGTCGTTCAGTTGCGGCACGTTGGTGAACGTGACTGGCGCTTTGACCAGCAGCGATGAACAGAGGATTGGCAGCGCAGCGTTTTTTGCACCGGAGATACGCACCGAACCGCGCAGCGGGCCGTTGCCCGTAACTCGTAATTTATCCATGGCTTAAACCTTCGCCGACTTCGCGGCCCATTGCTCGGGCGTAAACGTTTTCATCGATAGCGCGTGCACCTCGGCCTTCATCCGGTCTCCGAGTGCGGCGTACACTTTTTGATGCTGCTTGATCATAGACAGCCCCGCAAATTCAGCGCTCACGATGGTGGCGTAGAAGTGCTGGCCGTCGCCTTCAAGCTCAATGTGGGTGCAGGGCAGGGCCGAGGCGATGTAGTTTTTTAGCGTGTCTGGAGTAAGCATTTGGGATCTTTGAGCCGTCTTTTGTGGGAGCGGTTCCACCGCGATAAATTTGGTTTCGATGTCAGCAGTCGCGGTGGAACCGCTCCCACAGGAACAGTGCTATTGACGAAGTTTGTAGCCGGTTTGCAGCATGCGCATGGCAATGATCGACAACGCGATGACAAAGATTGTGACAACCGCAAGACTGCGCCACGGGCTAACGTCTGCGATGCCGAAAAAGCCGTAACGGAAGCCGTCGATCATGTAGAAAAACGGATTGAAATGCGACAGGCCCTGCCAGAACGCAGGCAGCGAATGAATGGAATAAAACACGCCGCTCAGGAAGGTGAGCGGCATGATGATGAAGTTTTGAAACACGGCGAGATGGTCAAATTTTTCTGACCAAATGCCGGCGATGAGGCCAAGCGTACCCATGATGGCGCTGCCACCCGCCGCGAACGCGAGCACCCACAACGGCTGCTGCGGAACGGCTGCAGCGGCTCCCACAAACGGGAATGTGATGAGCCACACGCCGAGCCCAACCGCGAGCCCGCGCACCATCGCGCCGAACACGTAGGCGCAAAAAATTTCCAGCGATGTAATCGGCGGCAACAGGATGAAAATAATGCTGCGCATCATCTTGCTTTGGATCAGCGATGACGAGCTGTTGGCAAACGCGTTTTGCAACACCGCCATCATCACGAGGCCGGGGATCAGGAAAGAGATGTAGCTGACGCGACCGTCGTAAATTTTTACGTTGGATTCGAGCACGTGAGAAAAAATGAGCAGGTACAACAGCGTGGTAACGACCGGTGCGACGATGGTCTGGAAGGCCACCTTCCAGAAGCGCAAACACTCTTTGTAAAAAAGTGCGTTAAAGCCGGGGCCGAGGATGGGCGTGCTCATGCAGTCACCGCTGATTGAGACGTGAGTTTCAGGAACGCGCGCTCAAGATCCGCCTCACCCAGTTTCATCTCGCGAATGGCGATGTTGGCTTCGCGAAAAGCGGCTAGCAGCGACTCAAGCTCCGCGTAACCCGAAAGCGTGAATCCAAACGCGCCTGACGCCTGCGCGCTGCTACGCGCAGACCATGAAACAGGCATCGTGTCTGCTGAAATTTGCACCGTGATGCCCGACATGCCGCGCAACAAATTCGCAGTCGTATCGAGCGCGACGATCTCGCCGTTCTTAAGCATCGCCACGCGATTGCACAGCGCCTCGGCTTCTTCAAGGTAGTGGGTGGTCAAAATGATGGTGTGGCCTTCGCTGTTCAATCGTTTGATGAACGTCCACAAATTTTGCCGCAGCTCAACGTCCACACCCGCCGTCGG
Organism: Burkholderiales bacterium; assembly: GCA_031409935.1. Classification (GTDB taxonomy): domain Bacteria; phylum Pseudomonadota; class Gammaproteobacteria; order Burkholderiales; family Casimicrobiaceae; genus Casimicrobium. The sequence continues at coordinate 2,036 of JANNYE010000032.1, read as the reverse complement.
CTCATCGAGCACGATCACCGGTGGCTTGTGTACGAGCGCCTGCCCGACCAGTACCCGGCGCTTCATGCCACCGGAGAGAGCACGCATGTTCTCGTTGGCTTTGCTGGTCAAATCGAGGTTGTGCAGAATTTCGTCGATCCACGCATCGGCCTTAGCGACGCCGTAGTAACGCGCCTGAAATCGCAACGTTTCGCGGACGCTAAAAAACGGATCGTAGACCAATTCCTGCGGCACTACGCCGAGGTTTTTGCGTGCCTCACGATAATCGCTCACCGTGTCGTGGCCCATGATCGAGGCGTGGCCGCTGTCGGCTCGCGTCAGGCCCGCCAGGATGCTGATGAGCGTGGTTTTGCCTGCACCGTTTGGCCCGAGCAACGCAAAAAATTCGCCCTGTTCAACACGAAGCGTTACGTGGTTGAGCGCGCGAACATTGGGGTAGGATTTGCTGATGTCGTCGACGTTGACGGCAGCGGCTTTGGATGAAGCTGAATTCACAGGGGCGCTGGTTAAGTTAACCCCCGATTTTAAAGTACCGGCTAGAACAGCGCTTCCACGTCGTACGCCGAGGCTAGTGTGGCAAGCTTCGGCGTCAGGCCAACGACCTGGCACTGCGCGCCGGCTTTGCGCTTCAAGGCGGAGATCAGCGCCAGTCCGGCCGAGTCCACCTGAGTCACGCCGGACACGTCAATCGATGCCGCGCCCGCTGCGGCAGGCGCAAAAACGTCCCACACTTCGTGGGCGTTGGCAAAGGTGAGCGCGCCGCTGAGCTGCACGACTACTTATTCTTGCTCTGCAGCTGCTTGACCAACGCGTCAACGCCCTGATCACGAATCACGGTATTGAATTCGTCACGATAGTTTGTCACCAAGCTCACGCCCGCGACAATGATGTCGTAGGCCTTCCAGCTTCCGTCAGCGCCTTTTTCCAGCGAATAATCAATGGGGATGCCTTGCCCGTTGGCTTGATTGATCACGGTTTTAACCGTGACGTCGGCGTCAGCGGGCTGCATGCGCAGCGGGCGAACGTCGATGGTGTTGTTGCGAAAATTCGCGAGCGCGCCGGAGTAGGTGCGTACCAAAAGCGTCTGAAATTCTTTGGTCAACGCGGTTTGCTGCTCGGGCGTGGCCTTCGCCCAGTTGCGGCCCATTGCCAGTTGCGTCATGCGAGCAAAACTGAAGTTGGGGATCAGCTTGTTCTCGATCAGCTCCTTAAGCTTTGCGGCATTGCTCAGGATCGCAGGATCAGCCTTGAGCACCGTGGTGACGTCGTTGGCGACCGTTTTGATCAAGGCGTCAGGAGCGATTTGCGCCTGCACTGTAGTCGCAGCGAATGCCGCAACAGCAGCAAATGCCGCCGTAGCTAACAAACCAGAAAACCCATTCAACCGCTTCATAAATTCAACTTTCAACTATTGTTCTTTAGGGCGCTTGCCGTCAAGCACCAGACTTTGTCGGCGCTGCAAATAGGCAGAACGCAAAAACGTGTATTTGTCCAGCGAGGCTTGATTCAGCAGGTCTTCCGCTGGAAACAATCCGACCCGTGCATCTACGACACTCAGGCCCGTTAACGAGTTCCGCACCGGCACGGATGACACCCGCGACAACGGATTTATTTGCGACTCGCCGTAGCGCCCCACCGCGTCACGCAGCGATGATGGGCCGAGAAACGGGATAACTAAATACGGCCCCGCGCCGATGCCCCAATAGCCAAGCGTCTGACCGATGTCTTCGTTGCCACGCTCAATGCCCATCGGTGTGGCGAGGTCAAAAATGCCGCCAATGCCGAACGTGGTGTTGAGCATCACGCGACCAAGATCGTCACCGAATTTGGCACCTTTGAGCTGCAACGCGTCGCTGACCAGCGACTGCACATCGGACACATTCTGGAAAACATTGGTGACACCGGTTTTGATAGGGCCGGGCACCACGAAGTCATAACCCTTAGCGATCGGCTTGAGCAGGTAGTGGTCGAACGTGTTGTTGAACGAATAAATGCCGCGATTGATCGGCTCAATCGGGTCACCCGGCGCGCTCGTG
>JANNYE010000031.1:0-20635 GCA_031409935.1 Burkholderiales bacterium | reverse complement strand
GCCCACTGCTCAAACTCGCCACCGCCATGCACAAGCGCGAGTGGATCACAGGCCTCTGGGATCAATCCAAACACTTCGATCTACCCGTGCATTTCACCACCCAATTCGCGTGCCCTGATACTTCCTAATGGAAAATCTGGGTTTAACACGCGTGGTCGCGGCAAGCCGCTCCTACAGATTTACAGCAGCTTTTGGCTAGAACGCTTATTTTTATTGGTCTAAGGCTAAATAATCGTACTTATTGACTGTGTGCCAAAACAGCCTCACGACCATATGAAACAAGGGTTTCAGAAGAAAGTTGCTTCACAATCCCTCTAAGGTCGCAGCGTCAGAATGTAGCTATTCACATCCGTGGCCGTGGTGCGCGTCGCGCCGACACCTAACGCATTTTGGATCAGCAGCGGGCCGCTTGGCGTGATGAGTTGGCGAATGATGAGCAGGCCGTCGGTCAATGCATCCACCACGCCATTTCCATCTGCATCGAGGTACGGCAGGATGTCCCCCAAGTAAGCCTCGATCTGCGTGGCGGTGATGCGGGTGCCGGTGAGGGTTAGGCCGTTGGTGAGCGCCGCGCCTCTGAGGCCAAACAGGTAGCGCAACACCAGTACGCCGTCGCTCTCGGGCAAATACTGGGTGTCATTGTCAATATCGAGAATCCGCGTGCCAACCGCTGCGGCGGCGAAGTTGGCGGTGACGCTGCGCGCGCCGTTCATGGTCACCGTGCAGGTGGTGGCACCGGTGCAGGCACCTTGCCAGCCCGTGAAGACGGACGCACCGGCGGGCGTGGCGGTGAGCGTGACGGTGCCGAGGTTCACGGCGGCGGTGCAGGTAGCCCCGCAATTGATGCTGCCGTCGGCGCTGGTCACGGTACCTGTGCCGCCGCCGGTTTTGCTCACGGTTAACGTGTTGGTGAGGAACTGGTCGGCACCGATGGCGGGGTTCGCCGCTGGTCGCGGTTGGTTGTCGAAGTCAACCGTGGCGAAGCCTGTGATGCCTGCGCTGGCTAGCGGCGAGCTGGCGCTCAGATGCACGTTGTTGACCGGATTGACGAAAGCCGGATCCACCTCAAGCGAATTCGCGTCCTTCGCGGTGGCGGTTCGCCACAGCGCCAATGTGGCGTAATCGGTGCCCGCGCCAGCAGCAAGCGATCCGCTGCGGAAGAACCCGGCATTGGCCCCAGCGCTGAAGAAGTCGTTGTAATTCGAGTCAAGATTGGCGAACGTGGTGCTCTGCACACCGATGGCGTAGCTCTTGGCATTGGCACCACCGGCGGCGGACGTTTGCGTGGTGTAGAAAATGTTGTTCTTCAGCTCGACCGTTGGGTCTGCGCCGGTGATGGCCACGCCGTAGCTTGGCAATTGCGTGGCACTCGCGCCGCGATCTCCGGTCATGGCGACCGAATTGTGATGCAGCCGGGTGACCGATCCGGTCTCGCCCGCCACAAAAATGCCCGCCACGATATCGGGGCTGGTTGCCGGTGCCGTGACGCCGGTGATCATGTTGTTGACGACGGTGTTGGCGCCGCCCGTGGTGCCTGCAATGGCGATACCCGCTGCCGAGAACCCGTTGGCGCTGGGATTGGCGACGCCGTCGATCTTGTTTCTTGCGACCAGTGCATTAGAGACGCCGCCGCTTGTGATGGTAGTGGCGTTGACATCCAGCGTGCCGAGCGCTATGCCTACGGCGTCAGCAATGGCAGTCGTTGAGACGCCGTTGATGCTGTTTTGCGTAATTTGCGCGCCGTTGTCGTTAAACATCACGATGCCAACGCGACTCGCGCGGTCCGCCGTGACAGACGACGTTTCGTTCATCGTAATCACCGTGCCTGTGTTCGGATTTGCCGCGCTGACCCCGGCTGAATAAATGCCGAACAACACTCGCTTGACCGAGCAGTTTTCCACCCGGTTGTTGTCGTTGTCCGTGCCAACGGTTCCCGGCGACGTGCCGCCCAGTGAGATACCAAGCCCGGTGGTCAGTGGATCCTGTCCGAGCACGTTGAGATTGCGCAGCGTGTTGTTCTGCGCGCCATTGCTGCCGGAGGCGACCAAAATCACGGCGGTTGCCGTTCCCACATTGGTGTTCTGAATCGTTAATTCGCGAATCGCCGCGTTGCCACCGACGCCGGTGGCCGTTGCACCCGTGGTCGAGCCGTCGATGGTCACGCGGTCAGCCCCGTTCAGCCGAATCAAGGCCCCAGCATTGCTGCCGCTGACGGTGCGCGGCCCGCCGCTGGGCTTGATGAGCAGCGTGTAGTTGCCCGCGCCCTGTTCCGTCCACTCGTTTAACGCGAAGGTGCCGAGCTCGTTGGTCAAGTCGGAGGTGATGTTGATGGTGAGATTGCCGCCCAACGCGCCCGCGTTGATCGCCTCGAACAGCCCCCCGGTGTTGGTCAGCGAGTTGAAACTGCCTGCCGCGCCGACGGCAATCGAACCGGCGAGATTGGCCGCGACCACGTATTGATTGGGCGACGTCGGTGGCGTGGTCACGCTATTCACATTGCTGCCAACAAAGCCTGCGCTGGGATTGGCTTCGGTGCGCCCAAGCGTGTCCTGCGCCACCACAAAATAGCGAACTGAATCGAGGGTGACCACACCACCGATCAGCGCGTTGTCGATGGTGCAGTTCCACACGCCGCTCTGAACGGTGCCGCTCGTCAGCAGGCACACGGTTGAGACGTACGCACCACCGTTCTTGCTGAAGTGAATGCGCGGTGCCACCGAGCCGATGGCCACGCCCGTCTGATCGATGATCGCGACAGCGAGCACTCGATTGGTGACAGCCGCAGCGGGAGCCAACGGCGTGTACGTCATCTCGGGCCCGATCAAGTCGGTGTTCTGAAAATTGCGCGCGTCCGCGCCGATGTCGGTGGGGGTATTGAAGCTGCGCGTTTGCCCGTCAAAGTCATCAAGCACGCCGACATCTGCCCCGCCCGCCTCGATGACCGTCGTCGCGGCGGGATCAATGTGCAAATCGGGCGTGGCGCTGCTCGGTGCCAAGTATTTCGGATCGCTCTGGAAGCTCGCGGCATCCTGCCCCACGGCGGTTTTCCATGCCGCCAGACTGGTCACAACTGCGCTGTTGAAATAGCCGAACACCCCGCCGGCACCGTTGGCGAAGTACACGTTGTTGTTGATCGTCAAGCCCGTTGGGTTGGGTGCCGCGCCTTCCAAACGCACGGCGATGTTGGAGCCTCCAGCGCCGTTGTTGCTGCGGGCGTTGAAAAAGATGTTGTTGCGTACGCTGCGGGTGTTGGTCGTCACTGCGCTGTTGAATGCGTACGAAGCCCCAAAACCTCCAGTGGGTGCGCCCGCCATATAAACGCTGTTATGAAAAAAGTTATTGCTGCCGCCGACCTCAAAGATGCCGCTGATGGTGCCTTCGGCGCTGGCCACGCCCGCGCCAACTGCGATCATGTTGTTGCGATACGTGGTGCCGCCACCTGCGACTTTGATGCCGTTGATTTCGCCGGCGGTGCTGTTGCTTGCGCTGGTGATCGAGTGAATGAAATTGCGCGCGACCACGTTGCCTGCTGCGGGGCCAGTGAACTGTATGCCGGTGACCGCGGTGGCCGCGGTGGCGTTCGAGTTATGGAGTTTAGAAATCGTGTTCTGGGTGGCGGTGTTGACCGTGCTGGCGTTCGTAAAGCTGAGCCCGATCACGGACGCGGCGGTATTGGTGCCTGTGCCGCCAGCGGCGGTCAGGTTGCGCACGATGTTTTGAGTGACGGTGGGCGTTGTAAGGTTCACGCGAATGCCGATCACCTGCGAGGCCGCTGCGATGGAGGTGCTTTGGATAGAGTTGGCAATAGTGCCGCCGATCACGTTCGAGTTCATCGTTGTGGCGGCGGTGCCCGCCGTGTCTGCCCGCAAGCCGTAAACATTGGCCGCACCAGTGCTGGTGTTCGACGCGGTAATGCCGCCCACATTGTTGTTGTTGGCTGTCCAGTTGTTCACGCTGAAGTTGAAAATGCCATACACCTCAGCGTTGGCAGCCGCGCTTGTCGAATAGGTGATCGAACCGGTCGCCGATTGACTTCCGATCAAGTTGCCGTTGGTGTTGACCACGCCATTGTTGACGAAGATGCCCATCAGCGGGGCACCGGTGCTGGTGCCGCTGGAGGTCACGCCAGTCATGCTCACCGCCGCAATGGTGTTGTTGCTGATGTCGGACACCGCGCCGCCGGTAATTCCGTTGAAAGAGATGCCCCGGAACGAGCCATTCGTGGCGGGGGTGCCGCCGCTCAGTTGGTACGTGCCGCTCTGCGTGCTTGACGAATAGCCAATGATGTTGCCCGTGATCGTCATGCCTTGCACGCCAGTGGGGGATGACGAGCTGTCCAAAAGAATTGCGGCATGCAGCGCACCGGTCGTCCACGTTCGCTGGCTGCCCTGAAAGAACCGATTGTTGGTGATTGCGGACGTGCTGCAGCCGCCGTTGAAAGCCACGCCTGCGCTGCTGGTGGTGGGGCTGAAGTGGTCGGCGATGTTGTTGTTGGTGATCACCAGACCGCTGTTGCCGATGGCCTCAGTGCCGATTGAGCCCATGCACAAAATGGCTTTGCTGTGTGGGCCGACGCCAGTCTGAAAAATGTTGTTGTTGGAAATCGTGTTGTTGTCGTTGCCGTTGGCAGTGACGGTATCGGTGCTGAACAGAATCGTGCCGCCGCTGGTTGCCACCGAGCTGGAGCTGGAGCCGAGAATCTGGCTGTTGGTAATGGTGTTGCCGGTGGCACCGTTGATGAAGCGCACGGTGGACGTGCCTGCCGTGGCGGACGCGGTGATGTTGTTGAGCACCAAGTTTCGCGAGCCGAAGGCGTCGCCATCGATGGTGACGTTGTCAGCCCCGTTGAAATCGATCAACGGGTTACCCGCCGTGGTCGAGCCGTTGATGAGTTTGGTTAATCCGTCGGGAGCGGGCTTGATGGTGAGCGTCGCCCACGAGCCCCCAGACGGCTGGTTCAACGTGGCCGTGGCAGTGCCCTCGGCGGTGGTGTTGACGATGGTGATGGCGATGGCGTTGCCAGTTTGATTGGCGTTGGCATTGATCGCCGCAAACGCCGCGCCGAGCGTCAGATACGGGCCATTCGCCCCGGTGGAGCCGGCGACGGTGACGCTCTGCGCGGCCACGGTTGTGCTCAGCAGGGCGAACGCGGTCAGCAGCAGCGATGCTGAAACACACTGGCGCAGACGCACCGAAAGGTACGATGCAAGACGGTAGGCACTATTCATGGCATCCCCGGATGAATGTTGTTTGCTACGTTATTTAGCGAGGATAACGACCGCTGGGGGATGCTGTCAAAGGGTTTCCTGATTAGTTACGTGCCTCCGACCGAAGCGCTACAGCCCGCAGCGTCACGTTTGAGCGAAGCGAAACATCCGGTGGGAAAGGCAAAAGCCTGTATTTGTAGGAATGATGGTGCGCCATGCCGCGCAGGCGCCGTTTTCACGATGTCAGCGAGCCGTAAATTGCCGCACTGGCAACGATGCGCCACTACATCTTTTCCGTCTGCCCCTTATTTATTAAGGGGATAGGGGCTGTTTTTGCATAAGTCGAATTAGGATGAAAGCGGCATGTAACCCATATAAAATAAGGGTTACAGCGAAAAGCTGTAGCGTTAAAGTATGCCGAATCAGACGGTAGCCGACGCCGACGCCCCCGACGTCGCCGCGAAACACGCCACCTCGCGCGCCGAGAAAGATACCAATTGCGGGCGTGTTTTATCGCACGGTTCAAACTTTTTCGGACAACGTGGATTGAACGCGCAGCCGCTCGGTGGATTGAGCGGATTGGGCACCTCACCCGCAACCGGCGTGCGGGCTTTGCCGGTCATGTGCAGGTCTGGGATGGCATCCAACAGCATGCGGGTGTACGGATGTTTCGGCGCACCGAAAACCTCATCCTTGTCACCGATCTCAACGATGCGCCCTAGGTACATCACGCCGACGCGGTCGGCGATGTGGTGCACCACTTGCAGGTTGTGCGAGATGAAAAGGTAGGTCAGCCCCATCTCGCGCTGCAAATCTTTCATCAGGTTCAACACCTGCGCTTGCACCGACACGTCGAGCGCGGACGTGGGTTCATCGCAAATCAAAAACTCCGGATTGCTGGCGAGCGCGCGGGCAATCGAGATGCGTTGGCGCTGCCCGCCAGAGAATTGGTGCGGATACTTTTCGCCGTCTTTGGCGGTGAGTTTGACCAGGCCCAGCAGCTCAGCCACACGTTTGTCGAGCTGCGGGCCGTCGGGGATGAGTTTGTGGGTGCGGATCGGTTCGGCCACGATGTCGGCCACACGCCAACGGGGGTTCAGGCTGGCGTACGGATCCTGAAAAATCATCTGCACTTTGCGCCGCATGGCGCGCGCCGCGTCGGTGCCTTGGTTCGAGGCCTTCATGTCGTGACCATCGATGAGCACCTGCCCGGTGCTCGTCTCGTAGAGGCCCACCGCGAGGCGTGCGACGGTGGATTTGCCGCAGCCTGATTCGCCCACCAGCGCTAGCGTCTCGCCACGCTTGATTTCAAAACTGACCTCACTCACCGCATGCAAAAACGTCTGCGGTTTGCGCTCGATCACGCGGTTGAGCCACGGCGCTGAGACATCAAACGTTTTGGTGACGCCTTTAAGTTGGACCAATGCGCTCATGCGGCCACCTTTCCTGCGTTCGCTTCATGCAGCCAACAGGCAGCGGACGTTGCCCCGGCGGGTATCAGGTTTGGGCGGGTGGTTTGGCACTTGGCGAAAACCTGTGTGCAGCGCGGATTGAAGGCGCAGCCCTGTGGGATGGCGTCCAGTCGTGGCATCGCGCCGTCAATCTGAATCAGTCGATCTCGTTTGCTTTCAAACTCTGGGATCGAACCCATCAGGCCGATGGTGTAGGGGTGTTGCGGCTTGTGAATCACATCCGCCACTGGCCCAATTTCAACCACTCGACCGGCGTACATCACGGCCACGCGGTCGGCCGTTTCGGCGATCACACCCATGTCGTGCGTGACCAGCATCACCGCCGTTCCGTGATTGCGACACAGGCCTTTGAGCAAGGTGATGATTTGCGCTTGAATCGACACGTCGAGCGCCGTGGTCGGCTCGTCGGCGATGATAACTTTGGGCTCAGCAGCCAGCGCCAGCGCGATCACCACACGTTGTCGCATGCCGCCAGAAAACTGATGCGGATAGTGCTCGATACGTTCGCGCGCGGCGGGAATGCCGACCTCTTCCAGCAGTTTTATCGCCCGGTCACGAGCTGCGCTTTCGCTGAGTTCCAGATGCGTGGTGATGGTCTCGATCAATTGCCGACCCACGGTGTAGAGAGGATTGAGCGAGGTCAACGGATCCTGAAAAATCGCGCCGATTTGACGGCCACGAATCTTCCTCATTTGCTCGTACGGCAGGTTGTCGATACGTTTGCCATCGAGCAGAATCTGCCCGCTGGCAATCCGACCCGGTGGTTCTAGCAAACCAATGATGGCGGCACCGGTCAGCGATTTGCCGGCACCGGATTCACCGACGACACCGAGCACCTCACCCGGCGCGATGGAGAACGAGACATCTTCCACCGCTTTGAGAATGCCGCGACGTGTCGGGAACTCAATGTGGAGATTTTTTACTTCAAGCAGGGGTTGACTCATGGTTTGTAGGAGCGGCGCAAGCCGCGAAAGGACGGATCAAAAAAGTTATCGCGGCTCGCACCGCTCCTACGACCGAATTGATTCATGGCGCGCACTAACGTAGCTTAGGATTGAGCGCGTCGCGCAACCAGTCGCCCACCAAATTAACGGAGATCACCATCACAATCAGCGCGATTCCGGGGAACACGGTGATCCACCATTCGCCCGAGAACAGGTAGTTTTGCCCTTCGCTGATCAAGGTGCCGAGCGACGGTTGTGTGGGTGGCATGCCGACGCCTAAGAACGACAGCGTCGCCTCCGCGATAATCGCGTTGGCAATATTGAGCGTGGCGATCACCAGCACCGGCCCGAGCACATTGGGCAGCACGTGGCTAAACATAATGCGCGTTTGCGAAACGCCAATCACGCGTGCTGCTTGCACATACTCTTTGCTCTTTTCAACCAGCGTCGAGCCACGCACGGTGCGCGCGTACTGCACCCATCCGGTGAGGCCAATCGAGAAAATGATGACATAGAGCGCAATCGCATCTTGCATCTCGCGCGGCACAAATTGCCGCCCGATACCGCTAATCAACAGCGCCACCAAAATCGCCGGAAAGGTAAGTTGAATATCGGCGATGCGCATGATGATGCTGTCGATTCGACCGCCGACGTAACCGGCCAGCAAGCCCAAACTCACACCCATCACAATCGACATCGCAACCGCACACACCGCGACCAGCAGCGACACGCGGCTGCCGTACATGATGGTCGACAAAATGTCGCGGCCTTGTTGATCGGTACCGAGCAGGAATTTTGGATTCCCTGTTGCCTCCCACGCGGGCGGAAGGTTGGAATCCAGCAGCGAGATTTGCGCCAAGTCGTACGGACTATGTGGCGCGATAACAGGCGCTAACACTGCGCCCAAGATGCAAATCGCAGCCAGAATCGCGGCAATCACGGTCACCGGCGAGCGCTTGAAGCTCCACCACACGTCGCCATCAAAAAATCGGGAGATTGCTTGCAAAATTAACCTGTCTAAAAATTTTGTAGGAGCGGCCTTGGCCGCGAAAAACTTGGCCAGACGCACAGTTGAGATCGCGGCCGAGGCCGCTCCTACAGTTACGACTCGAGTCGCAACTCACAGCGGCAACCCGCGTTCAGCCAATCGCGAAAAGTAGCGCACGCCATTGGGAATAATCAAGTCGCAGAAATCATACCGCGTGTTGTGAATCGGGATGATTTCGCCGCCGGTTCCCTGCCCTATCACCGAGTAACAACCCGGTCGTTTTTGCAGCATGAACGAGAAATCTTCACCGCCCATCGACGGCGTGTAATTCGCGTTGGCGTTCTCTTCGCCCCACACCTCAGCCGCAGCAAGTCTCGCAAACTCAACCTCGGCTGCCGTATTGATAACGGGCGGATAAAGGCGGGTGTAGTTCAACGTGCCGCTCGCGCGATGGGCATCACAAATGCCGGCAACCAATTCGCCCATTCGCGCCTCGATCAAATCTTGCGTTGCCGGGTCGTAGGTGCGCACAGTGCCGGTCATCTTCACCGTGTCAGGAACAACCGCGAACGCCGGCAAATTGCCGCCCTCAATCGCACTGATGCCGACCACCGCGCATTCGAGCGGACTGACGTTGCGCGACACGATGGTCTGCATGGCGAGTGCAAGCGTTGCGGCGACCACCACTGGATCGCAGACTAAATGCGGACGCGCCGCGTGGCCGCCCTTGCCAGTAATTTCAATGGTGAACGAATCTGCAGACGCCATGAATGGGCCGGCGCGCGTTCCCCACTTGCCAATCGGTAGATCAGGGCGATTGTGAACCGCAAAAATCCGATCGCAATCAAAGCGATCAAACAGCCCTTCTTTGACCATCAAATCGCCACCGGCACCGCCCTCTTCGGCCGGTTGAAAAATGAGGTGAACGGTGCCAGCAAAGTTGCGCGTTGCAGCAAGGTATTGCGCCGCGCCGAGCAGCATCGTGGTGTGGCCGTCGTGACCGCAGGCGTGCATGACTTTAGCTTGCTTTGACGCGTGCAGAAACGAATTTTTCTCCTGCATCGGCAACGCATCCATGTCAGCGCGCAAGCCAATCGTGCCACCTGATCGCTTGCCGCGAATCACGCCCACCAGACCGGTTTTTGCGATGCCTGTGTGAACCTCGTCAACGCCGTAAAAACGCAGCCGCTCTGCCACGAGTTTGCTGGTGCGAACCTCCTCATACGCAAGCTCAGGATTAGCGTGAATGTCACGCCGAATCGCGACCAGATCGTCGACGAAATTTTGTGGGAGGTCGTTAAGTTTCATGAAGTAAACGTTCTATAAAAAAGCCAAGCCGCAACACAGATTGCAATCCAGAACATAACACTGACAACGAAAGAAAAGGTGTCCTCAAGCCGCACATCATCACGGTTCCGCTCCAACAGAAATTTGCGCAAAAGATAACCGGGGCCGTGTAGTAAGAGATGCACGAAAACGTGCATAAATACGTCTGCAAAAAAACGGAAAATACCGTCCAAGTGCGTTGAAACTAAAGAGTGAGCTCACGCTGGGCAATCGCTGCAAGCAGCCCTGCGCCATTCGGAATGATGCGATCATCGAAGTCGTACTTCGGATGATGAATCGGGAAATTTCCTTCGCATTGCTGCCCCACCCAGATGTACGCGCCGGGCACGGCTTCTAAAAAGAAGGAAAAGTCTTCGCCGCCCGTATTCGGAAAAATTTCAGTGATCACGTTCTCTGGCCCGAACACGCTGCGACCCACTTCAGCGGATAGCTCTGCTTCGCGCTTGTGGTTGATCGTCGCGGGATAGCCGTAGATGAAATTGACGCTGCCCGTGGAGCCAAATGCAGCGGCGGTGTTCTCGACAATAAGCTTCAATTTCTCAATCACCATCGCCTGCGCCTCTTTGCGATAGGTGCGCACGGTGCCGATCAATTTCACTTCGCGTGGAACGACGTTGTACGTGTTCATCACACCGGCTTCCATCGCGCAAATCGACACCACGACCGAATCAGCAGGATCGGCGTTGCGCGAGGCGATGGACTGAATCGCGGTGATCACGTGGGCCGCAGCCAAAATCGGATCGCTCACAAACTGTGGCATGCCGCCGTGTCCGCCTTTGCCTTCGATGGTGATTTCGATGCGATCCGCGGCGGCCATCATCGCGCCATTGCGCACAGCCATCGAGCCGAGCGGCACCCACGGCGCGTTGTGCAGGCCGTAGAACACGTCAATCGGAAAACGCGTAAATAACCCGTCGTCCATCATCGCTTTGGCACCCGCTTGGCCTTCTTCTGCAGGCTGAAAAACGGTGTAAACCGTGCCCGCAAAGTCGCGCGATTTTGCAAGAAAACGCGCCGCACCCAGCAACATGGTGGTGTGCCCATCGTGACCGCAGGCATGCATGTAGCCCTGATTTTTCGACGCGTACGGCAACCGCGTTTCTTCCGACATGGCAAGGCAATCCATGTCAGCGCGCAAGCCCACGCTGCGAGTGCCCGGACGATTGCCACGTATCACGCCGACGACGCCTGTACCACCGATGCCTTTGTGAACCTCATCTACACCGTACGCAGTTAACCGCTCGGCAACAATCGCTGCCGTGCGGGTCTCTTTGTACGCGTGCTCTGGATTGTTGTGAATGTCGCGCCGAATAGCGGTAAGGTCGCTATGAAATTCGGCAATCGCGTCCGATACTTTGCTAGGGTTGTACATCCTGAGCCTCGCAAAAAATTAATTAGTGACCCGTGCTGGTTTGATCGATACGCAGTCGTGGATCGACCACGTAGTAGAGCAAATCGACGATCAAATTAATCGTGACAAACACGGCTGAAATCAATACCAAGTACGCCGCCATTACCGGGATGTCAGCGAACTGCACCGACTGGATGAACAAGAAGCCCATACCGGGCCACTGAAAAACCGTCTCGGTGACGATGGCAAAGGCGATGATTGAGCCAAGCTGAAGCCCGGTTATGGTCATCACCGGTACCAACGTATTTTTGAGCGCATGTCCGTAGTGCACGGCTTTGTTAGTCAAGCCGCGTGCCCGCGCAAACTTGATGTAATCGGTGCGCAAAACTTCCATCATTTCGCTGCGCACCAAACGCATGATGAGCGTCATGGTGCCAAGCGATAACGTGATCGATGGCAACACCAGCGCGCGCAGGCCACCAGTCGTGAGCAGCCCCGTGCTCCACCAGCCGATTTGCGTAGGGTCGCCGCGTCCGTACGACGGCAGCACTTGCAGCGTCACAGCAAACACCAGTATGAGCAAGATGCCAATAAGAAACGTAGGCAAGCTCACGCCAATCAGCGATATTGTGAGTAAAAACTGGGAGAAGATGCCGTTGCGATTGAGCGCGGTGTACACCCCCATGACTACACCGCCGACCAAGGCGAGAATGGCCGCGCAAAGCGCAAGTTCCAGCGTGGCTGGGAGACGCTCTTTTATCAGCGTTGAAACCGGTCTGGCCTGCCTTAACGATAAGCCAAAATCACCTTTAACTGCGTTGCCGACAAACGCAGCAAACTGCACATAGTCGGGTTTATCCAAACCGAGCGCTTCCCGCAGTTCAACCTTTTGCTCGGGCGTTGCATCTTGCCCCAGCATCATGTTGATCGGGTCGCCCACGTAGTTAAACAACGAGAAGGCAACAAACGCGACTACGAGCATGACAAGTGCCGCTTGAAAGAGTCTTCTCAGTACGAATGCGAGCATGGGTTCAACGACAATATTGAAGCGCTAATAGTACCCTTGTTGACGTATGCGGCAACGCGAAACAGCGCTTATCGCGAGCCCGCAAGTCCTCGATGAAGCGCTACTTTTTTGCGTGCCGTGCAGCCTGCGTCGCATACAAACAAACGGCGGTCGCAACCGACACGTTCAAACTTTCGACCGCACCCACCATCGGAATTGCGACCAATGCGTCGCAACGTTCGCGCGTGAGGCGACGCAAGCCTTTGCCTTCATTGCCCAGCACCCACGCGAGTGGGCCAGTGAGCGTGGTGTTGAACAACGTAGCTTCAGTTTCCATCTCGGCACCGAGCACCCAAATGTTGGCTTGCTGCAAAGTCTCAATGCACTGCACCAAATTGACAACTGTGCAGACCGGCGTGGTCTCCGTGGCCCCACTTGCCGCCTTCAACGCCACGGCAGTGAGCGGCGCGGAGGCATGCTTTGGCAAGATCACCGCATCAGCACCGAAAGCATCAGCGCTGCGAATACATGCGCCCAGATTGTGCGGGTCTTGAATCTGATCCAGCAACAAAAACAACGGCGGTCGCGAACGCTTGAGCGCTGCAGCTAACACCTGATCAAAATCAGCACCCGTTGAGCCATCGGCAGAGACCTCAACTAACGCCACCACGCCTTGATGCTCCTCCGACTGTGCCAACGCCGCAAGACGACCAAAATCAACCGATTGCAACTCGATGTTCAGCGAATCGGCCAGTGTTTGCAGCTGCGCCACGCGGTCATCGCGACGCGACGACGAAACGAAAATTTCGACGACGGTTTCCGGTCGTCGCTCCAGCCGCGCGTTGACGGCATGAAAACCCATGATGCGAGCGAGCTTCATCGGAGATGAAAGAAAAATTTAGCCATGGCATAATTATCGGCTACGTGGCAATTCTTGATGCTGCGTTCCACCAAAGCACGCTTTGAGGCCATAATTTCTCAGCGTTGCATACCGTAGCCGGTGTAGCTCAGTTGGTAGAGCAGCGCATTCGTAATGCGAAGGTCGGGTGTTCGATTCATCTCACCGGCACCACAACATTGGTTGTGGCTTGATAGGTTAGGCAAACGCGGAACATTTCAAAGTTGTACCCATAACGGCGAACGCCGGTATCCACGCCCTCTGCGAAATTTAAGATTTGCACCGGACACGAACTTTGCGCATCAAAGGGCGCGGCCACTAGATCCGCGTATCTTTAGCAAAAAATCTCATCGCCGCGATGCTGCTTTGCCGCCCTTGTAAACGCTAACACGTTCGCAAAAAGTCGTTATGTGTTCCTTTCGCGATGAACCTTCGGTGCCCGCAAGCGCAGTGCGTTTGAGATCACCGACACTGAGCTCAAACTCATCGCCAACGCCGCAATCATGGGCGACAGCAGCCACCCCGTGAATGGATACAACACGCCTGCCGCGAGCGGCACACCGAGCGCGTTATAGACAAATGCAAAGCCTAAGTTTTGCTTCATGTTGGCGATAGTCTCCTGTGATATTTGCCGAGCCACGGAGATACCGCGCAAATCGCCCTTGACCAGTGTCACGTGAGCGCTGTTCATCGCAACATCGGTGCCGGTACCCATGGCGATCCCGATGTCAGCCTTTGCCAGCGCCGGCGCGTCGTTGATGCCGTCGCCAGCCATCGCCACCACGCGTCCCGCCTTTTGAAAACGCTCAACCAAGGCGAGTTTGTCAGCAGGTTTGACCTCTCCGTAGAGCTCGTCGATACCTAGTTTTTCGGCAACCGCTTTTGCCGTGGTCAAGCCATCTCCGGTGGCCATCACCACGGCAATACCGCTGGCACGCAGCGTGACGAGCGCCTCCGGCGTGCTCACCTTTATCGGGTCAGACACGGCAATGAGCCCCGCGAGCTTCTGCTTCACAGCCAGGTACATGACGCTCGCACCTTGTTGTCGCAATGCTTCGGCCTGCCCGGTGACAGCGTCTACGTTCACGCCCAGATCATGCATCAACGCGGTATTGCCCAGCGCCATCGATTGCAGATCAATGACACCGCGCACGCCAACGCCGGTGCTCGATTCAAACTTTTCAACTCGACTCAACGTCAGCGCCTGTTCGCGTGCGGCGCGCACGATGGCGTCGGCCAGCGGATGCTCGCTGCCCTGATCAAGGCTTGCCGCCAGACGCAACACCTCGGTCTCGGAATAAGCATCGAACCCAATCGTGCGATCAAAGCGTGGTTTGCCTTCGGTCAATGTGCCCGTTTTGTCAACAATCAGCGTGTCCACTTTGCGAAAGTTCTCGATGGCCGCAGCATCACGAAACAGCACGCCCTGCGTCGCTGCGCGACCGGTGGCCACCATGATCGACATCGGTGTGGCAAGCCCTAACGCACAGGGGCAGGCAATAATCAGCACTGACACCGCAGCAATCAGACCGTACACCCAACTAGGTTCGGGGCCAAACCAGCCCCAAACGAAAAAGGTGACGATGGCGATGGCAACGACCGTGACGACAAAGTAGGCCGCCACAGAATCCGCCATGCGTTGCATCGGCGCACGCGAGCGCTGCGCCAGCGCCACCATCTGAACAATTTGCGCGAGCACGGTTTGCGCGCCAACCTTTTGCGACTCGATGATCAGCGCACCGGAGCCGTTCATCGTTGCGCCGATGACGCTGTCGCCCACGCGCTTGGTCACCGGGATCGGCTCACCGGTCAGCATCGATTCATCCACCGGGCTTTCACCGTCAGTGACCACACCGTCCACGGGCAGTTTTTCTCCAGGCCGAACGCGCAGTTTGTCGCCCACGTGAACATGATTGAGCGGGATGTCTTCTTCCGTGCCGTCGCCGTTGATGCGCCGCGCGGTTTTAGGTGCGAGCCCGAGCAGCGATTTGATCGCGGCTGACGTTTGCGAGCGCGCCTTCAGTTCAAGAATCTGCCCTAGCAAGGTGAGCGAAATGATTACCGCAGCCGCCTCGAAGTACACCGCGACACGACCCATCGACTGGAACGCGGCGGGGAACGCATTCGGCACCAGAGTGGCGACGGCACTGTAGAGAAAGGCCGCACCGGTGCCAATGGCGATCAACGTCCACATGTTGGGACTGCGATTGATGATCGACTGTGCGCCGCGCTCAAAAAAGGGCCAACCTGCCCACAGCACCACCGGCACCGTCAACACCAACTCGATCCAGCTCTGCGTAGCCATGGCAGCCCATCCCAGTTGATGGCCAAACATGGCAAGCACGGTCACTATCACTGTCAGCGGCAACGTCCACCAGAATCGTCGTGTGAAGTCCGCTAGCTCCGGGTTGTCGTCCTCGTCAAGACTCGGCATGTCGGGCTCCAGCGCCATGCCACATTTGGGGCAAGTGCCCGGATGATCCTGCCGTATCTCTGGATGCATCGGGCAGGTGTAGAGCCTCGCGATGGAACCTACGGCGACGGTAGGTACTGCTGCCGTAGCAGGTGATGGGGGCGCGAGATACTTTTCTGGGTTGGTCGCGAACTTGGCCTTGCAACCCGCGCTGCAAAAATAAATTGTCTTGCCCGCGTGCTCATGGGTGTGTTGCGATTGATCAGTCACGCTCATCCCGCACACCGGATCTTTCAGGGATTGCATGAGTTGCGCGCGCTGTAGCGGACGCGCTAGCCGCAGCATCCGCCGGGTGATGCGCTTGCCTTCTCGTTAACGCCGTAACCCGCTGCGACCACTGCCGACTGCAATAGCGCTTTCGACGTGAGGTGTTCGTCATAGCGTACGGTGGCTTTAGCTTCCTCAAGCGACACGCTGACGTCGTTGACGCCACCCACCGCCTTCAGCGCTTTTGTAACGCTGTCGACGCACCCACCGCACGACATTCCGGTGACTTCCAATTGTTCTGTGTGCATGATTTTCTTTCGTAAATGGGTGTGATCCAAGCGACTATTGCCCCAAGCGCGATTGACGTTGCGGTCAAATCGTGCCGCTGAACAGTGTTGTCCTCGCAGCGCATGATCGATGTAGGAGACTCGCCCGAACCGTCGTGCGACACTGGCGTGTCTGTGCGGACTCGGCACCGGTGCTTAGCCGGAGAATCAGTGCCCCGCTGTGTGTTCGTGGCAACATCGCGGCATTGAACTACGCACGCGTTGCAGTGCGCGCCAATTGCGCACCATCCCTGCGAGCTAGCTGCCAGCCTGTGCCCGCTATCGTGGCTGCGACACCCAGCGCGAACAGACAAGGACTCCACACGTCTAACGATCTTGAAGTGAAAGCAAATGCCAGCATCGCTAATGTGAGCATGGCACCGCTAGACCAGTTAATCCCGCGTTCTGCGTCTTTTCGTGTTGTCACGCTAACCGCCAGGGTACACAGCCCGACGATGGGCAGCAGCACGTTGAGATCGAGATGGTTGCCCTCCCACAGTCCGGCGCGCATACCTAGCGTCGCGAATCACAAATTTTGAAACATAAAAGCACCGCCTTTCCGCGCCATGCGTCGTTGCGAATGCTCACAATAGCTAGCTATTGTTGTGCTTCGCGCCTAGCCTGACACGAAAATTCGGTACTTTTCTTATTCCAAAATTTATGACCCGCGACACTAGAACCCACAAAAGCAGAGCGGTTGCTATCAAGATTGACCCCGCTCCGAAGACCCAGCAGTGCATCGCGCAGCGCATCATATCTACCGCCTCGCGGGTGTGCAGGTCTAGGCGCGCAAGGTAAATTGCCAACAGTGCAGCACTAGCGACGAGAACGCAATCGCGAGTCGCGATGCCAACGATCAACGCCAACATCGCGCTAGCCCAGGGCAATCGATTTAGCCAGCGCGCGTTCTGCATAGCGTTACTTCGCTGTCTGTATTTCAGTGACCACGTAGGCATTGCCTTCCTGAATGATCTTAACTTTTACCTTGTCACCCGCCTGCGCTTTGTCGAGCAGCGCGGCGTCTCGCACTTGAAACACCATCGTCATGCCGGGCATGTCAAGGCGCTTGATAGCCTCGTGCTTGAGCGTAATTTTCTTGGCGTCTTTGTCAATCTTCCTGACTTCGGCATTAGTCATGTCAGCGTCGGCAGCAGGCGTTGCCTTTGCCTGATCGGCTTTGCCGTGGTGGTCGTGGCCCTTGGCCGCATCAGCAAGTACCACGCTTGAGAGCGCGGTGGCAGCGGCGATGGTGAAGACAGTGGTGAGTGTTTTAATGAAGTTCATAGATTGCTTTCGAGTAATAGATAAAGTGAAGTTGGAACGGTACATTTGCTAATCGAGCCGGTGCGAGTTAGTGCTTGTGCGCATGCCCATCACCTTTGGTGACCTTGATCTTGCCCACCATCCCTGCCTGATAATGGCCTGCAATCAGGCATGCAAAATCGAAGTCACCGGCCTTGTTGAAGTTCCACACAATTTCGCCGGTTTTTCCTGCGGGCACATGCGCCATGTACGGTTCGTCGTGCTCCATGTTGGGGAACTTGACCATCAGTGCGGCATGCTCCCCAAGCTCCTTTTGGGTCCCAATGACCAGCTCGTGCAATTGCTTGCCGTTGTTTTTCATGACCAGCTTGATGGTGTCGCCCTGCTTGACTTCGATCAACGCGGGCGTGAACCGCATGTTGTCGGTCATGGACAACGTGACCGTTCGCTTCACGGCTTTTGCATCGCCCGCGATGCCCCACTCTTTCTGCTCCTTTTTTGTCGCGCTGGTCTTCTTGGCGTGTTCGTCACCGTGGGCTTGCGCAAGCGTTGTAGCAGCCAGTGCCAACAGTGCAGTGCCGAGCATTTTTGTGAATTTGTTCATGTTGGTTTCTTTCGTTATTGGTTGAGCGTTTGAGGTGAACAACGGATTAGTGCTTTCCATGACCCACTGGCTTGCGCACCTGCACCTCAACTTGCTTCGCAGGCATGCGTTCAACGGGCATCGACCCATTGCCCTCTGCCTTGAATCGCGCTGGATCAGGCAGCGAGCCCGTCCATTCAAATGCCACCTCGCCGGGCGGATGCTTGTACCAACCGGGGTCGGAGTAGTCGCCCCGTTTTTGCTCCTTGCGCACTTTCACCATACTGAACATGCCGCCCATACCGACGGAGCCGAACGGGCCGGTGCCGGTCATCATCTGTGCGGTGTTGTCAGGCAGCGGCATTTCCATTTCGGTCATGTCGTGCATACCGCGCTCGGACATTGCCATGTAATCGGGGATCAGGTTGGTGATTTTTTTGGCGATGCCGGAATGATCAACACCGATCATGGTCGGCACGTTGTGGCCCATCGCGTTCATGGTGTGATGGCTTTTGTGGCAATGAAACGCCCAGTCGCCCGGCTCGTCTGCCAGGAAGTCGAGCTGACGCATTTGCCCCACCGCCACGTCGGTGGTGACCTCGTACTGACGGCTCGATTTCGGCGTCGGGCCACCATCGGTGCCCGTGATCAGAAACTCGTGGCCGTGCAGATGGATGGGGTGATTAGTCATGGTCAGATTGCCGATACGAATACGCACCTTGTCATTCAGCCGCACGTTGAGCGTGTCTATACCGGGAAACACGCGACTGTTCCACGTCCACAAGTTGAAATCAACCATGGTCATGATCTTTGGTGTGTAGGCACCGGGATCAATGTCGTAGGAGTTGAGCAGGAACACGAAGTCGCGATCCACGTCGTCAATCAGCGGATGTTTTTCTTTCGGATGCGTAATCCAGAAGCCCATCATGCCCATCGCCATCTGCACCATTTCGTCGGCGTGCGGGTGATACATGAAAGTGCCAGGACGACGCGCCACGAATTCGTAAACGAAGGTTTTTCCGGGTTCAATGCCCGGCTGATTGAGGCCGGTAACGCCATCCATCCCGTTCGGCAAACGCTGCCCGTGCCAATGCACGCTGGTTACTTCGCCGAGTTTGTTAGTGACAAAAATGCGTATCCGATCACCTTCCACCACCTCAATGGTAGGCCCCGGACTTTGTCCGTTATAGCCCCACAAATGCGCTTTGAAGCCTTCGCACATTTCGCGCACAACCGGCTCGGCGACGAGGTGAAATTCCTTAACACCATTGTTCATGCGCCACGGAAGTGTCCAGCCGTTCAGGGTGACCACCGGGTTGTACGGCCGCCCGGTC
Source organism: Burkholderiales bacterium (assembly GCA_031409935.1). Classification (GTDB taxonomy): domain Bacteria; phylum Pseudomonadota; class Gammaproteobacteria; order Burkholderiales; family Casimicrobiaceae; genus Casimicrobium. Next base: position 1,236 of record JANNYE010000031.1, on the reverse strand, counting down.
GTTGGCACGAGCGGCGGCATTGTGTCCGGCTTCATTTGCATCACTGGCTCTGGCAGCGCAGCCATCGCGACACGACTGACGGACGCCGCAGCGACAGCGCCGCCTGCGATGCTCGCCATCCCGGCTGAGCGTAGAAAATCTCGACGTGAACTCATACTTTACTTCCTGAAAATTTTGCGTCGTTGTGTACGATGCCTGATATATGGGAGCGGCTTGCCGCGACCCACGTTGCAGCATGATTGACTGGTAGTCGCGACAAGTCGCGCGTACCGATGAACGCATTAGTGCGGAGCATCGCCGCCTCCACCCGCCGCAGGTGCGGTGCCCATGCTTTGCATCATCATCGGTTTACCCATAATTGACGACTGCAATGCTGCGTCTGCCATCCAGAATTGCTGCTGTGCGTTGATCGCGGCAATCACGCTCGAAATCTGGTCGCGCGAGTCGGCGAGCAACTCAAACACGCCAATGATCATGCCGTTGTAGCGAAGCACGTTTTCGTCCGCGATCAACTTGCGCAACGGCACGACTTCATCGCGATAGTGCTTGGCGATGTCATACGTGGTTCTATACGACGAATAGCTCTCGCGCAGGTTCGATCCCGCTGCACGCATCGTCGCTTCGAGTCGATTCGCGGCGGCAAGCATTTGTGCGCTCATGGCATCGCGCTGCAACCCGCCCCAATCAAAGATCGGCAGCTTCACGGCAACTTCAAAACCGCGCGCATTGGTGCGATGACCATCAGCGCGCTCGATGCTGGTGTTGCGAATCACGCTCAGCTCGATATCCGTAAAACTGGTGATCGCATTGAGCCCCTGCGCGACGGCAGTCGCATTCAACGCCGCTTGCGCCATCTTGATGTCGAGCCGTCCGCGACTTGCGGCACTGCTCACCTCATCGCCACTCCGTGGCATAGCCGGAATATCCGGCAAACGGTCGGGCAATTGCAACTGCTGCGCCTGCGCATCGGTAAGGCCAAGCGCGCGAACCAGCGCCTCGCGAGCGGAGGTCGCCGCATGGGAAGCGTTGGCTAACTGCGCCGCTGCGTCCGCGTAGAACGCCTGCTGCCGCGCCCGTTGCAACTTGTTGAAATTGCCGACGGCGAGCATGCGTCGTGCAAGCTCTGCGCTGGCCTCTGCTGAGTCGCTGACCTGCTGTGCGTAGGTCAGGGACTGCTTGGCGGCAAGCGCGGCTACCCATGCCTGTCGCACCTGAGTGACCTTTTCAACAACGTCC
>JANNYE010000030.1:0-2305 GCA_031409935.1 Burkholderiales bacterium | reverse complement strand
GACAGCGCATCGTTCTCAGGCAGCAGCTCAATGGCGTTGCCCTTACGTTTCAAGCGCTTCACGGTCACCTCGTTGTCGATCCGCGCGACCACTACTTGCCCCGAACGCGCCTCGGTCGTTTTGTGAACGGCCAGCAAATCGCCATCCATGATGCCAATATTGATCATCGAATCGCCTTTCACTTTCAGCAAATAGTCCGCTTTTGGCGAAAAAAGCGTGGGATCGACCTTGTGTCGCGACTTGATATTTTCTTCAGCGAGGATCGGCGAGCCGGCAGCGACGCGTCCAATCAGTGGCAAACCGGGCAAGCCGGACTGCTTCAATTGAATACCGCGCGAGGCACCGGGCAGGATGTCCAAAATGCCCTTACGCTCCAGCGCGCGCAGGTGCTCCTCGGCCGCGTTAGCCGACTTAAAGCCAAGCTGGGCGGCGATTTCAGCGCGGGTCGGCGGAAAACCCGAGCGCTCCATGAAGTCCTGAATGAGGGCAAGAATTTCGGCCTGGCGGGCGGTCAAGGGGCGCATGATTGCTCCAAAAAATAAACGTGAAATCAAAAGTGAGATCGCTTGACACGGATACTGTTAAGTTATACAGTGCGCATCCATACAGTGAATTTTATCCAGTGCTGTTGATAAATGCAAGTGGATTGATGCACTGAGACCTCAGTTACGCCCCCCGTTTCGTTTTGCCGGACACACGCGAAAAATGTTTATCGCCACTGACGTAGGCACCATTCCAAAGAGGGTCGCTCATTTTTGGAATGCGTCAGTAGCGAAACCTACAATCAAAGGAACTTCAAAATGAGCAAAGAACTCCCCATGGATGACCGTAAAAAGGCCCTCGCTGCCGCGCTGTCGCAAATCGAAAAGCAATTCGGCAAAGGCTCCATCATGAAGATGGGCGATGGCAACACCGAGCATGACATTCAGGTCATCTCCTCAGGCTCGCTCGGTCTTGATATCGCACTCGGCATCGGCGGTTTGCCGCGTGGCCGCGTGGTCGAAATCTACGGCCCAGAATCGTCAGGCAAAACCACGCTGTGCTTAAGCGTGGTCGCCGAGATTCAAAAGGCCGGCGGCGTCGCGGCCTACATCGACGCTGAAAACGCGCTCGACCCCGTCTACGCAGCCAAGCTCGGCGTCAACGTCAGTGACATGCTGATCAGCCAACCAGACACGGGCGAGCAAGGGCTCGAAATCGCCGACATGCTGGTGCGCTCGGGTGGCGTGGACATTGTGGTGATCGACTCAGTGGCCGCCCTCGTGCCAAAAGCTGAGATCGAAGGCGAAATGGGCGACCAGCTCCCCGGCTTGCAAGCACGTTTGATGAGCCAGGCATTGCGCAAACTCACCGGCAACATCAAGCGCACCAACACGCTGGTCATCTTCATCAACCAAATCCGCATGAAAATCGGCGTCATGTTCGGCAGCCCAGAGACGACCACAGGCGGCAACGCGCTCAAGTTCTACGCCTCGGTGCGCATGGATATTCGCCGTATCGGCGCGATCAAGAAGGGCGATGAAATCGTCGGTAACGAAACCCGCGTCAAGGTGGTCAAAAACAAATGCGCGCCCCCGTTCCGTGAAGCGTTGTTTGACATCATGTACGGCCAAGGCATCTCGCGCGAAGGTGAAATCATCGACATGGGCGTCGAACACGGCTTCGTAGAAAAATCCGGCGCGTGGTACAGCTACGGCGGCAACCGCGTCGGCCAAGGTAAGGACAATTCACGCGAATACTTGCGCGAGAACCCAGCGCTAGCCAAAGAAATTGAAGAAAAAATCCGCGCCAAGATTGGCATTGCTAAGGGTGGTGCTGTGTCAAAAGACGAGGGTTCGCCGGACGAATAAAGGCCAACCCGACGAAGCAGCAACCGGTGCGACGCGTCCTGTAGGAGCGGCCTTGGCCGCGACCCCGCCTCGCTGGTTGGGAGCGCGTTCGTCCCAAAGCGCGCTTCTGCCGTCGTCGCGCCGGTTGATGCACGCGTTGCCTGAACGAATTGAGGAGACAGCCAGATGCAACTCGCGCTCACCTTTCCGCAAGCACCCAACTCGGTGAATAATCGCGCCATGAGCAGTGACGACGCCGACAAACAGGACGCAGCCAAAAAGCTGCGCAACAAAGCGCTGCGCCTGCTCACCACCCGCGAGCATTCGCGCGAAGAGTTGCTGCGCAAATTAGCCCAAGCTAAAGTGCGTCGCTCTCGTGAAGAGGCGAAAGCGCCCAAGCCTGACAAGGACGACATAGCAAGCCTCGTGGACGACCTAGCCGCGCAGGGCTGGCAGTCCGATGATCGGTACGCTGA
>JANNYE010000029.1:0-37505 GCA_031409935.1 Burkholderiales bacterium | reverse complement strand
TGTCTACATGGAAGTTAACCGCGTCGTCTCAAGTTGACCGGGGCAATATTCTGTAGTTCCCGGTATTTCGCCACCGTTCGTCGCGCCACGATGATGCCCTGCTCGCCGAGCAGGTCAGCAATGCGGCTGTCGGTCAATGGCAGTGCTACGTCCTCCCCTGAAATGAGTGTCTTGATCATAGACCGAATCGCTGTTGACGACGCAGCCCCGCCCGCATCGGTGGCCACATGGCTGCCGAAAAAGTATTTAAGTTCGAACGAGCCCCGCATCGAGCTAAGGTATTTCTGTGTCGTGACGCGAGACACGGTGGATTCGTGCAGGCCCAGGGCATCAGCGACTTCGCGCAGCACGAGCGGTCGCATGGCGACCTCGCCGTGATCGAAGAATGCTTGTTGTCTTTCCACAATTTCGCTGGACACACGCAATATCGTATCAAATCGTTGCGCCACATTCTTGACCAACCAACGCGCTTCCTGCAACTGCGTTGAAAGGGGCGTGGATCGGCCTTCTTTCTGGCGATGCAGCATATCGGCGTACACGCTGTTGACCGTCAGCTTGGGAACCGCCACCGGATTGAGTTCCACCACCCAACGTCGCTTGCTGCGGCGCACGATGACGTCCGGAATCATCAGTGTTGTAGATACGTCAGCGAACGCCGCACCGGGCCTCGGTGTCAGCGTGCGGATCACCGCATGCGCGTCTTTCAGGTCAATATCGTCGATATCGAACAGTTTTTTGATGCGCAAATAATCACGCCGCCCGAGGTGGTCCAGCGCTTCGCTCACAATGCGCCGCGCGAGCTTGGTGTCGCCATTGTTGGGGCAGTGGCGAAGTTGCAACAACAGGCATTCGCGCAGATCGGCAGCGCCGACGCCCGCCGGGTCGAGGCTTTGCAGGATGGTGATGGCTTGTTGCCATTCCGCCTCGTCAATCGCGCGCTCGTCACGTTCGTCGCGTGTCAAGAGCGCATCTATATCGTCTTTAGTGACCGACAAAAAGCCATGCTCATCAAGACTGTCGATCAGACCATGAACTAGTTGAATGATCGCGGGTGCGGCTTTGACCAACACTAACTGCGCGCGCAAGTGATCGCGCAAACTCGGCGGCAACGCACGCTGCGACTCGAACGACTCATCATCGTCATCAAAGCTGCCAGCACCAGTGCTGCCCCACTCGCCCAGATCAAGCACCTGCGCGTCAAAATCGCTGTCAGTATCCGACGACGCGGTGGCAATGGTGGATTCCGACAACCCATTCAAGGTAGCAAGATCAGCGGCCTCATGCGTATCGTTCGCGCTGGTTGCGCTGCTCGCGCTACTGGCAAAGTCGTCGTCACGTTCGCTCGCAGAAAAGGTGCCCATGCCATCACTACCATCGAGCAACTTCTCGCGGTCAACAGCGGCGACAAATACTTCGGGTGCGTCGTCGTTGCCGCCGCCGTCGTCACCTTCACCCTCGCCGTCGGCGAGTTCTAGCAGCGGGTTCTCGGCAATGGCGGTTTGAATCTCTTGTTGCAACTCAAGTGTTGACAGTTGCAGCAATCGAATCGACTGTTGCAACTGCGGCGTCAGCGTGAGGTGCTGCGCCAGCCTGAGTTGTAAGCCGGCTTTCATGGTGAGGTTGACTTACAAACGGAAATGCTCACCCAGGTAAACCTTGCGTACGGATTCGTTGCCAATGATTTCTTCAGGATGACCATCGGCCAATACGCGGCCCTCGCTGATGATGTAGGCGCGGTCGCAAATGCCGAGCGTTTCGCGCACGTTGTGGTCGGTGATCAGCACGCCGATGCCGCGTTCGCGCAAAAAACGCACGATGCGCTGAATCTCAATCACGGCAATCGGATCAACGCCAGCGAAAGGCTCATCGAGCAGAATGAATCGTGGGCGCGACGCCAACGCGCGCGCGATTTCGAGCCGCCGCCGTTCGCCGCCCGAGAGCGCAACCGAGGGCATATCGCGAAGGTGCGCAATCGCCAAATCGTCGAGCAACGCCTGTAACTCACGCTCGATTACAGCACCGTCTTTTTCGCGTAACTCAAGAATGGCGCGAATATTTTCGCCTGCGGTGAGTTTGCGAAAGATGGAAGCTTCTTGCGGCAAGTACGACAAGCCCTGACGTGCCCGCTCATGAATGGGTAAGTGAGTCAGTTCTTTGTCATCGAGCAAGATTCGCCCGCCATCAGCAGCAACCAAGCCCACGATCATGTAGAAACACGTGGTCTTTCCGGCACCATTGGGGCCGAGCAATCCAACCACTTCACCGCTGTCTACAGTGACTGAAACATCGTGCACCACCGTGCGCGATTTGTAGCGCTTCTTAAGCGCAGCGGCTGAAAGCTGGCTCATTACGTTTCGGTGGATTTGGAGTTTTGATGATCGGTGCTTTGACCGGCTTGGCCGCCGACTTTGCGGCAGCGTCCGCAGCTCCAGGTGTCGCTGAACCGGCGGCCACAGCGACAGGCACAGGCGCGGGATCCGCGTCGGCTGGCGGCAGCACAAAGGTAACACCTCGCCCTTCGGTTTTGCGGTCTTTTGATTCGCGGGCTTCAGCTTTGCTGGTTTGCGTGTTGTAGAGGATGTAGTTGGCGCGCTCTTCGTTGTCGCCCACGTAGAGTTTGGCGTTGCCGAACAACTCAACGATACCGGTGGCATTGTCATGCTCAGCGCGGTCAGCAATACCCTGCGCCCAGTCGCCTTTCTCGGTGCGCTGTCGAAAGCACACCGGGCCGCCGTCCAGCGACGACGCGTAGGTGCCGTTAGCGCGACGGGTGACGGTGCCTTTGTTGCCGGTGACCTTCAAGGTGCCTTGCGTGATGGTGACGTCTTTGGTGATCACGTACACGCCTGCGCCGTGATCGAACTCACCGGTGATGGCCTGCACTACCATTTCCTTGGTGCGATCCGCGTTCTCCGCAAACACATTCGCGCACAGCAGCATGACAACGCTGGCAGCTGAGAGTTTTTTGTTCATTGATTTCCTATGGGTTAGGGGCTAGGGGCTAAGGGCTAGGGTTTGGCGGCAGCGTGACGGTAAAGCCACGATCTGTTTGTCCCTGCTTTTTTTCCGCATTCACGCGAAGGCCCTGCGTGGTCATCACCCGGTCGCCGCTCACGGTGCGGGTGGCGGCGTCAGTTTGTGCCAGTTGTGTTTTCGGGAACACGGTTAACGTTTCGCTCTGATAGGTGACCGCGTCGCGACCGGGGCTGGCGTCCTGCCGCGCCGTCACTTTGCCGTAAAAATCGACCTGCTCAACCCCGCCCTTGGGCGAATCACTGTTGAGAATGGCTCGCGCCGCGTCCACCTCCATCTTGGGTTTGCCGGCCGGTTGGCTCTCGTAACGAGGCTTATCAATTACGGTGGTTTTGCTGTCCGGAAAATGCGTCGCGCGATCACCAATCATGACGCTTTCAACCCGACCATCAATCGCGGTGCGTTGAATTTTGAAGCGCTCCAGAAAGTGATCCGGTGCGGGTTGGGTTGAGTTTTTTTGCGCCCGCGCGCTTTCGCTCACGCGCGCGTCCAGCCAAAAGGTGAGTAACGCAAAGAGCGCCACCGCCAGCACCGGAAACAACGCCGCTAGGCGATCTTGTTGATCGCGCCAGACAAACGCACTCATGCGGTGGCTCCGCGCAGGTAAGGCTGCAACAGCTCATCAAGCCGGCCCTGCACGCGCAAAATCGCCTCAACCAGCTCACGCACTGCACCACTGCCGCCCGGCACACCGGCCAACCAATGCGCGCGCTGGCGCACGGCCGCCGCACCATTCGGCACCGTCGCCGCGAGGCCAGCGATGGCGAGGGCCGGCAGGTCGAGCCAATCGTCACCGATATAGGCCACCTCATTCAGCGGCACATTCCAGCGTCCGCACAGCGCCGCTAGCGCGGTGCCTTTGCTGCGCTCGCCGCTGACCAGCTCCACGCCAAGCTCAGTCGCGCGCCGCTCAACCGCAGGGCCGCCTCGCGCAGTGAGCAGCGCAACGTTCCAACCCGCCTGTTTAGCCAGCGTGATGCCAAAACCATCCAGCACCGAGAAGGACTTGATCTCTTCCGCGCCAAGATAATTCAAACTGCCATCCGTGAGCACGCCATCGACGTCGCACACCAGCGCACGCACGGCACGCATACGATCGGCAACTGTCAACGGTGGTGCAGGTTTGGCCACGACTAGACCACCTTCGCCCGCAGCAAATCAAACATGTTCAGCGCGCCGACCAGCCGCTGGTCTGCGCCGAGCACCAGCAATTGCTGCTTGCGCTCGGTCTCAAGCAAGCTCACCGCCGCAACCGCCAGTGCATCGGGGCCGATCGTCACTGGGCGCACGGTCATGAAATCAGCCACTCGCGCCGCACTGAAATCAGAAATCTTCGGCAAGCATCGGCGCAAATCACCGTCGGTAAACATGCCGGCCACTGTGCCATCGCCGTTCATCACCGCCGTCATGCCCATGCCCTTGCCAGTGATCTCGAACAACGCCTGCGCCACCGTTGCCTCGATTGCCACTTGCGGAATGGCGGCGTCGACCCGCATCACGTCACGCACGTGGGTTAACAGCCGTCGTCCCAGCGAGCCGCCCGGATGCGAGCGCGCAAAATCCTCCGCTGTAAAGCCGCGCGCCTCCAAAAGCGCCATCGCCAGCGCGTCACCTAGTGCCATTGCGGCGGCGGTGCTCGCTGTGGGCGCGAGGCCAAGCGGACAGGCCTCTTCCGCAACATGCGCATCGAGCGCCACGTCAGACTCGGTCGCGAGCGTGGATTGCTCGTTACCAGTGATCGAAATAATCTTCGCACCGACCCGTTTGATCGGCGTCAACAAGGCGTTAACTTCGGCCACTTCGCCCGAGTTTGACAATGCGATCACCACGTCGTCAGCAGCGATCATGCCCATGTCGCCGTGACTCGCCTCGGCCGGATGCACAAAGAACGCGGGGGTGCCGGTGGAGGCAAGCGTTGCGGCCAACTTGCGGCCCACGTGCCCCGATTTGCCAATGCCGGTGACCACCACGCGGCCACGTGACGCCAAAATAGTTTGCACCGCATCAACCATCGGCTGACCGACGCGGGCCTCCATTGCAGCAATAGCCGTCGCCTCAGTGGCCAGCACGGATTTAGCACGTCGCAAAATGGCGACAGTATCTACTGCAATATTCATGCGAGGCAGTATAACGAAGCCGCCTCAATCCGAGGGTTCTCCAGTCAGCCCACGTTCATCTCGCACAGTGGGCGTCCACGGCTAGCGCAAAAAGATAGGCCGATTCATGATCGGCCCATTGAGTCAGCGCCACATAACCGTTGCCTACTCGACGCGCAACTCCACGCGTCTAGCCTCAGCGTTGTCACCACTGCCTGTGGATTCCACCGGTTTGCGCATGTCGAACCGCCCCTCTTCAACCCCAGAGGCGATCAGTACGTCGCGCACGCTCTTGGCGCGATTTTTTGCAAGCGCCTCGTTCATCGCTTTGTCGCCGCGCGGATCGTGGTAGCCCGAGATGACGGCTTTGACGCTTGGATTGGCTTTCAGGTACGTGAGCACCGCGGAAATGGCGTCGCGATCCTTGCCGTCAATGTCAGTTTTGCCAGTTGCAAAATACACATTCACGGCGGGAGGTTTGGTGCCAACTAGCACGACGGGCGCACTCGGAGCCGTCACCCGCAACTGATTGTCGATGCTGACACCGAGGCCGTAAAAACTCGCGGCCCAATCGCCACGCGCAGTTTTTTCTGCTCCAGAGGCGACGCTGCCAGTGAGCACCACACTGGACGACGCAGCACCAGAATTGACCGTGAGTTGGTCAACGACATTGCCTGCGCCGTACTTGGCGGTGGCCGCTTCAAACAGCGCTTTTTTCGTCGCCTCGTCCTTGACCACGCCGGTCAGCGTGAGCTTGCCGTCAGCGCTCCAAGCGAGGCCAGCAGCCGTTGCGGCAGCCGCACTAGCAGCAGGCGGCGGCGGCAACGAGCCGCCACAACAGCCGCCCGCATTAGGCCCACGACCAAACATCCACAACAGGAGGAGCAAGAGCGCCAGTAGCAGCGCCACCCAAAGGTTGACGCTGTCATAGGCTCGCCAGTTGGCAGGCGAGCGTGCCGAGAGTCGGGACATGATGATCCTCCCTCGCTCAGGCGTTGTCTTTTTTGATCGACACCCCAGCCACCAGCTCGTCTTGCCAGGCCTTGAGCTTTTCCCATTGGCCGCCGGCGCAGAGGGCTGCTTGTTGCGCCCAAGTTTCCGGGTTGGCGAGTTTGAAATTGGGGCCAGCGACATCGAGTATGTTGGAGATGGCCGGAATATCCAGCGCGGCGAGGGCGGCAAACGTGTGGACACCCGCTGCATGCATTACGTCGTTGATTTTGGGACCGATACCTTCGATGATTTCGAAGTTGTCATAGCCCGCGCTGGTTTTCAATTTGCCAAAGCCAAATGCCGCAGCAGCCCCCGCGAGTGCGGCGGCACTCATCGGCGCGTTGCCAGACGAAGCGGGGGTAGGTGTCGCCACGACGGTGGGTGCGAACGACTGCGGCGCGATGTTGCTGCTCGCTGAGGCGCTGCCGCTGCCTGCGTTGCCACTGCCGCGATCATCGCTCTGGTGTCCACCACGACGGAAAAATTTGTCGAACAACCAGTTAAGGAGCCAGCCCAGCAGCACGCCCGCCAGGAACCACCACAAACAGCAAATAAATCCACTCATGAAAACCCCTTTAAAAACGTTTTTTGACCGGTGCCGCAGCCTTCGCCACCACCGTCGCGCACTGTGGCGCAGGCCACGCCGCAGGTCAAGCAAAAACGCAGATGTGAGCGCGTTATCAGAAACGTCCGAACACTATAGCTTTGTGCCGTTTATCCCTATTTCAAATGGGAGGAATGGTCATTTACCGATAAGTCGATAAACAGCGAAATGGGCATTCAGGCCAATACATAAAAGCGTTTCGTAGAAAAGTTGACGTAAATTCTCGACTACAAGAATTGTTCAAGCAGCCGATTCAGAAAACGCTGACCGCTTGCCGTCGGTGCGATCATGGCGTGGTCGCGGGTGATGAGTCCATCGCGCTCACCCGCATCCAGGGCTTGGTTGACGAGCGTTATCGGATAGCCTGTGCGCTCGGCAAACCACGCCACCGGAAAGCCCTCGTTGAGTCGAAGCGCGTTGAGCATGAACTCAAAACCCACCTCGCTGCGCTTGACCTCCCGCCGCTCGAACACACAACTCGCCGGGTCAGCGCTGAGCGCTTTTTGCATGTAATCGCGGGGCTGCTTGACGCGTTCGGTGCGAACGATTTTCGCGTTCTCATTCGATCCCGGCGGTCCACCCGGCATCGACAATTTGCCATGCGCCCCGGCCCCAATCGCCACGTAGTCGCCGAAGGCCCAGTAGTTCAAATTGTGCTGGCAGCGCATGCCCGGTTTGGCGTACGCAGAGGTCTCGTAATGCTCGTATCCCGCCGCGCCGAGCAGTTCCTCCACGCGAATCTGCATGTCAGCGGCCTCATCATGATCGGGCAGCGGTGGCGGCTTTTTAGCGAACACGGTGTTCGGCTCCAGCGTCAGTTGATACAGCGACAAATGCGGCGTTTGGAAGGCGAGTGCTTCGCGCACGTCCTGCTCACATTCAGTCATTGTTTGTGCCGCACTACCCGTTCGTGCCGCAGGCAAAGCAAACATCAAATCCAGATTAACGTTACCCACGGTCGCAAGGCCAATTTCAATCGCGCGCTTTGCCTCAGCGCTGTCGTGCACACGGCCCAGTGCGTGCAGATGCGCATCGTTAAAACTCTGAATGCCAATCGACAATCGCGTGATGCCGACCGCCTTGTAATCCGCAAACTTTTGCATCTCAAACGTACCCGGATTCGCCTCCAGCGTAATCTCCGCCTGCGGCGACAAACGCGTCCGCGCCCGCACGCCAGCGAGGATGTCGCCGATGCCCTCCGCAGAGAACAAACTCGGCGTGCCACCACCAATAAAAATCGTGTGAATCGTGCGCCCCCAAAACTCGGGTAACTGCACCTCCAGATCCGACATCAACGCATTGATGTATTCCTTCTCGGGTAACGCGCCGCCCTGTTCATGCGAATTGAAATCGCAATAAGGACATTTGCGAATGCACCACGGAATGTGGATGTACAACGAGAGCGGTGGGAGCACCGTGAAATGGGGGCCGAGCATGGGGCGCAGTATACTTGACCAATGTTGACCAACTCAGGTTATAAGGAACGTCGATGGAAACCGTCAATCTCTACGAAGCAAAAACCAACCTGTCGCGACTCGTCGATCAGGCGAATGCTGGCGAGCAAATCGTAATCGCTAAAGGCGGCAAACCCATGGCGATGCTGACGCCGCTCACGCCGAAGAAACGAACGATTCGCTATGGCCTGATGAAAGGGCAATTTGAAGTGCCCGACGATTTCGATGCGCCGTTGCCAGACGACGTCATTGCAGCATTCGAGCGATAACGAAGCACGTAATGACACTGCTGCTCGACACCCATTTTTTATTGTGGATTGCCAACGGTGATCAACGCCTGACAACGAAGGCAAAGAAGATCATCTCAGCCGCAGACGCCGTCTACATGTCCGCCGCCTCTCTGTGGGAAATTTCGATCAAAGTCAGCGTTGGAAAATTAGCGGTAGACATTGATGCGCTTACAGAATCACTGCTTAACGCCGGATTGGTGGAATTGCCTGTTTCCATCGAGCACGCGACAGCGCTCAAAGCGCTACCGCCCATTCACCGCGATCCGTTTGACCGCATGCTAGTCGCACAAGCCATGACCGAGCCGATGCATTTGCTCACCGTCGACGCGGCGCTCACTTCGTATGGACCTTGGGTGAAACTGGTTTGAGAAACCACACAAACATGCCGTGCGCTCGAAGCGCCAAATTCTCGGCAAAATAGCCCGAACCCGCAACGCCCACCCGGAAAGACTCACATCGTGACTCGCACTATCACCGACATCGCCGAAGACCTGCGCAAGGGCATTGACCGAATGCGCAAATGCACACTACTCATAGGCGCGGGTTGTTCGAAGACCGCAGGCATTCCGCTTGCGGCAGACATTGTTCATGACATCAAAGCTAAATTTCCGCGCGTGTACGACCGAGCGTTCAATCGAGCCCATGGGCGTAACGCATCGATAACTTCTCCATCCTACGGAGATTGCATGGCCGAACTTGATCCCGGCCCGCAGCGGGACTTAATTCGTGGCTATATCGACAAAGCTCGCCTAAATTGGGCGCACGTCGGCATTGGCTCACTGGTCGCAAATGGTTACGTTGATCGCCTGCTCACCACCAATTTCGATCCACTGATCGCGCAGGGCTGCGCAGTGTTCAACGAATTTCCGGCAGTCTACGATCTAACCATGTCACCAACGATGCGGTTTGAACAACTGCCGGACAAGGCGGTGTTTCATCTGCACGGCCAGCGCAATGGGTTTTCGCTGCTGAACGATCCGCACGAATTGGCTCAGCATCGGCAAGTTGTTGAGCCGCTTTTCCAGCATGCACGGGAGGGGCGTACTTGGATTGTGTGCGGGTACAGCGGAGAGAACGATCCGCTATTCGAACTCATCCAGCAAAACCAGCGCTATGACTACGCCCTGTACTGGATTGGCCGAGAAAAGGAAGCGCCACCGCATGTTCAAAAATTCATGGGCGATGCTGACCGCACGCGTTGCCACTACTTGCAGTTTGCCGGTGCCGACGAATTTTTCGTGCAACTCTCAAACGCGTTGGGACACTTCCCGCCGCCGTTCATGAACGATCCACTCGGGCACGTGGCGGGGTTGCTGGAGCGATTTACTGAATTCCCGGTAGGTGCCATGGACGGGGGTTTGGACTTGTTGACTGATGCAAAAAATCGCATCAAGGCTTACCAGAATCAAATCGACGGAAAACCGCATAAGACTGCGGAGCAGGAGGTGGTCGAGGTCTTGGCCGCAGGTGACGCGATAAGCGCGGCGACACTCTTGACAACCGCAATGCTCCACGGTGAACCCATCTCAGCGAGCGTCAAGGCGTCAGTCGAATTTGCGTTAGGTGTCCACTTATTTGAACAAGCACAGCTAGAGGTGCCGCCTAACTCCGGCACAATTTACCGTCAAGCAGCGCAAGCGTACGGCGATGCAATTCGATCTCGTCCAGACATGTACGAAGCGCACAACAATTTGGGCGTAACACTTCACGAGATAGCTCGCGCGAGCAGTGGCAATGGTGCGTCCGACCTTTGGCTACAAGCATTCAAAAATTTTGAAGCCGCAATTAAGCTGCATCCAAACATGTTTGAGGCGCTTAGTAATTGGGGGTTAGCGCTGGATCATTTAGCGCGACAGAGTGAAGACGCTATCGCATTTGGCCTGTGGCGGCAAGCGTTCTCTAAATACGAGGAAGCGCTCAAAATCAAACCAGATTCTGATGCTGCGCTATCTAACTGGGCTCTCGCGCTTGATCGTATGGCACGACGTACCGAAGGGCAGCCCGCACGTGAACTTTGGCGCGAATCTTTTGAAAAATCTGCGATGGCGGTCAGCATCAATCCAAAAAACCATCGCGCACTTGATGACTGGGCCGCCAGTATTTTGACCGACGCTACTTCATGCGAAGACTCGGTAGAAATAGCGAAAATCGTTGACGAAGCTTTTAGTTTGGCCACTCGTGCGTATGCGATAGATATGAGCAGCGGTGCATATAACGCCGCTTGCGCGCAAGCACGGCGCCGCGAGTTGGCATCGATGGTGGAATGGCTGGATCGAGCTGTCGCATCCGGCGACTTGCCTAACCGAGAGCATCTAGCAAAAGACTCAGACTTCGACGGGGTGCGCGATACGCCTGAATACAAGGCGTGGCTCGCGAAGATAGGCTGGGCTTGACGTGGTACTACAAGTGTTACCTCAATACCCGTGAATAGCATTATCAGGAAAACTCAACGTCTTCACCTCAGCCACATACGCCGAAATCGCCTCATCAATCCCGGCATAGCCCTGCATGAAATTCTTTACGAAGCGGGGCAGTTTGCCGCGTGTGATGCCCAGCATGTCGTGCAGCACGAGCACTTGGCCCGAGCAGTCGACGCCTGCGCCAATGCCAATAGTCGGGATGGGCAACAGGCGAGTGATTTCTGCGGCGAGTGCGGACGGAATGACTTCGTACACGATCATCGTTGCGCCTGCGTCGGCCAGCGCCTTTGAATGCGCCTTTAGCGTGGCTGCGGCCTCGTCGGTTTTGCCTTGAATTCGGTAGCCGCCGAGCGCGTGGACGGACTGCGGCGTGAGCCCTAAATGCGCGCAGACGGGCACGCCGCGTTCGGTGAGGAAGCGCACCGTTTCCGTTGTCCAGCCGCCGCCTTCGAGCTTGACCATGTGTGCGCCGGCCTGCATCAGGGCAGCAGCACTTTGCATCGCTTGCTCGGACGATTGCTGATAACTGGCGAACGGCAAATCGCCAATGATCCACGCGGTTTTGTTGCCTGCCGCAACCGAGTGCACGTGATACGACATCTCGTCGAGCGTCACTGGCAATGTGCTGCTGCGACCCTGCAACACCATGCCCAGCGAGTCGCCAACCAGCAGAATTTCTACGCCCGCTTCGTCGAGCACACGCGCGAAGGTGGCGTCGTAGCAGGTGAGCATGGTGAGCTTTTCGCCGGACGTGTACAGCTCGCGCAGGCGATGCAGCGTGATGGGTTTGCGGGTGGTCGGTTCGTGCGTTTGTGTTGGCATCAGTAACTACTCTGTTTCGGGTTATGCGCCCAGCTGCACACGCAGCGAAGTCAGCGCATCTTCAAGTTCAGCGACCTTTGCTTCGAGCGCAGCGACGCGATCAACCAGCGCCGTTTCGCGATCCAGTTTTGACGGTGGCAGCGTCGGCGCGCCTGCTTCCGGCAGCTCGCCGCCGAACAGCATGTGTTGCCATTTCGCCGCTCGTGCGCCCGCTTCACGCGGCAGTTGCACGACCAGTGGCGGCGTGAGCTGACTCATGGCGGACAACGTGTTTTCAACCTCTGCCAAATCGGCAAATGCATGCATGCGCTCTGCGCGTGAACGCAGCTCGCCGGGCATCTGTGCGCCGCGCAACATCAGCTCGCACAACAGCGCGGTTTCTGCGCGTTGCAGACCGAGGCGTTCGGCGAAGGTTTCGGAATACTTGGGTACGCGGGTGGCCATGCCGGTAAACAGTCCGGTGAATCCACGATCACGCAGGCGCTCAACGGCGCTGGTCACCTCGGCTTCGGACAACGCCGTGACCGGCGCGCGATTGTTCATCTGGTTGCAGCCATTGACAATCGAGTTGATGGTCAGCGGATACGAGTCGGGCACCGTGATGCGCTTCTCGATCATGGTGCCGATTACGCGCGCTTCGATGGCGTCAAGGACGGCTTGCATTGGCTACTCCATAGCGTTGTTGCATTTCAGTCAGCAGCTTTGCCAACGCCTTGCCACGATGCGACCGTGCGCCCTTTTGTTCAATTGGAATTTCAGCGCCGGACAGACCGAGTTCTATGTCGAGAAACAAAGGGTTGTAACCAAAATCGTCATGCCCGCGCATTGACTCAAGAATCTGACCGTGCCAGCGCCCTTCAGCGATGATCGGCTCCGGGTCGTTCTCGCACAAAACGAGCGCGAGCACGGCGGTAAAGTGTGCGCTGCGATCAGCAACGCCCTGCAACTCCGCGATGAGTTTTGCATTGTTGTCGCCATCGCTCTTGTGCGGTCCTGCGTAGTACGCTGAGTTGACGCCGGGGTTGCCGCCCAGCGCATGAACACAAATTCCCGAGTCATCGGCAAGCGAGGGCAAACCGGTGTGATGCGCCGCATTACGCGCTTTGGCGAGGGCGTTTTCTAAAAATGTGCAGTGTGGTTCCGGGGCTTCGGGTACGCTGAATGCGCTCTGCGGAATGACTTCGATGCCGAGCGGTGCCAGCAGCCGCTCGAACTCTTTGAGCTTCTTTGCGTTGCCGGTGGCGATGACGAGTTTGGAAATGAGAGTCACGGTTTGAAACGGTATTGTGGGAGCGGTTCCACCGCGATTTTCTTAGTCATACGGAAAGCGGGTCGGGGTGGAACCCCGCCCACAAGAACATCGTTACGCCGCCGCAATAGCTGCCACCTGAAGGGCGTTCAATTCAGTCAAACCGCCAGCAGCCAGCGCCAGCAGCGCGTCCATTTCGGCGCGACTAAACGGCGCGCCTTCGGCCGTGCCCTGCACTTCGACGAAGCCGCCGTTGCCAGTCATCACCACGTTCATATCGGTCTCGCAGTTCGAGTCCTCCACGTAATCGAGATCAAGCACCGGCATGCCTTGATAGATGCCCACCGACACTGCGGCCACCGAATCATTCAACGGGGAGACCGTGAGCGTGCCCGCTTTCACCAGTTTGTTCAGCGCGATGGACAGCGCCACATACGCGCCGGTGATTGACGCGCAGCGCGTGCCGCCGTCGGCTTGCAACACATCACAATCGAGCGTGATCTGGCGCTCACCGAGTTTTTTCAAATCAACCACGGCGCGCAGGCTGCGACCAATCAGCCGTTGAATTTCTTGCGTGCGGCCGCTTTGCTTTCCGCTCGCGGCTTCACGTCGTGAACGTGTGTGCGTGGAGCGTGGCAGCATGCCGTACTCAGCCGTGACCCAGCCTTCGCCCGAGCCCTTTTTGTGACCGGGTACGCCGTTCTCGACGCTCGCATTGCACAGCACGCGCGTGTTGCCACATTCGATCAGCACCGAGCCTTCGGCATGCACCGTGAAGTGTGGCGTGATTTTGACGGGGCGGAGTTGGTTGGCGGTACGGTTAGACAGACGCATGTAGAAGAGCCGAGTTGAGGAGTGACACGTCGGATTGTAGATACCGCGTTGAAAGTCAACGTCGCCGGGGCTGGGTAGGCGACGACTTGGCGTCGCTAGGTGCACCGGAGCGCAGCCCAGTCCGCACCTACGTATTGCGGCCCGCTCAACTCCAGCGCCAGCCGTGCGTGTTGAAAAAGCGCAGCGCGCTGCGCAGGAAGAGCTTCAAGTGCCCCGCGCCCTTTTGCGCTGCGTTGCCACCGTGATGAATGAGCGTAACGGCTGGGTCACTAACCACGCGGCCCACTGCCGCTAAACGCAACGACAAATCAAGATCTTCAAAGTGCAAAAAATAACGTTCGTCAAAACCGTTCACAGCGCGCAACGCATCCGTTCGGCACAGCATGAACGCGCCCGACACCAGTGTGACGTCACGGGTGCGATCAGTGGGCAGGTCGCGATATTCGTAGTGCGCCAGTCGCTTTTCAAACCGCGCCTTTAGCCATGCAGGTGCAAATCCGCGCAGATAAAAAACGCTGATGCTTGGCATACGTTTCGACAAATAGCCGGGTGCGCCATCGGCGTCGCGCCCAACGGCACCGACCAGCGCCGTGCCCGGCTGCGCCAGCGTCCGCAGCCCATAGCGCAACGCGCCTTCATCCATTTCAACATCCGGGTTGAGCACCAGATGTGCCGCCGCTTGCGTAGCGTTGATCGCCAGATTGTGCCCCGCGCCATAGCCGACGTTTCCGTGACCGGACGCAACCGTTGCATGTTCCCATCCCGACGTTTTCGCCACACGATTGAGCGCGTCGGCCAGTTCAGACGACTCGCTGTTGTCAATCAGCGTGAGGCTCGTTTCAGTGGTCGAGACTCGGTCGCACGCGGTGCGCAACGACTGCAAATTGGCCAGCAATTCCGGGCCATCGAATCGGTAGACCACGATACTGATTGAAAGAGAACTCAGGGCGTCAACGGTCATTGGCAGCGGCGTAGCATTCGGAAACAACATGATGATAAGTGTATGAGAATGAATTCGAACGACTCCCATGCCGCCCGTTACGCTGCCACCGACCTCGTCACCTTTTGCCAATCGCTGTACCTCGCGCGCGGCATGCGCGCTGACATTGCAGCGACCTCTGCGCGCATTTTGGTAGAGGCCGATTTGCTAGGGCACAGCACGCACGGCATGGCGTTGCTGCCCGGTTATCTCAAAGCACTCGGCGACAAAACCATGCTCGCCGCGGGCGAACCGGTCGTTGAAAATCAGCGCACCGTAGCGCAAGTTTGGCACGGTCAGCGACTGTCCGGTTTATGGCTCACACAGCGCGCTGTTGAGACGGCGACCGCGATGGCAAAAGCGCACGGCACCGGCACCATCACCATCAAACACGCGCACCACATCGCCTGCCTCGCGGCCTACCTCGAAGCGCCAGCGCGCGACGGCTTTATGGTGATCCTGCAAAGCTCTGACCCCTGCACCGCGAGTGTTGCGCCACACGGCGGCATCACGCCAATCATGACGCCGAACCCGATTGCCATCGGCATCCCGACCGGCTCTGACCCCATCATGATCGACATCTCCAGCTCGATCACCGCGAACGGCCCGTCGATGCGGCTGATGAAAGAAGGTAAGCGCGCGCCGGGCATCTGGTTCGTCGATAGCGAAGGGCACGGCAGCGACGACCCATCGGTGGCGTACGTGGAACCGCCATTGCCAAGGGGCGCGCTGCTGCCGCTGGGCGGGCTCGACGCGGGGCACAAGGGATTCGGGCTTGGCCTGATGATCGAGGCGATGACCGGTGGCCTCGCTGGCTTCGGTCGCGCCGATCCGCCGCAAGGCTGGGGCGCGAGCGTGTTCGTGCAGGTGCTTGATCCCGAGGCGTTCGGCGGGCGTGCGGCGCTGGAACGGCAGACCGATCATCTGCGCGAAATCAGTCACGCATCGAAACCGCAGCCCGGTGTGGGCCGTGTGCGATTGCCTGGTGAGCGCGGCCTGGCTCGGAAGGCCGCGCAGTTGGCAGCGGGCGTTGAATTGCACGCCACGATCATGCCTGCGTTGACGCCGTTGGCGGTTGAGTTGGGTGTGCCGCTGCCGGTTGCGATTTAGGTTTTTTCGGCCATCAGCTTATTCACTAAACCCTTATTTTATAGGGGCTACGGTCGCATTTTGTAAATTATCGACTTATGCAGTTTTGTTGGGCTGTGCCCATATTAAATGGGGCTTTCACGATAAAGTTGATAGTGATTGATCGTGTAAATCAGAGCACCACAATCGCTTCAATTTCAAACAGCGCACCCTTCGGTAACGACGCGACGCCGACGGTTGAGCGCGCGGGATAGGGCTTCGGCAAGAGTGCTTCCAATTTGGCGTTTACTGTGGCGAAATTGGCAAGATCGGTGAGGAACAAGGTGAGTTTGACGATGCCGCCGAGGTTGCCGTGCGCAGCGGCAATCACGGCTTGCATGTTGGCCAGCGCCTGATCGACTTGCGCCTCAAAGCCTTCGCGCAAATTGCCGGTGGCAGGGTCGAGCCCGATCTGGCCGGAGCAAAAAACCATCTTGTCGGCGGTGGCCAGATTGATGCTGACGGCTTGCGAGTAGGGGCCGATGGCGGCGGGGGCTTTATCGGTGTTGATGACTTCGGTGGGCATAAATTTCTCCGGCGGGGTTGGGATTTGTGGGAGCGGTTTTACCGCGATGAGAGGTGGCAGGCAACGTGGGTATCGCGGTGGAACCGCTCCCACAGAGGCTTTGAGTGGAAGCTGAATTAAGAGCGCAACCGCTGAACGATTTCCGCAGTGAGCGGTGCCTGATTCATCGTGTAGAAATGGACACCGGGCGCGCCGCCGTCGATGAGGCGCTGGCAAAGGTTCGTGATCACGTCAGCCCCGAACGAGCGAATCGAGGCGGCGTCGTCCATAAAGCCCTCCATCTTCAGCGCGACCCAGCGCGGAATGTCGATCTGATCCTTCGCGGCGAAGCGCGCGATCTTTGAGTAGTTGTGAAACGGCATGATGCCGGGCACGATGGGGATGGTCACGCCGCGTTTGCGCACCTCGTCGACGAAGTGAAAGTAGGCGTCGGCACTGAAGAAAAACTGCGTGATGGCGGAGTGCGCACCGGCGTTGGCCTTGGTCACGAAATTTTTAAGGTCGGCCTCGGCGTAGCGGCTTTGCGGGTGATATTCCGGGTAGGCTGCGACCTCGATTACGAAGTGATCGCCGTGAGTTTCGCGAATGAATTTCACGAGATCGGTGGCATAGCTGAAATCCCCCATCGCGCCCATACCACTGGGCATATCGCCACGCAAGGCGACGATGCGACGGATGCCTTTTTCTTTGTATAGATCGAGCGTTTCGGCGATGCTTTGTTTGGTCGCGCCGATGCACGAAAGATGCGGCGCTGCGTGAAATCCAGCATCGATAATTTCGAGCACGGTGGACAACGTTTTTTCGCGCGTCGAGCCGCCCGCGCCGTACGTCACGCTGAAAAATTCGGGTTCTAGCGCGCCGAGTTGTTGCGTGACGGTGCGCAGTTTGATTGCACCTTCTGGTGTGTTCGGTGGAAAAAATTCGAAGGAAATGTTGTTCATTTTTGGGTGATCTTGTTTGATTTCTTGGCTTTCGGCGCAGCGGCGCGAAGTGCTGCGCCCCAAGCTCGTTCGGCCCACGGGCGCATGAGCGCAGCCGATTCCATCGCGTCGGACGGCACCGTGTAGTAGTTCATGGTGCTGGTCTTCGTCGCCGACACATACGTGAAAATTTCGCAATGCGCCGCCTCGAACGCAGCGCGTGTTTCGTCATCCACTTTGAGCCACAACTGATCCATTGCGATGATGGCAAAAGTCTTGCCGTCAACCGAAAAACTGATGCCGCCGAACATGCGCTTCGCTGCGATTCCGGCGATACCCGCGTGCGGTGAAAGCGTGTCGAACAGTTCTAGGCAATAGTCACGAAATTCGTCGGCGGCGGCTCTGCTGGGCTTGCTCATGCTTTGTCCGCTGCTTCTGCATAAACGAAAAATTCGCGATTGCCGTCGGTGCCGGTGATGGCGCTGTCGAAGTAGTCGAGCACGCGTAAACCTGCCTGCGCGCATGCGGCACAAATCGTTACTTCAACTGTTGTGTAAAGCGATGCGTCACGCACGATTCCACCGCGCGCGAGACTGTCGGCACCTACTTCGAACTGCGGTTTTACAAGGCTCAACACGCGACCACGCGTGGCAAGCAACGCAGGCCATTGCGGCAAAATTTTGGTCAGCGAAATGAACGAGACGTCGGCAACGATTACATCAAAGGAAGCGCTGTAGGAGCGGCCTTGGCCGCGATCAGTTGTGCCGCCATCCGCTGGCTGCAGACTTTGAATCGCGGCCAAGGCCGCTCCGACAAGGCCTGCCGCATCTAGCGTTCGCGCATTGATGCCCTCAATGCAGATGACCCGAGCATTCGCCCGCATGCGCGCATGCAACTGATCATGCCCGACGTCCACACCCACCACATGCGCCGCGCCGCGTTGCAGCAGGCAATCAGTGAATCCGCCCGTGGATTGGCCAACATCCAGGCAGTGCAGGTGCGCAACATCCAGTCCGACATGCGTCAAAGCACCGTCCAGCTTCAGCCCGCCTCGCGACACGAAACGATCCAGATCACTGGCTTCGATTTCAAGCGAAATATCTTCCGCGACGGAGACGCTGGATTTGCTCAGAGCGACGCGTGAGTTGCCATCGCATGCGAACACATGGCCCGCTGCAATTAGCCGTTGCGCCGCCGTGCGCGAAGGCGCAAGCCCGCGCTCAACCAGCAGCACATCAGCACGCACGAGTACACACGGGGGAAATTATTTGGACTTTTTGCCGAACGGAATGATCATGGCCAGTGCCCATGAAATCAAGCCGTAAAGCAGGCCGCCAAACACGGCCGCCCAGAAGCCGTCAACGGTGAATCCGTTGAGCAGTTTGCCCACCATCCAGAACAGCAGGCCATTGATCACGAGGTAGAAAAAACCGAGCGTGAGTACGGAAATCGGCAGCGTGAGTAGCGTCAACACTGGACGAATTAACGTGTTGACGAAACCCAGCGCAAACGCTGCGATCAATGCGGAGACGAAGCTCGTTACCTTGATCTGCGGCATGAAATACGCGACCGCCATCAGCGCGACGGCGTTGAGTACCCAGATGATGAGCAAGCGAATCATGGTGTTCTTTCGTAGGGTGGGCACCCCGTGCCCACGTTGTTTGCGAACCGCATCACGCGTGGGCAACAAGTTGCCCACCCTACCTGAAACGGCCTAGTACCGATACGTGTCGAGCTTGTAAGGGCCGGCTTTGCTCACGCCGATGTAGGCCGCTTGCTCAGTCGTCAGTTCAGTCAGCATCGCGCCGACTTTTTTCAGGTGCAAACGCGCGACTTTTTCGTCGAGATGCTTTGGCAATACGTAGACCTTGCCGCTTTCGTAGGCTTCAGGCTTGGTGAACAGCTCCATTTGTGCGATCACCTGATTGGCAAACGACGAGCTCATCACAAAGCTTGGGTGTCCGGTGGCGCAACCCAAGTTCACGAGGCGGCCTTTGGCGAGCAGCGTGATCTTTTTGCCGTCCGGGAAAATCACGTGATCCACCTGTGGTTTGATCTCGTCCCACGTGCATTTTTCAAGCGCCGCAACATCGATTTCGTTGTCGAAGTGGCCAATGTTGCACACAATCGCTTCGTCTTTCATCGCTGCCATGTGGGCATAAGTAATCACGCTCTTATTGCCCGTGGCGGACACAAAAATGTCGCACTTGTCTGCGGCGTATTCCATGGTGACGACTTTGAAGCCTTCCATCGCGGCTTGCAACGCGTTGATCGGGTCGATTTCAGTCACCCACACTTGGGCCGACAACGCGCGCAATGCCTGCGCCGAGCCCTTGCCCACGTCGCCGTAACCGGCAACGACGGCGACCTTGCCTGCAATCATCACGTCGGTGGCGCGCTTGATGGAATCCACCAGCGATTCGCGGCAGCCGTACAGATTGTCAAACTTGCTCTTGGTGACCGAGTCGTTTAAGTTAATGTCGCGGAACAGCAGCGTGCCCTTAGCGCTCAATTCGTTCAGGCGGTGCACGCCGGTGGTGGTCTCTTCGGTCACGCCGATGATGTCTTTGGCTTTGCGCGCATACCAAGTTGGATCAACCGCGAGCTTCGCTTTGATCGAGTTGTACAGGCAGGTTTCTTCTTCCGACGTGGGGTTGGCGATCAACGAGGCATCTTTTGCTGCGAGCTGGCCAAGGTGCATCAGCAACGTGGCGTCACCGCCGTCGTCAAGGATCATGTTCGGGCCTTCGCCTTCGCTGCCTTTGGGTCCGAATTCGAAAATGCGGTGGGTGTAATCCCAGTATTCAGCCAGCGTTTCGCCTTTGGTGGCAAACACCGGCGTGCCGCGTGCGGCGAGCGCAGCAGCCGCATGATCTTGCGTTGAATAAATGTTGCACGACGCCCAGCGCACCGATGCGCCGAGCGCCTGCAGCGTCTCGACCAACACGGCGGTTTGGATCGTCATGTGGATCGAGCCGGTCACGCGCGCGCCCTTGAGCGGCTGAGCGGCAGCGAATTCCTCGCGGATCGCCATCAGGCCCGGCATTTCGGTCTCGGCGATCTTGACTTCTTTGCGGCCCCATTCGGCCAGCGAGCGGTCGGCGATCACATAATCTGTAAAAACTTTATCGGCAATAGCGTTCATCAGTCACTCCAATTTAATTGGGCGACACACGAAACAGCGACAGGGAGTGGCAGGCGTTAAGCCCGTGGCTCGCAAGCGTTGTGACCCGGATGTCACCAAAACTGCGAGCGCGGTTGGAAAAAGCTTGTTCAAGCCTAGCCGGTCGCGCCAAAAATGATGGGCACCGGTTGCAACGCTCCTTGAACAACCCAAATTTTAGTACAGCTTCGAGTACGCTTGCCAACCTCTTTCATTTCAAGCGTTCTCATGCCCGATTTTTGGCCATCCTGCGGTTACGGATTACTCGCTCGGTCTGGCGACGCGCTCACCGTTACCGACGATTTCATCCGCTCATTCTTCTTGCGCCCTGAAATCGCGCCGGCCGCGGAGTCCTGCCCGGCGGAGCTTAAGCTGCATGAGGTGTTGATCGCCGCGCCGCGTCGCGTCGTTGCCGCCGCCGAAATCCTGCAAATTAGCGACCCGGATGCGCAGGCGAACTATCGAATTCTGCTCAAATTCCGTGATCGTATGCTCGCTGCGCCCACGCTGGAGGCCGCTTACACGGGGCTGTTCAAGGGCGACGGCGTCGATGTGCCGCCGATGTTTGTATTCCAGCTCACGCAGATTTTCCTGCGCCACATTCTCGGGGAGGACGCCGATCCGCTCGAAGCACGCATGG
Source organism: Burkholderiales bacterium (assembly GCA_031409935.1). Classification (GTDB taxonomy): domain Bacteria; phylum Pseudomonadota; class Gammaproteobacteria; order Burkholderiales; family Casimicrobiaceae; genus Casimicrobium. Next base: position 16,354 of record JANNYE010000029.1, on the reverse strand, counting down.
CGGAATGTTTGTTCCGCGTGCAAAAGGTGTCAGTGCTGGAAGACGGTGCGGTGATGGTGGCGGATGACGAAACCGTCGAGGTATTTTCTGAAACGGGCGGTTTTGGCTCGCTGGGCGAATTGCTCAAAAAACAGAACACGCCGACGCGCTCGATTGATCTAGACGTACTTTCGACCGACAACTCGGCGATTTATTGGGATCGCGACGAGCGGCACGATCTGGCAGTGAGCGTCAATCGCGGACAACCGGCGCTGGACGCGCTGATGCGGGTGCTGGAGAAATGGGTGGCGCATTTCTTGGGCGTGGACGTGACCATCGTGCATCGTCGCGAGATTGATGATCAGCAATGGGTGTGGCATGTCGGCCTCGACGTCACCGCGAGCAGCATTCTGAACGATCTCTACAACAACGCGCCGGTCGACGAGGCGCGCATGGCGCGGCTGTTGTGCCTGTTCGAGCTGCGCTTCAAGAATCCAGCCGATATGCGCGCCAACATCGCCGGAAAGCCGGTGTACCTGGCGATGGCGATGGATGCGGAGGGTAAGTTGAAGCTGAAGCCGCAGAACTTGTTGCTGAATTTGCCGCTGAACCGGGCGTAGGCCACCGCCTTTCGCAGGTTTAGTCCCCTCCCCCAGCGGGGGAGGGTTAGGGTGGGGGGAACTTCGCATAAAAGCCACGTTGGTTCTGCGCGCCACTGCCCCCACCCCAGCCCTCCCCCGCTGGGGGAGGGAGCCAAACCGCGCTGTCGCGGAATCCAATCCAAAATGCTGCACCGCACAATACCTCTACAACAGGCATACAATCCGCGCTCTCGTATTCAGCCACTCACCCATTCATGAGTTCACACGCGGCAAGCGCCCACGCGACTAAACATCCAAAGGGGGCGCAGCTAGCGGCCCTGTCCCTCGGCGCTGTTGGCGTGGTGTATGGCGACATCGGCACATCCCCCCTGTACACGTTGAAAGAGGTTTTTTTCAGCGCCACTCACAGCATTGCGCTGAACGAGGCCAACGTACTGGGTCTGCTCTCCATCATCTTCTGGGTGCTCACCATCGTGGTGGCCATCAAGTACGCCTTCATCATTTTGCGCGCCGACAATCAGGGCGAAGGCGGCACCATGGTGCTGCTGGCGTTGGCGCTGCGTGCAGTGTCGAGCGTGACGCAGCGGCGCTATCTGACCTTGTTGGGTATCTTTGGCGTGGCCCTGTTCTTCGGCGATTCGATCATCACGCCCGCCGTGTCAGTGCTGGGCGCGATGGAGGGCTTGACTGAAATCAATCCCGATCTGCAAGTGTTCGTGGTGCCGGTAGCGCTGGTGATTTTGACCGGCTTGTTTTACGTGCAGGCGGGCGGCACCGGGCGGGTGAGCAAATGGTTCGGCCCGATCATGGCGTTCTGGTTTTTGGTGTTAGGTAGCCTTGGCATCTATCACCTGTCCGCCAATCCGGACGTGCTCAAGGCGTTGAACCCGATGTACGCGCTGCGGTTTTTGTTTGAAAACCCAAAGCTTTCGCTGGTGGTTCTCGGCTCGGCGGTGCTGGCTGTGACCGGAGCGGAGGCGGTGTATGCCGACATGGGCCATTTCGGGCGCAAGCCGATTCGCGTGGCGTGGTTTAGCTGGGTGATGCCGACCTTGGTGCTCAATTATTTCGGTCAGGGCGCGCTGATTTTGAAGACCTGCGCCGAGCAGGCGGCCGCCAATGCAGCAGCGGCCTGCAAGATGCATCCGTTTTACGATCAGGTGCCGCACGCGATGCTCATTCCGATGGTGATTCTGGCCGGTGCAGCGACCGTGATTGCGTCGCAGGCAGTAATCTCCGGCGCGTTTTCTATCGGACGACAAGCCATTCAACTGGGCTTTTTGCCGCGCATGAAAGTGGTGCACACCTCGCACAAAAGCGAGGGCCAAATTTATCTGCCCGCGATCAATTGGACGTTGTTTGTGCTGGTGTTCATCGTGGTGATTTCGTTTCGCAGCACCTCGAATCTGGCGGCAGCGTACGGTCTGGCCGTGACTGGCGCGATGCTGGTGGACACCGTGCTATTTGCCATCGTGGCCGTCGGTTTGTGGAAGTGGAACAAGCTCGGGGCGTTCGCCTTGGTGGGCTTGTTTTTGATTGTTGATATTGCGCTGGTGGCGTCCACCGCAATCAAAATCCCTGACGGCGGCTGGTTTCCGCTGGTGGTCGGGCTCGTGGTATTGGTGTTCATGACCACCTGGAAACGTGGCCGCAATCTGATGGCGCAGCAACGCAAAGAAACCGCGCTGCCGCTCGCCCCCATGATCGTGTCGCTGGCCCGCGATGCAACGAGGGTGCAGGGCACAGCGGTGTTCATGACCTCGACGCCGGACGAAATGCCCGCCGCGATGCTGCACAACCTGAAGCACAACAAAATTTTGCATGAGCGAAATATCGTGCTGCACGTTCACTTCGACGACGTGCCGCTGGTGACGCGCGCCAAACGCGTCAAGGTCGAAGACCTCGGCAACGGGTTCTTCAAAATGGTGGTGAATTACGGCTTCATGAACGCGCCGGACATTCCGAAAGCCCTGACCATCGCGGCCAAAGATCACGGCATCGAGTTCGAGATGATGGACACCTCATTTTTCGTCTCCCGCGAAGTGTTAGTGGCAACGCCGTGCCAGCGTATTTCGGTGTGGCGGCAACGATTGTTCAGCCTAATGGCGCGCAACGCCCAGTCAGCGACTGCTTACTTTCAGATTCCCACCAATCGCGTGTTGGAACTCGGTGCGCAGGTTAAATTTTAGGTACAGCTTTCTGCTGAAAGGCTCTTTTATATTGGGCTTAGAGACACTTTTCACTGTTTATCGATTAAATGCGTTTTACCCCGCTTAGCCCAATTAAAACAACAGATTCGGCGAAAAGCTGAATACTCCAAGGAACGATGATGTGTACGGTGGGCAGCCTCTGCCCACCGTAACGTTGCATTGCCGAGTGGATTGTTTTGCGGGGGATTGGTTGGCACGGGGTGCCCACCCTACGCCATTGCGCTACCTCGATCAACACGCCCATGGTGCGCGCTGTGGCGCACAGCCTACGCCGCTACGCCGCCGTGTAGGCGACGACTTGATGTCGCCCGGGCATTAAGCAATAATCGTCGTTCCAGCCACCGCGAGAGGCACCGCATGAAACATACGTCGCTATCCGACACCGTGTTGCGCGGTATCAGCCGAGTGTGGATCACGGCAGCCTCGGCGGCGAGCCTCGCTGCTGCACCCGCCCTCGCCCAGGTCTGCCCGTTTGACAACGGCGGCTCCTCCTTAGAAAACGACGGCCTCGTGCTGACCCGTTATGCGCTCGGGCTGCGCGGTGCGCCGCTGCTGGCGAACACCTCGTTTGCCGCCAGCGACGCGCCCACCGTCGAATCGAACATCGCCTGTCCCGCCTGCGGCCTGCGGGTGACCGATGACAAGGACGCGCTCGCCAACCCCATTTTCACCACCGCCGATGCGACCATCATCAGTCGCAAAATCGCGGGCTTCAGCGGCGCGGCGCTGACCAACGGCCTGAACCTCGGCATCGGCACGCGCAACACCCCCGCTTCCGTGCAGAGCTTTTTGCTGGCAGGCTGCGGCACCACCGGCGGCACCGTCACCAGCGTGGCCACAGGCAGCGGCCTGACCGGCGGGCCGATCAGCACCACGGGCACGATTGGCTTGACGGCGAACCAACTGTTGCCGACCACCGCTTGCGCCACCAATCAAATCGTCAAATGGAATGGCAGCGCGTGGGCCTGCGCGGCGGACGATGCGGGTCCGGCCAACGCCTTTGTGCAGGGCGGCAACACGTTCTCCGCGCTGGGCGCAGGTGTCGCCTCGGTGCTCGGCAACAACGACAACCGTCCGCTTACCATCAAAGCCCTGCAGTCCACGATCAAGCTCTTGGTTGATCCGGCCAATGGTGACGATGGGTTGCGGATTTCGTATGCGACGGACGGCAATGCAACATTCATCACGCCGAACACCATTAACGGCAGTCGGGTCAACGCGGTCGCAGCACTCACGGTGGGCGCGACGATCGCCGGAGGCGGGAGCGCGGTTCCGTCCGCCTCCTCCAATCAAGTGACGTCTATTTTCGGCACGGTAGGTGGTGGATTGGGCAATTCAGCGGGCCAATATGCAATCGTTGCCGGCGGTCAAAGCAATACGTCCAGCAGCCTGTGGTCCACCGTTGGTGGTGGCAACCAAAGCAACGCCACGGCACAAGCCGCTACTGTGCCAGGCGGCACGCTCAACACCGCTGCGGGACAATACAGTTTCGCCGCCGGATTTCGCGCCAACGCCAATCACGACGGCGCATTCGTGTGGGGCGACAACACCGCCGCCGACGTCGCCTCCACCGCTCCCAACCAGTTTGTCGTTCGCGCCTCCGGCGGCATTCGCCTGCCGGGCGCGGGCGAGAATCAGCCCGGCAATTCGGCCAAGCAGAGCGGCACCAATATGTTCACGCATCAAGTGCCAGCCAGCGGGCCGTGCGGCGCATTCGGGGCGTCCGCCTCGCGCACGGCGATCGATCACCCGCTCACCAACGCCAAGCCCGATGCGATTTTGGTGATCACACCGAATTTCGGTAGCAATAGTGTGGCCAACGCGGGCGGCAACCCCGTATTCGGCAACCCGGTGGCGGTGTACTACGAAGACACCGGACTCGGTGGCTGCCCTGCGGGCAAGTGGGCGATTTACGGCATCAGCGGGGCAGGCACGATGCTGGCGAATCAAAAGTTCAATGTGCTGGTGATTAATCCGTAGAGCGGCACGCTCGCGGTGCCGCCGAATGGGGTGGCGCGTCGTTTCGCCGTTGTGGCGGGTGGGTGTGGGCACCCCGTGCCCGCCAGACGATGGTGGGCACGGGGCGCCCACCCTACAAAAACTACTAACCAGCTTTTGGCTAGACACTAGGTTTATCATGGGCAAGGCATTGATTAGCGCCTAAGTCGATTGTCGCACTTTATTGCGGTTAGCCCATATGCAATGGCGCTTAGCGGCAAAAGCTGTAGGGAGGGCAGCCTCTGCCCACCGGCGATTTCGATACACGACAGCCTGATTTCACCGCTCGTTCGGGGTGGGCCTCTGCCCACAATGGGTTTGCGATTCGCAATCGGCAACTGTTGCCAACGCCCGGTGGGCACGGCGCAGTTGCCAAATTCGCCACCCTACAAAACCACGAAACAAACTACCCCATGCGCACCAACCGCCCCGGTCGAGCGTGGCTGATTTCACCGTGCCGTTGCACGCAAACGCCCGCCACCCAGGTCGCGATGTAGCCCTCGCCTTTCTGCAAAAAACGGCGACCGCCTGCGGGTAGATCGCGCACGATGTGGGGCGTGCCAGTTGACAAGCGCTGCGGGTCGATCAGGTTCAGATCGGCACGCATGCCCGGTGCAATCACGCCGCGATCAGTGAGCCCCAAGTGGCGCGCGTTGCGCCGCGTGAGCATCTCCACCAGCCGCTCAACCGGCTGCGTTCCGGTGGCGCGCGCGCGCGGCTGACCCGCGCCCCAGTGGGTGAGCAGATAAGTGGTGAAACTGGCGTCGCACACGGTGCCGACGTGCGCGCCAGCATCTGACAGGGCAGACAGCGCACGCGGATGGCGCAGCATCTGGGCCACCGCGTCGAGGTTGCCGCCGTTGTAATTAAAAATCGGAAAGTAGATCAAGTTGCTGCCGTCGCCCTCGGCCAGATAGTCGTACAGCGCGTCCAACGCAGCAATACCGCGCTGCTTGGCGCGAACATAAAAACTTTGCTGCACGGCGGGCTCGTAGTTGAACGGTTCGATGAGCGGAAACATGCGCGCGGCGATCAGTTCAATCTGCGCGAGAAGCATGTCCACCAGCGGAGGAATCGGCGTGCCGTCACCGGCCAGGCGCGCGGATTTTTCGGCCAGCATCGTGGCCTTCATCGTCGGCTCGCGCATCGCTTGTGCACGCTCGGCAAGCGGCAATGCGGCCAACGGTTGATACGACGGAAAGCCCATGAACGGATGAAAACTGGCATCCAACCCGATGATGACGCCAATGCCGCGAGCTGCGGTTTGCAGGTACAGCGGCAAGCCCTGCGCCACGGCTGTATCAACGCGCTCTTGCATCGCCACATATTGCCAACCGCCTGGATCGCGCTGCAGCCAGGTCATGGAGGTCGGCCGATTCGCAACGCGAGCCACCGCCTCAACCAGATCAAATTCCGCCGCAAAGCGAGCCCGCGACTGCGCATTGTCAGAAGGGTCGCCGCGCAGCAAATCAAAATCGCTGACCACTTGCAACACGCCGTGATTGAGCCCGTCAAATGCCTGTACCACGCCGCACAGCTCGCTCGCGGCAGCGTCTGCGGCGGGCGTTTCCAGCCCCTCGCTGGTGCGGTGATTGTCACTGCGCCCGGTGGAGAAACCGCAGGCACCGTCCACTAGCGCCTCGCGCAGCAGCAAGCGCATCGCAGCAATGTCGGCAACGGTTGCCGCTTCGCGCCGCTCACCGCGCTCGCCCATCACGAACATACGCAGCGCGTCGTGCGGCACCTGACACAAAAAATCTAGGCTGTGCGGCATGCGGTCAAGCGCGTCCATGTACTCGGGGAAACTCTGCCAACCCCAGCGCATGCCCTCGGTGAGCGCAGAGCCGGGGATGTCCTCCACCCCGGACATTAAGTTGATGAGCCGATACTCACGACCGGTGCGCACCGGCGCAAAGCCGACGCCGCAGTTACCCATCACCAGCGTGGTCACGCCGTGATGGATGCTCGGACTGAAGGTTTCGTCCCACGTGGCCTGCCCGTCAAAGTGGGTGTGAATGTCGATGAAGCCGGGGGTGAGCCATGCGCCTTGGGCATCAATAACTTCGGTGCCAGCGTCATCCACGCGCCCCACCTCAACAATCACGCCGTCACGTACGGCGACGTCAGCAATCGCTGGCTCGCCGCCGGTGCCATCAAACACCGTGGCACCGCGAATTACCAGGTCAAACACTGCTGCGCGCATCTTTGCGTCTCCACCAAAACGCGAGTGACAAGCCGCTCACGATGTGCCACATGCCCCACAAACTGGCGATGATGACCATGCCCAAGTCCGCGTTGAATTGCAGCGCGATGATGCCCAGTGCGAGACCCGCATTCTGCATGCCGCCTTCGATCATCACCGCGCGTCGATCACGCTCGGACACTCCCATCAACACGCTGGTGATCCAGCCGAAAAAGAGACCACAGGCGTTGTGAACCACCACAATGGACAGCATCGGCAGCAGTCCGAAGGTAAGCAGTTGCCGCTCTTTGATGAGCCCTAAAACGATGAAAGCCAACAGCGCGAAGAGCGAAAAATTGGCGAGTGTTTTTTGGACTTTGGCGGTCAGTTTTGGATATTGATACGCGACCCAGAGCCCAAGGCTCATCGGAATCGCCAGCAACAGCAGCAAACTCATCCACAGGCCCGACACATCAAGATTCAACTCGCGCAACCAGCTCGCGGTGGCCGGATTGGTGGCGATCATCCAGCCAAAATTAAACGGTGTGGCGAACAAGGCAATCACCGAGGCAACCGCAGAAACACTCACCGACAGGGCGGTGTTGCCGCGCCCAAAATGGGTGATCACGTTGCTCAAACTGCCGCCCGGACAGGCCGCGACGAGGATCATCGCCGCCTCAACATTGGGCGGCAAATCAAGCGCCAAAGTGGCCAGCCACGTGCCCACTGGCAACAAAATAAATTGCGGAATCAGCCCGCAAATTACGGACTTGGGCGTTTTGGCGACACGGCGAAAATCGTCGACCTTTAATTCCAGTGCGACCGAGAAAACCATCAGCGCAAGGACGCAGCTGAGCGCGATTTGTTGCGTAGTCAAAACGTCTCCTTACAAGCTCTTCATGCCGAAATATAGGCGGGTCAGGGTGGTGATGCCGCACGCCACCGCGAAGCCGTAAGCCAGCCACGCGAAGTATTGCGGCCAGAGACACATCGCGCAAAACAGCAGAATCGTTTCAGTGCCTTCGGTGAAACCACCAAGGTAGTAGAAGCCTTTGTTTGGGTAGGTCGGGCTGAGCATGCCACGCTTGGCCACAACCGCTGCGAACGCCAAGAACGTGGACGCCGTGCCGATGAAACTGGCGAGGAGCACCGCAGCGGGCAGCGCATTCTGCGCAGGGTTCGCCAGCGCGAAGCCGAGTGGCACTGCCGCGTAGAACAAGAAATCGCACACGCTATCGAGAAACGCACCTCGATCTGTGGGGCCACTAGCGCCGCAGCGCGCCATCGCGCCGTCCACGCCGTCGAGAAAACGATTGATGAGGACGAGTACGAGCGCCCAACGGTACTGCTGCGTAGCGAGTAACGGCAGCGTGGCGAAGCCGATCACAGCACCGATCCCAGTCACGGCGTTCGCGCTGAGCCCCACACGCAAGCAGCCGCGCGCAACGAGGCGGTTCGGGGCAGCAAATAGCGGTAGCGCGAAGCGGTCAAGCATCGGCAGAGTGTAGGCGAGGGCGTGAACGCGGTTGCTGGTTCTGTCCCCTCTCCCCCGGAGGGAGAGGGTTAGGGAGAGGGGGAGGCCTGGAGTGACGCGAGATGGTGTCGCATGGCGACCATCCCCCTCTCCCCCAGCCCCCGGCGCACACTTGCGCCAGTTGGCTTCTGCTCAAGGGGAGAGGGGAGCAAACACCGCACGAGAATGCTAGATTCGGAGTCATCATGAATTCGCCGCTCGCCCTCATCGTCATCGTGCTCGCCGCCAGCGTGTTGTCGGTGGGCATTTGTCGGCGTTTGCGACTGCCCTCGTTGCTCGGCTATTTGATTGTCGGCATGTTGTTGGGCCCGCAGGCATTCAAGCTGATCCCGGATTCGGCGCAGGCCCGTGAGATCGCTGAATACGGCATCGTGTTTTTGATGTTCTCGATTGGGCTTGAGTTTTCCCTGCCGCAATTTCGCTCGATGCGGCGGCTGGTGTTGGGCTTGGGCTCAGCGCAGTACCTGCTGTCATTGCTGTTGTTCGCACTGATCGCTTTGGCGTTGTCGCAAACGCTGGCCTCCGCGATCGTGTTGGGAGCGGCGCTGGCCATGTCGTCCACCGCTATTGGCATCAAGCTGTTGGCGGAGCGAAACGAGCTGTCGTCGCCGGTCGCCCGCCCGGTGATTGGGGTGTTGTTGTTTCAAGATTTAGCGGTGGTGCCGCTGTTGATTTTGTTGCCTGCGCTGGGCGTTGGCAGCGCCATGGGCATGGTCGATATGGGCTGGATAGCGATCAAGGTGGCCGTGCTGTTGGGGCTGTTATTGGGCTTTGGTCAACCGGTGTTACGAGCGTGGTTTCGCATCGTGGCACAGCGCAAAACCAGCGAGCTTTTTATGCTCAACGTGTTGTTGGTGACGCTGTTGTTGGCATGGCTGTGTCACCTTGCCGGTTTGCCGCATGCACTGGGCGCGTTCGTGGCCGGCATGTTGATTGCGGAGACGGAATACAAGCTGCAAGTGGAGGACGACATTCGTCCGTTTCGCGATGTGTTGCTAGGCATGTTTTTCATCTCGGTTGGCATGCAATTAGACGGCAGATTCGTGGCGACCCAATTGGGCTGGGTGGTGCTGACGTTGGGCATTTTGTTGATGGGCAAAACAGCCATATTGCAACCGCTGGCGAGGCGCTTTGGCTCCAAAACTGCGGATGCAAACATAGTCTCTGCACTGCTCGCACCCGGCGGTGAATTTGGATTTGTTCTCATCACGCTTGGCCTGACCACCGGTGCGCTTGACCCACGTGCGGCGCAGATTGTGATTGCGGCCATGCTGCTGTCGATGCTCGCCGCACCTTTTTTGCCACGACTTGCAGAGCGTGTCAACAAGCGCATTACAGCCAACGACTTTCTGGCGCGGTCGGCCGATATTTTCAAGATCGCTTCGGAGACGATGCAGCGGCAGGATCATGTAATCATCTGCGGCTACGGGCGCAGCGGGCAGTATTTGGCGCGCTTGCTTGAGGCAGAGAACGTGCGCTTTGTGGCGCTCGATCACGACCCGGAGCGGGTGCGGGAAGCGTTGGGGAGTGCTTCGGGCGGCAACGTAGTGTTTGGCAATGCGCAACGGCGCGAAGCGCTAGTGGCAGCGGGCGCGGAGCGCGCGCGTGCGCTGGTGGTGTCGTTTGTAGATATCGACGCGGCGCTGAAGATTATTGGCACCGCAAAAGCGATTCGCCCAGAACTGCCCATCGTGGTGCGCACCACCGATGATGAACCGATAGAGCGCCTGCTGGCTGCCGGCGCGACAGAGGTGGTGCCTGAGGTGCTTGAGGGCTCGCTGATGCTGGCATCACACTCGTTGCTGCTGCTCGGTACGCCGCTGACGCAAGTATTGAAGCGCATCCGGGCAGTGCGCGAAGAGCGCTACAGCCTGTTTCAAGGGTTCTATCGCGGTGCCAGCGACGGTAACGAAAGTGAGGCGGACGCGCGACTGCTACACACAGTGCTGCTGAGCGACTCAGCAAATGCAGTGGGTCGCAATTGGGGCGAGGTGGCAGCAGGGTTTCGTGGCGGCGAAGTGGAGATCACACTGGTGCGACGTGGCAGATCGCGCATTCCCAGACCCGGCGAAGAGTTCGTTTTCGAGACGGGCGATTCGGTGGTGTTGCTCGGCACGCAACGCGGCGTGGCGTCGCTTGAGTTGCACTTAATTGGGTGAGGCCGCACGCCGCCACCACCAACGTTATTAGGGATTTCCCGTGCTTTTGAAACAAAATGGCGAGATATTCTGAATTACGTATCATGGCATGCCGTTTGCGTATGTGTATGCCTATGCAAGCCCCTAAGTTCTCTGGTGTAATGCCCGCCGGACGGTAAGGGCACTCACGCCGTAACACGCTCACTTTACGACATCATTTCAAGGAGATTCATCAATGACCCACTCAACAACGAAAGTTCTGCTCAGCGCGCTATTGGCGGCTGGTGCTCTGGCTTCATTGCCAGCGCACGCAGGCAAAACGCTCGACAGCATCAAAGCCAAAGGCCAGGTAGTTTGCGGCGTGAACACGGGCCTCGCGGGCTTTTCGCAAGCGGACTCTGCGGGCAACTGGACCGGCCTTGACGCCGACACCTGCAAAGCAATCGCTGCCGCCGTTTTGGGTGATGCGACCAAGGTCAAGTGGGTTCCGCTGAATGCACAGCAGCGCTTTGCTGCACTGCAATCGGGCGAAGTCGATATCCTCGCACGCAACACCACGTTCTCGCTGACCCGTGACGCCTCACTCGGCTTGCACCAGACCGCTGTTACATACTACGACGGTCAAGGCTTCATGGTCACGACCAAGTCGAAGATCAAGGATGCCAAGCAGTTGAAGGGTCAAACCGTGTGTGTGCAGTCCGGCACCACGACCGAGAAAAACCTGACCGACTTCTCCAAAGCCAACGGCTTGGGCATCAAGACGGTTGTGTTCGAAAAAGTAGAAGCTGCAACCGGCGCGTACTTCGCAGGTCGCTGCATCGCCTACACCACGGACGCATCGGGCCTGGCGTCAGTTCGTAACAAGGAAGCCAAGGTTCCAGATGAGCATCTCATCCTGCCACAGCTGATCTCCAAAGAGCCACTCGGCCCGATGGTGCGCCGTGGTGACGACGAATGGTTCGCCATCGTCAAGTGGGTCGTCTACGGTCTGCTCGAAGCCGAGGAATATGGCGTCACGCAAGCCAACGTTGATCAGATGAAGACCAGCACCGATCCAGTCGTTCAGCGCCTGCTAGGCACCACTGAGGATACGGGCAAGCTGCTCGGTTTGGACAAAGAGTGGATGGCCAAAGCGCTCAAAGCGACCGGCAACTACGGCGAGATGTTCGAGCGCAATGTGGGCCCGAAATCGCCTTTGAAATTGCCACGTGGCGCTAACAATCTGTGGAACAAAGGCGGACTCATGTACGCCTACCCGGTTCGCTAGGCGCTTGCCTACTGCGCGGGCGCATTGCGTCGTTGCCCGTCGGCTCGCGTACCTAAAGTACGCGTCGCCAACGGTCGCCTAGCACTGCATCCCGCTCGCTACGGCAATCGCCCAGCGAACGCTCGGAGCGAAAAAGCAATAGTCCCCTCTCCCGCACGCGGGAGAGGGTTAGGGTGAGGGTGGTTCGTTTGTCTGCCTGCAAATGAGCCGCTTCACCTTAACAGGAACAACACGAAGTCCTGACGCCGGATCCACACAATTTGCGGGGAAATGCATGGCCGTTGCACCAAGAAAACCACCTACTAAACGTGACTGGTCGTGGCGAAGCCAGGCCTTTCGCGGCTTGCTGTACCAGATCGTTGCGGTGCTTGTTATTGGAGGTGTGGCGTGGTTTCTTGCCCATAACACCGCCGAGAACATGCGCATTCGCGGCATCAAGAGCGGCTTTGATTTCCTGACCCAGCCCGCCGGTTTCGACATCGGCGAATCGCTAAGCGCATTCGACTCGAACGATCCGTACTGGAAGGCGTTCCTGATTGGCGTCTCGAATACGTTGCGCGTGGCCATCGTCGGCATCATCCTGACTACCATTCTCGGCACGCTGATCGGCATTGGTCGCTTCTCGCGCAACGGTTTAGTGCGTGGGCTGTGCCAAGCGTATGTTGAATTGTTTCGCAATGTGCCCGTGCTGCTGCAACTGCTCATGTGGTATCTGCTGTTCACCGAATTTTTACCGGACATTGCCGACGCCAAGCAAATCGGCTCGGTTTTCCTGAGCAAAGGCGGGCTGACCTTTCCGGCACCGGTGTGGGAAAGCGGACACCTGTGGATGCTGGCGGGATTGGCGGCGGGTGTGCTCGCAGCGTGGTTCTATCGCCGCTGGGCGCAAACGAAGTTTGAAGCCACCGGACAACTGCGCAGCATGTTCTGGCTGCCAGTCGCGATCATCATCATTGGCGGCGTTCTGGGCTGGCTCGCCGGCGGTTCCCCGTCAGAATTCAAGCTGCCGACCAAGGGCGAATTTGCCATCGAGGGCGGCGGCGCGTTGACGCCAGAGTTCATGGCGGTGTTGCTCGGTCTCACGCTGTACACCGCTGCGTTTGTTGCGGAAGTAGTTCGCTCGGGCATTCAGTCGGTCGCTCGCGGGCAGTCCGAAGCCTCGCAAGCCCTCGGTTTGTCGACTGGGCAAGAAATGCAGCAAGTCTTGTTGCCACAAGCGCTACGCGTCATCATTCCGCCGATGACTAACCAGTTTTTGAATCTCACCAAAAACTCTTCACTCGCTGTTGCCATCGGTTACCCGGATGTGGTGTCAATCTCCAACACGGCGCTGAACCAGACCGGTCGTGCCGTGGAGTGCATTGCGCTGATCATGGCGGTTTATCTCACCACGTCGTTGCTCACCTCGCTGTTCATGGGTTGGTACAACGCGAAATCAGCGATCAAGGAGCGCTAGTCATGGCTGAAACCATCATCTTCCAATCGCTGCCTTCGCGCCCCGCTCCGGTCAATACCGAGGGCTTGATTCCCTGGGTCAAGAGCAATTTGTTTGCCAACTGGCAGAGCAGTATCGTAACGGTTATTGTCGGCGCATTGCTGCTGTATTACGTGCCGCAGTTCATCAACTGGGCAATCATTACGGCCACCACCGTGGCGAATGCTGATGCCTGTCGAGCTGAAGGCGTAGGCGCATGTTGGGGCGTGATTCGCGAAAAATATCGCTTGATCATATTCGGTCGTTACCCGTTTGAAGAGCAATGGCGTCCGCTGGTTGCCACGCTGTTGATGGTCGGCCTGCTGGTGATGAGCTGCACGCGCATGTTCTGGAAGCCATGGCTCGTGGCCGCGTGGATCATTGTGCTGGCTGCGTTTTTCGCGCTGATGTACGGCGGCGTCGGTGGTTTGTCGGTGGTACAAACGGATCGCTGGGGCGGCCTGCCGCTGACCATCATGCTCGCCACGTTATCGATCGTGCTCTGCTTTCCGATTGCAATTTGCGTCGCGCTCGGTCGTCGCAGCAACCTACCCGCGATCAAGACGTTTTGCACCATTTATGTCGAGCTGATTCGCGGTGTGCCGTTGATCTCGGTGCTGTTCATGGCCTCGTTCATGTTCCCGCTGTTCATGCCGCAAGGGGTCTCGATTGACGTGCTGATCCGCGTGCTGGTCGGTGTCACGCTGTTCGCGGCGGCGTACATGGCCGAGGTGATTCGTGGCGGTTTGCAGGCGATGCCGAAAGGACAGGCGGAAGCCGCAGCATCGCTCGGCTTGTCGTATTGGCAAACGCAGTTCAAGATCATTCTGCCGCAGGCGCTGGCGATGGTGGTGCCGGGCATCATGAATAACTTCATCGGCCTGTTCAAAGACACCTCCCTCGTCTATATCGTGTCGCTGTATGAGCTGACCGGCGCGCTGGGCTTGGCGCTCAATTCCGACGCCGACTGGCGGCCCTTCAAACTGGAAGGCTACCTGTTCATCGTTGCAATTTATTTCACCTTCTGCTTCGCCATGAGCCGCTACAGCTTGTGGATCGAAAAACAGCTCAACAAATCCAAATTGCGCTAATTCGGGGACGACATTATGACGACCGCTACTCAAGACAATATCATCGTTTTCGACAAGCTAAACAAGTGGTACGGCAACAGCTTCCACGTATTGCGCGACATCAATTTGCAGGTGAAGCGAGGCGAACGTATCGTGATCTGCGGGCCGTCGGGCTCGGGCAAATCAACGTTGATCCGCTGCATCAATAGGCTGGAAGAGCATCAGGAAGGCCATCTATTTGTTGACGGTACTGAGCTGACCGATGACGTGAAAGCCATCGACAAAGTGCGCAAAGAAGTCGGCATGGTGTTCCAGCAGTTCAACCTGTTTCCACACTTGACCGTGCTCGAAAATTTGACGCTGTCGCCCATGTATGTCGGGAAGATGCCAAAAAAAGAGGCCGAAGAAAAAGCGATGGTGCAATTGAAGCGGGTGCGCATTGCCGAGCAGGCGGGCAAGTATCCGCTGCAACTGTCAGGTGGTCAGCAACAGCGCGTAGCGATTGCGCGAGCGCTATGCCTGACGCCAAAGATCATGCTGTTTGATGAGCCCACCTCGGCACTCGATCCGGAGATGATCAAGGAAGTGCTCGACGTAATGGTCGAGATGGCCAATCAGGGCATCACCATGCTCTGCGTGACGCATGAAATGGGCTTCGCCAAGGCGGTGGCAGACCGCGTGATCTTCATGGATCAAGGCCAAATTGTCGAGCAAAACAATCCGCACGATTTCTTCAATAACCCACAGACAGATCGGTCGAAAGACTTTTTATCGAAGATTTTGGGGCACTAACGAACGGCCTGTCGATATTCACGGCATCCGCTTGTCGAACGGCCCTCACCACCGCTATCGCTGTGGTGTTTGAGGTGATTTTTTTCTGACAACACACAAGCTCAACAACCGTCATACACGGAAACGCTAGCGCAGCAAGTGCCCGCCTCGATTTCCATTGAGAGGATCGTGTTGCTGACGCGGTTTGCACTATATGTGGCTTTTTTGTCCAATTCATGGCGATTCATCACAAAATGCATCCTGACATAATCGGGCGTTTTCGCAGCAACACCAATGATTCCGTTTCTAAATCAATAGGAGACTAGGCGCGACGACGCAGAAAGTGCGTTAGCACGGCAAGGAGGAGCAACGACGTATCGTATTGATTTAGAAATGGAATGACATCTTTTTCAGCCTTCTTAACGTAGCTTGTGACCTTGGTTGCGGATCCACATTGTCTTTAAGCAATATAGTTGCCTGTCAACGGCTGTCCTCCATCAAACAGGTGTGGGACAAGTAGTCCCGCTCAGTCCCACCAAGATTTACGGAGGCGGAAGATTCCGCGAACCATGCTCGTTGAAGATGACAACCCCACGCTGATGCGGCGTCCTAAAACGGCAACAGAATTTGGACTGTCTGCGCTGGGCAGCATCGCTCCCACCGATGGTGATTTGCCGTCGATGTTGATGCGCTTTGGTCATTCGAGCTTTGTGGCACTCGACGCTGTGCTCGCGCGACACCAACTTTCGATGCTGGAGTGGCAAGCATTGACTGCGATTTTCCTGCTCGAAGAAGCCACGGCCGCGCAGGTTGCACGGCGGGTATATCGCTCGGCAGCGCAAAGCACAGTGCTGCTGGCAAGACTCGGCAGCCGCGGCTGGGCGGTCGAGACGGAACGTATTCGGCCTGCAAAATATGTGTTGACCGAAAAAGCGCTCGAAGTGATGCCCTACCCGGCCTTATTGAACACAGCGCTAGATTCCCGCATTAGATAGTGTCGTCACGAGATATTGAGCCATAGCACCATGCATCGAATCTGTACGGCAGCGACAAATGAGGACAAATTTTTGGCGTATCGCGTGGCAATGCCACGCCAGGCCTTGATTCGCAGGAAGGCATTTTCAACAAG
>JANNYE010000028.1:0-23449 GCA_031409935.1 Burkholderiales bacterium | reverse complement strand
GCAAGCCGCGAAAAGCAAGCTCAATCCCACGCCTTTTCGCGGCTTGCGCCGCTCCTACAAATCCATCCACTCAAACCCCGAACGCATCCCGTAACTTCGCAAACATTCCCGCAGCCGCCGAATCGCGACGGCGCAACACCGTGAGCTTCACCTGCTGATCTCGACCGTGCATCAACAGGCCAATCGCGGTTGCATATTTAGGTGCGGCGAGCACATCTTTAAGCGCGCCACCGTAATGTGGCGCAGCAATACGCACCGGCATATGAAACACCTCTTCGCCAAGCTCAGCGATGCCTGGCAATAGGCTGCTGCCGCCGGTGAGCGCAATGCCAGCGCGCAACAGAGGCTCAAAACCCGAGCGCTTGATCTGCTCATGCACCAGTTGAAACAGCTCTTCAACACGCGGCTCAACCACCTCAGCCAACATGTGCCGCGCCATTGATTTGGCGGGGCGATCTGCAACACCAGGCACTTCAATCAGCTCATCCGGTTCGACCAATTTGGTCAGCGCGCAGGCGTGGCGATGCTTGATGTCGCTCGCCTCTTTGCTTGGCGTGCGCAGCAACATCGCGATGTCATTGGTAATCTGGTCACCCGCCACCGGGATCACACCGGTGTGACGAATCGCGCCACCCGTGAATAACGCGAAATCAGTGGTGCCGCCGCCAATGTCAACGAGGCCAATGCCGATCTCCATCTCGTCGGAGGTGAGGCAAGCCGCAGCCGACGCGAGCGGTTGCAGCACCAGTTCCATCACGTTCAAACCGCAGCGACGAACGCACTTCTCGATGTTGTCAGCAGCGGACACAGCACCGGTGACGATGTGAACTTTGACCTCCAACCGACGGCCACTCATACCGAGCGGACGGCGCACGCCTTCCTGCCCGTCGATGATGTACTCCTGCGGCAACGTGTGCAGCACTTTCTGGTCGTTCGGGATGGCAATCGCGCGTGCGGTTTCGACCACGCGCTCCATGTCAGCCTCGGTGACCTCGCTGTCTTTCATCGCGACCATGCCGCTGGAATTCAGGCTGCGAATGTGTGCGCCCGCAATGCCGACGTACACATCGGTGACCTTGCAGTTGGCCATCGCCGCGGCCTCACGCACCGCAGCGGCTACCGAGTTGGTCGTGGCGTCAATGTCAACCACCATACCCTTGCGCAAACCGAGCGAAGGTTGCTCACCAAAGCCAATCACGTTGAGCTGGCCGCTGGCATCAACCTCGGCGACCAGCGCGACGACTTTCGAGGTGCCGATGTCCAGCGCTGCGATCAACTCGCTCACGATTGTCCTTTCTGCACATCACCAGCGGCATTGGCATTCGCATTGGCGTTGCGCGCGACGGCAATCGCTGCTTTGTAGCGAAGGTCAATGCGTGCAAGGCCGCTGCGATAGGCGGTTGACCAGTTGCCGTACAGCGCCATAAAGCGCGCCAGTCGTTCCTGAAATTGCTCACGGCCAAATTCGATTTGCATGTCGTTACGTGTAGTGACAGTGATTGCCCCGCGAGGAGACATGGAAAAGGCCTTGATCTCAAGGCCGTGTGCAGCAAGCGCTACGCGAGCCTCCAGATAACGATTGAGGACATCAACAGAGGACGCCACGGGGCCATCAAATCGCGGCATCGGTACCTTCGATCCGGCACGGAAAATTTCGCCACGATCCGACAACAAATCGCTGTCGTTCCAGTAGCCAATCGCGCGATGTTCATCCACACTCACATCAAGCGAATAAGGCCAGCGCCGCTTAATCGACACGTCACGCACCCACGGCAATTTTTTTAACTGGGTACGGGACCGACTCGGCGAGATCGAAAAGAACGTGCCGCGCAATTCAGTACGAATCGCAGCTTCCAAAAGCCCCGGATCAACTTCGGCAAGCTGGTTCACGACCTTGACTTGTTTGATCGCGAAATAACTCTTGGAGCTTGCCCAAGACGTGAGGCACCACGCGAGCGCAATGGTCGCAATCGCCGCGACGATCGCTGCCAAGCGGTTGATAGATTGCGCGTCAGACCACATGGGCGAGTCCGCTAGCGGCCTGGACGATTTTTTGTGCGGTTGCGCCGATAGAACCTGCGCCCATCGTCATCACTACATCGCCGTTTTGCACCAGTTGCAACACCTGTTGCGGTATCTGCTCAATGTCTTCAACGAACAGCGGCTCGACGCGCCCGCGCAGGCGAATCCCGCGCGCCAAAGCGCGGCTGTCAGCGGCGATGATCGGTGGCTCCCCCGCGGCGTACACCTCGGCCAGCAGTAACACATCCACTTCTGACAAAACCGCAGCGAAATCCTCAAACAGGTCGCGCGTTCGACTGTAACGATGCGGTTGAAATGCGAGCACGAGGCGACGACCGGGGAACGCAGCACGCGCAGCAGCGAGCGTGGTTTTCAGTTCAACTGGATGATGACCATAGTCGTCGATCAAGTCAAACGTTGCACCGTTATGCGTGATTTCTCCAAAGCTTTGGAAGCGACGACCGACACCGCCGAAACTCTGTAATGCCCGTATGATGGCCTCACCGGGCACGTCCAAATCCTGCGCAATCGCAATCGCAGCGAGCGCGTTTCTAACATTGTGCAGTCCTGCAACCTGCACAGCAACTGGCAGCGGCGCAAAGCCCGCGCGCAGCGCTGTGAAATGCATCGTGGCACCCACCGCCTCAATGTCCACAGCGCGAATATCAGCGCCCGCTTCAAGGCCGTAAGTGACCACGGGCTTAACCACGCGCGGCAAGATGCTTGCGACGCCGGCATCATCAATGCACGCATACAGCGTTCCGTAAAACGGCAGGCGATGTGCGAAGTCAACGAACGCCTGCTTCAGGCGATCAATGCTGTGCTCGTACGTCTCCATGTGATCGGCATCAATGTTGGTGATGACGGCCAATGTGGGCGAAAGGTGAAGAAAGGACGCATCCGATTCATCGGCTTCGGCGACCAAAAATTCACCGGTACCCAGACGCGCATTCGACCCTGCGGCGAGCAATCGGCCACCAATCACAAACGTGGGATCGAGGCCGCCTTCAGCGAGCACGCTGGCGACCAGCGAGGTGGTCGTGGTTTTGCCATGCGTACCCGCAATCGCGATGCCGCGCTTCATGCGCATCAGCTCAGCGAGCATCAACGCACGCGGCACGATGGGCAGCTTGCGCAAGCGCGCGTCAATCACCTCAGGATTGGTCTCCTTGATGGCGGACGAAACGACGACGGCCTGCGCGTCTTGTAGGTTGGCTGCGCTGTGACCGACGCAAGTACGAATGCCGAGTGCAGCGAGCCTTTCCAGTGTGACCGAGTTCGCAGCATCGCTGCCGCTCACTAGGTAGCCTTGATTGTGCAGCACCTCAGCAATGCCACTCATTCCGATACCGCCAATGCCAACGAAGTGCAGGTTTTGCAGGCGAAATTTCATACGCTGACCTCCTTCATCGCCTTGATTTCAGGCAGGTTGACGAGCGACTCGATAACGTTGCAAATCTCAGCTGTTGCCTCGGGGTTAGCCACCGCGAGCGCTGCTTGCGCCATGTTCAGGCACTGCGCCCGCGTCAGTGCTGCAATGTGTTCGGCTAACACTTCTTTAGTCAATGTGGGCTGATCGAGCACGCGCGCCGCGCCAACATGCGCGAGCACTTCCGCGTTGTGCTTTTGCTGCTGATCTTTGTGATATGGATACGGAACGAGGATGGACGCCACGCCCAGTGCCGCAAGCTCGGAGACGGTGCTGGCACCGCTGCGACCGATGAACATGTCGCACTCGGCGAGCGCGCGCGCAGAGTCTGAAATGAATTCGACTACGTCTGCCGTCACGCCAGCCCGAACGTACTTGGCTTTGGTCGCTTCCACCGCGCCGCGACCGGCTTGATGCGTGACCACGGGACGATTAGCTTCAGGAATCAATGCAAGCGCCGCAGGTAGCAACGTGTTGATCGCTTCCGCGCCGCGACTGCCGCCCATCAGTAGCAAGCGGATCGGCCCCTCACGCTCCCCGAACCGTGTCGTCGGATGCGCAAAAAGCGCGAACTCTGGGCGAATGGGATTGCCCGTCACAACGCGCTTTTGGATGACATCTGTAAACACAGAACTGAAGCCCACCAACACGCGATCGGCGAAATGCGCCAGCAATTTGTTCGCAAGACCTGCCACGGCATCGCTCTGATGAATCACCAGCGGAATGCCTTTGCTTGATGCAGCTAGGCCGCCCGGTACGGTGGGATAGCCGCCCATTCCGATCACCGCATCGGGACGCAGTTCTGCGAGCAGTTTTTTGCAACGACGATAGGCTGAATACAGATTGAACGGCAACGCGAACTTCGGCTTCCAACCACGCCCTACGATGCCTTCAAAGGCAACCGTGTGTAGCGGAAATAAATCGGGGGGAACCAGCGTTTGCTCCATGCCGTTAGCGGTGCCGAGCCACGTTACTTTCCAGCCGCGTTCGCGCAACGCACGTGCCACCGCGAGGCCCGGAAAGATATGTCCGCCCGTGCCGCCAGCCATCATCAGCAAATGCGGGCTCATACTTTGAACCCTCGCGCCAAGCGACGGTTTTCCCAATCGATGCGCAGCAATACCGACAGCGTCACGAGGCTCGCGATCATGCCGCTGCCGCCGTACGACATGAGCGGCAACGTGAGTCCTTTGGTCGGCGCGAAGCCCATATTCACGGCAATATTGATCAACGACTGAATGCCGAGCAAAGTACCGATTCCTTGCGCGACCAAAGCGGCAAACGGCTGCTCAAGTTGCCGCGCCTCACGTCCAATCGCAAAAGCCCGCCACACAAGCCACGCATAGGCTCCGATGACAATGAAAACACCTACCAACCCCAACTCTTCCGCCGTCACCGCGAGAATGAAATCGGTGTGCGCTTCGGGCAGGTAATAATGCTTTGACACACCGGCGCCAAGGCCGAGCCCGAAGATGCCGCCACGACCAATCGCCATCAACGATTGTGTCAATTGGTAGCCTTTGCCGAACTCTTCCTTCCACGGGTCGAGGAAGCCGAAAATTCGCTCCAAGCGATACGGCTCAAGCCACACGAGTGCAACCGCAGCGACAAGCCCAACGATCACTACGGGCAACACCAGTCGATAGTCAAGACCTGCCATAAACAGGATCAACAAGCCTGTGCTGAGCACCACCATGGTTGCGCCGAAATCAGGCTCGCGAAGCAACAATACACTCACCAGTAACGCAACAAGCAGGAACGGGCCCAACCCTTCCAACAGGCTCTGCTTCAATGGCTGTGCGGCATGAAGCACATCGCGTTTGGTCACTGCATAGCGAGCCGCAAAAAAAACCATTGCGAGCTTCATCAGCTCGGACGGCTGCAGACCGAACGGTCCGAGCCCAATCCAGCGCGACGCGCCGTTGACCTTGCGACCGATCCCCGGAATAAGCACCAACACAATGAGCAGCAATGCGACGCCAAACACGTACGGCGTAATGCGCTCCCAAGTACGTAGCGACGTGTCAAAAACAAACAGCGCGAGCACCGCACCGATCAACACAAACAAGCATTGACGAAACAAAAAGTAAGTGGATGAGGACCGCGTGAAGCGACTCTCGCTGGCGCTGGCAATCGACGACGAATAGACCATCAGCAGGCCCACTGCCACTAACAGTGCGATGACCCACAGCATTACGACATCGAACTCACCACTGACCGCACCGCGCGAGTTCGCGCGTTTCGTGCCGGGTGTCATCATCGCGCTAAAGCGCGCGATCCATTCACGTGGCAGTGCGCCGACGCTTTTTAACGTCATCATGTGCTGAATCCGCGCGGGACAAAGTCGAGACCACGTCCGCTCGCCCAGTCGTTGACTGCGTGCGTGAACACCTCAGCGCGATGGGCATAGTTGCGGAACATGTCCCAGCTCGCGCAAGCAGGCGACAACAGTATTTGATCCCCGGGAAGCGCAGCGTCAAGCGCCGAATGCGTGGCGTCTTTAAGGCTGGCGAAGTTTCTGTGTGGAACCCCGTTGACGGCGAGTTCTGCGGCAATCCCTGCCGCGTCGCGACCGATGAGATGCACTGACTTGCAGTGCTTTGCGGCTGCCACACCGAGCGCTGCAAAGTTTTGGCCTTTGCCGTCTCCACCTGCGATCAACCACGTTGGTGCAGCGAGCCCTTCTAGCGCAGCATTGGTCGCAACCACTGTAGTTGCTTTGGAGTCGTCAATGATCTTTACACCGTTGATCGTGCCGATAAGTTGGCAACGATGCGGCATGCCTGCGAACGATCGCAAGACGGTTTGCTGCAAGCTCAGTGGAACAGCGAGCGACTGAACGAGGGCGAGCGCGGCTAACGCATTTTGCGCGTTGTGGGCACCGGTAACACCTAGCTCATCGGCGGAAACAATCGCCGTATTGCCCCGCATTAGCGCGGCCTCTCCGTCAATACGATGAATGCCAAACTGGGCGTTGTCTGCAGCTTGATCCGGGCCGAATGTGGTCACGTTTAGCGCAGGTCGCCGCATACTCATCGACCACGGGTCGGCGCGATTGAGCACTTGACTTGTGGCGTTCTGAAACACGCGCTCTTTCGCTGCGGCGTAGCCAAAGAAGCTCGGATAGCGATCAAGGTGGTTGTCGGTCACGTTGATCACCGCCGCAGATGTCAGTCGCAGTGAATCAGTCGATTCGAGCTGAAAGCTCGACAGTTCGAGCACCCACGTTGTGCAACAAGGCGTTTCAGCTAGCGCATCCAAAATCGGCACGCCAATGTTGCCCGCCGCCCGGGCATCTGGCTTCGCGCATTTCGCCAACTCGCCAGCTAGCGCCGTCGTTGTGGTTTTTCCGTTGGAGCCGGTGATTGCGAATACCAACGCACTCACAGGCACCTCTCGCGCGAATAACTCAATGTCGCCGAGCACGGGGACGCCTTGTTTTAAAGCGTTGCTGATTGCCCACGTTGCGCGCGGCACACCGGGTGAAAGCGCAATGAAATCAGACTTGGGCAGCGTGTCTTTTGCAACATTCACCGATTTGAATTTGACTCGCGGGAATTCGCTATGCAATTGCGCGAGACCGGCTGGTGAGGCATTGTCATCGACCACCGTCACATCAGCACCTCGTGCATGCAAAAAGCGAACGAACGAAAGCCCGGTTGCACCGAGCCCCACCACTGTCGCTTTTGATTGCTCGCACTGAAACACGGGCGGTTGATTCCTAGCGAAGTTTTAACGTTGAAAGTCCGGCCAGCACCAAAAACATGGTGATGATCCAGAAGCGAATCACGACGTGGTTTTCATGCCAGCCGCTCAGTTCGTAATGATGATGCAGCGGTGCCATACGAAACACGCGCTTGCCTTTGCTGTACTTGAAGTAGCCCACCTGCAACATCACCGAAACCGTCTCGGCCACGAACACGCCACCCATCACCACCAGCACAATTTCCTGACGGACGATGACGGCAATAGTGCCAAGCGATGCGCCCAATGACAGCGCGCCGACGTCGCCCATGAACACGCGCGCCGGGTACGCGTTGAACCACAAAAAGCCTAGTCCCGCGCCAGCCATCGCGCCGCAGAACACCATAAGTTCAGCAGCTCCGGGGATGTACGGAAACAGCAAGTAGCGCGAGTAGTCGACACGGCCCACTACGTATGCAAACACAGCCAAGGCACTGCCCACCATCACCACTGGCATGATGGCAAGGCCGTCGAGTCCATCAGTCAAATTCACTGCGTTGCTGGTACCGACGATGACGAACCAAGTCAAGGTGATGAAACCGAACACGCCCAGTGGATAAGCAATGTTTTTGAAGAACGGAACGATTAAGTCTGCCTTCGATGGCAGCTCGTTGGTAAAGCCGCTTTGTACCCACAAAAATATGAGATCAAAGATCTTACTGGTGCTGGGTGCTGAAACCGCGAACGCAAGGTACACCGACGCGACCAAGCCGATAAATGCCTGCCAAAAAAGCTTCTCTTTAGCCGACATGCCTTTCGGATTTTTGTGCACGACCTTTCGGTAGTCGTCGACCCAGCCAATGGCGCCGAAGCCCACCATCACGAACATTACGACCCAAACAAAGCGGTTGCTCAGATCGGCCCACAACAGGGTTGAGATCGCAATCGAGGTCAACACCATCGCGCCGCCCATCGTCGGCGTGCCCTGTTTGGCCAAATGTGATTGCGGGCCGTCGCTGCGCACCGCCTGACCGATCTTCATGGTGAGCAGCCAGCGGATCATTCGCGGCCCCATCGCGAGCGCAAAGGCCATCGCAGTTGCGCAGGCGAGGACACCGCGCAAAGTGATGTAGTTGATAGCCGTGAGACCGCGGAATTCGCTGGCAAACAGGTTGGCAAGCCAGAGCAACATTAATGAATACCTTGCGACATTTGTTCTAGTTTTTGAATCACGCGTTCCGTAGCCATTGAACGGGAGCCTTTAACGAGAAGCGTTGCACCGTTGGTGAGATGCGGGTAGAGCGATTCGGCTAATGGGTCCACGTCGTCAAACGCAAATCCGTGCGAGCCAAAAATATGAGCTACTCGCTTCATTTTTGGCCCTAGCGTAAATACGCCATCAAGCGGTAATTTGCTGATGTCAGTCGCTAACGATTCGTGCATTTGCTCCGTGCTTGAACCCAGCTCGCCCATGTCGCCCAAGACCATGTAGCGTGGCGTCGCGTGGGTCACGAGCACTTGAGCCGCCGCCCGCATCGAGGCTGGGTTCGCGTTGTAACTGTCGTCAATCAGGGTGCAGCCGTTAATGAAAGGACGCGTCGTCAAGCGACCGCTGACGTTGACGGTTGCTTCGAGTCCAAGCTTGATCGTCGCGTCGGAGATACCGAGCGTTCGAGCGACTGCCACGGCCGCGAGCGCGTTGCTCACGTTGTGCTCGCCTTCGACCGGTAACTGGATTTCAACAGCGCGTGAGTCGTCGCTTGAATTGAGCAGCATCTGACCGGGCAGAGCGCCAGATTTTCCGGTCACATTCGCGGTGGTTGCTACTCCAAATGTGGTGGCGACGCGTTTGCGGTTGAGCACCTGCCAGTACGGCAAAAAGTAGTCGTCGGCGTTGAGCACGGCGACGCCGCCTGCTTGAAGGCCCGCAAAGATCTCGCCCTTAGCCTCTGCGACGCCCGCTAGCGAGCCCACGCCTTCTAGGTGTGCTGGCGCTGCGTTGGTGATCACCGCCATCGTCGGCTCGGCCAACCAGGTCAACAACGTGATTTCGCCGAAGTGGTTCATGCCCATTTCAATGACTGCGATTTTGTGCGACGGCTTGCGCGCCAGCAACGTCAGTGGCACGCCGATGTGATTGTTCAGATTGCCAGTGGTGGCTAGCACTGCGTCGTCACCGTGTTGCACGCGCAACACCGCAGCAATCATTTCCTTGGTGGTAGTTTTGCCGTTGCTACCTGTTACTGCGATCACTGGGCCGTCGAACACATGGCGCGATGCGTTGGCCATTTGTTGCAGGGCGATCAATGTGTCGGCCACTTGCATGACCGTGATTTCGGCGCTCGTCTCTACTGGCTGCGACACAAGAATACCGATCGCTCCGGCCTTGATGGCTTGTGCAACGAAGCGATGACCGTCGAAATTCTCTCCATGCAAGGCAACGTATAGCGCGCCTGGTTGCAGAGTGCGAGTGTCGGTTGATACAGATGTGAATTGTTGGCTTGGCCCACTCACCAGCGCACCGCTGGCTTTTGTCAAAAAATCACTGGCCCACATGATGAGCCTCGCTGATTTTCTGCTTTAGTGAATGACGAGCAGCGAGAGCGTGAAGCGCCTCATCGACGTCGGAAAACGGATGACGGATGCCATTGATTTCCTGATAATTTTCGTGGCCTTTGCCAGCGATCAGTATGGCGTCTTTTGCATTTGCGGTTTTAATGGCTTGTTGAATAGCATGCCTGCGCAACACAATGGGATGCAAAGCATTTCGCTTATCCATGTCGACGCCAGCAACGATCTCGTCAATGATTGCCAGCGGTTGCTCGCTACGCGGGTTATCGCTTGTCACGTAGACGCTATCCGCGCGGTCAGCAGCAATTTTTCCCATCAATGGGCGTTTGCTGCGATCACGATCACCGCCACATCCGAACACAACCGTCAGCGCTCGCGGTTGAGTTTCACGCACGGTGTCGAGTACCTTCGCCAACGCGTCTGGGGTGTGCGCATAGTCCACGTACACGCTCGGTTCAATTGCCTCGACAGCCGATTTCACGCGTTGCATGCGCCCCGGTGCAGCAGTGAGCGTGGCCAGGATTGATGCGACGCGTTCGATCGCGACGTCTGATGCAATAAGTGTCGCTGCAACTGCTAGCAAGTTGTATGCGTTAAAGCGCCCGATCAACCGAGTTTCAACACTAACCATCTGCCCTACAAATGAAATCGTGAGCCTCATTCCACTGGCGTTCATCGAGACGACGTCACCGCGAACGTCACCAAGGTCGATGCCGTAGCTCAGCGTGTTGGGTAATCTTTTCGCGATCAGTTGCGAACCAAATTCGTCATCGGCGTTGATAATTCGATGCTTGGCAGGATAGTCGGTGAACAGCTTTGCCTTGGCCGCACCATAGGCTGCCATCGTGCCGTGAAAATCGAGATGATCTTGCGTTAGGTTGGTGAAGACGACCGCATCAAACCGGGTGCCTGTGACACGATGCAACTCAAGCGCGTGCGAGCTGACCTCCATTGCGACCGCCAACGCGCCGGCGTCTCTAAGATCACGCAGAATCGTTTGCACGTGAGCCGCATCAGGGGTCGTGTTGTTGGTTGACCACTGCGTTGCACCAAGACTCACGCCGAGTGTTCCGATGGAACCGCAGGGGACGTTGAGCGCCGAGAACGCCTGCGACAACCAATTCGCAATTGAGGTTTTTCCGTTGGTGCCGGTGATTCCAATCACACGCAATGACGACGATGGACGACCATAGAACTGGTCTGCGATGTTACCCAAGTGCGTGGACATATTCAGCACGTCGATCACGCGTTGGTCGTCGCGCTGTGCAGTAGTGCTCGTGGCTTCGCGCAACACCGCTGCTGCGCCTTGCGCAAGTGCGGAGGCGATGAATTCTCGCCCATCCACTTTTAATCCCGGAATCGCGACGAATACATCTCCCGCTGCAATGCCGCGCGAGTCGACGGTCATGCGTTGCCGCTTGATACCCAATCGGTCGAGTTGACCCACCACTGCGGCAGCGCTGGAGAGCTGCATCAGTTGCCCTCCCGCACGATTGCAACCACGGTCTCGCGCGTAACCGGCTGCTGCGGCGGCAGCGGCGCGTCATACGGCACCTCCAACAAGCGCAGCGTTTGACCCATCACGCTAGAAAAGACAGGAGCAGCCACCTGTCCGCCGTAAAACATGCCTCCCGTAGGCTCATCAATCATCACAGCAACCACGTAGCGAGGATTGCTCACGGGGGCTAAGCCCACGTATGAAGCGACGTAGCGACCGTCCGAATACACCGCACCGGCGAGCTTTTTCGCAGTGCCAGTTTTCCCCGCAACGCGGTAGCCTGCGACTTGCGCCAAAGGCGCGGTGCCTTCTTTCGATGTGGCCTTTTCAAGCATCGGCAAGACAGCGCCAATTGTTGCCGAGGAGTACACGGTTGTCTGCCGTGCAGCGCCACCGTTCTTAAGTAGCGTCACGTCGACCAGCGCTCCCTGATTAGCGAACACGGTGTAGGCGCGAGCCAGTTGCACGAGGTTCACGGAGAGGCCATAGCCGTAGCTCATCGTGGCTTTTTCGATCGGTCGCCACGACTGCGGCGCACGCAAACGACCGTGCGCCTCACCGGGCACACCGGTCTGCGGTGCGCGGCCAAAACCGGCGCGTTGCAGTTGCCGCCACATCACCTCATTCGGCAAACGTTCAGCGATTTTTGCAGTGCCAACGTTGCTTGATTTTTGGATGATTTCCGTGACGGAGGCCACACCATTGCTACCGATGGTGTGCGTGTCGCGGATGGTGGCACCGTTCAACGTGTACGTGCCGCCCTGCATCGCAATCACGGCATCGGGCTTCAACACGCCGGTCTCAATCGCCGTTGCAATGGTGAACGGTTTCATCGTGGAGCCGGGCTCGAACAAATCGGCGACAGCGCGATTTCTCAAGCCACCGGTCGCGGCTGCGGAACGGTCACCGGGAACGGCGGTCGGATAATTTACCAGCGCAACGATTTCGCCGGATCTCGCATCGAGCACGACCGCCGCGCCACCCTTGGCACGATGCGCTTCGACGCCGCGTTTAAGTTCGCGAAACGCGAGATGCTGCACACGGCTGTCGAGCGACAATTGCAGGTCGCGGCCCTGCTGCGGCGTGCGCAAACTGCCGTGCTCTTCCACCACACTACCTCGACGATCAATGGTGACGCGTCGCAGGCCCGGCTTGCCCGACAGCCAATCGTTTTGCGCCAGCTCTAGCCCCTCTTGCCCGAGGTCGTCCACGTTGGTGATGCCGAGCACTTGACCCATCACTTCTTGCGACGGATACTCGCGCTTGAATTCGGTTTGCACCGCGACGCCTGCGATCTTCAACGCGCTAATGGCTTGGCCTTGCTCGGGTGAAATGCCGCGCGCAAGAAACACCAGATCGCGCTCGGTGTCGAGCTTGCGATCTATGTCTTTCGGACGCAGATTCAGCGCCCTGGCGAGCCCTTCGCGTTGCGGCGTGGTCAGCTCCACTTGATCGGGAAACGCAAACACGCCGCGCGCCGGCACACTAGACGCTAGCACCGCGCCTTCGCGATCAAGCAGTCGTCCGCGATGAGCGGGCAGCACAAGGTCGCGCGTGGTGCGGGCGTCGCCGCGCTTGGTCAAGTCGTCATGCTGCACCACCTGCAAGTAGACTCCCCGTCCCGCGAGCACCACGAAGCCTAGGAGAAGGCCGTACGCTACCGCACGCACGCGCCAAACGGCAAACTCAGGGGTGGCCATTTTCTTGTTCGTAATTTTCATTGCGCGCCTGCCACAGCGGCGTTCGTCATGCCGCTCAGCTCAACGATTTGCGTGCGCGCTCCCTCGGGCAAATCCATGCCAAGCCGCTCACGTGCGGTGCGCTCAACAATGGTCGGTGTTGACAAGCGCGACTGTACTAACGTGCCACGATTGCGATCTGTTTCTAGTTGATACGCCAAATCGCGCGCGCGGTTGATCTCGACGGTGAGGTGACGCACGCGATACTGACTCGATACCAATGCGAAAGCACTCGCCCACACGAGAATCCCGAGCACGACATTTACCCGCGTCACGCCGTCGCCTCCAATTTTTCAGCGACGCGCAAGCGAGCGCTGCGTGAGCGCGGATTAGCACGCACTTCGGCGACGGACGGCGCAATGTCTTTGCCCACCACGTTGATCAATGCGGTGCGTGTCGTAACCGCAGGCAAGTGACGCAAACGCGGATCTTCTGGCGTGCGACCCGCAAGCTCCCTCATCCACAGTTTGACCATGCGATCTTCGAGCGAATGAAAGCTGATGACTGCCAAGCGGCCACCGGGTGTTAGCAACGGCAATGCCGAGCTCAGGGCCATTCGTAGCTCCTGCAACTCTTGATTGATGTGAATCCGAATAGCTTGGAAGGTTTTCGTGGCCGGATGCTGCCCTGTCCACCGCGCTGAGACGGCTTTTTCGACAATCTGCGCAAGCTGAACGGTTCGCTCGAGCGGTTGCCGCTCGCGTGCCTCAACAATCGCTGTTGCAATCCTCTGAGCAAACCGCTCTTCACCGTAGTCACGGATGACCTCCGCTATGTCGTTGGCTGGGGCTGTAGCAATCCACTCGGCAGCCGAAAGGCCGCGCGATTGGTCCATTCGCATGTCAAGGGGGCCGTCGCGCATGAAGCTGAATCCGCGCGACGCGTCGTCAAGTTGCGGCGAAGAAACGCCGATGTCGAGCAAGATGCCGTCAACCTGATTGGGGCCAATACCGACACTTGCGAGCGCTTGCGTGATGTCGCCGAAATGCGCGGCGACAAACGTGAAGCGCGGGTCATCAATTTCACGCGCTGACTGCGCTGCTGCTGCGTCGCGATCAAGCGCGATGAGTCGTGCGTAAGAGGGCATGAGTCGCAGCAATTCGCGACTGTGGCCACCACGCCCGAAGGTGCCGTCCACAAAAATGCACGGTCTACTGACCGCGCTGCAGTCGCGCTCCGGCAGCAAAGCGTCGCAGGCCTCTCGTAGCAAAACAGAGATGTGGGAGTCAGGTGGCATCTGTCCCCACTCATACCGAGTAGCCAAAAAGCTCGGCGGGCTGCTCTTCGCGTGAAGCGTTGCGGGCAATGGCAATCTGCTCCTGCCAACCCGCCTCACTCCACAACTCAATTCGGTCAGCCAGCGGTGCAAACTGCACGCGGCGGTCAAGTTTTGCGTAATCGCGCATTTCCGGCGTAAGTACCACGCGACCGGTCGAGTCCAGCTCGCAAATGGTGGCATAGCTTTGCCACATGCGCTGCATCGCCTTGACTTTGGGGTTCATGTTGGGCAATGCGTTCACCCGTTTAATGAACGGATCCCAAGCACTCATCGCGAACAACAGCAGGCACCCGCTCGGGTCAGCGGTAATCACCACCTCGGAGCCAAGCGTGTCTCGACACCGCGTGGGAATTGCCATGCGGCCCTTCGCGTCGATGCTGAGACAAGGTGCGCCAGTAAACATGCAACAGATTATCCACCTTTTCCCGCTTTTTGGCATTAATCCCCATGTTTATGCACAGAATGCGGGATATTTGGCGCGATCTTGATTCAGCGTTAATTTTCAATAAGTTACAGCGATATTTTCAAGTTACTAAATGAGAAATAAAGCATAAAAAATAGAGAGTTATGCACAATAGTCAATGTGTTGTGCGAATCGACGAATCGCAGTTGTACACCCCATATCGACTTTGGCACTTTTTGCCGTTATCCCCATTGAAAATGGGGGCTCGAGCGAAAAGGTGTAGATTTTCGCCTGACCGCCTGTGCAGCGACCATGGGGCAATTTCGCAGCAAACGCACTGCGAACGGCCTCTGGCGGCTATGTCCAACCCGTTTTGCACACCTTTTTTGCCCACATTTAAGCAGCGGACGAGGGCACGCGCCAGAATCTGACTATTCTGAACTCGCACCACCAGACTTGGAACTGATGCCCCATTTCGTCGCCCCCCAGCATGACGCAGGCACAAACTCGGGCCGGAAATAGATTGTTACCTTTAAACTGAACTGGTGGGCGGTTTTTTGCGCGACACTATGCGCTCGGTGACCGGTAACGGCGAGCGCGACTGCTCGCGAGTGCCTAGCCGCACCAACCCGCGCTCGACGTCGTAATTTTTTGGGGAATTTCAATGCGGAACACCGCCACCACCCTCGCTGCCGTCACTGCTTCTACAGCCTTACTACTCGGCACCGCCACCGCACAGGCGGCAGAACCGGCCGCCACCATCGTCGAGTTCTACCTCGCACCCGCCAACAAATATTTTCTTTCGAGCAACCCCGCCGACGCGGCAGCACTTGATGCGCTCAGCAGCAATGGCTGGAAGCGCACCGGCATCACCTACCCCGCTTACAGCGCGGCACAGGCTCAAGAGCCTGGCGCGTTGCCGGTGTGCCGCTTCTACGCGCCAGCCGTCGCTTCGCACTTTTTTAGTGTCAACAAAGCCGAATGCGACGCGCTCGCGACCGCGCCGGGACTCGCCGCTGAGGGCACCGGCTGGTATGCCGTGGCTCCCGTCAACGGTGCCTGCCCAGTCGGAACCACCGCACTCTTCCGCACATTCAACAATGGCGCTACGGCGGCTACCGGGCCGGCCAATCATCGCTATTTCAGCGACTACAGCTTCTACCAAACTTATGCGGCTAAAGGTTATGCGCTGGAGGGGCTGACCATGTGCCTGCCGCAGAGCACCTCAGAGAAGCGGCTCGATGTGTCACGTCTGTTCAAACAGGCGAGCTTCGGCGCCACACCCGCAGAGATTGATCGCGTCACCGCGCTCGGGGTCAATGGTTGGCTCAGCGAACAGTTCGCCGCCACTGCTTCGCGCTACACGCCACGTGATTACACGCCGCAAACCCGGCCTGACAGTTGCGTGAACAACACCGCCTTGCCGCTCACAGCCACCTCCTACTGCCAGCGCGACAATTACTCGATATTCCCGGTGCAGCTTGAGTTTTACAAACAGGCTATTAACGGCAGCGATCAGCTTCGCCAGCGCGTGGCCTGGGCGCTAAGCCAACTATTTGTCGTATCGGTGACCGATGTCAATCTGGCCTACGGCATGGGTGACTACCAGCAGCTACTGCGCGACAACGCTTTCGGCAATTTCCGCACGCTGATGGAAAAAGTCACTCTCCATCCTGCGATGGGGCGCTTTCTCGACATGGCCAACAACCGCAAGGCCGACGTCGCCAGAGGTATTTCGCCCAACGAAAATTATGCACGCGAGATTCTGCAATTGTTCGCCGTCGGAGTGAATTTGCTGAACGATGACGGCACCGAAAAAAAGGGCCCGGACGGTCGCCCGATTGAAGCCTACACGCAGGACGAAATCAAGGGCTTTGCGCGCGTGTTCACCGGCTGGACGTACCCCACTCGTGCCGGTGTTACGCCCAATATGAATCAGTTCAACGGACAAAATTTGGCTGGCACCATGGAGGCGCGCGAGGTGTATCACGAGACTGGCACTAAAGACCTGCTGGGTAGCACCGTCGCCCCGGCCAACACCACCGCCTTTGCCGACTTAACGGGCGCGCTCGACGGCATCTTTAACTACGGCAATGTGCCGCCGTTTATTGCCAAATTCATGATTCAAAAACTGGTGACCGGCAGCCCCAGCCCGAGCTACGTGCAGCGCGTTGCTAGCGTCTTCAAAAATAACGGCAGCGGCGTGCGTGGCGACATGAAAGCTGTGGTCACCGCCATCCTCACCGACATTGAAGCGCGCGGGGCGGCAAAGTATGAGCCGACGTACGGCCACCTGAACGAACCCGTCTTAATGATCACGGGGCTTGCGCGTGCTTTATCCGCCAAGACCGACGGTTACTATTTCTACAACAGCGGCAACGCGTCGGCACAAAGTGTATTCAGCGCGCCCACCGTGTTTAACTACTACGCGCCGGATTACATGATTGCGGCGAGCGGCATTACTAGCCCCGAGTTTGGCATTCTTAATGCCACCACCGCAATTTCGCGCATCAACACCGCGTATTCGATGCTCTACGGCACGATTAGCCCGAGCGCGGCGCTGTACGGCGCTACTGGCACTCAATTTGACTGGACGCCGTTTACAACCGTTGCCGCCGACAGCAACGCGCTGCTTGACCGGGTCAACGAAATCATGTTCGCAGGCAAGCTCACCGCTACGTCGCGGGCATTGATGAAAACTGCGGTTGACGCAGTGGCCGCTACCGACACGCTAGGCCGGGCGCGAGCCGCACTCTATCTCACTACCGCTGCGCCCGAAGCGCAAATCGTTCGCTAAGCCAAAGACGTCAGAAAGTAGACCACCATGAATATCTCTCGTCGAAACACCCTCAAAGCGCTCTCCGCAGGTGCCCTTGCTTCCGGGCTTGGCGGCTTCACCCTGCCGTTTGCCAATGCACAGGCCGTACCGTCAGACTACAAGGCGCTGGTTTGCATCTTTCTCTTCGGCGGCAATGATGGCAACAACGTCATCATCCCGGCTGATGCTGCGGGCTACGCAGCCTACAGCGCTGTGCGCGGCACGGACAGCGGCATCAACATCGCGCAGAACGAGCTGCTTACATTCAGGCCCAGCAACACATCGTCTACCTACGGCTTTCACCCTGCACTGTCGTCCGTGCACCCGCTCTTTGGTCAGGGCAAACTCGCCGTCATCGCCAACGCCGGTCCGCTGTTGGCCCCCATCACCAAAGCGCAATATCTGGCCGGTGTGAGCCGTCCCGATCAACTGTTTTCGCATTCAGACCAACAGGCGCAGTGGCAGAGCGGCGTTTCAGATCAAGTGTCGCGTACTGGATGGGGCGGCCGGCTCGCCGACGCCGTTGCGTCAATGAACGGCAGCAATACCTTCCCAGTGCTCACCTCGGTGGCGGGCTCTGCGCTCTACACCACGGGCAACTCGCAAAGCCCACTCGCCATTCCGTCGGCTGGCACCTTTGGGCTGACCGCGGTGACCGGCACTGACGCCATCACCCGCGCCCGCGTCACCGCTCTCAACGCGCTGATGCAGCAAGGCAAAGATCACCTGTTGGTCAAAGCTGCGGCCGAACAAACTGAGCAAGCCATCGCGCTGTCAGCGAAAGTCAACCCGATCATTTCCGCCACCACCTCAAGCGTTGCCAGCCTGTTCAACACCACGGGCAACAGTTTGTCGGCGCAGCTGTTCCAAGTGGCCAAACTGATCGAAGCGCGCGCCAGCATTGGTCTGTCCCGGCAGATATTTTTCGTGTCGCTCGGCGGCTTTGACACACACAGCAATCAAATCAACACCCAGCAAAACTTGCTGACTCAAGTCGGCAATGCCATGAAATCGTTCTACGACGCCACGGTGTCGCTAGGGGTGGCCAACAACGTCACCAGCTTCACGCTGTCTGACTTCGGCCGCACCTTCAAAGCCGCGGCGGGTGGTGGCTCAGACCACGCCTGGGGCAATCATCACCTGGTGATGGGCGGCGCGGTGAAAGGCGGCACAATGTACGGCACCTTCCCCGAGCAACGGCTGGGCGGGCCGGACGACGTGGCCACCGAAGGCCGCTGGCTGCCCACCACGTCGGTGGATCAGTACGCGGCAACGCTCGCGTCATGGTTTGGCGTACCCGCTTCGCAGCTCGCGTCAGTCGCGCCAAATATTGGTGCGTTTGCTAACAAAAATTTGGGGTTTGTGTAGCGGGTTGCCGCAGCACATTGGTGTAGGGTGGGCACCCGCACCCACCCTACACGCTGTCTAAAAAATGCGGGTTCGCCGCGATGCTGAAACGCAGCTGCTCTAACGCAATCTGGTCTCTATAGCCGCGGACTTGGCCGCAGTCGGTGCATGGAGCGACGCTAAGTCGTCGCCTGCCGGTTCTGCGTGTCAGGTTGACGCACAGCCGGGTTCATCATTGCGGACTACTCTCGTTGATCGGCGTTGCGATCGGCTCATTCGCCGCGCCATTACATGCCGTGCAGGCTCGGCTAAATGCAACAGCTTTTCTCGGTAAGTCATTTTTAATCAGGTCAAAACAGCTATTTAGTAATAAGTCGACTTGGTACTTTTTAAGCGCCATGCCCTTATAGAACGGGGCTTAACCAAAAAAGTTACTTCCACGCCTAAGTGCGCTCCGTAGAATTGCGCCATGCCTTCCCTCGTCCTGTCCACCCTCAACGCCCGCTACGCTCACGCATCGCTTGGCTTGCGTTATCTGTTCGCTAACCTAGACGACGATCTTCGCGCTGACGCGAAGATTGTTGAATTCGTCACCGGCAGCAAGACCGAGGTGCTGGTCGAGCAATTGCTGGCGCTGCAACCTAAGGTGGTGACGTTTGGCGTGTACATCTGGAATGTGGAGGAAACGACCAAACTCATCGCGATGCTTAAAGCCGTCGCGCCGCAAATCAAGGTGGTGATTGGCGGGCCGGAGGTGAGCTTTGAGACCACTGAGCAGCGTGTGTTTGCGCTCGCGGATTACGTCGTGACCGGGCCGGGAGATGTGACGCTCAACAAGCTCGCGCGAGCGTTGCTGCACGGCCCGAAACCGCTCATGAAAGTTCACGTTGGTGCAGAGTTTGATCTGGACGATCTGAAGCTACCGTACGAGTATTACACCGACGAAGACATCGCTAAGCGGCACCTCTATGTTGAAGCGTCGCGCGGCTGTCCGTTCAAGTGCGAATTCTGTCTGTCTGCGCTCGATAAAACGGCCGAACCGTTCAACACCGAGAGTTTTCTTGCCGAGATGGGCAAGCTCTATGACCGTGGCGCACGCACTTTCAAGTTCGTCGACCGCACGTTCAATCTGAACATCAAAACCTCACTGGCGATTCTCGATTTTTTCCTTGAACGCATCAACGCCAAGCCCGAAGATCCGTGCTTTGCGCACTTCGAGCTGGTGCCCGATCATCTACCGGAAAAACTCAAGGACACCATCGCGAAATTCCCTGCCGGGACGCTGCAATTCGAGATCGGTATCCAGACCTGGAACCCAACCGTACAGGGCCACATCTCGCGCAAGCAGAACAACGACAAGGCGAAGGACAACATTCGCTGGTTGCACGCGAATTCGCATGCGCACATGCACGTCGATTTGATCGCTGGGTTGCCATCAGAAACGTTTGCCAGTTTCGGCGAAGGTTTCGACACGCTCGCGCGTCTCGGCCCGCATGAGATACAGGTGGGCGTGTTGAAACGCTTGCGTGGCACGCCGATCATTCGCCACACCGACGCGTTCGCGATGCGCTACAACCCGGAGCCACCGTACAACATTTTGTCGAACACCGAGCTCACGTTTGCCGATCTGCAACGCATCAGCCGCTTCGCCAGATTCTGGGATTTGATCGGCAATTCAGGACGCTTCACCAACACGCTGCTGCTGGTGTTGCAGGAGCTCCCAGTCAGCGCATTCCAGCGCTTCCTCGCGCTCGCCGACTGGCTGTACGCCGACACCGGCGCGACGCATCAGATTGCGCTGGAGCGATTGTTTGATCTGGTGTATCGCTGGTTAGTCAGCGATGGCGGCATCACGCTCGAAGCCTCGCAACAAGCCATTCTTGCGGACTATCAAAAGAGTGGATCGAAAGGCCGTTTGTCGTTTATGCATCGCGGTTTGACGGTCAGCGACGATCTTTCTGTAGCCGGTCGGAGCGCCACACCAGCGCGTCAAAAACGACATCTGGCCGCTGCTTCAGTCTAGTAGCTTTTCGCGGAGACGCTTGTTTAGTATGGGCATAGCGCTTAAATCGTCTTAAAGTCGACAATCCGCGATTTAAGCAGCCAGCCCCTATAAAATAAGGTTTTCAGTGGAAAGCTTATACAAAAAATCCAACGCAAAATCCTGGGCAACCCGCATCCGATCACTTCAAGTGCTTGGCAAAAAATCGCTCGGTGCGGGTGTAGAAATCGACCACATTGTCGTGCCCGTTGAAGCCATGCGCTTCGTCGAGGTAGACGTGATACTCGAGCGACTTGCCTGCTTTTTCCATCGCGTCGCGCATGGTGGTGCCGTGGATAATCGGTACGCGGATGTCCTGACCGCCCATCGTCAGCATCACGGCCGCCTTGATTTTTGCGGCATTCTTAGCGGGCGAGGTGGCGTCAAAGCGCGCACGATCCGTTGACACGTCGCCAATCCAGCGCTTGAAATCGGTCTCGTAATAGTCGCTGTAACGCGCCGTGTCGGACCACGTTACGTTTTGTTTGAGTTCAATGTCGGTGACGGCCACATAGGCGTGGCCGCACTTCCACAAATCCGGGTCTTTCACCAACCCTTGCAACGTTGCGTAACCGCCGTAACTGCCGCCGAACAGACACATGCGCGACTTGTCGACGACGCCTTCCGCCGCTAAATGCAGCGCGCCATCGGTGATGTCGTCCTGCATCGAGAGGCCCCACTGTTTGAAGCTCGCCTGATAATGCTTTGCGCCAAATCCGACCGATCCGCGGGGCTCCGGCTCCAGCACCGCGTAGCCGCGTGACGCAAAAAATTGCGCGTCGGGCCACCGCCCCCATTGCACGCCCTGATAGCCGCGCACCCACGGGCCGCCGTGAATGTGAACGATCAACGGCAAGTTCTTCGCCTCTACGCCGCGCGGCACGGTCAGCCATGCCGGAATGTTCAGCCCGTCGCGCGCTTTGTACATCACGAAGCGGCGCTCGGGCATCAGCGCGGGCGGCAGCCATTCGCGCGTTGCGGCCACACGATCCAGCGCGCGTTTCTGGGTGTCGTAGATGTAATAGGTGCCCGCGTCGGTGGGCGATTGCGCGAACACGAGCAGGTAGCGTGCGGCGTCGTCGCCCGGCGTAATCCGGTTGACGGTGTTAGGCAGCGCCTTGTCGAGTCCGGTCTGAATAGCGGCGTAGCGTTCATCAAACCAGCTCGCACCGGGCATTTCGGCGCTGTGACGTATGCCGAGCACTTTGCCGTTGCCGGGGTGGCTCACGAGGCCGCCGTTCATGTCGATCCACGGATGCTGCGCTACCACGGCCCCCAACTTCTTGTTGGCAATGTCGTAGCGGTAAACCACGCTGCGGTCGCCCTGATTGCGGGCGCTGACAAACAGCGTCTGATTGTCTTCATCAAAAGCCAGCGGCATCATGCGATCCGTGTCGCCGGTGGACTCGCCAATCTGCTGCCACGAATCATTCGCCGATTTGCGATGCCACAGCGTGCGGCGACGCGGCTTGTCGGAGGATTCTCGCCGCTCGAGTCGCAACGCAACCCGCGGCTCCAGCGTCTGGTCAATCACCCAGCCGATCACCCGACCGGGGCTGTCGAATGTCAGCAGCTTTGACCGTCCGGTGCGGGTGTCGAACCGGTAAACGTCATCTGAATCAATGTCCCGCAGGTTGGTGGACACAATGAGCTCGCCACTGCCATCGCGTGTTCTAGCCAGAATGTCGAAGCCGCCGCGAATGTCGCGAGCAATGTTGCGCGAGTTCTGTCCGTCGATATCGATGGCGACCATTGCGCCACGACGCCACACGCCGGTTTCAAGCTGGCGGTTCGAGGCACGGAAGATCAGTCGACCATCGTCGACCCAGGTGAACCAGTTGACGTCGACGGTGTTGAAGGTGGTGGTGGCGGTGGATTTTCGCGTTTCCAGATCAATGACAACCAGATTCTCGCGGCCGTTCACTGGGGCCAGTGCCGCGAGCTTTTTGCCGTCCGGCGACATCGCCATTTGCGAATAACTGGGCAACCGGAAGAACTCGCTGACCGGGATCTCGGCGGCGCTGGCGTAGGCTCGAGCGGGGTTGGCGGCAACCTGCGCGACGACTGGAGAGATGCCAAGCAACAGCATTGGCACGAAGGCAATCCAACGCAACGGCGTGACGCGAAACAACGCTGAGCTCATGCTGGCAATCCCGTGATCAGAAGCTCACGAGTTTAGAGCGTACGACGGGTAAGTGCCTAATAAAACGCCAATAACTTTCAGCTGAAAGCGCCATTTAATGCGGGCTTAACCCGCAATTACGCCATTAGTTGACTTTCGATGATTTATAGGCTTAAGACCAAATAGAAAAACGATTTACCTAAAAAAGCTGTACATGAGAACCCCACGTTTTCGGTCTTTACTGCGGACGCATCATCGCAACGCAAACAACAACCCAAACGGAATAAAAATAATGCTCGCGATATTCCCGACGAGCACGATGGACGCGACTTTTTCTGGCTCTTGCTTGTAATAATCCGCCACCAGAAAATTGAGCACCGCAGGCGGCAGCGAACCGAACAAAAACACCAGTCCGACTTGCTCTTTGGTCATTGGCAACATACCCACCACCAGGCCCGCCACGAACAGCCCTGTCAACGGACAAATCGCCGCACCG
>JANNYE010000027.1:0-28405 GCA_031409935.1 Burkholderiales bacterium | reverse complement strand
CTTCGACCTTCGGGTTATGAGCCCGACGAGCTGCCAGACTGCTCCACCCCGCGCCTGCGGCTTCTACCTCTCAAACTCTCTTATCTCTGCAGCGTTACTGCTTAACGACAATCTGTTTAATCAGCGAAGACATAAATTATGCCACCCTTTTCTCACTCACGCAACTCCTACCCACCAAAAAAGACTTAACTTCCTACAAATATTGGTCGGTTTTTAAGCATTTGCTGCGAAGTTCTTAGGCATCGCATCGCGCAAAGCCAGTGCTTGCGAGGCCTCATAAAAATCTTCTAAGTTTCTCTATTTTTTTCGCTTCGCGACCGCTTTGATCGGCGCAGCTGCGCGCGAGGCGGCCTTCACTGAGCGCTGTTCTTCCGTCGCTATGAATTCTCTAATTGCCGGGTAGGCAATATTCCGCCAACGGCTTCCCGAGAAGATGCCATAGTGGCCACATCCCTCAACCAGCAAGTGCTTCCGGCGTGCATCAGGAATGTTCGAACACAGCCCATGCGCTGCATGCGTCTGGCCCGGGCACGAGATATCGTCCAGCTCGCCCTCTATGGTCATTAGCGCTACATCACGAATTTTCGACGGGTCAATGGGTTCTCCCGACACTTCCATGACGCCACGCGGCAGTTGGAACTCTTGAAATACACGTTGCACCGTCTCAAGGTAGTACGCTGCGTCGAGATCCAGCACCGCGTTGTATTCGTCGTAGAACTTGCGGTGCGTCTGTGCATCCTCCTCGTCGCCTTTGATCAAGTCGTAGAAAAACTCTTGATGCGACTTGGCATGGTGGTTCGGATTCATGGCTACGAATCCGTAATGCTGCAGAAATCCCGGATACACGCGGCGACCAAAGCCCGGATACTTCGCTGGCACGCGCGAGATCACGTGTTCTTCAAACCACTCAATCGTGTGCTTGGTCGCGTAAGTGTTCACACTGGAGGGTTTAACGCGCGTGTCGATCGGCCCGCCCATCATCACCATCGACTTCGGACGATTTGGGTCGTTATGCGCAGCCATAAGGCTCACCGCACACATGACGGGTACGGTCGGTTGGCAAACCGAGATGACGTGTACGTTCGGCCCCAGCGATTGAAGAAACCCGATTACATAGGCGACGTAATCATCGAGATGAAAAAGGCCTTCCGACAGCGGCACGATACGCGCATCTCGCCAGTCGGTAATGAAAACTTCGTGATGCTGCACCAGTGAATGCACCGTGTCGCGAAGCAACGTCGCGTGGTGACCCGACAGCGGTGCAACGAGCAATATGCGCGGCTCACTCTTCGAGCCGATCTTGGCAAAACGTCGCAACTGACAGAACGCTTTTTCTTCGACAACCGTCTCTTCAACCGCGTGAGTATGACCGTCCACGACGACCGAATGAATCCCAAACGGAAGCTTCGGATACTCCTGCGTCAGACGCAATGTCAATTCGCTGGATGCCGCCAGCCAATCGGTATGCGGCATTTCCTTCCACGGATTGCCGTCCGATTGCGCCCAGGTCATGCCCATTTGCGCGGCGAAGCGCATGGGAGCACCCAAGGATTTTTGCATCTCGTGAAAGGCGTACAGCATCGTTATCTTCTCTCGTAAATTTCTATCGTTTTGCGAAGTTGCGACTAGATCGAACTCAAGCCGCGATTCAAATCTTCTTGCAAGTCAGACTGAGATTCCAGCCCAACCGCCACCCGAATCAGGGTATCAGTAATGCCTGACGCATCCCTTGCTGCCTGCGTCATACGCGAGTGGGTGGTGCTTGCAGGGTGCGTGATGGTGGTTTTCACGTCACCCAGATTGCCGGTGATCGACATGATCTTGACGCCGTCGACGACCTTCCACGCCTCGGCCTTGCCTCCCCTGACGGTAAACGACAGCACCGCGCCGCCGCCCGACTGCTGGCGTTTAGCCAAGGCCACCGCCGGATGCGATTCAAGAAACGGGTAGTTGACCTTTGCAACCTTCGGGTGCGCTTCCAGCCAACGCGCTAACGCGAGCGCATTGTCGCTGTGCGCGCGCATGCGAATCGGCAAAGTCTCCAATCCCTTCAGGATTACCCACGCATTAAATGGCGCGAGGGTCGGGCCGATAGTGCGCAAAAAGTTGTAAACCTTCTCACGACACAACTCTTTGCTGCCCACCAGCGCGCCGCCCATTACGCGGCCTTGTCCGTCGAGATGTTTGGAGGCTGAATGCACCACCACATCTGCGCCGAGTGACAGCGGTCGTTGCAGGATGGGTGTGCAGAAACAGTTGTCCACCGCAAACACCGCGCCGACTTTGCGCGCCATTTCGGCAATGGCCGCAATGTCGAATACTTCGGCGGTCGGGTTCGAAGGCGTTTCCAGAAACACGAGCTTGGTGCCGGGTCGGATCGCCGCAGCCCATACGTCGATCGAAGTGGAGTTGACCACTTCGCACGTCACGCCAAACTTGCCCATCACCTGCGCGCCGAACACATTGAGGGTCGAGCCGAACACGCTGCCGCTGGTCACAATGTGGTCGCCCACTGAACACAGCGTCATGGCCAGTGTTGAAATCGCAGCCATGCCTGTGGCCGTTGCAATGGCGGATTCAGCGCCTTCAAGCGCGGCAAGCCGCTGCTCGAACATGTCCACCGTCGGATTGGTGAAACGCGAGTAGATATAGCCCGGCTCCTCACCTGTGAAGCGCTTCGCCGCCATTTCGGCACTCTCATGCACAAAGCTCACCGTAGGGAACAACGCTTCCGAGTGCTCGTTGAATGGCGTTCGCATGCCGCCTGCGCGGATGGCGAGGGTGTCAATATTCAGGGGATGATTGGGCTCGATCATTGGTCAGTCAGCAGCGCTTCGCCACGCGATTCATCGCGTGATTCGGCCAGCCCTTGCAAAAATTGTGGGGTGATGTCACCGGTCACATAGCAGCCATCAAAACACGACGCATCGAAATCAGCAATTGCCGGATTGCCCGCACGAATGGCGCGCTTCATGCCTTCGATCGTCTGATAAATCACGCGCTCTGCGCCAATTTCGGTGGCGATTTGGGCGTTGGTTTTGCCGACTGCGATCAGCTCGTTCGGCGTGGGCATGTCGATGCCATACACATTAGGATAAATCACCGGTGGCGCGGCGCTGGCAAAGAACACTTTTTTCGCGCCCGCCTCACGTGCCATCTGCACGATCTCGCGGCTGGTCGTGCCGCGCACAATGGAGTCGTCGACCAGCAGCACGGTTTTGCCTTTGAATTCGCTGGCGATGGGGTTTAGTTTTTGGCGAACGCTTTTTTTGCGCATCGCGTGTCCGGGCATGATGAAGGTGCGGCCGACGTAGCGGTTTTTCACGAAGCCTTCGCGATAAGGACGCCCGATTTTTGTCGCGAGCGCCAAAGCGCTAGGTCGCGATGAATCAGGGATCGGCACCACTACGTCAATGCTCTCCCAGTCAGGCAGTTTTTGCACCTCGTCGGCCAGCTCATCACCAAGCCGAATGCGAGCGTCGTACACGCTGATGCCGTCGATCACCGAGTCAGGCCGCGCGAGGTATACGTATTCAAAAATACACGGCGTCAACTTGGGATTGTCAGCGCACTGCTTGGTGTGCAGATGCCCAGCGAAGTCGATGAAAAGCGCTTCGCCCGGTGCCACGTCGCGCTCAAATTTGAAGCCGAGCACGTCGAGCGCCACAGTTTCGCTGGCAACTGCGTATTCAGCGCCGGCCATCGTTTCATTGCGGCCATAGACCATCGGGCGAATGCCGTTGGGATCGCGGAACGCGACCAAACCGTAACCCGCAATCATCGCCAACACGGCATATGCGCCGCGACAACGTTGATGCACGCCGCGCACGGCGGTAAAAATCTTTTCGGGTGTCAGTTTCACGCCCTGCGCCGCGCGCTCCAGTTCCAACGCAAACACATTGAGCAACACTTCCGAGTCGCTGTTGGTATTGATGTGCCGCGCGTCTACGTTGAACAGCTCACGTTTCAACGCTTCGCCGTTGGTTAAATTACCGTTGTGCGCGAGCGTGATGCCGAACGGTGAGTTGACATAAAACGGTTGCGCTTCGTGCACGCTCACCGCAGAGCCCGCCGTTGGATAACGCGTGTGGCCGATGCCCGCCGAGCCGTACAGTTCACGCATGTTTCTCGTGCGGAAAATGTCAAGCACCATGCCTTTGTCTTTGTGCATGTGAAACACCGCACCGTCGGCGGTGGTGATGCCCGCGGCGTCTTGTCCGCGATGTTGCAGGCATAGCAGACCGTCGTAAATAAGTTGATTCACCGGGCCGTGCGAGACGATTCCGATCACGCCACACATAAGCTACTCCTGTTGGCACCGGTTGCCGCTACAAACTTGATTCGTTTTGCCAGATCATCCGGCAATTTGCTGCGCAAAATGGCGGCGAGGGTCGCCAGTGGTTTCGCCGTCACGCTGTCGTGCCACCAACTCATTTGCGGTAAGGTGGTGGCACCGGCAATAAATACCAGCAACACCACGATCAATGCGCCGCGCAGCACGCCGAACATCATGCCCAGCGCCCGATCGACAAACGACAAACCGATAGCGTTGACCACTTTGCTGAAAAGAAATCCGGCGACGCTCAACACGACGAACACGGCAATGAACACCAGCGCATAGCCCGCAAGCGTTCGCAACCACGGCGTGTCTTGCGCGAACGGCAGCATCTGCGCGAGCTTATCGCCGAACAAAAACATGCACACCACC
Source organism: Burkholderiales bacterium (assembly GCA_031409935.1). Taxonomy (GTDB): domain Bacteria; phylum Pseudomonadota; class Gammaproteobacteria; order Burkholderiales; family Casimicrobiaceae; genus Casimicrobium. The sequence goes on along the minus strand of JANNYE010000027.1, from coordinate 23,697 downwards.
GCTGCAATCCACGCCGCCAACGCGAACACCTCGCGAATCACGCCGCGCCATACGCCGATGGCCGCCGACAGCGTTATCACTACGATCACCGCGATGTCAAAAGCGGTCATGCGTGGCTACCTTGATACGAACCGTTTACGTGCCTGGCCGGTCATTGCAATGTCAACACTTTCGCCTCGAAGCCCGCCTGCGCGAGCTTAGAACGCGCGGACTCGGCTTGAAGCTTCGTGGCATATGGCCCGACGCGCACGCGCGTTACTTTGCCGTTGGTCACGTCGATTTGTTCGGTGTAGGCCGGAAATTTGAGTGATTTCGCGCGCTCGTACATTTGTTTAGCCACAGCAGCGTCGCGTACCGCAATGACCTGAATCACGAGTTGACCGGGTTTGCGCTCGGTCTCAGCTGCGGGTTTGGCGGGTGCTTTTTCTGCGGTTTTCTCTGCTGCTTTTGGCGCAGCCGGTGCTGCTTTGGCCACTTCAACTTTCGGCGCGACAGGCGCAACCGGGGCGGCGACAGCGGCCCTGGGTGCCTCCGTTACAGGCGGCACAACGACCAAGGCAGGCACGGCCTGAACCGACGAAACGCCTGCCTGACTACCCGTCGGTTCGGTGATCGCTGGAATCTCAGCCGGTTTGTCTTGACCGGTAGCGGCTTTTTTACCTTCCGGGAATTTGGGCTCGAACTTAGTGCCCTCCACCGGCGGGATGCGCACGTCAACGTTATCAGGCAAGGCGGGCGGCTCGCGCTCCAGAAACATCGGCACCGCGACAATCGCGATCAGCAGCAACACCGATGCACCGAGCAATCGGCGGTTAGCGCGACGACGCAGCAGGTCGGCGTTGTCAGGTGCGCGGTCGGAAGAGGCTACTGCCATTGAAATTTTTGCTGCTCACGCGGCTTGCGCGACGGTGAGGAACGAGCCAAAAACCACGATTCTATCGGCTTCCGCTGCCATTTTGCGCGCCGCAGCATAGGCGGCAGCCACGCTGGCATGACGGTGGATGGCGCGATCTTTAATCCCCGCAGTGGCAAGCGCAACGCCAAGCGCGTCCAAGCTAACACCGCGCGGGCCGGGCAGCGGTGCGATGTACCACTCGTCGATACGACCTTTTACGGCCGCAATCACAGCGGCGATGTCCTTGTCGCGGAGCATTGAAAACACAGCGTAAGTCATCGGAAAATATGCCATATCGGCAAGCGCTCGCTCCATGGCAATCGCAGCGTGGCCGTTGTGACCGACGTCAAGCACGGTGACGGGGCGACCGGCAAGCACCTGAAACCGACCCGGCCATTCGACTTCGATCAGGCCCTGTTTGACGGCACCCTGCGAGACGGGAAGTTTGTCGTTGAGCGCGTGCAACGCGGCGAGCGCGGCGGCGGCGTTGCCGAGTTGATAGGTGCCGCGAAGGGCGGGGAGCGGCAGGCCGTGACGGCGGAAGGTTGTCGCCTCGCCTGAAACAGTCGTCTGGCGTTCGGCTCCCTCCCGCAGCGGGAGAGGGTTGGGGTGGGGGTAGTGGGTGTTTAGCTCAATCGTGGCAAGCGCGTTTTCCACCTGCCCCCACCCTAGCCCTCCCCCTTCTGGGGAGGGAACCTGCCGAGCCCAAAAGCTCCACTGACTGGGCGTCTCCGGCGATTTTTGCCAGCCGAAATCGCGCCCGATGTAGCGCGCGTCTGCCGCTCGCTCAACCGCCACGTCAATCAGCGTCTGCGGCGGATCAGGCTCGGCGATCACCGCCGGTCGTCCTTTGCGCAGAATCCCTGCCTTTTCCACCGCAATCAATTCACGCGTCGCGCCCAAAAATTCGGTGTGATCGACGCCGATGCTTACGATCACCGCGCAATCGGCGTCCAAAATGTTGGTCGCATCGAGCCGCCCGCCGAGGCCAACCTCGATCACCCATGCGTCGAGTTTCGCGGTCGAAAAGATGTGAAACGCGGCCAGCGTGGTGTATTCGAAGAACGTCAGCGGCAGGCCGCCGCGCGCCGCCTCCACCGCGTCAAACGCAGCGACCAGCTGGGCGTCGGTTGCTTCCACCCCGTCTATAACCGCCCGTTCGTTGAAGCGATGAATGTGCGGCGAGGTGTAGCGCGCCACATGAAATCCCGCCGCACGCAGGATGGCGTCGAGGTAAGCGCAGACTGACCCCTTGCCGTTCGTTCCGGCCACCAGAATCACCGGGCAAGTCGGCCCGACGTTCATGCGCTCAAAAATCGGGCGGATGCGCTCCAGCCCCATCTCGATTTCCGGGCCGGAGCGTATGGCGAAAATGCGCGTGAGCCAGTCAGTGAGCGTCGTCATCGCAGCAGAATCACAGCAACAGCTTTTTGCTGCAACGCCCATTTCATTGGGTCTATCACGCTATAACTGCATAACTCGATAATGAGCATTTTATGCGGCTAACCTCAATCCAACGGGGCTTCTGACCAAAAGCTGTGCTGCCTTCAACACGCGTTTACTTCAGCGCAACCAGCAATTTAGCCAGCATCGCTTTCAATTCACGACGATCCACGATCAGGTCGATCGCACCTTTGTCGAGCAAAAATTCGGCGCGCTGAAATCCCTCCGGCAGTTTTTCGCGCACCGTCTGCTCAATCACGCGGGGACCAGCAAATCCCACCAGCGCGCCCGGCTCGGCGATCACCACGTCACCCACAAACGCAAAACTCGCCGACACGCCGCCCATCGTCGGATCGGTCAGCACGCTGATGTACGGCAGTTTTTTTTCGGCCAGCTCAGCAAGCTTTGCCGTGGTTTTTGCCATTTGCATGAGCGAGGCCAAGCCCTCCTGCATCCGCGCACCGCCTGACGCCGCCACCGAAATAAAGCCGCATTTCGCCTTGATCGCCGCGTCCACGCCACGCGCAAAACGCTCGCCCACCACCGAGCCCATCGAGCCGCCCATGAACTCAAACTCAAACGCCGCAATCACCGCTGGCACCGTGTCAATCGTGCCCAGCATCGCCACCAGCGCATCGGTCTCGCCAGTGGCTTCCGTCGCCTGTTTCAAGCGGTCGGGATACTTTTTGCTGTCCTTGAATTTGAGCGAATCGATGGGTGTCACATCCGCGCCGATCTCCTTCCGCCCCGCTTCGTCGAGCAGCCCATTGATCCGCGCCCGCGCGCCGATCCGCATGTGATAACTGCACTTCATGCAGACATGCTGGTTCTTCTCAACGTCGGCCGTGTAGAGCACCGAATCGCACTTCGGGCATTTCAGCCAAAGTCCTTCCGGCACGCCGCGTTTGGCGGCTGTATCGCCTTTGATCGACGGAATAATTTTTTCTAACCAGGACATAGGCGTTTGGGCGGCGAAGCCGCCGAGTGATCTCGTTAGCCGTGATTTTCGCGGATTCTCTGCTTTGTGCCTAACGGCGCTGCGGCGGGCGTTACTCCAGCGATTTGACGCAAAAAAACTGATAACCTAATTTTTTGTATTGCACGCTCTGATGGTTAATTCGACACACTCAACAGGACACACGGGCGACGCGCCAAGCTCGCCGGTAGTGGTGCGCTTTGCAGCCTTTGGTGACGTGGTGATGCTCACCGCATTGATCGATGCGCTGCACCAGCGCTACGGTGCGCCGGTGGACGTGCTGGGCTCGGGGCCATGGACGCAGCCGTTGTTGGCCAACAACCCAACAGTGCGCGAGGTGCAGCTGGTCACCAGCCGCAAAACGCCGTATTGGCTGTGCCCGAGCCAATGGCACGCGGTGCATTGGCTGGCTAAGCGCAGGCAGGTGCCGGTGTATTTGTGCGACCCGGAGCCGCAGGCGTTGGCGCTGCTGCTGCGCGCTGGAATTCCTCGCGACCATATTTTGCGGGCGTGGGATACGTGGCCGGGTAACAGCACCCATTGGGTGGATTGGTGGAATGATGTGGCGCGCCAAACGCCGTCGGCGTTTACTAATTCCGCGCCACCGACATTTGCGGCACCGCTGAGCAACGCTGGCGTATCGGCACCGCGCTTGTTTGTGACCGATAGCGAGCTCGCCGCGTGTGATGCTTGGTTGCGCGAGATTGGTGTGCATGGCGCGCCGCTGGTGCTGCTGCAACCGGGCAATAAGCGCACGTTGAAACACGGCAAATCGGTGGCGGCGGACAACAAATTTTGGGCACCGCAGCGCTGGGCGCAGCTGGTGCATGCCATCACGACCACGCTGCCCGATGCACGGGTGTTGCTCTGCGGCGCAGACGCGGAGCGCGCTCCGCTTGACGCCATTACGACAGCGTGCAACCACGCCGTTGTTTTCAACCTTGCCGGCGAGTTGCCGATTCACCGTTTGTTGCCGTTGATGCAGCGGGCGCACAGCATGGTGTCGATTGACACCGGCCCCGCGCATGCCGCCGCCGCGCTCGGCTGCCCGCTGGTGGTGCTGTTCGGCGCGATGGGCAGCACCCGGTGGCGACCCCGCTCAACCGGCTCGCCGGTGATCGCGGTGGAGAGTGATCGCGGCGGCGCCTCATCGGTGATGGATATTTCTGGCGAGCAGGTGATCGCGGCGTGGCGAGCGTTGGCGGGTCGTAGATGACCCGATCACGACGTCGCTAACGCCCGCCGGTCACCTCAATCACCGAGCCGGTGGTGTAGCTCGACCCATTCGACAGCAACCAAAGCACCGCCTCGGCCACCTCGTGCGCCGAGCCTGCGCGCTGCATCGGCACCTGAGGTGTCATTTGCGCGACGCGATCAGGAATGCCGCCGCTGGCGTGAATCTCAGTGTCGATGATGCCGGGACGGACTGCGTTGACGCGAATGCCCTCGGCGGCCACCTCTTTAGCCAGACCCATTGTGAACGTGTCAATCGCGCCCTTGGCCGCCGCGTAGTCCACATACTGACCCGGCGAGCCCAAGCGCGCCGCCGCACTCGACACGTTCACGATGCCGCCGCCCGCGCCGCCGTGGCGTGTGCTCATGCGCCGCACCGCTTCGCGAGCGCAGATGAAGCTGCCCAGCACATTGATGTCAAACATGCGGCGCAAGCGCGCCACGCTCATCGTATCGACGCGAGAGGGCATATCCACCACACCGGCGTTATTCACCAGTGCCGTCAACAGCCCAAGCTCGGCGTCAACACGGGCGAACATCGACATCACGTCAGCCTCATTGGACACATCCGCTTGCACACACAGGGCCACACCGCCTGCGTCGCGAATTTGCTGCTGCACCGCCTCGGCTGCGGCCTGATTGCCGTTGAAATTGATGGCCACCGCGTAGCCCTGCTTCGCCGCCAACACGGCCACCGCCGCACCAATGCCGCGACTGCCGCCGGTCACGAGTACCACTTTATTCACGCCAGCTCCGTCGATGAAAACCGCTGCTGCACGACAGCGCTATTTTTTCGCTGCCGCGACCTCACGGGCTAGCTCCGCGCCGTTTTTGTAATGGGCAACGCGAGCGACGGTGGTGCGCTTGGTACGCTGAACAAAGGCGTTGCTGCCCGCGACTTCCTCGGCCCAGTATTTATCGGCTAGCGCGCGGTTTTTCGGCACGTCAAGCAGGAACGCGTCCCGCGACCCAGCACCGCCAAAAATGAACAGCTTGCCGTCAATCATGCGCCAGGTGTCGGCATCCCCGCCCCACGGAATGCCGTACACCATGCCGTTGGCACAGTAGCCGCCGTACTGCGGCAAATACTTGGTGGGTTCTTTGTCAAACAGCGCTTTATTCTCGGCCGACGAGAAGTAAAACGTCACGTTTTCGTAGCTGCTTTTGATCGAAGGAGTGCCCTGCACGTCCTTCTTTTGCGTGAAGTAGGTCACCACATCGGCCCCCTTCATCAACACCCGGTCATTGCCGTCGATGGCATGCGCGTTCACCGGCGAATATTTGCCGCCAGCGTTTTGTGTGACCAGTGGCGCGCAGGCGGCAAGCCCCAGCGCGGCGAGGGTGACGACGGCGTAAACAATGCGTTTCATCAGGGTCTCCTTGAAATGTCGTAGTGCTACATAACATTGTAGGAGCGCGGTTGCCGCACCTTTGCGACGGCTGCCACAGGGGCGACCCCGAACTCAAGCCCGAACGATGCTCACCCCGCCTTGCGGGCTCCCGCTCGCGCTTAGGCAGAGCCCCACACTGCGAACATCAAGCACCAACGCGGGCGATGAAACCCAACGCACGCGCACACAGGGCGTGGGCAAGTTGCAGCCGACGATCACGAACACGTCGGTCGTTGACAAATCCACTGGCCCGGAATTTTGGCCAAAGGTTGGCATCTTCGCGAGCGTGCCGGTCACGATGCCGCCGTGCGGGCAGCGCAGCGTGGACGACGTGGTCAGGGTGGGGATACTTGGCGCATCATCATCAAAGTCGTTGAGTTTGCCGAGCGTTCGGCCGCCCGGATCCACGCGCCCGTCGGTCATGGCGGGGCCAAAGTGCCGCGTCTGAAACTTGTGAATCGCCTCGTTCGTTTTTGCGCCGCATATACCGTCAACCAAGAGTCGGACGTTTGATCCGCCCGAGGTCGGGGGAACCTTGTTGAGCAGGTTCTGAATGATGATGACATCAGCGGCGCGATTGACTCCCGCCTGACCGACCGATGCCCCGATACGCTTAGCCATTACGTTTCCTTCAACAAAAAAATAGATGAAAGCACCGACGCATCTACGCAGCCATCGGCATGGCTACTGGCTAAAGCCGCACTGCTCCACAAGGTAGCTCTGAATGGCGCTCGGCGTTGTCCGTGTGGCGTGGGCGGCGAAGGTGATGCCATTGGTGACGGGCAGCCCCTTGAAGCCAATGGCCATGCGCGCAAGCATCAGTGCGTCGGTGATCGATAGCACGCGACCATCGCCGTCCAGGTCCAGATTGCACTGACGATACGCCTGCGGGCCACCTTCAAAACGGAAGCTGCACACTTGACCAAACGCAATCGCGCTCGTGTTGCATCGGTTGACGAGGTTGAAGTTGCCGTTCGGCGTGGGCACTATCAACACCGGGTTGCCGTGCTGGCCAGCGCCGCCACTGAACGCCAGCGTGCCGCCGTTGACGTTGGCGAAACTCGGATCTTGTGTGCCGTCGCTATTGAGCCTGCGCGCGCACACCGTGTTCGACGCCGCGCTACAAGATGCCGAAACGATGATTCGACCGTCGGGTTGCAGGTGGATGTCGCCCAATGTCATGAACGCTGCACCCGCAAAATTCGTGGAGTACACGCCGGCCGTCGCAAATCCCGTATCCAGAGACCCGTCAGCATTAAGACGCGTAACGCACACCGCAGTGGTCAGCCCGGCATTCAGTACGGATCCGCCCACTAAATACTTGCCGTCCGGTTGGCGGCGGATTCTGCTCGCGAAGTCCGTAGATGGGCAAACCGACAACCTAAACCCGGTGCCGTTGAAACTGGTGTCGAGCGCGCCTGAATTATTCAGACGCACGACACAGGCTTGCCCATTGCATTGCCCCGCTATGGTGACCACGCCGTCAATCTCGGCGACGGAGTGGACGGCGATGTCGTCACCGGCGGTGATGTCGTGTGCGGCGAGGCCATACGTGAGAAAACCACCCTCGCTGACCCCGCTCGTGTTGACCCGTCTGGCACACAGTCGACCATCGGTGCACCATCCAACGATGATGAAGCGACCATCGGGGTGCATCTCGGCGTGCGTAGCCACCATGGTCGGGGCACTGTTGTAGTACACGATACCGGTACCGTTGGGGCCGTAACTGGTGTCAAACGACCCATCAATGTTGAGCCGCGCGAAGCACACATTGCCGCAGGAACCTACAACGATGAGTTTTTGATCGGACTGAACCAGCACGGCCACCGGGCGATCTGAGACGTTGGCCGTCCAGCTTTGGTGCACGATTCCGCCGCTGCCAAAACTCGCGTCCAGCGTGCCGTCGGGAAGGTAGCGAATCAGGCAGGGATTTTGAAGATTCGGGTTCGCCTCGGCACCGCTACAGTAGGCGGCGACCACCAGGCGGCGATCCGCTTGCAGCACAGCAGCAACCACAGTCGGATTGCTACTGCCATTCACCCCAATGGGCGTTTTTACCTGGCCGGTGCCGCCCCAAGTAGCGTCAATCGTTCCGGCCTCGCCGGGCGCGGCATATGCATTGATCGAAACGAGCAGCGCACAAACGGCAGCGCCGACGAGAGTAGAAAAACTTTGATTCATGGTGGGTTCTTTCCGCTCAATCACAGGTTAGCGCGGAATGCCGCAGTGGATGGACAGGTAGTCGCGAATGCTGGGCCACGTTGTTCGCGTTGCGTTGGGCGCAAACTGCACGCCTTGCAGCACCGCGCTTCCAGCCATACCAGTGGCGACGCGAAAGAGAATCAATGCGTCGGTGGTTGGCAACACACGACCGTCGCCGTCAATGTCGGCCGTGCAGTCGCGGTAGGCAAACGGGCCACCGTCGTAGCGGGCCACGCAAAAGTCGTCGTTCGTGCCATTGGTGATGCAGCTGCTGCCGACCAGCAGTTTGCCGCCCCCGTCGAGGATGCCGCGCAGGCTGTTTTGCAGGCCTTGGCCTGCGATCATTTCAGTGCGTAGCAAGCCCGCGTTGGCGCTTGCGAAACTGGCATCAATGCTGCCATCGCTGTGATAGCGCCGCGCGCAAATCGATTGATCCGGATTGCCGCATTTGGCGATCACAATCACGCGCCCGTCGCTTTGCAGCACCAGGTCGCGCACTTGCGTGTTGGTCGCGCCAAATTGGGTGGTTAGGGCACCGCCTGCGAAACTGTTGTCGGTGCTTCCGTCGGTGTTGAGGCGAGATACGCAGGCTGAAGTGAGGCCACTCACCACCGCCGTTCCAGCCACCACGTAGCGTCCGTCGTACTGGCGCGCCAAGCCGTAGACATCGGTGGAGGTTGCGCACACGCCGGTGCGAAATCCTGTGCCGTTGAAGTTGACCGTGTCAAGCGCGCCGGTTGAGAGCAGGCGCACGATGCAGGCCAGATTGTTGCATTGGCCGGCGGCCACGATTTTGCCGTCCGCCTCCACCGCGATGTGGCGAATGAATTCAGTGCCGCCGGTGAGATTGTGAACGCGAAATCCGGTGCCTGCGCCAAAGTCAGTGTCGAGATTGCCGTCCGCAGTCAAGCGCACAATGCAAAACTCGGTGGTGTTGCAGTAACCGCCGAACACCAGCTTGCCATCGCTCTGCCGCGCCGCGCCGGTGAATCCAGCAACGACTCCGGTGAAGAGCACCTGACGCACGCCAGCGTTGCCGAACGACGTATCGAGCGTGCCATTGGCGAGAAACCGCGCTGCGCAAAAACTAAGACCGCACCCACCGGACATCACAATTCGGCCATCCGGCTGCACCGTCAGTGCATCGCCCCGAACGGTAAACCCATTTAAGGTGCCGTGAAGGAAAAATGAATTGTCAACGCTGCCATCGCTGTTGAATCTGGCCATGCAACCGGTCAAAGTCGTCGATGCCCCGGGGCCTCGGCACACCCCAGCCAGCAGCACTTTGCCGTCCGCCTGAACGGCAATTGCGCTCATCAGGTCATTGCCGGTCAAGCTAGACTGCGGACTGATTGAAGCGAACGCTTTGCCGTCACTGCTCCATGTGTTGTCGAGCGTGCCCGGCTGGTTGGCTACAGCGAAAACAAGTTGGCTTGCGGCGGCGGCGAGCGCCAGTGCAAAAGAGTTCAGGATGCGCATGAGAGACCTTTAGTCATCGGGAGCGAGTGCAGGGTTGAAATTGAAACGACCGTTAGTGAAGGCGACCGCGCTCAGCGCGCAATGTGCTTGCTGCGCCGAGCGAAGCCAGCTGCCGCCAGCAATAGCATCGTAAGAAGCACGAGCGACAAATCGTGCAATGTCGGCACCGGTTGGCTCGGCGAGACGTTGAAAGCAACCGGGCCGCTTGGGTCGTTGATCGTGCCGTCGGCGAGGCCATCACTGTCTCCCAAAGCGCCATCCGTCACATCAAAACTCGCGGTGTTACCGACGATACTGAGATTGGCGGGAACAAAGTATCGCGGCGATGGGTTGCCCGGAACGGGGCCAAACTTCAGGTAGCTCATGCCCGCAAGCGACGGCCAAGTCACGCTGAGGCGAACCGTGCCGCCGGGGGTGCAGTTGACTAAGCGAGCCCGAAGCCAGCCGTGCGGTTGCGTGGCGAATGGGCTTGGGTAGGGCGAGCTCACTGCAATGAAGGCGCTGCCAACGGCGTCGAATTCGCACGCGGCTCCACCGCCACTGACAATGCTGGCAGATGCCGCCAACCCACTTAGCGTGGTGATGCCACTGACGGTCTTCAACGGCGCGAGGACTACGACGCTCGCAGCGAGCTGCGGTGCCGCAGCGTAGCTGGCGTTACCGGCTTGATTGACGAGGAGATTACAAGTGCCCGCGCCGACAAACGTTACTTGACTACCGCTCACGGTACACACCGAGGTAGCGCTTGTGGTGGAAAAAATCAGTGGGTTGCCAGACGCGCCGGGGGTGGCACTGAGTGTCACCACCGCGCCAACGTAGTTCGACGCGGTGGGATTAAATGCGCTGATCACCTGCGCTTGTAACGGCGGGACGACCGTAACGCTTGCCGTGACCGTGGGGGCGGGCGTGAAGTACACATTGCCCAGCTGGTGCGCGGTGAGATTGCAGGTGCCCACACCAACATACGTGACTTGACTGCCGCTCACCGTGCACACCGTGGCAAGGCTTGTTGTGCCGAAACTCAAAGGGTTGCCGGAATCACCGGGGATGGCAGTGAGTGTTGCGACACTACCCGACGGCGCTGGCGAGGTCGGGTTGAATCCGGTGATTGCCTGCGCTTGAGTCCCCAGAGCGTCAAAGGTCGGCCCACCGCGCACCAGGCGAACGAACTTGCTGAACGACTTGGGATCCCGATCAATCAGGCCGTAATTGAAATCGACGAACCATACCTCGCTCGGGTAGGCGGGCACGGTGGTCGACGTCCAAGTCTCGCCGAGCGCATTGGGGAACGCGGTGTCATTGAGCATGGGCGAAAAACAGGCTGTGTCGAGCAGACTTTCAAGCTCTTTTTTTGACGGCAAGCGCCAGTCGCTAAAACCCGCAAAGCTGCTGTTTTTGCTCGCCGTTAAGGCGGCACTCCACGACGTCGGCATGGAGTTACCGACGTCGCAGGCTGTCCCAGAGTAGCCTTCGTTGCATTGCTTCCACATCAAGCCCGTGCGTGCGTGACTCACGGTGGCGTTGGCGTTGATAGTGAACTCAGCGTCGGGCGTGTCTCGGGGGCCAACGTTCGGCGGGCAGACCGACGCGATTACCTGTCCGAACAGACAAAGGCTTGCAATGCTCGCGAACCCGCTTGTAAGCAGCGAACGTCGGCACTGGAGCGAGCCTTCACGCAGCGCGCGGGTGCAGCGAAAGAGGCGTTGAGCGATGTGGGTGCGAAGGCTCATCATCATTGCCCCCCACGCACAACCATGATGGACTGCCCGACGGTCTTGGCATTGCTACTTCCTATACCGGTGAAGAAGAGAACGAGTCTGGCGCTGTTGGTGAACAACGCATGGGTGGTTCTCGTCCAGTACGGCTCTTGAGCCGTGGTGTTCGGGAAGTACGCGGTATCAATCGCAGGATTGGTGGCCACCCCGGCATGCACGATGCTGAGCAGTTCGCGTAAGCTTGGCAGCCGCCAGTCGTTAGCGCCGCACAGCGCTTGAGCGTTCACAGCGGCCACATAGTTTGCGCTGTTGCACTGGTTGGAATACGCCGATAGCGAGCCGCCGCAGGTGTCGCTTCCAAGGCTGCCAGCGTCTCCTCCATTGCGTGTGCTGTCGGTGGAGTACCAGCTGTAAGTATGCGCCGTGTCTCGCAGACCGGCAGTGGTCTTCACCTCCCAGATCAGGCCTGTGACGTTATCGCGAGTACACGCCCACTGCGTTGGTGCCGAACCTAGCGTTGCTGCGGCGGCAAGCACGCTGCCGTTGTTGGCGACCTTGCTGAAATCAAAACCGGCGTCACCGGCACCGACTTTAACCACGCCGATGGCAGCATTTCGCGCGTCCCGCCCGAAGCGGCCATCCTGCCGAGGCAACACGCCGGCATCACCTCCTACCGCAGCATCGCAGGCGACCGCTACATGCGCGGCGTTGTAGCACTGGGTTTGTCCCGTGTCGTTGATGGCGGCAAACACCGATGATGCCGCTAGCGGCAACAACAGTACAACAAGAAAAGCAGGGCGCGGACACCAGCCTGAGCCGGGCGAGCGGATCAGAAGGTTTCCGAATCGGAACATCAAGTGGCCTCCGTCGCGAGAAGCAAAGTTGTTATGCAACAACTGTAAGGCAGGTCATGTAACGGATTTGTAACGGATTCGCGCTTTTTACGATTTTTTGCGCGATTTGGCGCTGACGGCTGCGCGCGCCGCTCTTGGGGGTGAGGCCTTGCGTACCGCGTCGATCAGCCGCTGCGTGCGCTCTGACGGGGCCACGCCGTAGGCTTGACTTAGAGCGTGTTCGCATTGCTGATAGATATCGACCGCCTCGGCCGCGTCACCGCGCTGGGCGAGGCGCTCGATCAGCGCTCGATACAGCGGCTCTGACATGGGCTCACGGTTGATGGCTTGATGCAGCGCGTCGATGGCTTGATCAGCCGGCACTTTAGCTGACAGCGACACAATCAGTGCAACAAATCGATCACGGTAGGTGGCTGCAACAATGCGATGTTTGTCGGCATTGCTGCTGCCTTGCAGCAACGGGCCGGCGTAGAGCGTCAGCAGCTGGGTGCAATGCCACGCCGCCTCCTCGTCACTCGCGGGCTTGAGTGCCTGCATCGCCCACAGATCGACGTAAACGCGCTCAGCGTCAAGGTAGATGCGGCCACTCTGCGCGTCAATCAAACTGTCGTCACCCAACAACCGGCGCGCTCGCGAAATCGCCATATTGAGTGTGGCGGGCGAATCGAGCATGGCGCTGCCGTAGATCGCCCGCGCAAGATTAGCGCGATCAAGCCCCTTTGGGCCAGCAATGGCGAGCAATTGAATGATGTCGAGCGGCTTGTGTTGCGCTTTGCCCGCGCCAGCAAGGTTCACGCTTTCGCCTTCGACCGCGCAGCCGCCGAGTAAACGGATGCGCACTGCCCACGGCCACTGCGCACCCGCGTCGGGCGGGGGTGGCAGCGAGCGCCGCGTAACCACCTCGGTGACGAAGGCGGGCTCAATGTCGTGATCGAGCGCACGCGCTGCAAGCCACGCCACCATGGTCGGGTTGACCACCAGAAACTGCGAGTAGTTTGCCGCCCTCGCCATTTGCATGGCCGATTGCAGGTGGGTTTTGCCGTTCAGATAGTGGCTTGACCATTCGGCGCGGGCATGCAGCAGATGCGCCAACGCGGTCAAAATATCGCGGTGTTGTGTAAGCGCGTAGGTCGAGGCCTTTTCTGCGGCGATGGCCGCGTCGGCGGCGCGCTCTTGAACCGCTAAGGCATTGACCAGCGTGGTCCACAGCGCCATGCGCAGATTGGCTGCGGCGGAAATTTCGTCGGCCACGAGAATGGCTTCGCGGGCGAAACGCTCTGCGTCGACGTGATCGAGGGTGTCAATGGCCAACATCGCTTTGGCGCGCAACAGCACGATGTTCCACACGCGGCTTCGCAGCGGCATGGCAACACGCGCTTGTCGCAAAGCGTCGAGCGCGAGTCGTGCTCTCGGTACGTCTTTTTCAACACGCGCCCATTCGAATCGATTTCGAGCGTGCCTGAAGTGGGTGATGGCGTCGGGCTGCTTGGCCAATTCGCTCTCGGTCGATGCGAGCAAATCTTTGATCGGCGGCTCGGCACGCCGCTCAAGCAAGTACGTCTGAATTTCGATCATCGTTCGCTCCACCCACCAGCGGCCCACCTCGAAGGGACTGTCGGGCAGGGCGCGAATGCCTTGCGCGGCGATGGCATCCAACTCCAATCGCACCGCGAGGTTTCCAGCAAGCTGGCTGTACGCCAGCGCCGTGGTGAGGCCACGCATTCTCAGGCGCTGCAGCTCGGCGTCGGGTGAGCTGGCACCTGCGAGCCGCTCAATCAACGATTTGCACAGTGTGTCGCGGAGACAAGGTAGCGCTTGGGAATGCAGCGCGGCCAGCACGAGCCCTTCCGCCAGTACCAGATCCCACGCCGTCTCGGGCGATGCGCGAGGCGCCGGTATTGCTATTGGCTTCGACTGCGCTTCAAACCAGGCGAGAAGCCGCGCGTTGAGTTGATCGAGTAAGCGATAAGAGTCGCGCGCATCATGCAAGCGAATCACGGCCAATGCAAGCGCAAAACCCGCTGCCGCATCACCCGCGCACTGCTGGGCGAGCAGGTCAAGCCGATCAACATCCTCGGTCGCGGTGAGCGCGAGGGGATCATTTAGCGCGCGGTGAAGCGCGTCGCTGAGTGCGGTGTTGAGTGCGTTAATCGGATTCATCTGACCGACATTATTCAACTTCCTTAGCCGAAGTCATACGGGTCCACATCCACCACCCAGCGCACTTTGGGCCGGTCCTCATCCATTGCCCCGCGCAGCGCGGCGAGCGCTTCGGCGAGCGGTCTGACCTTCGGTGCAATCGCGGTCATCGTCCAGCGCGTGAAGTCGGCTTTGCGCGCGAGGGGTGCGGGTTGTGGTGCGAACACTTCGCCGTCTTTGCTGCTCAGCGCTTTGCGCAGCACCGCATGGGCTCGCGTAAAAAAATCAGCGACCGCTTGCGGATCTTTGGCCTCGGCGCGGATCAGTGCCATGCGCGAAGCGGGTGGCAGGTCGAAGGCTTCACGATTGGCGAGGGTGCGGTCGGCAAAGCCTTCGTAGTCATGGGCGAGCATTGCTTGAAACACGGGGTGATTGGGGAACTCGGTTTGCACCATCACCTCGCCTGGCAGCGCGTGTCGACCGGCGCGTCCTGCAACCTGCGTGAGTAGCGCAAACAAATCTTCCTGCGCCCGAAAATCGGTGGAGAACAATGCGCGGTCTGCGTCGACCACGCCGACTAAAGTCAGCGCCGGAAAGTCGTGGCCCTTCGCCATCATTTGCGTGCCGACCACGATGTCGACCTCGCGATTGATGATGCGCTCGTACAGCTCGCGCCATGCGTGTTTGCCCGACAGCGAATCGGTGTCGGCACGAGCGATGCGCGCCTCTGGAAACACCTCGATCAACGCGGCCTCTAACTTTTGCGTGCCGACGCCTGCGCCCACCAATTCTGGGTGCCCGCAGGCAGGGCAGCGGGTGGGCACGGCGGCGTGAAAACCGCAATGATGGCAGCGTAGCGAGCGCGAGCTTTGGTGCAGCGTGAGCTTGGCATCACAGCGTTTGCACGGTGCGCTCCAACCGCAATGCGGGCAATAAATCGCAGGCGCAAAGCCACGCCGATTGACCAGCACTAGGCTTTGCTCGTTGCGTTGCAGTCGATCTCGTATTCCGTCGCTGAGAGTCTCCGAAAGGCCTGATTTCACGCGCTTGCCGCGCCCCGGCACGAGGCGCAGCGACAGCGGCGCTGCTGCGGTTGCGCGCTCGGCAAGATGGATGTGTTGGTACAACTCGCTTCTGGCATGACGCATGTTGCGCCACGTCTCAAGGCTGGGCGTGGCGCTGGCGAGAATCACCGGAATGCCCGCCTGCTTGGCGCGCACAATGGCCACGTCACGGGCGTGATAGCGCGGTGATTCGTTCTGTTTGTACGAGCCGTCGTGCTCCTCATCAATAACGATGAGGCCGAGATTGGCGGCCGGCGCAAACACGGCCAGCCGGGTGCCGATGATGAGCCGTGCTGACCCCGAGTGCACCGAATGCCACGCGCGGTTTCGCTGGCCCGGTGCGAGCTTGGAATGCAACACCGCGGTGGAGACGCCCGGCAAGGCCTTAAACACGCGATCAATGAGTTGCGGCGTGAGGTTGATCTCAGGCACCAACAGCAACACCTGTTTGCCCGCGTTTAACGTGGCGGCAACGAGGTCGAGATAGACCTCGGTTTTTCCGCTGCCCGTGACGCCGTGAAGTAGCGACACAGAAAATGCGTTGGCGCGGGCGTGCAGCGCGGCCACGGCAGCCGTTTGCGCAAGCGTGAAGGGGGGCAACACCGGCAACACCAGCGTCGGTTGCTGCGGGTCGACAAAAACCGCTTCAGCGATGCCCTGTTCAAGCCACTCATTGAGCAGGCGACGCTGGGCCGCCGATAACTTCATTCGCTCGTCTGCGGTCAACCGCTCTTTCAGCGCCTCGGCAAGGCCGTGTTGCGAGCGATTGCGGGCAGGAATCTGGCGAATGTGATCGGTGCCCTGGGCGGTAATTTGCCACGCCACGGGTTCTGGCGGTGGTGGCGCATCCATCGGCGTGATCAGCCCGCAGGCCATACCGAGCGACACCTGGTAGTAGTCAGCGACGAATTGCGCTAGGTGAACGAGCGCTGATGGCAATGGCGCGCAGATCATGCGGCGAACGTTTTTCAACGCCTGCGGCTCGCTCAGCGCGGCGTCAAAAACGGCGGTGACGATGCCAACATGAGGCCGAGTGCCCACCGTGACCTCAACGACAGCGTGCAGTGCGGGCGGCGCGCCGATTTCGATGGGCCATGCGTAATCGAGCGCCTGACCGATCGCTAACGGCAGCTCTACCGCTACACAGGTGAGCGCTTGCTCACCGCTCACCAAGCGTCCGTTCGTTGGATTTTTAATTGTAAAAAACCAGTCCCCAGCCCTTGTGGATAACTATGTGAGCAAATTCCTATTGACACGCTGCATAGCGCGTCTGAATGCGGTTGTTGCGGCTCTGCCCATTTCTGTGGCGCTACAAAAATATCCAATTAAATCAATGCTTTAAGCAAATTTACTAGGGTTTCAGCGGGGGCGCGCGCTCACCTGTCACTGTTTCGTCATTTTTGTGCATAACTGGCATTGTGGAGGCACAAATTGGCGTCTTGTCAAGTCAAATTTGTCGCTATCAGCATAGTCTTAGAGACTAAGCAGCACGCAGCGTCTGCACGAGAATATCGACCAGCGCCGGGTCGGCGTCGGGGGTGATGCCATGGCCCAAATTTGCGACATAGCGGTGATGTGCGTCGAAGCCAACGAGCGACTTGGCGATCTCGCGGCGAATCGTCGCCTCATCGGTGGTGAGCAACAACGGGTCGAAATTGCCTTGCAAGGTCACGTTGGGCCCAGCGGCGGCGCGCGCGTCGACCAGATCGCTTTGCCAGTCCACGCCCAACCCGTCAGCACCCGAGGCTGCGATGGCGGCCACACTGTGCGCGGCGCCGCGACTGAAAATCATCACCGGAATGTGTGGAAATTTCGCCGTCAACGCCGCCACAATTTTTTGCATCGGTGCGAGCGACAGTTCTCGATACAAGCGCGGCGCGAGCACCCCACCCCACGTGTCGAACAACATCAGCGCATCAGCCCCGGCCGCAACCTGCCCTGCAAGATAGGCCGTCACCGCCGCCACGTTGGTGTCGAGCACATGTTGGAATAACTCGGGCCGTTGCAGCATCATGCGCCGCGTGAGCGGGAACGCGTCAGTCGAACCACCGCCCTCGATCATGTAGCAGGCGAGTGTGAACGGACTGCCTGAAAAACCAATCAGCGGCACACGTTGCACGCCGTTGGTAGTGAGCGCGCGTTTGCACTCAGCCACCGCGTCGAACACGTATTGCAACATGCTTATATCGGGCGCAGCGAGCGCTTTTACCGCTGCCTCATCGCGCAAAGGTCGCGCAAAACGCGGACCTTCGCCGACGCCAAACGACAGCCCCAAGCCCATCGCATCCGGCACCGTGAGAATGTCGGAAAACAAAATCGCGGCATCCAGATCGTAGCGATCCAGTGGCTGCAACAACACCTCGGCGCAGAACGACGGCGAACGACACAAATCCATGAAACCACCGGCCTTGCTCCGTGTGGCGCGGTATTCAGGTAAATAACGGCCCGCTTGGCGCATCAACCAAATGGGAGGACGCGGCAACCGCTGGTCGGTGAAAGCGCGGAGGAAAAGGTCGTTTTTAAATTGCATGGGGTTCATTAACGGCGAACCAAGGTAAGGATGCGGTTGTTCCACGACGGGGCAACACGTTTTAAAAAATCACGTCCCACGACCATGGTGGTGAGCCCGGGCTTCTCGCTCACGATGGCGTTGACGCCGTAAACATCGACCGCCCCGATGCGAATGGAGTTAAGTTGCATCGCGTAAGTCTTGTAGGTAAGCGGTTTACCGTCTCGGTCTTTGGGCTCAACGACGGTTGTGCTCTCCTTGCCGTCTTTGGTCTCGACAATGGTCTGCTTTGGCGCACGAAACACGCGCGACTTTTTATCTTTGTACTGCAAATTAAGGCGATCTGCGTCAGCCACCGGAATGACGATGACGTCTGCGGTGCGATCAATTTCCGCCTGCACATTGCCGCCGTTCACCAGCGCCGGGGTCAAATATTTATTCTTCTGATCCGCACGAATTTGGTGGCTGATGCGGCCCTGAGTTTGCGAATCCACCACAGCGATCTCGCCTAGCCGCATGCGCTTCGGCTGCCCGTTGTACAGGAAGTTCACGGTGTCGTCGTCGACTTTTTCAAGAAGCAAACCCTCATCGGTGAACACGCCGAGAGTCGCATCGCGACGCACACCGTCAATCATGAACTGTGCGGATGTTCTGGCCCCGACCGAGATGACTTGCAGGGTGGTGGCCGTACTGTGCGTGGCAGCGAATGTTGCGATCACCGCGAAAAAAAGCCGCCATGCGCACGCCGAAAACAAGAGAGATTTCATGCCTCGAATGCTAATACGGCGTAGGCGTATCGTTGAAGCCACCCTAAGTACAGCTTTCTTACAGACAGCTTGTTTTATAAGGGGCAGCCGACGGAAATGATGATTCTCGACTTATGGCCAATTAGCCTCTTAGACCAATAAAAACATACGCTTCAGCTAAAAGCTATTCACGCGCCGAAACATAGCGCTGCATGCGTGGCTTGAGCGGCGTGGCAAGAAGGGACGCATGCAAATCGCGCATATCAGCGTCTGCGGTGTCGGTCTGTAGCAGCCGTTTTAGCTGCGCGTAGGCTTGGGCCGGAAGCTTGGCATTAACGGCGGCGATTTCGTCGACTCGACGCGGCCAAGTGATGGGGTCAGCAATTTCGGTGACAAATTGCTGTTGAAGGGCGGTGTGCGCGTTGATTGTCAGCGCGTCGCGCAGGAACACGAAGGCGCGTTCGCTGCCTACGCGCTGTGCAGTGCGCCGCGTGCCGAGTGCTAAGCCCATCCGCCAGCCGGGCATACGAAAACGGGTGTCCGCCGTGGCGAGGCGGTAGTCGCAGGCGGTGGCCAGATCGAAGCCTGCGCCAAACGCGCTGCCGTGAATCAAGGCGATGGTGGCAAACGGTGCGTAGTAGATCGATTGCAGCATGCGTTCGAGTTCAAGCAGACGCGGAATTAGCGTCTCGTCAGTCTCAGCCTCTAGCGCGGATAGGTCAAATCCACCGCAGAAATTGCTGCCGTTGCCCTGAACCGTGAAGGTGGTAGTGCCATCAATTTTTGCGGCGTCAATGGCGATTTGTAGCGCGGCGACGAGCGGTGCGGCTAGCGCGTTGGCTTTGTCGGGACGGTTGAGTGTGACGGCGGTGTGGGTGCCGTTGCGCGTGATTTCGAGGACGTTGCTCATCGCGCGGCAATCCACGGGGTATCGTTTGAATAGCCCGACACCGTTGGCCTCAACTCGCGCGTCGCTGCGTCCCAAAAATTGCGATGCACACGACCGATATCTGCGCCGTAAACATGAATGCTGACGGAAGGTTGGTCGGTCATGGCGTTGCTGACTTTGTGCCAGTCGCCGATAGCGGGCGCCACGCGGTCTACGTCGCCGCGCGTGAGGTCGTGTGAGTGAGTGCACATCATTTCCGAAACGCCGGGAACTGGAAACTCTTCGCAACGTTCCGCGCCACGCAACACACCCACCAGCCCCCACACGGTGTGGTTATGGATCGGCGTGCCCTGCCCCGGTGCCCACACAAAACTGATCACGCTGTATCGAGCTTGCGGGTCGATATAGAGCGCGTAACTTTGGTAGCGTTCAGCGACGGGCTTCGCGTATTCAGGCGGCAGCCAGTCGTCATGTGCGATCAACGATTCAAGCGCTGCTTCGCCTGCATCAAGTACTGTCGGCTCGTGCGATGTGCGCGTAACCAACGCATCCATCGTGTCGAGAAATTGTGTGAAGCGTTGCGTGTTCATGCCTCGATTGTAGGAGCGGCCTTGGCCGCGATAGGCCCAGACAACAACCAACATCGCCAGCCGGGATCGCGGCCAAGGCCGCTCCTACAACGCAGGCGGCACGGCACCTTTCGGCCACAGCACCCACATCTGCGCGTTCTGCTTCATGCGGCCCGCTTGTTCGCCTGCTGCAAGCCCCGTGCCCCAATAAAAATCACCGCGTACCACGCCGCGAATCGCGCCGCCGATATCCTGCGCGAACATCAGGCGGTTCAGCGGCACCAGCGCGTTCGGATACGTCGTTGCCAGATACACCATCGAGCCCGGCGGTATGAACCGCGTGTCCACCGCCATGGATCGCTCCGCCGTCAGCGGCACGCCGAGCGAGCCCAACGGCCCCGCCGCCGTGGCATCAATTTCGCGAAAGAAGACGTAGCTCGCGTTCTCATTCAATAACGCCGTCGCCTTGCCCGGATTGCGCGCAATCCAGCCCTTGATGCCCTGCATGCTGGCTTCCTCCAGCTTGAGTTCGCCACGATCCACCAGCACGCGGCCAATGCCGCGATACGGATGTCCGTTTTGATCGGCGTAGCCAACGCGCATGCGCTTGCCGTCCTGCAATTCGATCAAACCCGAACCCTGAATTTGTAGAAAGAAGGCCTCGACGACGTCGTCCACCCAAGCCAGCGGCTTTAACGACGCGACTTCCGCTTCAATCTGCGCGCGATCAAAGTACGGCACGACGCGTTTGCCCTGACCTGGCTGCGGTGAATCGACGATGCGCCCACGTACGCGCTTGCCTTTGAGTTCAGGATAGAGATCGCCCAAATCGACGATCAGCAGATCGTCAGGCCGTGCATAAAGCGGCACATTGAAGCGCGAAGTTTTTGTGCGCGAGCCTTTCAGCAGCGGCTCGTAATATCCGGTGATCAGGCCACGATCCTCAGCGTCCGCACGCGTGAGCTGATACGGCACAAACTCGCGTTCGATAAAGGCGCGCTGTTCAGCCAGCGGCGCATCGAATGGATACCGTGCGCAGACGCTAATCCACTCGGGCTTGCTGCGCACGCCCTTGCAGTTTTCCGCGAAGGCAATCTTCACGTCTCGCAAGTCATCGGCCAACCAACCGGGCAACTCGGCAAACGTGGCGGGCGTCCAACGTGCCTTGGGTTCCGCCGCAACCGAAGCGACGGCGGGCTTCGTGGGCGCTGGTAGCGCTTGCAGCAACGACGGTGCGATGCCGCATCCCGCGAGCATTGCGGTCACTACAATCAGCGAAGCAGCAACCCGGAAAGTATGAAGCATGATCGAGAGTGGATTCTGGATATTTTTGGTCGAGGCCGGCGCCGTCGGCAGCCTGTTCGCCGGTCTCGTGTGGTGGGTCGTGCGCGGCACCGGTGAGCGTGATCGCAAGCTGCGCGAGGCTGACGAAAAATTGCGCAAGGAAGCCGAGGCCAAATCTACCAAGCCTTAATGCAATACCCGCTTTGCTGCCAACGTGAACTTGGGAATCGGTGCATCAAATTTCACGCCATCGTCGGCCACAAATTGATAGCTGCCATGCATCGTACCGACCGCCGTTTTGAACTGTGACCCGCTGGTGTACTCGTAGCTCTCGCCCGGTTCAATTTGCGGCTGCTCGCCGATTACACCCGCGCCGCGCACCTCCTGCACTTTGCCATGGCCGTCGGTGATGATCCAGTGCCTTGAGAGCAATTGCACCGGCACCTCGCCGACGTTCTTGATACTGATGTGGTACGCGAAGGTGTACAGGTCATGGGCAGGATCGCTTTGATCGGCCAAGTAAAATGGGGTTGCATCGACGGTAACGCTGTAACGGCTCATGGTGCTATCGAGTAAATTTGACAGATTCAGGTTGAGGTTCCATTGTCTCGCAACTCCAGTAACGCCCGCCTTTACCAAATCGCGCCGTCCATTCTCTCGGCCGACTTCGCGCGCTTAGGCGACGAAGTGCGCGCCGTGATCGCAGCGGGTGCCGACCTGATTCACTTCGACGTGATGGACAACCACTACGTACCTAACCTCACCATCGGGCCGATGGTGTGTGCAGCGATCAAACCGCACGTCGGCAACACGCCCATTGACGTTCATCTGATGGTCAAGCCGGTGGACGCGATCATCCCCGAGTTTGCCAAGGCAGGCGCGCACATCATCAGCTTTCATCCCGAAGCCAGCGAACACGTCGACCGCACCATCGCGCTGATTCGTGAATGCGGCTGCAAACCGGGACTGGTTTTCAATCCGGCAACGCCTTTGAGCTATCTCGATTACACGCTGGACAAGCTAGATTTAGTGCTCATCATGAGCGTGAATCCGGGCTTCGGCGGGCAGAAATTTATCGATGCCGTGCTGCCGAAAATCACCGAGGTGCGTCGGCGCATTGCTGCCTCGGGCCGTGACGTCATCCTTGAAGTGGATGGCGGCGTGAAAATCGACAACATCGCGAAAGTTGCGGCGGCGGGCGCGGATGCATTTGTTGCCGGTAGCGCGATTTATGGCGCGAAGGATTACGCAGCGGCTATTGCTGCGATGCGGGCGCAGCTAACCTAACGGTGCCACAGTTGATAGGCTTTCAATTGCGGCTAACCGCGTGGCTTTTGAACTCGCGGATTCAATCTCGAAGTGCAACGTACGGTCAGAAGTGTTGGGCAAGGTGTAAAAGTATCAAAGCCACCCGACCGACAAGTCAAAGTTGCCCTAATGAACTACACACGTCACCCAAGACGAACGCTGCCAGATTGCTGTGCTGCGTCGTGCTCAGCGCACACAAGGCAAACCTCAGGGTCATGGGAAACCTCGGGATCGGACGCAAATTAACCGTGGCTGGCCCTCACGTCACTATCTGCAAACAATCTTGGTGCAAAAGCCTTGCAGGCTGACCGTTTCTATTTTGTCCCGTTCCTCACATACACCGCATAATTGCGGTGTTTCAAAGAAGAAAACAATGGCCATGAAAATTTTTAAAGTATTGCTCTGCCTCGTGCTCGCGCCGATGCTCTCCATCAACACAGCGCGCGCTGATTTTTATTGCGAAACAACGGTCATTCGAGCACTTGTTTACGCCGATGGTACGGTCAACGTTTTGACCACTGCTCGCGGCGACTACACGTTTGTTTGCAATGTATCTACGCCGTGGAAAGGCGTCGATGTGACGACGTGTGCGGCGTGGCTTTCAGTTCTGCAATCGGTGAAGCGTCGCAACGGCTTAGCGATCTTGTACTACACGGGCGCAGGTACGTGTGCCACGTTGCCAACCTATGCCTTGTCGCCCGCTCCGGCCTACATAGGCGATGCGACACCTTGAGTGCGTGGAGTTCGGGGTGATGATTTGCGCACAGGGTGCAGAGATACCCTGCTGCCACAGATCTGTTTCCTACTGGTGTGCTTTGTCGCGAATCACCAATCTTTTCCTGCTTGCAGGGCGATGGGGGCTAGTGCATCGTTTCATTAAAACGCATACTATCTTGCGACCATTTCAGCATCCGTATTTTTCCACTGAAACCTGACGGGTTGAGCGTTCATCTCGTCGATCCCGGCGAGAATTCTCTGCTTGAGTTCATCAAGGGAGGCCA
>JANNYE010000026.1:0-15479 GCA_031409935.1 Burkholderiales bacterium | reverse complement strand
ATAGAATCAATGGGTGAACACCGACCTCCAACGCATCTTCGGCCCCGACGGTGCGCTTAGCCTCGCCCAACCCAACTTTCGCGCCCGACCGCAGCAAGTGGAGCTTGCCAGCGCCATTGCCGAGGCCATCGCGGACAACACCCAACTGGTCGCCGAGGCGGGCACCGGCACTGGCAAAACCTTTGCGTACCTCGTGCCCGCGTTGCTTTCCGGCGGCAAGGTCATCATCGCCACCGGCACCAAAACGTTGCAGGATCAACTGTTTGACCGCGATTTGCCACGCGTGCGCGATGCACTGAAATTGCCGATTGAAACGGCGTTGCTCAAGGGACGCAGCAATTACGTGTGCCATTACCACCTCGCGCGAACGCGGCTGGAGGGCCGCTTCACCGCGCGTGAACACATTCAGCACGTGCAGCGGATTTCTGCCTTTGCCGAGCGCAGTTTGACCGGCGACAAGGCCGACTGCGAGACGGTGCCGGAAGGCTCGCCGGTGTGGCCGCTGGTCACCTCCACGCGTGAAAATTGTCTGGGTAGCGACTGCGCCCATGCCAAAGAATGTTTCGTGATGAAGGCGCGTCGCGAGGCGTTGACCGCTGACGTGGTGGTGGTCAATCATCACCTGTTGTTTGCCGACATCGCGCTCAAGGACGATGGTCTGGGCGAACTGCTGCCGGCGTGCAACACGGTGATCATCGATGAGGCGCATCGCGCGCCCGACGTAGCTACGACCTTTTTTGGCGAATCAAGCAGCATGCTGCAAATCACCGAGCTGGCGCGCGACACGGAGCTGGTGCAACGCAGCAAGGCCGCTGACGCGAAAGCCCTGCTGGATGCGGCTTTGGGCGCTGGCATGGCGGCGCGCGCGGTGCGTTTGGGCTTTGATCACGGCGGTGGAAAATTTTTGCGCACGGATGCGCTAGCGCGACGTGAATTCGTAGATGCGCTCGATAAATTGGTGCAAGAAACAAGCGCCTTGGCCGACGAAATCGAGAAGCATGAAGATCGATCCGAAGACATGCCGGGATTGCTCGCGCGTGCCAACGCGATTGCTGGCCGCTTGTCCGACTGGCGCGACGATTCACGGGCGGATTTGATTCGCTGGGCCGATGTTTCAGCCAACGGCTGGCAGCTGCATGCCACGCCGCTCTCGGTCGCCGAGATTTTCAAAAAGCAGACTGAGGCCAGCGCGCGAAGCTGGATTTTCACCAGTGCAACGCTGTCGGCGGGTGGCGATTTTTCGCTGTTCACGCGGCAGCTAGGTTTGGAGACGGCGAAGGCGCAAAGCTGGCCTAGCCCGTTTGATTACGCCAACGCCGGTCGCATTTACGTGCCGCGAAATTTACCGCCGCCGAACTCGCCAGAACACACCCAATCGGTGATCGCTGAAGCGCTTGAATTGGTGACGATTTCCGGTGGTCGCGCGTTTTTGCTGTTCACCAGTTTGCGTGCGTTGCGGCAATGCGCCGAAGTGTTCCCGCAGTTGCTCAAAGAGCGCGATCTCGACTTCCCCGTGCTCACCCAAAACGACGCGCCCAAGGGCGAGCTGTTGCGCCGCTTCCGTTCGCTCGGGAACGCCGTGCTCATTGGCTCGCAGAGTTTTTGGGAAGGCGTGGATGTGGCCGGTGACGCGTTGTCTTTGGTGGTCATCGACAAGCTGCCCTTCGCCTCACCCGACGACCCGGTTTTGAGTGCGCGAATGAAGCACTTGGAGGAAGGCGGCGGCAGCCCGTTCATGGACTGGCAAGTGCCACAAGCTGCGATGTCGCTCAAGCAGGGCGCGGGACGGTTGATTCGCTCAGAAACGGATCGCGGCGTGCTTGCGATTTGTGATGATCGGCTGGTGACCAAAGGCTACGGCAGGATTTTGCGAGCGAGCCTGCCGCCAATGCCGTTCACGCGCGATCGGGGCGATGTCGCGGCGTTTTTTGATGCGCAGCGGGACGGGCCGAAAAGTGCTCTTTGAACGCTGATTTAGGTAACAGCTTTCATTGCGAAACTATTTTTTAATGTGGATAGCGGCGATTATCGTTAATAGTCGATAAATGCCGATTTAGGCCGGTTAGCCCATTTAAAATGGGCGATTCAGTAAAAAGTTGTTACGTAGATATTTGTCCATTAGCACTGTTAAGCCTCATCCGCAGGATCAAATCATGACCGAATCCAAGTCGATGTTTTCAACCGAACGCCTTCACGTTCGGCATATCGAGCCCGCCGATGTCGATGCCATGCACGCGGTTTACGGAGACGCCGACGCCATGCGTTGGGTCGGTGATGCTGTGCCTCTTGCTCGTGAGTATTGCGCGGAATGGATTGTCATCACGCAGCGTAACTATGCCTTGCGCGGCTACGGCATGTCCGCGCTGGCAGAGCGCGATTCCAGCGAGGTCATTGGCTTTTGTGGCTTGGTGCATCCGGGCGGTCAACCCGAGGTAGAAATCAAGTACGCGCTTCGCCGCGAATATTGGGGCAAAGGCTTCGCCACCGAGGCGGTCACCGGGATGCTTGCCTATGGGGCGTCCAGCTTCGCCATCACGCGCGTCATTGCCACCACGGCACCGGAAAACATCGCCTCGCATCGCGTGCTCAGCAAGGCAGGCATGCTGCGTGGTGAGCTACAGCGCAACGAGGACGGTTCGTTCACCCAGTTGTTTGAGTGGCAGAAGAAAGTGGATCAACTTGCTTGTTAGCCGTGCACATCAAAGCCTTGTGATCCACACGGATTGAGCTGTAAACGATGAGCTTGGCAACGCTTCCCTACGTCAGGCACTTCGAACCCACCCGCTAAGCCTCGCGGCCATTGCAGTGGTGCGGGCACTGCGAAACGCGTGCTATCCGATCCGCTGGACGCGGCTCAAAAGGGTGGGCTACGACCCACTGGTGGTCATGCCGCAGCCGCAGGCACGGTCAGAGGCAGACCCTTGGCTGAGCGGCGACGAATCGTTGTCCGACTTACCCGCGCTGGTTGCCGCCACGGCCCAATTGCCGCTTGCGGGAGCGCACGGGTGGCGAAGCTTTGATCAGTGTGACCGCATGGTGGTGCCGTCGCACTTTGACGACTACCAACGCTCCTAGCAGCCTGTCGCACTTGAAAGGCATCGGCTGCAAATCCGCCGGCCCGGTTCATATTTCGCCTGTTTTTTGGGCAATATCTCGATATTGCCACTGCAAAACAGTCAAAATCTGCCCTCGGGCGGGCGAATTTTCGCTACGATGGTTTAACTCCGAGCGGCTGCTAGATCAGCGCATATTGCCGGTGTGACCAAGCGAATAGCGACCTGGTTGCGGCCACACCGTCAAGCCGTGCGGTTCGCGCCCGACTTTGACCTTGTCGACGGCACCACTGTCGGTGTTGAAGCGATACACCACGTGGTCGTAGCGACCCGAAAGCCACAAATATTTACCGTCAGCACTAACGTTACCCATGTCAGGACTGCCACCACCCGCGATGGGCCAGTTTTTTAGGACTTTTCCGGTGTAGAAATCCATCACCGAGACACTGCCCTTGCCGTTTGGCTTGCCGCGAATATGATTACTCCCGCGATTGGCAACGTACAGCATTTTTCCGTCACGGCTGGGATAGAGCCCGTGCGCGCCAACGCCTGTTGCCACAAATCCAACTTGCTTGAAGGTTTCACCGTCCACCACATGCACGCCATCGGCCATCATGTCGGCCACGTAAAACAGCTTGCCATCGGGTGACACGCGAATGTCTTGCGGCATGCCCGGCGTGGTGCAAATTTCGCCACCTGCTGTCGCTGGATCAGGGATGTAGCGCGGCTTTTTGCCGGGCTGCGCGATGAGCGCTAGCGCGTCGGGGCGTGCAAAATATTGGCTCAGCTTGATGGTGCCCAAGACCTTACGCTTCACCATGTCAATTTTGGTGACCGAACCGTTGAACTCGCAGGTGAAGAGCGCGAAGCGCCCATCGATTGAAAAGTCCGCGTGGTTGATGCCCGCGCAGGCCGGGGTCTGGATGGTGAACTTCATCGCCATCGTTTTAGCGTCGCGAAAATCGAGGCGCTTGTATGCCTCTGCCACAACGATTGCATATTGCCCGTCGGGCGACCAATACATGTTGTAAGGGTCATCCACGGGCACCGATTTACCGGGCTTGCCGGTCAACGGGTCTACTGGCGTCAGGCTGCCATCAGTGCGGCCTTCGGCGTTATTGGCAACCCACAAGGTTTTCATATCCCACGAAGGCACCACGTGCTGCGGATGAATGCCGACCTTGAACGTGTCGACGACTTTGAGCGTGTCTGGGTCAATCACTGACACGGTGTTGTCGCTGCGATTGGGTACATACACTCTGGATAAAGCCCCTTTTGTTGCGGCACTCAAGCGGGTGGCCACTGTGTCGCTGTAAAGATTGGTGCGGTCGGACACCGGGGGCATGCCAGGTACCGTGTCGATGGCGGCGATGACCGGGATCGCCTCAGCAGTTCCAGCGGTTGCAGCAGGCTTAGGTGACGTTTGCGCGACGACCAGTGAAATGGCAGCCGACGCAAAGATCACCAGCGCGGCAGAAACTTTAAGAGTAGTGTTGAGTTGCATACTTTTTTGCTTTTTTCGGAGGTTAGATTCCGTCGAAGTAGAAAGTGTAGGGTAGTGACGGGTAGTGCTGCCTCCGTAACTGCCATGACCATACGGTTTCGCACCGATTGGTGCCATGGTTTTGCGCTGAAACCGCCTGAATGCCGTAGGCGCGAACTTGGCCACGCTCGCTGCACAGAGCGTCGCCTACCGATGCAGGGTTTCACGTCAAGGGTTCGCGGCGCGCGCTCTGCGTACCGCCGCCACGCTCGCCTTCACGATGACGTCCACGCCCAGCATGCCCAGCTCGGGACTCGACGCCCGCGGATCGCCTGCCGTGCCTCCGGCCCAGCCCGCTTTGGCCGATGCCGCAAACAGCTCGGGTTTAACCATGGCGGCATCGACCGCCATTAGCAGTGACGTGTCCGCTGCACCGGCGTGGGTGCCGATCTGCTCGCTGCTGAGTCCTTTGCTTTTGAGTGCAGCAACGTATTGCGTTTGCCCCGCTTGGTAGTACTCCGCCAAAAACTGCGCACGGGTAGAAGATTTAGCCCAATCGCCATTGAGTCCATCGACCACGGCTTTCAGGGCGGTTTGATAATTTCCGCTATCGCCCAGCAATACGATGTGCGTGAAGCCGTGCTGCTTGAAGCTCAGCGCCGCGCCTTTCAGCACGCCTTTGAACACATCGAAGGGAATCGATATAGTGCCAACAAAGCGCATATGTTCGGTGGGCGGTGACACATTGCCCTGCGGCACGTAGTTCACCACCGGTGCCACCAGCGCGTCCCCCAGCGCTGTAGCAATCATGCCTGCCAGCGCTCGGGCGCGGAAATTGTGTTTGCCGAGTGCCATGTGCGGCCCGTTTTGCTCGACGCCACCCACGGGGATGATGATGGTTGTTTTTCCTGCTTTCAGGGCGGCGCTGACGTCGGCTGTGGTTAGCTCTTCAAGGTACACGCTCTGTAACGGAGTCGCTGCGTGAACGATGCCAGACGCGAGGGCTACGGTAAAAACTAATGCGGTCAGTGCGCGTATGAAAACTGTCTTCATGTGGCTCATTTGCATTCAACCGGGATTGTTCGTTAATTTTGTGAGCAAAAGCTGGTTCAAAAGCTCCCCGGCTTCCAGTGACCGGGTGCGGCAACGGCGCAATGCTAGATCACACAACCTGCTGACGTTTTTGGGCTCGCCGCCAGCTCAGTCTTGCTCCGCATCATCGTTACGCCGCGCTTGATGGCGGTCATTTCGGCCAAGATCGAGATCGCGATTTCGCTTGGCGTTTTCGCGCCGATATCCAACCCCACAGGGCCGCGAAGTTTGCTGACATCGGTGTCGCTCACGTCAAACTCCAGTAACCGCGCACGTCGCTTGTCGTTGTTGCCTTTGGAGCCTAGCGCACCGACGTAAAAAGCCTGCCCTTTGAGCGCCTCCATCAGTGCCAGATCATCGAGCTTCGGATCGTGGGTGAGCGCCACCACGGCGCTGTTGCGATCTAGGTTCATCGCCAGCACCGTGTCGTCGGGCATTTCTTTAGTCATCGTCACTTGTGGCAAGTCGTGCCATTGCTCTTGATACTCGTCGCGTGGATCGCAGACGGTTACCTGATAATCGAGCGGGATTGCCATGGTTGCCAGATACTTAGATAACTGCCCTGCGCCGATAATGAGCAAACGGTACTTCGGGCCGTGAATGGTGGTAAGCGTTACGCCGTCAAATTGAAGTACGTCTGCGCCCATTGCGTCACGGCGCTGCGTGATGCCGGTACTTAGATTGAGGGTGCGGCGAATGATGCGGTGGCCTTCAAGCTCAGCGAGTAGCCCGCGAATATCGCTTTGCGGCGAGAGTGGCTCCAGCACCATTTCTACCGTGCCGCCACAGGGTAGGCCAAACTGATTGGCCTGATCGGCGCTGACGCCGTAGCGCACGCTCTCGGGTAGCTTGGCGGCGAGCAAGCCGCCTTTCACCTGCGCGATCAAATCGTCTTCGATGCAGCCGCCCGACACCGAGCCGATCACCTGGCCGTCGTCGCGTATGGCCATCATGGCGCCCACCGGACGCGGCGCGCTGCCCCACGTGCGCACCACCGTACCAAGCGTTGCGCGACGGCCTTGCTCAGTCCAAGCGAGTGCGGTTTTGAGTACGTCGAGATCGAGGTTGTCCATAGCTTTACTGTGCTGAGCGTGAAATCGGTAAGTGGCGGTAGAGCGTGTTACGGCTGACCCCTAGTTCGCGGGCGGCGGCAGACACATTGCCGTGGTGGCGGGCGAGTGCGGCGCTCATTGCGTCAAGCGCCATCGTGCCGAGCGAGCCGGACGGTTGCGACGTTGCCGCTGTGGTGGCCGAATTTTCAGCTACAAACTCAGCCGTCCCTCCCCAGTCGTCGAGAAAGTCATCAGGCAAGTGTTCGAGCCCGATCACCGTGTCCGGCGCGGCAATGGCGATGGCGGTGGAAAGCACGTTGGCCAGCTGGCGTAAATTGCCGGGCCATGGGTGTGCGAGCATCAGCGGCCACAGCGCTGGCGTCGCGCTCCACTGCGGCCCACCCAAAGAGGCGAGCAGGCCAGTGATGATCTGCCGAACGTCGGTGCGCTCGCGCAGTGGCGGCAGGCGAACGGTGAGCCCATTAAGTCGGTAATACAAATCGTCGCGAAACGCCTTGCGCGCGATGAGTTCGCGCAGACGTTGGTGAGTGGCGCAGATCAGCCGCACGTCCACCGAGACTGAGGCGCTGCTGCCGAGCGGCGTGACCACACGCTCTTGCAATACCCGCAGCAGGCGCGCCTGCATGGCCAGTGGCATGTCTCCGATTTCATCCAAAAACAGCGTGCCGCCGTGGGCCTGTAGGAGCTTGCCTTGATGCCCTTTGCGACGTGCGCCGGTAAACGCGCCGTCCTGATAGCCAAACAGTTCCGACTCGATCAGGCCCTCTGGAATCGCCGCACAGTTAACCGCGATGAACGGGCCATTGCACCGTGCCGAGGCTCGATGAATGGCCAGCGAAAACCACTCTTTGCCCGCGCCGGTTTCGGCCTCAAGAAGCACGCTGACATCGGTGGTGGCGATTCGACGCAAGCGCGCCACGGCCTTGGTGATCTGGACGTCACCGGAGTCGAGGTGATCGAGCGTGGCCTGCGGCAGCGAGTCGTGCCGGGGTTTCGGCCGCTTTGGTTGCGGGTCCGGTGTCGCAACGTCAGCCACGACCCCCGCGCAAGCAACAAAGGCACGTGGCACGGCGCTTGGCACCGCGTAAATGCGCACGCCACTAGGCAGCACGCATTGCAGCGGCGCACTGACAGCGCTTGGGGCCAGTGCGTCCAAATCATCGGGTCTGCGTCGCAGTAGCGACAATGCGGTGTGCGTGCCGAGGCTCGCTCGCGAAAGTTCAAGTTGCAAGCAGGCGCTACGGTTGGCGCCCAGCACTTTGCCATCAGGCGCGAACGCGAGGAGGCCCTCCATGAGCGTGCCAATGAATTCCGCGCGCGCATGAAAGGCAACGATGAGCTGATTAGCGTAGGTGCGGCGAAACAGTGTGTTCTCGATCATCTGCGCGCTCATCCGGACCAAGCCCATGGTGTGCTTGTGAAAGCCGCGATAGTCGCCGGTCACATCCAGCACACCGAGCAAGTCGCCTGCTGGCGCAAAGATGGGCGAGGCTGAGCAGGTGAGCCCGCGATTGGCGTGCAAAAAGTGTTGGTCGGCATGCACCACCACAGGCTGTTGCTCATGAATGGCTGTGCCTACGGCGTTGGTGCCTTTTTGCGCTTCGCCCCAGTTCACGCCGGGTCGCAGCGCTACCTGCGATGCCCGCTGCGCAAAGCTGTCGTCCCCCAATGAATGCAGCACCACCCCCTGTGCGTCGGTCAGCACCACCATGCTCTCGGTGTCGAGAATCTGCTGGTGCAGTGTTTCCATGACCGGCGCAGCATGCTGCATCAACACATGATGCTGCTCACGCAACAGGCGCAGATCGGTCGGCAGCAATGCGCTGAAATCCTGCGCCTGCCGCCCGTTTAAACCGTAGCGGGCGCTGCGCGACCACGAAGATTCGATCAAACTCTGCTGCGTGTCAGCAGGGAGAATGCCTCCGTTGGGCGGCTTGAGCGGTGCGGTTGACGCGTGCATATCTCCTCCGTCTTGGCCAAATGTTGCATCCGTTTGCTGCACCCCACTACCGAGTGAAAAAAAGCGGAGACGAATGCGCAACACAGTCTATCGCAGCTCGGAGTTGTGCCAACTGTTTTGCTTTGGAACATCTATGCGCCCAAGTTGTTCCATTTTGGGGCACCGTTGGGTAACTCAGCAGGCGGGCAACCTGGCGCTTTCAGGCTCGCCCCTCGGCATTTACAACGCGGTGTGCTGCAGTCAAACTGGCTGGTACGAACATTGCGGCATGCCGCGCGGGTCGCGTGGCTATACACACGGCGGAGTTAAAAATAAGGAGTGCTCTATGTCAGTCAACGTCACATTGAAAGTGAACGGCCAGCCTGTTTCGGCTACGGTCACCGCATCAACCACGCTAGTCGAATTTATCCGCGAACATTTGCGGCTCACCGGGACACACGTCGGCTGCAACACGTCGCAGTGCGGCGCATGCACTGTTCACGTGAACGGCCGTGCGGTGAAGGCGTGCAACATGCTGGTGGCTCAAGCGCAAGGCGCGGACGTGGTCACCATTGAAGGCATGGCCGCTGCCAATGGCGACATGCACCCGATGCAGGCCGCGTTCAAGGAGCATCACGGATTGCAATGCGGCTTTTGCACACCGGGCATGGTGATGAGCGCCTGCGAACTCAAGGGCACATTGGTTGATCCGACCGATGAGCAAATTCGAGCCAGTCTTGAAGGCAACATTTGCCGGTGCACCGGTTATCAAAACATCGTCTCGTCAGTGAAAGCTGGCCTGGCAGCAATGAACTAAAGCAGTAAGGAGTCCCCATGAAAGCAGACGGAATCGGCGCACGCGTCACGCGCAAAGAAGATCACCGCTTTTTGACCGGCAATGGTCAATACACCGACGACATCATCCTGCCGCGCCAGACCTACGCGGTGTTTGTGCGCTCACCGCATGCGCACGCCACAATCAACAGCGTCGACGCGACCGCAGCCCAAGCCATGCCCGGCGTGATCGCCGTGTTCAGCGGTAAAGATATCGAAGAATCGAAAATTGGTGGACTACCCTGCGGCTGGGGTATCACCAGCAAGGACGGCACACCGGCGATTGAACCGCCACACCCAATTTTGTGCATCGGCAAAGCACGCTACGTGGGCGACCATGTCGCAGTCGTGATTGCCGAAACCATCGAGCAGGCGCGTAAAGGCGCGGAAGCCGTGGAAGTGGATTACGGCATTCTTCCTGCGGTGGTCGCCACGGGCACCGCAGCAGCGAGCAAAACCGCAGTGCATGATCAAGCACCGAACAACGTTTGCTACACGTGGGGTCATGGCGATGAAGCGGGCGTAAAGGCCGCGTTTGCCAGTGCGCATCACATCAGCGAACTGTCGCTGACCAATCAGCGCCTCGCGCCGAACGCGATGGAGCCGCGTGCTGCGAACGCTGCGTATGACCGCTCCAGCGAGAGCTACACGTTGTATGTGTCGAACCAAAATCCGCACGTTGAACGCTTGCTGATGTGTGCATTCGTACTTGGAATTCCTGAGCACAAGATGCGCGTGGTTGCGCCTGATGTGGGCGGCGGATTCGGCTCAAAGATTTTTGTCTACGCTGAAGAAACGGTGCTCGTGTGGGCCAGCAAACGCGTGGGTCGTCCGATCAAATGGACAGCGGATCGCACTGAGGCTTTCCTGTCCGACGCACATGGTCGCGATCATGTGACTAAGGCGCAATTGGCGATGGACAAGGACGGCAAGTTCCTCGCTTTCCGCGTCGATACAACCGCTGCGATGGGCGCGTACTTGTCCACATTCTCAACCGCCGTACCGACGATTCTCTACGGAACATTGCTGGCGGGCCAGTACACCACGCCATCGATTTACGTCGAAGTGACCGCGGTGTTCACCAACACGTCGCCCGTTGATGCGTATCGTGGCGCAGGTCGTCCCGAGGCGACTTACGTCGTTGAGCGAATGGTCGAAACCGCTGCGCGCGACATGAAAATGGATCCGGCCGAAATTCGGCGTCGCAACTTTATTCGTACCTTTCCGTATGCGACGCCGGTGGGTTTGACCTACGATGTGGGTGACTACGACGCAACGCTTGATGGTGCCATCAAAATGGCTGATGTCGCGGGCTTTGCTGCGCGCAAGGCGGCATCTGAAGCACGCGGTATGAAGCGCGGCATTGGTTACTCAAGCTACATCGAAGCCTGCGGCCTGGCACCGTCCAATGTGGCGGGCGCGTTGGGCGCGCGTGCTGGATTGTTTGAGTCCGGCGAAGTGCGCGTGCATCCGACCGGCAAGGTTGAAGTGTTCACCGGGTCGCATTCGCACGGGCAGGGGCACGAAACAACATTCGCACAAGTCGTTGCCGACAAACTGGGCATCCCAATTGATGACGTGACGATCAACCATGGCGACACCAGCAAAGTGTTGTTCGGCATGGGCACTTACGGCTCGCGTTCGCTGGCGGTTGGCGGTTCGGCGATTGTCAAAGCAGTCGATAAAGTCATCGCTAAGGGCAAGAAAATCGCCGCCCATTTGCTAGAGGCAAGCGACACGGATATTGAGTTCGTGAACGGCGAATTCAAAGTGAAGGGCACTGACAAAAAAGTGCCGTTTGCCAGCGTTTCGCTCACGGCGTACGTACCGCACAACTACCCGCTTGACAAGCTCGAACCAGGCCTGAACGAAAACGCGTTTTATGATCCGACCAACTTCACTTATCCGGCGGGCTGTCACATTTGCGAGGTGGAAGTTGATCCACAAACCGGCAAAGTCGAGATTTGTGCGTTCACCGCGATGGACGACTTTGGCAACATCATCAATCCGATGATTGTCGAAGGTCAAGTACACGGCGGTGTTGCGCAGGGACTTGGCCAAGCGATGCTTGAGAACTGCATTTACGACGACGAAAGTGGCCAGCTATTGACCGCAACGTACATGGATTACGCCATGCCGCGTGCTGACGATTTCCCGACGTTCAAGGTCGGCAACAACGTCACGGCCTGCACGCACAATCCGTTGGGTGTCAAGGGCTGTGGCGAGGCGGGTGCGATTGGTTCACCACCCGCATTCATCAACGCCGTGACCGACGCCATTGGTGTTAAACACATCGACATGCCCGCAACCCCAGAGCGCGTTTGGCGTGCTATGCAGAAAGCCTAAGGAGCCACTATGAATTCATTTCAACTGCATCAACCCAAAGACATCGCGGGGGCTTCGGCCCTAGCCGCGAGCGGTGGCGACACGCGCTTTCTAGCGGGTGGTCAATCGATATTGGCATCGATGAAACTCGGCCTCGCGTCACCCGACGCGATGATCGACCTGTCGCTGGTTCCTGATCTGAAAAGCATCAGCGTTTCCGGTGGTGTCGTCAAAATCGGCGCAATGGTTAAGCATGCTGATGTTGCGGCGAACGCGGAGGTGCAAAAGGCCATTCCAGCGCTCGCTGAGCTAGCGGGCGGAATCGGTGATCGACAGGTGCGCAACATGGGCACCATCGGCGGCTCGCTTGCCAATAGCGATCCGGCGGCTTGCTATCCGTCAGCAGTGCTCGGACTGGGCGCAACGATTCACACCAACAAGCGCAGCATTGCGGCCGATTCGTTCTTTCTTGGCTTGTACGAAACCGCGCTAGAGTCAGGCGAAATTATTACTGCGGTGAGCTTTCCAGTCCCAGAAAAAGCCGCGTACGTGAAGTTCAAAAACTCCGCGTCGCGCTTTGCTCTAGTGGGCGTGTTTGTGAGCAAAGGCAGTCAAGGCGTGCGCGTCGCGGTCACCGGGGCAGCCTCGTGCGCGTTTCGTGCGACTGACATTGAAAAAGCGCTGGCAGGCAGTTGGACTGCGGCGGCGTGTAACGCTGTGAAGATGACGGCAGACAATCTGAACGGTGACCTGCACGCGAGTGCGGAGTACCGAGCGCATCTGATTCCAGTGATTGCTGGGCGTGCTGTGGCGGCTGCGAAGTAGGCTGCTGTCGCGTAGCTGAATGCATTGGCCCCGCTTCGGCGGGGCTAATGCTGTCTGGCGAACGCACGCAGTTCTGCTCCCCTCCCCACCGGAGGGGGAGGGGTTGGGGGAGAGGGGGGGCTGGCGAATTGATCCAGTCTGTTGCGTGCGTCGCAGCTTCCCCCTCTCCCCAACCCTCTCCCGCGAGGGGAGAGGGGGCCTGCATCGGTGCCACCTCATCGCTTCGGCTCCAGCCGATACAACTGTGACTATCCTTTTGCAACCGTTCACGTTTCACCCCGAGTAAGTCATGACCGCGACACCTCCACCCACTAGCATCGACGCCACTGTAAAACTACTCGACAGCGCCAATTACGTCGCAGACCGCGCTTTGGCGACTTCCGTATTTCTGATGCTGAAAATGCAGCGTCCGTTGTTCCTTGAAGGCGACGCAGGCGTCGGCAAAACCGAGATCGCAAAGGTGCTGGCAAGTACGCTGGGCCGTGAGCTGATTCGTCTGCAATGCTACGAAGGACTTGACATCGCGCAGGCCGCTTATGAATGGAATGTGCAACGGCAATTGCTAGCGATTAAGGCCTCAGAACACACTTCTGGGGCGCATATCGAGAACGCGATCTACGGCGACGAATTCCTCATCAAACGGCCGTTGCTGCAAGCGCTGCAGGGCAAGGCGGGAGCGGCTCCCGTGCTGTTGATCGATGAGCTGGATCGTGCGGACGAACCGTTCGAGGCTTTCCTGCTTGAAGTGCTCTCCGACTTTCAACTCACCATCCCCGAGCTCGGCACGATCACTGCCACCGAGCCGCCGCTGGTGATCATCACGTCGAACCGTACGCGCGAAATTCATGACGCGATCAAGCGGCGCTGTTTGTACTACTGGGTTGATTATCCGAATGCGGCGCGCGAGCTTGAAATCGTGCGGCGTAAAGTGCCAGGTGTTGATGCACGGCTGTCGGCGCAAATCGTTGCCTTCGTGCAGCGCGTGCGCAAGGAAGACATGTTCAAGCTGCCTGGCATCGCCGAGACGATTGACTGGACGCGCGCGTTAACCGCGCTCGATGTGATCGAACTTTCGAAAGAAAACATCAACGACACGCTCGGTGTATTGCTCAAATATCAGGACGACATTCACGCGCTGCGCACGCGCATGCAAACGGTGCTCGAAGAGTCTGCGCCGTAGCGCAATGATGCAAAGTAGACCGCACGTCTTTTGTGGGAGCGGTTCCACCGCGAAAGCGCTTGCGGAGCCTAGCCATCGCGGTGTAACCGCTCCCACAGGCCGTGAGAAGATCGTTCTAACCAAGCGGTTTAGCTCGTCACGCATTCGATGCTAGCCACTAACGTTATCCATTTCACCCGCATCCTGCGCGATGCTGGGCTGCCGATCGGCACGCGCTCGACGCTGGATGCGTTGGCCTGCGTGGAGGTTGCGGGCATTGAAACGAGGCAGGATTTGCGTGCGGCGCTGCGTTGCGTGCTCGTATCGCGTTCGGATCATCTGGTGTTGTTCGACACGGCGTTCGACCTGTTCTGGCGCGACCCGGATATTGCGGCGAAGATGATGGCCGCGCTGCTGCCGGAGGTGTCCGGGCGCGGCACAGCGACTCCGCCGCCACCCCCGCCGATGCGTTTGCTCGACGCGATGCATGGTCAGCAAAAGCAATCGCTGCCGCCGCAACCGACGCAAGAGCCGGATCAACTGGAATTCGATGCGACGCTCACCTTCTCCGCCAACGAAAAATTTCAGCGACTGGATTTTGAAGGTATGAGTGCCGACGAATGGGCGCTGGCGAAAAACGCGATTCGTGATTTCGCGCTACCGGTCAAACCGATTCGCACCCGTCGCTACAAACCGGTGGGTCGCGGCCAAACCATTGACCTGCGCCGCACGCTGCGTGAGACCGTGCGCACCGGAGGCGAGCTAATCCACCTGATGCGCAAAGCCCCCGAAATGAAGACGCCGCCGCTGGTGGTGCTGTGCGACATTTCTGGTTCGATGCATCGCTACACGAGGATGTTTTTGCACTTCATTCATGCGTTGACCAATGACACGAATGCTGCGCAACGCGTTGAAGTGTTCCTGTTCGGTACGCGGCTGACGCACGTCACGCGCCAGTTGCGACACAAGGACGTAGACGCCGCGCTGGCACGCGTGGCGAGCGCCGCGCCGGACTGGTCGGGCGGCACGCGTATCGGCGCAAGCCTGCGTGAATTCAATCAGCGCTGGAGCCGCCGCGTGCTGGGGCAGGGCGCGGTGGTACTGCTGCTGACCGATGGCCTGGATCGCGATGACATTGGTGTGCTGGCTGCGAGCGCCGAGCGATTGCGCAAGTCGTGTCGTCAACTGATCTGGCTGAATCCGCTATTGCGATTCGATGCATTCGCGCCGCGTGCAGCGGGCATTCAGGCGTTGTTGCCGCATGCTTCAAAGTTTGTCCCCGCGCACAATCTGCAATCAATCAAATCGCTGGCGACGGCGTTGAGCGCGGCGTGAGCATGCAGTCAAAATATAGGGTGCGCTATGCGCACCTCGTTTACGGTTGGTGCGCGAAGCACACCCTATACTTTTTGCCTATCAGCTTTCTTGTAAAAGCCCCGTTTCAATTGGGCATAGACACATAAAACGGAGAAAGTCGATTTGTGGCGTTTATTAGTGCTATGCCCTTATATAACGGCTATTGCAGCAAAAAGCTGATACCTAGAATTTACCTATTTTCGAGATCAACGGAGACTCCACGATGGACATGAAAGACAGCCGAATCATCAACGCCGCGCAGGCCAAAGTGTGGGCGGCGTTGAATGATCCCGCCATGCTCAAACAGTGCATCATCGGCTGCGACAGTTTGGAGGCGACC
>JANNYE010000025.1:0-3730 GCA_031409935.1 Burkholderiales bacterium | reverse complement strand
ATCCAGAACACCGCGTTGATAAATTCGCGGTTGTCGTGCCCGATACCACCCCACACACCTTCCCGCCCCGGAACGCGGGCTTCGAGTAATGACCACACATGGTCGGAAATGTCATGCCTGCGGAAATCTTCGCTCAATGTTTGATTCCGATGAACGTAAAGCGATATTATCTATCATCTCGTGACGACACCATCTAGCAGCATGGCCTCTGTTTTCGCACCGGCGACGAGAAAAAAAACTGATCAGTAATTTCGTTTGTGCGGGTACACAGCTTTTCGCTGAAACCCTTTCTTATAAGGAGTTAAACAGCCATAAATTAATAAGTCGACTAATAGAAATATTAACCTGTAGCCCAATTTAAATGGGCGTTACGGCTAAAAGTTGATTTCGGGTTAGACATTTTCATGAGCTTATTTGCCTCACAGCACGCTCATCATGCCCGCCGCAGCTAAGAGCGAAAGCACCGCCAACACCGCTTGGCGGAAACCCGCCTCACTCACCCGCTTGAAGCCGTGCGAACCCACCCAAATGCCTGCTAGCAGCGGCAGCGCCAGCCACGCGGCAAGCACCCAGGTTGACGAGCTCACCACCCCATGCCACGCGCCCCAAGCCAGTGAGTAAAGCGCGCTGCCGAAAAAAAGCACGATCAATGTGGCCCGCAAGTTTTTAGCGGGCAACGCTACCGCAAACAACATCACCGATGCCACCATGCCGCCCAGCGAAGTCGCCCCGGCAAAAAACCCCGCGACCAAGCCTGTGCCAAAGCGCAGCGGCAACCCGTCTGGCAACTTGGGGCGTGCGTTTAACAGCAAGCACAAGCACGCCACCAGCAACAACACGCAGCCCCCCACGCGCAATGCCTGCTCCGAAAGCATTGCGAGGGCTGCCACACCCAGCGGAATTGACAGCGCGTAAGCCGCCGCCATCGGCGTGAGCCACTTCCAGTTCACGTCCCGCCACACACTGGGAATCAGGGCAATGCTCGCAATCACCTCCATCGTTTGGGCGGTCGGAATGATGAGCTTGGGCGAAATCACAAACGAGGCACTAGCCACCAGCACCGCTGACAAACCAAAGCCAGAAAAGCCCCGCACCAAACCCGCCACAAAAGCGCAGGCCGCGAGGATCAGAAAGTGTTCGGGGGCGGCGGGGAGAGTCATGTTTGAACGGTAGTGTCGCAAATCATAAATTTCGATACATATTAATGAGTCAACTAAATGTGGCCGGTTGTGGCCGGTTTGACTCCCTCTCCCCCGGGGAGAGGGCGGGGGAGAGGGTGGCGGCGTTACGAGCTTGGCGCGTCTGCCAAGTCCCTCACCCCAACCCCCGGCCTTCGCCGGGGCAGGCTCTACTCCCCCAAGGAGAGAGGGCCAGCAAAACCGGTCTTATTTCGTTGACTCAGTAATATCTTTTTTCTGCGGTTATGGCCGGAATTATGTGGGCAGCGCGTTTGAGTGTGTGAATCGATGAAGCGGCAGCAGGCACGCCCATTCGATGTCGCCGCGACGAACTACTTCAACTCAACTTTGCACGGAGCTGACGAACATGCACACCAATAAATACGCCCTCATTGCCGCGCTGGCCTCGCTGCTCGCGCTGCCTGGCGCTGTCGCTGTCGTCACGACATCGCCCGCCCAGCCTGTGCTCGAACGCATCCCGGTCGATCAACTCATTGTCAAACTTCGCGCGCCCGTAAAACCCGGCCTCGCGGTTGACTCCGACGCGTTATCGCGGATTGGTGCGGCCAGCGGAATTCCTATCACCCTGGTGCGCGTTATGTCGGGGGGAGCACTGGTGGTGAAAGTCGCTCGCGCCGTTTCTGCCGAAACCCTACGAGAGTACGCGAAACGATTGGCTCAATCGCCTTTGGTTGAATATGCCGAGCCTGACTCGTTGCTGCAACCACACTACGTTCCGCCCAATGACCCGCTGTTTGGCGCAAACGTGCAATGGCCACTGTATGCGCCGCCCGGTGCGCCCGCTGGCATGCCGACGTCAATAGGCGGCGCAAATTTCGTCGGCGCTTGGAACCGGATCGCCGCGTCACCCGCAGTAGTCGCGGTGATAGACACGGGTGTGTTGCCGCACGCGGAACTGGCCGGTCGCCTGTTGCCTGGATACGATTTTGTGTTCAATTCGACGCTTGCAGGGGACGGCGATGGGTTCGACACAAACCCAACCGACCCGGGCACCGGCGGCACGATCATTGTTAACGGAGATACGTACAACTGCGTCAGCAATTGGCACGGCACCTTCGTTGCCGCTCAAATTGGCGCCAACAGCGGCAACGGCCTAGGAATCACCGGAGCAAACCGCAAGGCCAACATACTTCCCATTCGCGCACTCGGAAAATGCGGCTTGGGGTTTACGTCCGACATCGCGGATGCGATCAAATGGGCCGTTGGCGTGCCCATGCTCGGCGTTGCGAACAATCCGCCGGCCAACAAAGCGCGCGTCATCAACTTGAGTCTGGGCGGCGAAGACGCGTGCGGAGTCACGATGCAAAGTGCGATCAACGTCGCCTTGGCTGCGAGCCCTGCGGTCACCGTCGTGGTTTCGGCTGGCAATTCCACCAAATCCGCAGCACTATTTAGTCCGGCCAATTGCGCGGGTGTCATCACCGTCGCCGCCTCAACCGCTACCGCCAACGCAGCAAGCTATTCCAACTTTGGTTCACCCGTGGCGATTTGTGCACCGGGTGGGGACGCCGCCGCGCCTGTGCGCTCCGCGTCTGACACCGGAACCGTCGGCGCAACCAATAGCAACACCTACACGAATATGTGGGGCACCAGTATGGCCGCCCCCCATGTTTCCGCAGCGGCCAGTTTAATGCTCGGGTTACGAACTCTGGCGGCAACATCGGTGAAATCAATACTGCAACAAACAGCACGGCCCTGCCCCACTGGCACCACGTGTAACAGCAACACCTGTGGCGCTGGCATCTTGAACGTAGGAGCCGCGCTGCTTCACCCATCGCTCACCAAGTTCATAAACAGTGGCGGCGCATCTGAGGCGAATACCAAATCGCCTTTCTGACGAGGGTGCGCCACAAAACGTCAGACGCGAATGGCAGTGATTCGATAGCTGCATGAGCCCGTAGGCGCGGTAAAAACCGTCATCTACAACATCGCGCGCTTGCCCAACCCGATCCGCTGCATCACCTCGTACGGCATCAGCCCCCGGCCTACACGCAAGCGTGTCCTGCCCTGGCCACTACGCGTGCTATGGGCGGGCGGCCATCAGTGACCTACCGTTCGTCGCGCAAGTTCAGCGCTACGCCGACACGCAATGCGCCAACCGCGGCGCACCGCGTGGCTTTTACTCAGTGCGCATAGCAAGCTGCAACCCCACCAGCAATGGCGGATATTCGGCGCCCATCGAGGTGACCTGCGCGCGGTGATCGCGGGGTCAGCTTGCAATACCGTTTGTTTAGGAACCAAGCAATAATAACTTGGACAATTTGCCGCTTGCAGACGAGATGCCAAACGAGGAGCAAAGTGCGCCGTGTGGCTAGCCACACAAGCGCTTTGTGACGAAGTATGGCGCTCGTATGCAAGATGGCAAATGTTCAAGTTATTCTTGCTTGGTGACTAGTACATCGTTTCATTAAACAGTTTACTTAATGACCGCAATCTGCCATGATTCATCTCATCGTTTTTTGATGGGCGTCAATCATGGCAAGACCTTCGACACGAGCGGCGCTGTTGCTCAGCGATCAACAGCGTGGGGC
>JANNYE010000024.1:0-9500 GCA_031409935.1 Burkholderiales bacterium | reverse complement strand
GCCCCACGCTGTTGATCGCTGAGCAACAGCGCCGCTCGTGTCGAAGGTCTTGCCATGATTGACGCCCATCAAAAAACGATGAGATGAATCATGGCAGATTGCGGTCATTAAGTAAACTGTTTAATGAAACGATGTACTAGTTAGGCGCCGCCTCCCGCTCCTGTAGCGCCCTCCACATCACTTTGCCCGCTCCGCTTTTCGGCAGTGCGTCAACGAACTCAACGATACGTGGTGCTTTATAGGCCGCCATGTTGGCGTGCGCCCATTCGGTGATGTCTTTTTCTGTGGTGTCTTTTGCGTTCGCACGCAGCACGATCACGGCCTTGACCGACTCGCCGCGATAGGCGTCGCGGGTTGAAATCACGCACGCTTCCTGCACGGCTGGATGACGGAACAACAGCGCCTCAACCTCAGCGGGCCACACCTTGAAACCACTCGCGTTGATCATGCGTTTGAGGCGATCCGTCATGAAGAAATAGCCTTCTTCATCGACCCGACCCAAGTCACCGGAACGGAAGAATGACTTGCCGTCGATCTCGACAAATGCGGCCTCAGTCGCCGCGCGGTTTTGCCAATAGCCTTTGAACACTTGCGGACC
This sequence comes from Burkholderiales bacterium, assembly GCA_031409935.1. Lineage (GTDB taxonomy): Bacteria > Pseudomonadota > Gammaproteobacteria > Burkholderiales > Casimicrobiaceae > Casimicrobium. The sequence goes on along the minus strand of JANNYE010000024.1, from coordinate 8,902 downwards.
GTGAATGAGAATTTCGCCCGACTCGCCGATGGCGCAGGGCCGCAGTGTGGTCGGATCAACCACGCGCGAATCGGTGCCGATATTAGGAATGCCCAAACACTGCTGCTTCGGCGCGTCTGCCGGGTTGCTGTGTGACGGTGCGGCCGTCTCGGTGAGGCCGTAGCCCTCCACAAAACGCAAGCCGAATTGCTGGAATAATTTTTCAGCAACCGCCTGCGGCATCGCGGCTCCGCCACCGCTGATGAAGACGAGGCTGGTCAGGTCATAGCTCGCCACATTCGGGCTGGCCAGGAGGTCGATGATCATGGTCGGGATCATCGTCCAAGTCGTGACCTTGTACTTTGAAATCATGGCACCCGCCATATCGCGATCCCAGCGCGGCATGATCACCGCCGTGGCACCCAGATAGATCGTCATATGCAGGCTGTACAGCATGCCGGTGACGTGAAACATTGGCACCACGGCGAGGCCCACGGACTCCGCGCTGCCATTGCCCCAAGCCGCGCCGCAGACGACGTTGTGCATGAAGGTACGGTGGGTGTGCATGCATCCTTTCGGCAGGCCGGTGGTGCCGGAGGTGTAGGGCAGGATCGCCAGATCATCGGCTTGTGCTTGCGGCGCAGTCGCCTTAAGGCCCGCCTGCATGGCGTCGAGCCAGCGTGTTGCGTAACCCGGCAATGTTGCCTCGACCGTCATAAACGTTTGCCACGCGGCAGGCACGCCGCTGTCCGGCAGTGTTTGTGCGGCGGTCTCATCAACGTAGCGCGTGACCAGCAAATGCTTTAACTGCTGCCCCGGATGTGCCGCAGCGACCCGCTCATTCGCCTGAGTCCATTCCCCTGCAAGGTCGCTGCCGCAGATGGCTACCATCGCGCCGGGATCGGTGATGTAGTGCATCAGCTCCACGGCTTTGTTCATTGGATTGACCGGCACCACCACGGCGTCAGCGCGCAGAATGGCGTAGTAGCCGATGACGAATTGCAATGAGTTTTGCAGGCACAGCGAAACGCGATCACCGCGCGCAACGCCTGCCGTTTGCTGCAACCATCCGGCGAGTGATTCGACGCTGGCATGCAACTCGCGGAAGGTGATCTGCCGATCAAAGAAAACGTAGGCAATCCGATTCGGATAGCGCCGCATAGAGATGTCAAGATTGGCCCACAACGTGGTGTCGGGCGTGGCCATCGAATGCGGAATACGCTTCGGCCACGCTGCGAAGTGTCGGGTTGGATCGGCGGGCGGGCCGTGCTCCGCTTGTTCTGAAACTGCTGCCGCTTCTGCTGCCATGGTTCCTCCTTGTGCAATTTTCAAATCCTACTTCGGTAGGCGCGGACTTGGCCGCGATCCCCGTTCCCCGCTCGGCTATCGGAGCCTCTTTCGCAGCCGAGGCTGCTCCTACAAAAAACTAAACCGCAGCCCGTTCCAGCTTGAAGCCGACGCGCGGGAAATGCACGATCACTTCGCCTGCGCGCTCATCAGTGCGCTTAACTGCCAGTTGGTTGGCCGTGGCGACCACCAGTTCGCCGGCCACCGCATCAAACGCATAGTCGAGCGGCGTGATGGTTACTGCCGTGCCCGCCGCAATGCCATGCTCATCGTGCCACGGCAGATCGGCAACGTGGGTTGCTGTACTCGCGGCGAGCGCGATGGCATCCGCGCTGGAGAATTTTGTGGCGCTTCCGTGGCCGATGGCAGCCACGCGATCCATCCACGGCAACACGTTTTTAACCGTCGCCAAAATTGCAGCGATCGGCTCAATGCGACGCACAAACCACAACGGATGGTAAGCCGAAAAATCAGCCAGACTGGGCGTGCTCGATAACAAATACGGCTGCGTTTCAAGCATCGAATCGAGTCGCTGCAAAAACACTTTCAATGCACCCGCAGACTCCGCGGGTCCGATACGTGGCGCGCCTGCACGCATCGCGGCGCGATCCACCGCAAACGCTTTCGCCGCCTCGGGCGGTGCATCAGCAAAGATGAACGGCAACGACTTCGGCTGAAACGCATAGCCAATGGCGCCTTGCCAAAACAGCGTGCTGTCGGCCCACTGCGCCAAGGTGTCGACCAGCCCGTGTGGCACCCCGGCGGGGTACAACGAGGGCGTCGGGAAGCGTCGCTCTAATTCGTCGCAAATCAGCGCGGTGTCGCAATACATGTCGGCACCGATTTGCATGAATGGCGTGCGCCGATAACCGCCGGTCAGCGCCACCACATCGGGTTTTGGCATGATGCGCGGAATCAGCACCGACTGCCACGGGACGGCTTTGTAGCCAAGGATCAAGCGCACTTTTTCGGAAAAAGGCGAGTTGGCGTAGTGGTGCAGGATGATGGTTGACATAGCGGCTCGCAGTTATTTTTCAGTTAGTAATTGAAGGTTAACGCAATCAGCACGCGCAAACGACGAGCGGTTATGGATTTAGCACCGGCGCTATAGTTAGCGCGGGTGGAATTTTTGGAGACCGTTGTGAAGTCGGGTATTGGTTGGCGATTAATTTTTGTGGGCTTGCTGTGGGTGCTGGGATCGGCAGGTTTAGCAAAATTGTCGGTTGCGCAAACCCCACCAACGCTTGCCGCAGCATCAGATCTTAAATTTGCCATTGAAGAGGTCGCCGCGCAGTTTGAAAAAGAAACCGGCAGCAAGCTGCGCTTGGTGTTCGGATCATCGGGCAATTTTTACTCGCAGATTCTTCAGGGTGCACCGTTTCATATGTTCATGTCGGCGGACGAAGCTTTTGTGTTCAAACTTGCCGACGCCAACAAAACGATAGACCGTGGGCGCGCCTATGCGCTGGGTCGCATCGGCATCATCGTGCCGCATGGCTCGGCGCTCAAAGCGGACAGTGCATTGAAGGATGTCGCCGCCGCTTTGCAAGACGGTCGGTTAAAAAAATTCGCCATTGCCAACCCCGAGCATGCGCCGTACGGTAGCCGCGCCAAAGAAGCGTTGCAGAGCGCAGGCGTATGGCCCGCCATTGAGTCGAAACTGGTGCTCGGTGAGAACATTTCTCAAGCCGCTCAGTTCGCAGTATCGGGCGCGACGCAGGGGGGCATCATCGCGTTGTCGTTGGCAAAGTCGCCAACCGTTGCAAAGCTCGGTGAGTTTGCGCTGATCCCCGAATCGATGCACCAGCCACTCAGGCAGCGCATGGTGTTGATGAAGGATGCGCCGCCCGCGTTGCGGGCCTTTTATGAATACCTCGGCACGCCCGCCGCGCAGACCATCATGGTGCGCTACGGCTTTGCCATGCCAAAGGACTAAGTCGAAGTGGACTGGCAAGCGCTGCAACTCTCAGTCAAGCTCGCCAGCGTAACGCTGCTGTTACTGCTGCCGCTTGGGCTGTGGCTCGGGCGTTGGCTATCGCGCACGACGTTCGCGGGCAAAGCGTGGGTGGAGGCGTTGGTGGTGTTGCCGCTGGTGTTGCCGCCGACGGTGCTCGGCTATTACTTGCTGATGTCGCTCGGTGCTGCGTCACCGATGGGGCGCTGGGCCAGCGAAGCGCTAGGTGTGAGTTTGACGTTCAACTTCACTGGCCTGTTGCTCGCGTCGATTATTTTCAATGTGCCGTTTATGGTGCAGCCGGTTCAGCGCGCGTTCGAGGCGATCCCGCGCAATCTGGCCGAGGCTGCGGCTGTGAGCGGGCTGTCGTCGTGGCAAACATTTTGGCGCGTGGAATTGCCGCTGGCATGGCCGGGCGTGGTGTCGGCGATGGTGTTGACCTTCGTGCATACGCTGGGTGAATTTGGTGTGGTGCTGATGATTGGCGGCAGTATTCCTGGCGAGACAAAGACGGTCGCGATTTCGATTTACGACCGGGTGCAGGCTTTCGATTTGGCAAGCGCTGATCGCATGGCTTTGTTGCTGCTGGTGCTGTCACTGGGTGCCGTGGCCGCTTCGTTTTTTGCGTCGTCGCGGATGATGGTGCGACGATGACGAACGGCGTTGGCTTGACGCTCAGCGACGGCGCATTATTCGTTGACATCGAGCAACGTCATCCAATGCCGGTGGCGGGCGCGTTCAGTTGCGAACCGGGAAAATTACTGGCATTGGTCGGGCCGTCCGGCGCGGGCAAGACGTCGATGCTGCGCATCCTTGCTGGGTTGATGCGGCCCGAGCGCGGCAGCGTTCGCGTTGGCGGCGAGACGTGGTTTGATGGCGAGAGTGGCGCGTTTTTGCCGCCGCAGCGTCGTCATGTGGGTTTGGTGTTTCAAAACTATGCGCTGATGCCGCATCTCTCCGCGCTTGACAATGTGTCGCTGTCGTTGCTGCATCTGCCGCGCGCAGCACGTGTAGAAAAAGCAAAGTATTGGCTTGATCATGTGCGCCTGACGCCGTCGCAACAGGCGCGTCGTCCCGCAGCACTTTCGGGCGGCGAGCAGCAGCGCGTGGCAGTGGCGCGGGCGCTGGCGCGTGAGCCCAAACTGCTATTGCTCGACGAGCCGTTCTCAGCGGTCGATCAGATGAATCGCCAAGGGCTGTATCAGCTGCTCGCCGACCTTCGGCGCGAGCTAGCGATCCCGATCGTGCTGGTGACGCACGATATGAACGAGGCGAGCCTGCTGGCCGATTGGCTGGTGGTGATGGACGCGGGGCTGGTGTTGCAGCAAGGCCCGCCCGCAGCGATCCAACGTGCGCCGCGCAATGCTCGGGTGGCTGACCTACTGGGCATCCAAAACCGTTTTCATGGCGTGTGGGACGGGCCTGCGCCAGCGCCCGGATTCGGTCTGCTGCGTTGGACGACTGGGCTAGAAAATGCCTCACCCGTGCGAGCGCTCAGGGTGCGTGACAAGGGGCGCATTGAAGCGGGGCAAAAGGTCACGTGGGTGATTAACGGCGATGGCATCACGCTGGCGGATGGTTCTACTCAGAGCGATGACGCGTTTGCGGCGGTGGTGACGGAGGCGCGACATTTGGGCGAAGTGACGCTCGCCACACTAGCGCTCGCCGAGCACCCCGAGGTGCAGTTGCATCTGACGCTGACGGGCCCGCAGCGCGCCCTCCTGAACGTTGCTGCGACGGTGGTGGTTCGCCTCGATTTGTCGCTCGCGCACGTCATGCCATTGCGCAATCGGTAAGCTTTATCGACCATGAGCTTTACGGTGCAAGCGCCGTTTGTATTGGGCTTAAGCTAGTGAAACGATAAAAGTCGATAATTAGCTATATTGATGCACAAGCCCATGTTGTACGGGGCATGTAGTAAAAAGCTGATACGCTAATTTGCTGGTACGAACCGTCGGGCATCGCGCCCTGGGATGTATCCACTACATTTGATGTCGAACATAGTGTCGTGTCACGCTTGAAATGACGTATCTCGCTTGCCCTCGCTGTGCATGGCGTCGTTGCAAACCTTGCACATGCCCCGGCATGCGCTGCGTTTTGCGCCTAGCCCTGCCCACCGACGGCGGCCCGATATGGCGCCATTTCAAACGTGACACGACACTAGCGGATTGATGGCGAGCGAGGAGTACGCACCATCATGACGCGCCATTTGTACCCAGAAGGAGCAGCCATGCAAGGCTTGATGCAACACCATCCGTTGATGATTTCCGGCGTGATTGAATTCGCCGCGACCTATCACGCGGACACCGAAATCGTTTCGCGCCGCGTTGAGGGCGACATTCACCGCACCCATTACGCAGAGGTAAATCGCCGCGCGAAACGCATCGCCAACGCGCTTGACGCGATGAACATTGCGCAGTCGGCGCGCGTTGGAACGCTGGCTTGGAACGGTTATCGGCACTTTGAGCTTTATTACGGCGTGTCGGGCTCAGGCCGCGTGTTGCACACGGTCAATCCGCGTTTACATCCCGATCAACTCGCGTGGATCGTGAACCACGCCGAAGACGAAGTGTTTGCCTTCGACATGACGTTTTTGCCTTTGGTGAAAGCGGTCGCGGCGAAATTGACCACCGTTAAGCATTTCATCGCACTGTGCGATGCCGACAAATTGCATGCTGATTCGGGCATCCCGAATCTGATCAGTTACGAGGCGTGGATCGGTGCGCAGTCCGACGTCTACCTATGGCCGCAGTTTGACGAAAACCGTGCGTCAAGCATGTGCTACACCAGTGGCACCACCGGCAATCCGAAAGGCGTGCTGTTCAGTCACCGCTCCACCATGCTGCACGCGATGGCAGGTGCGGCGACGGACGTGATCGGCATTTGCTCGCGCGACACGGTGTTGCCCGTGGTGCCGATGTTTCATGTGAACGCGTGGGGCTTGCCGTACTTGATGCCGATGGTCGGCGCAAAGATTGTGTTTCCCGGCGCGCAGCTCGATGGCAAATCAATCTATGAATTGTTTGAGCAGGAAAAGGTGAGCTTCTCAGCGGGCGTGCCGACCGTGTGGCAAATGTTGCTCACGCACATGGAAACCAACGCGCTCAAACTCACCACGATGAAGCGCACCGTAATCGGCGGCTCGGCGTGTCCGCCCGCGATGTTGGACGCCTTCCGCGATAAGCATGGCGTCACCGTGAATCACGCGTGGGGCATGACCGAAATGAGCCCGATTGGTACGTACGGTACGCTCAAAGGCAAACACACGGACGCCGACTGGCCGACGCAGCGCGCAATACTGCTCAAGCAGGGCCGTGCGGTGTTCGGCGTTGACATGAAAATTGTCGATCCCGAAGGCAATGAGCTGCCACGCGACGGCAAAGTGTCCGGCGATTTGCTGGTGCGCGGGCCGTGGATCGTTAGCGAATATTTCAAGGGCGAGGGCGGCACTATTCTGGACAAGGATGGCTACTTCGCGACAGGTGATGTAGGCACGATTGACCCCGATGGCTTCCTGCAAATCACCGATCGCAGCAAGGACGTGATCAAGTCCGGCGGCGAATGGATCAGCTCGATTGATGTGGAAAATATCGCGATGGCGCACCCGGCGGTGATGATGTCGGCCTGCATCGGCATTCGTCATCCGAAGTGGGATGAACGGCCAATTCTGGTCGTGGTGAAAAAGCCCAACGCCGAAGTGACGGCGCAAGAACTGCTGAATTTTTACGACGGCAAGATCGCAAAATGGCAAGTGCCCGACGATGTGCAATTCGTTGAGGCCATTCCGCTGGGGGCAACTGGCAAGATGATGAAAGCCAGGCTGCGCGAGCAGTTTAAGGATTACGTGTTGCCGAGCGCGTAGCTGTTCGTCGTCCCGGCGAAGGCCGGGATCCATGGCCTAAGCCGAACTGATTTTGTGCACAGTGGACCCCGGCCTTCGCCGGGGAGACGAATTGATAACTAAAGAATATTTCACAAGGAGAGACTCATGAAATTCAAACAAACATTTATTGCCATTGCAGCAGCTTCGCTCGTGGCCGGCGCGGCCAGCGCCGCCGAAGTCGAAGTGCTGCACTACTGGACCTCCGGCGGCGAGGCCAAGTCCGTGGCTGAGCTTAAAAAAATCATGGAAGCCAAGGGCCACAAGTGGAAAGACTTCGCGGTGGCGGGTGGTGCGGGGGACGCCGCAATGACCGCACTCAAGGCGCGCGTCGTGTCCGGCAATCCGCCCGCTGCGGCCCAAATCAAAGGCCCGTCAATTCAGGAATGGGCAAAAGAAGGCTCGCTCGGCATCATCAATGATTCGGCAAAAGACTGGGACAAACTGCTGCCCAAAGCGGTCGCTGACATCATGAAGTACAAAGGCAATTACGTCGCGGCTCCAGTGAACGTACATCGCGTGAACTGGCTATGGATCAATCAAGAAGCGCTGAACAAAGCCGGCGGCAAAGCGCCGACCAATTACGATGAATTCTTCGCGCTCGCCGACAAGTTCAAAGCGCAAGGACTGGTTGCCATCGCGCACGGCGGACAGCCCTGGCAGGACGCAACAGTGTTTGAATCCGTAGTCCTTGGCGTCGGTGGCGCTAAGTTCTACAACGACGCATTGGTGAAGCTTGACGCCACCGCGCTTTCAAGCCCGACCATGCTCAAGTCGTTTGACACGCTCGCCAAAATCAAGACGTACATCGACAAAGATGCCTCCGGACGCGATTGGAATCTGGCGACCGCGATGATCATGAACGGCAAAGGCGGCATGCAGTTCATGGGCGACTGGGCGAAAGGTGAATTCACCGCAGCCAACAAAGTCAGCGGCAGGGACTACGCCTGCGTCGCGGCTCCAGGAACGGCGGCGTCGTACACGTTCAACGTCGATTCATTTGCGATGTTCAACGTGAAGGCCGCTAACGCCAAGAAAGGCCAGCTCGACCTCGCCACGGCCATCATGGGCCCCGAGTTTCAGGAAGTCTTCAACCTGAACAAAGGCTCCATTCCGGTGCGTCCGGGTGTCAGCAAAGCGAAGTTCGATGCCTGCGCGACCAAGTCAATGGCAGACTTTGACAGCACGGCTAAGAGCGGCACGCTGGTCGCAAGCTTTGCGCACGGTATGGCGTTGCCGTCAGCCACGCAAGGCGCAATCGTCGACGTAATCGCCAAGTTCATGAACTCGACCATGTCGAGCAAAGATGCGGTTGCGGCTTTGGTTAAAGCGTCTAAAACTAAGTAAACATCTCGGGACGCCAAACCGCCGTCATTCTCGGCGCAGCCGGGAATCGTGCGTCCGCAAGGACGCTTTGTTTGCGTGGTGGAAGTCCGCGCCATTGGGAGGTTACCCCGATGTAGCTGAAAGTAACTGCGTCGCTGTGAAGCGGGGTGGAGAGCAACTGGAAGCGAAAGAGTAGCCCGTAGGATAACAAACCTGTTTCGGCGGGATGAGAGCGGCGAGCCAGCGATACCACGGCGAAGCCTGAGAGTTTTTTTGACTTTTACCGAACGCGCGTCAGTAACAGGGGTAGTGACGTTCGGGCCCATCACGTGGTTGAGGACGGGATGCTTTGAAGACAAAGCGTAGTGAAGCGGAGAGAGCTGTCATCGGCAAGGCGTGTGAGTGGCGATGACAGC
>JANNYE010000023.1:0-21786 GCA_031409935.1 Burkholderiales bacterium | reverse complement strand
GCTTGATTCAGCAGGTCTTCCGCTGGAAACAATCCGACCCGTGCATCTACGACACTCAGGCCCGTTAACGAGTTCCGCACCGGCACGGATGACACCCGCGACAACGGATTTATTTGCGAATCTCCGTATCGCCCCACTGCGTCACGCAGCGACGATGGGCCGAGGAATGGGATGACTAAGTACGGTCCCGCGCCGATACCCCAATAGCCCAGCGTTTGCCCTATATCTTCGTTGCCCCGCTCAATGCCCATGGGAGTGGCGAGGTCAAAAATACCGCCAATGCCGAACGTCGTGTTGAGCATCACGCGACCGAGATCGTCGCCGAACTTGGCACCCTTAAGCTGCAACGCATCGCTGACCAGCGACTGCACGTCGGACACATTCTGGAATACGTTGGTGACGCCGGTTTTGATGGGGCCGGGCACCACGAAGTCGTAGCCCTTGGCGATGGGTTTGAGTAAGTAATGATCGAACGTGCTGTTGAACGAATAAATGCCGCGATTGATCGGCTCAATCGGGTCACCCGGCGCGCTCGTGCGGAACGAGGCGCAGCCTTGGAGCGCAAGCGTCATCGCGCCGGCAACAATTAAAACAGCGAACTTCATGGCTTTACTCCGGTAGCAGGGGCCGCAGTAGGTGCGGGGGTTGGCGTGGGGGTGGGGGTGGGCGCGGGCGATTCCGACGCTTTGCTGAACAAAAATTGCGAAATCAGTTTTTCAATCTGCACAGCTGATTGCGTTTTCTTGACTTTATCTTCGTCCTTGAGCATGACACTGTCGCCACCGCCCTCCAGCCCTATGAATTGCTCGCCGAGCAGGCCCGATGTGAAGACCGCTGCAATGGTGTCTTTGGAAAACGTGTACTGCTCGAAAAGGTGCAAACGCACGACCGCTTCATAGGTTTTTCCGTCGAGGCGAATGGACTCCACACGGCCCACCACGACGCCCGCTGCTTTCACCGGAGCACGCGGTTTCAACGCGCCGATATTGTCAAAACGTGCCTCGATCTCGTAGCCGTTGCGCTCCTCAGTGGTGCTGAGCAGATTGCCGACTTTGAGCGCCAGAAACGCGAGTCCAGCAAGGCCGATCACGACGAAAATGCCGACCCATATGTCAATTATTTTCTTGTTCATATCAGTGCCTCGCCACGTAAATTTTGAAACATAAAAGCACCGCCTTTCCGCGCCATGCGTCGTTACAAATGCTCGCAATAGCCCCGCTATTGCTGCGCCGAATTTGCCAAACCCGGCCTAGCCTGACGCGGAAATTCGGCACTTTTCTTGTTCCAAAATTTTCGTATCGAGGCACTAGTTAATCTCGCCTCTAAACATGAAGACGGTAAGCACAAAATTGAGCGCGAGAATCGCGAGCGCTGAAGTAACCACAGCGCGCGTGGTGGCGGCTGACACGCCCTCGGCAGTTGGGTCGGCGTCATACCCTTCAAACACGGAAATCAGACTCACGGCCACGCCGAAAACAACACTCTTGATCACTCCGTTCATTACACCGTAACGCCAATCCACGGCCGCTTGCATCTGCCCCCAAAACGCGCCGCTGTCGACACCAATTAACTTCACCGCAACCAGAAATCCGCCAAACACGCCGAGCGTCGAAAACAACACGGTCAACAGCGGCAACGAAATCACACCGCCCCAAAACCGCGGCGCGATTACGCGCGCGATGGGATCCACCGCCATCACCTCCATCGCCGCTAGCTGCTCGGTGGTTTTCATCAGACCAATTTCAGCGGTCATGGCAGAGCCCGCACGGCTGGCGAAGAGCAAGCCAGCGACCACGGGGCCGAGCTCACGTACCAGCGCTGTGGCCACCAGCACGCCCATCGATTCAGACGCGCCATAGCGAGACAAAGTTTCATAGCCCTGCAGCGCAAGCACCATGCCGACAAACAGGCCGCTCATGCAAACAATGATCAGTGACAGCACGCCCGCTTGATAGACCTCGCGTATCACAAGCCTTGGGCGCATGAAGGAGGTGCCGCTGTGGGTGAGGATCGCGAGAAAAAACCGCGTTGCGTAACCGATGCGACTGATGCCCACGAGCACCGCCGCGCCGACGCGGCTCACGAAACTTAGAACGTTGCCGAGCAAGGCGCTCACGCGAAATCCTCGGCCAAGGTTTTTGCCGGGTAGTGAAAGCGCACTGGGCCGTCGGGTTCGCCGTCGACGAACTGTCGCACGAACGGATCGGTGCTGGCCCTGATGCTCGGCACGTCGCCCTGAGCGACCACGCGGCCTTCAGAAATGAAGTAGATGTAGTCGACGATTTTCATCGATTCGACGATGTCGTGGGTCACCAAAACGGAGGTCATGCCGAGCGCGTCATTCAACTTGCGAATCAATTGGCCGACAACCGACAATGAAATCGGATCGAGGCCGGCAAACGGTTCGTCGTAAAGCGCCAACTGTGGGTCGAGCGCTATGGTTCGCGCCAGCGCCACGCGTCGCGCCATGCCGCCGGAGAGCTCGCTCGGTTTGAGTCTCGCCGCACCGCGCAGGCCCACCGCGTTCAATTTCATCAGCACTAAATCGTGGATGATCTCGTCGGGCAAATCCGTATGTTCACGCATCGGAAACGCAATGTTGTCGAACACGGTCAAATCGGTGAACAGCGCCCCGAATTGAAACAACATGCCGAGGCGGCGACGATGCGCAAACATCTGCTCGCGATCCATCGTGGCGACCGACTGACCGCCGACCAGCACGTCCCCGCTGCTGGCGCGGAACTGGCCGCAGAGGAGGCGCAAAATGGTAGTTTTGCCGCAACCGGAACCTCCCATCACTGCAACCAATTTGCCTTTGGGAACCGTCAACGTAACGCCGGACAAAATTTTGCGTGCGCGGGTGTAGCCGAAGCTCACGTCTTTTAATTCGACGAGCGGTTCGCAAGTGGTGGGCACGGTGGCGGGGGGAGAAAAATCAGCAGCCGGAAACATCAGCATGATTGTATCGGGACGCAGAAAAATGCTATACAGCTTTTTGCTTAAAAGACCATTTATCGTGGGCACGCATAGCAATAACACTGGTAGTCGACTTGTAACGTAATAGTGGTACACGCCCTGAGTGAACCGGTGATTGTGGCAAAAGCTGATTGTCTTGTTCGACTCGGTGGTGTTTTTGCCAGTGGGTCGTGGCGCAGCGGCTTCTACCAAATCACTATGGCAAAAAGTTCGTCCCGCAATTGGCGTTCAAATACGGCTGAATCTGCGCACACGTGTTCCTCGGCGGCGTGCCGATAATCGCGCCAGTGGTGACTGCCGTGCCGGTGAAACCGAGCATCGCGCGAACGAGAATCAGTCCGTCGGTCAATCCACCGCAAAATTGCTGCCCACGATCGATACCGGCACATTGAGCCTAGGTGCAAAGCCAAACGCATTGGGCACCAAATCCCTCGCCGCGAGATCAAACGACCATCGGCTGATAAAGGCGTCGTCGTTGCCGCCGCCATAGCTGCTCCGCGCCCCGCCGCTGATACCGCGCAGGTTGCTGGTGGCGGGGGCGTATCCAGCTAGGTAGACCTCGCCGCTGGTCGGGTGGATCGCTAGCGCGCGGGCGAGGTCATCCCCGCTGCCTCCTAGGTAGCTCGATTGCAGGCGCGGGTCGATGATCAGCGGTTCGCTGCGGTCGTAGTCGCCTAGGCGGAGGCTGTAGCGGGCTTCGTCGGCGTTGAGCACTTACGCAACGGCAACGGGCGTGCGCTCGCCGCTGACGGTTTCCTGAAATGCAATGGGCGCGGTGAAGCCGACGGGGCCGTTGCCGGTGTGCGCGATGAGCTCGCCTTGCGCACCGATTTCAAGCGCGTTGGCACCGGCGAGCTTGATGTTGACAAGCGCTGCGTTCTGCTTTGGGGCGACGGTGAAAATCTTCTCGCCATTGTCGCCTGTGGCACGCAGTTGTGGGTTGATGCCGGGGTACATGTCGCCGAGATTCACGCGCTCGAACGTGCCGAGATTGCCGGCGTGACGGGCCGGATCAGCGCCAATGCTGTAGCTGACATTTCCCTGCATCGGGCGATTGCCGAACGGAGAATTGAGCGGGCTGCCGTGCGTGCCGCGCGGCTGGCCGTTGCTGTCGCCTAGCGTTTCGCAGAGCACCCAGCCGGGGCGGCGCTGCCGCGCGTGTTGCGGCGGCGATTTTCGATCTACAGTGCGCTCACCCATCAAAGGTTCCGCAATGATTCTGCCCGGCAGACTGTAGACCAATTCTCCGGTTTTGGTCACGAACAGCGTGCCCGCAAACGTCTGCGCAGCGAACGCCGCACGAGCGTCCCATTGTCCGGCGTTCGGCACGAACGGCACTGATATCGCAGCTATCGTTTGCTGCGTTGGAAGATCCGGTGCGGCGGCGCTGACGGTGGCGGCGAAACTCGCCACGACGATGGCTAAGGTTGACCGTTGAAAAAGGCGAAATACAGAAAACACAGGCGCGACTGACATGGATGGCTCCAGAGGCAGAAGACAACGCTGCGGCGCAACCCGTCACTGCAAGGGCAACGTTAGGTGAGCGCGACTTACAAGTGGATTACAACGTGAAAATCCGTGTGATTTTGCTAGTAGCTTTTCTATGAAAGCCTTATTTTATTGGGCTTACAAGCAATTTATTGCCAAAGTCGCTATTGGCACTAAATTCGCGTTATGCCCTTATTAAATGGAGCTTCCAGCGAAGAGCTGTTATTCGCTTTTTCTGTACGAACGTCGAAAATCGCGATTCGCGTTGGCACCGTTTTCGCGGCTTTCGCTGCTCCTACGACTCCCTCGTAACCCACACGGACGCGTCAGCCTTTCAACGATTCCGCCAGCTCATACAGCGCCTCGCGCGACTCGCCGGTGATTTTGGCGGCGAGCTTGGCAGCTTTGGCCGGTGGAAGCTCTTGCAGCAGCACTTTGAGCAGCGCGCGCGCTTCGAAACTGGAAGCACTAGTGGCTTGTGCCGCCCCAGCAACCACGATCACAAATTCGCCGCGCATGCGCTCGGCGTTATCCGGTATCCAGGCTTCAATTTCTCCGGCATTCAGCGCCGTGACCGTTTCAAACTTTTTCGTCAATTCGCGCGCAATGACGACGCGGCGATCCGCAGGCAGCCCCTTAGCCACTGCCAGCAAGAATTTTTCAATGCGATGCGGTGATTCGAAACACACGCTGGTTTCGGTTCGCGTGTTCATGCCGTGCACAAACTCCGATAACTCGCCCGCCGCCACAGGGGCGAATCCAAGAAAGGAAAACGCGGTCGACTCAAGCCCGGCGACCGACAGCGCAGTAGTCACGGCGCTGACTCCGGGAATCGGAGTAATCTGAAAATTAGCCGCACGAACCGCCGCTACTAATCGCGCACCGGGATCGCTGATGGCGGGTGTTCCGGCGTCGCTCACGTAGGCCACCGCCTCGCCGCGCTCAATTCGCTGGATGATCGCATCGGCTGCCGCTCGCTCGTTGTGCTCGCGCACGGAGACCAGCACCGGCGGCGTGATCCCCAAAAAACGCAGCAGATCGCGGGTGACGCGGGTGTCTTCACAGGCGATGCAATCCACCCATTTGAGCGTCGCCAGCGCCCGTGCTGTGATGTCGCCCAGATTGCCCAGCGGCGTGGCGACTACATACAATCCCGGTGACAGTTTCGTTCGCTCTTCTGATCTCTCCACCATACGCTCTGTGTTCACCTTGTTGCTTGTTTTTTTTCGACCTTGCTTTCCGCCGGTGCGCCTGTTCAGCCGAACGCTGCCGCTATCGTGGGCGCTGGCGACGATGTTATCGGCAACCGGCGCCGTTGCAGTCGATGCACCTCAAGCGATGTCGACGCTACCCGCAGCGCCCCCTCGCACTGTAGCGCAACCGGTCACAACGCCCAACATCCCTGCGTCTCAAGCGTTGCGCGTGGTGCTGTTGTTGCCGCTTGAGAACAGCCCACTTCGCCGCGCCGCAATCAGCGTAAAGGACGGTGCATCCGCAGTGTTCGCCACGCAAAAGGCCGACGTGACCGTTCGTGAATGCGCCTACGGCAACGAAGGAGTGGCGGCGGCCTACCAACGCTGCGTAGACGAAAACGTGGATTGGGTGGTCGGCCCCTTGGGTCGCACCGACGTGGCAACGCTGGCGCTCGCCAAGCTCTCACTGCTGCGGCCAACGCTTTTGTTGTCGCCGCTTGGCACCATCCCGCCGCCACCCATGGTGGTGTTGGCACCTGAGCTTGAGGCGGAAGGCGAAGCGATTGCGCAGCAGGCCGTCGAGGATGCCTGCCGAGCACCGCTGTTAGTCGAGGCTGGCGGCGCCTTATCGAGCTTGGCCAGTCGCGTTGGCATCTCGATATTGAGTTATTGGCGCGATCATAAAGTGGCCACGCCATTGCAGCAAAAATTACTAGGGTCGCGTGAGTCGTGGCGACGCGACGCCGAGCGCTGGCGTCGCGACAACGTCGACTGTGTGCTGTTTGCTGGCAGTAGCGCGCAACTCTCCGAGTTGCGCCCGTTTCTGCGCGGCATGGCCATTTATGTCAGCAGCGTCAGCCATGAATCGGCACTGGACCGCACCGTCGATTGGACTGGCGTGCGCATCGCCGACGCGCCATGGTTGATTGAGGCGGATCGCGCCGACTTTGCGCCGTACGCGCCCGCAGAATCAATGTCGCCTACCCTCGCTCGACTATACGCGCTCGGGGTCGATGCGGCGCGCCTCGTCGTCAGTGCCGGTCGCGATGGCTTGCCGCCCACCCTTGACGGCGCGATCGGTCAGTTGACGCTGAAAGACTCGCAATACCGGCGGCGACCCATGATCGGCGAGTTTCGGGAGCGTGGTTTGGTCAAAGTTGGCCCCTGATCGCAGAATTAACTCGGGCGATCGTTACGAGCGTAACGCTGAGGCACTGCTGCGCGCAGCGGGACTGCTGCTTGTTGAGCGCAACTGGACGTGCCGCTTTGGCGAAATTGATCTCATCATGAAGGACGGCGCAACGCTCGTATTTGTTGAGGTGCGGCAGCGAGCAAGCCGGCGGTTTGGTGGCGCGGCT
This sequence comes from Burkholderiales bacterium, assembly GCA_031409935.1. Taxonomy (GTDB): domain Bacteria; phylum Pseudomonadota; class Gammaproteobacteria; order Burkholderiales; family Casimicrobiaceae; genus Casimicrobium. Next base: position 14,771 of record JANNYE010000023.1, on the reverse strand, counting down.
GCCAGCATCGGGCGCGAAAAACGGGAACGCATCGAGCGCGCGATGAGTCTGTACCTGAGCCGCATCGCGGTCGTGCCGGTATGCCGCGTTGATGCGGTTTTGTTTGATGGTTTGGCTGGCCCACAGTGGCTCAAAAATATTTTTGAGTCTTGACAGTGGTGGAGTTACGTAACGATGCGCAGATAATGCGTAGCGTCTTGTTGAGGTCGCCGTCTCGCATTGAGCGGTTGCTTGTGAAAGGAAAAATTTTGCTTACTAAATCGTTTCGTAGCCGCGCTCCAAGGCTGGCACTTTTAGGCGCATTATTGGCTTTGGGATTGTCTGCATGCGCGCCATTTATTATTGGCGGCGCGGTGACTGCGGTATCGCTCGCCGAGGATCGGCGCACCAGCGGGGTTTTTGTCGATGACGAAAACATTGAAAACCGGGCGCTGTTTAAGGTCAAGTCACGGTTTGGAAATCAAATACACGTCAACATCACCAGCTACAACCGGCAGGTGCTCATCACTGGCGAGGCAGCGAGCGAGGCGCTAAAGCGCGGTGTCGAAGAAGAAGTGCTCACGGTGGTCGGTATCAAACGGGTTCACAATGAGATGGCGGTGGGGCCGCAGGCGGGGGTCATCGCCGTGACCAACGACTCACGGCTTACAACAATTGTAAAAACCCGGTTTCTTGAGGCTAACCGCTTTCAGGCAAATCACGTCAAAGTGGTGACCGAGGCGTCAGTTGTTTATTTGCTCGGCATCGTCAAGCGCGCCGAAGCCGAAGCGGCCTCGCAGCTTGCCAGCACTACCAGTGGCGTAGTTCGCGTCGTTCGCCTGTTTGAGTATCTGGACTAATTCCGTTTCTGAATCAATAGGAGACTGGTGTCGCGGGTCGTAAATTTCGGTACAAGAAAAGTGCCGAATTTTCGTGTCAGGCTAGGCCTCAGTTGGCAAATGAGGCACAACAATAGCTGGCTATTGTGAGCATTTGCAACGACGCATGGCGCGGAAAGGCGGTGCTTTTATGTATCGAAATTTATGATTCGCGACACTATGCGCGACGACGCAGACAATGCGTTAGCACGGCAAGGAGGAGCAACGACGTATCGTATTGATTTAGAAATGGAATAACATGAGTGCTCACATTTTCATGCCCGATGCGTAACTTGCCATGACAGCCGCCAACACCGACCGAGAAGTAGATGCGCGCGGACTTAATTGCCCGCTGCCGATCCTGCGTACCAAAAAAGCACTCAACGAAATGACGACAGGGCAACTGCTGAAAGTGATTGCAACTGACCCTGCGTCGCAGCGCGATTTTCAGGCGTTCTCGCGACAAACCGGCAATGCGCTGGTTGACCAATCGGCTGCCAACGGTGAATTTATATTCGTGCTGCGGCGCAAGTAATGTAGTGCGAGCGCCCTGATGTCAGGGGCGCAGAATACTCAGAATGGCGCTCTCGACGGTCGCGTCGTTCGGTTCAAGTTTGAGTGCCTGACGCAATGCTTGCAGCGCTTGCCGCCCCTCTCCGCTCTGAAATTGCGCCAGCCCGAGGCAGCGCCATGCCTCGCTATTGCCCGGCTGGTCTTGCGTCCAGCGCTGACAGCTTCCCTGCAAAGCCGCATAGTTTCCAGACCGCCGCGCAACCTCGGCCTGCCGCGCATAGCCTTCAATTCGCAAGCGGCGCGCCTGTGACGCGCTCGCCTGCTTGCTGATCTCCGTCTCGGCAGACGCAGTCGGTGGCGGCGCGGGTTTGATCGCCGCACCATCGGCTTTGGTTGGCGCGACAGCAACCGTCGCGGGATGGTCAACGGGTTTTGCAGATTTAACCCGGCCTAATTGATCGCGAAAGCGATCCACCAAGGATGGCTTCGAGGGCTGCGTCGGTGCGTCGTCGGTAGTCTCGCGCGGCGGAAAGGCGATTGGGGCATCCCGGTTAGCCCCATGATCTGGCACAAACACCGAGTCAGCTACGGCACGTACCGAGGCAACGCCTGACACCAACTGGGGCCATACATCTACGTAATCCCGACGCCAGCCGGAAACAAGAATGAGCGCCGAGGATAGAAAGATAACCACTCCAGTCACCATCGCGGAGCTGGTCATGGGTCGCGCCATCACCAACGAGTCCCCCGCTGCCTCCCAATCCGTTTCGGTGTCGCGTGCCAATTTCATATTTCGCGGCAACAACAGCAGTGCAATCGGCCAGATTCCGAGCGCCGATCCCCGCCACGCGACGCGCCTAGCGCGTGACCACAGCAGGGCTTGATCTGACGGTTCAAAATGGTCGGCAGGTCGCGTAATTCCCGTGACCACCTGCAAACTAAATAACCATTTGCCCGGCGTATTGCCGAACAGGCGATGCGAAAGAGCCGCGACGGGAATCTCAAGCACAGCTACCAAGGTTGGCAACACGAACAGCGATCGAACCACAATGAAACCTGCATCGAACAGGGGCACAAACTGGTCAAGCAGCACCACGCCGTAGTACACCACGATGGCAATCAGAGCATAGTCAACCAGCCGCGCGGCAAGCCGTCGCCACGGGCTAGCCGAGGTGACAAATCCAGCGGCACTCCGAGTCAACTCCATCAGACGAAGCTTGAATATCCACGCGGTGTCATGCTGCGGTGGCGGTGCACCCAAAAAAATTGAGCCTTCGCGCCGCCACTTGATAATGGCCAACCGCGACAAACCGGCCGCTGCAACGCTTGCCTCCTGTCGCCGATTGATCCACGCCGCCAGCGCCAGCACTACTAGCAGTATGCCGACTGAGGCGAGCAGCGCATGCATGATCGAAAGCTCAAACCATTCGGTAAACGGGCGAGCCAGCGCAAACCAAAGCAACAACCAAGACGCAGCCAGCACCACCAGCAGCATGGGCGAGGCCCACGCCTTGCCATCAGGCAGCGGTTGCGCCAGTGCGTCCACCCCCGGTAGCGCGCTGGGCGTTACTCCGACGATGGACAGTTGCGACACGCCGCCCTCAGCGTCGGCGAGAACACGGGAGTGGGTTCGACCGTCATTGCCTGCGTCTCGACTGGAGATGGGCATGCGCCACGGACCAGCGCCGACTCCCGGGTTAAGTGCCGCGTCATAATCCTTGCGACGAATCGGATCAACAAGGATAGACGCGGCCATCGCGGCGAAGCGAATCGCCTCCTCCGAGTCACCCGAGGCATCGCGCGGCACGGCCCAAAAGCGGCGCACGACAGTGCGTAGCGCAGCTTTGATGGCGTCAGTAGAACTCGACGAGTTGACTTCGAGCGCGTCGTAGAGGCTGTTGCGCATGCGGTGAAAGGGGTCAGAATTAACCTGATGATAGCCGCATGTTGCTCCGCCATTTCGCGAAAAGCCGCTGCAACGGGCAATTCGTTACGCCAAAAAAAACGGCCCCGCGGGGCCGTTTTCGTGGTTCGGCAATAGTTGACTACGCCGCGACCTTTGCCACTTTGCGGGCTGGCAACTTCTCTTTGATACGTGCAGACTTGCCAGAACGATCACGAAGGTAATAGAGCTTGGCACGACGAACGTCGCCGCGACGCTTGACTTCAATTCCAGCGATGATCGGCGAGTACAGTTGGAACGTACGCTCCACGCCTTCGCCGTTCGAGATTTTGCGCACGATGAACGAGCTGTTGAGGCCCTTGTTGCGCTTGGCGATTACTGTGCCTTCGAAAGCCTGAACGCGCTTTCGCTCGCCTTCAACAACGTTCACGCTCACGATGACAGTGTCACCGGGGGCAAACGAAGGGACGGTCTTATTGAGACGGACGATTTCTTCTTGCTCGATTTGAGCGATCAAAAATTTGGACATTGCTGTTCCTTTGTTGATGTTTTAAGACGCTGAGAGGTGTGCGACTGGTCTGACTCAATCTACCCCGCCACAACGGGCAACGCAGTGCGGGGCTGAACACACATCAGGTTCCGGGTGCTGTTCTCGCTTGTTTGAGAAGCTTTGACGCACTGAGGAATTTCCTGTTAAGCCTTTGATTGTACCGTGATTTCGTCGATCATGGCTAACTCTTCCGGCGACAATTTAACGCGCGCCAACAGATCAGGGCGGCGCATCCAAGTGCGGGCGAGCGCTTGTTTGATGCGCCAGCGATTGACCGCGGCGTGGTCTCCGCTGGCGAGGTCAGCGGGAATTTCGCCGTTTGATGTGAGCGCATACTGTGGCCAGTCGAGTCTGCCTGCTATGAACGACTCGAACATTACCGATTCGTTGTCACCGAGCGCTCCTGGTAGCAGTCGCACGCAACTATCGATCACAACGGCTGCGGGCAGCTCACCGCCGGACAGCACGTAGTCGCCAATCGACACGATCACGTCGACATTGGCATCAATCCAGCGTTGGTCGATGCCTTCGTAGCGACCCGCGACAAACGTCAGGTGCTCCGCAGAGGCCAGCATTTGCACTTGCGATTGCGCCAGCGGCGCGCCGTCCGGGCTCAGGAAAACGACGGTCGTGGGCTCGCCGTGCCATGCCCGAGCCGCTGCAAGCGCCGCATCCAAAGGCGCGGGCATGAGCACCATGCCGGGCCCACCCGCTGCGGGGCGAGCATCAATGGATTTGCGCGCGTCGGTCGCGAAATCGTGCAGGCCGAAGCCCTGATACCGCCACAAACCGAGCTTCAACGCACGACCGGTCACGCCGTAGTCAAGCGCGTGTTCAGCCAGTTCAGGAAACGCTGCGATCAGGGAGATCGACAGCATGGATTACTCCAAGCCTTCCCAGTCGACGTCAACTCGGCGTTCGACAAGGCTCACCGAGCGCACGATGGCATCGACGAAGGGGATGAGTTCGTCCACGCCCGAGGCCTGCTTGACTCGAAGAATCGGATGTGCGCCAGACTCAAAAATTTCGCTGATTTCGCCGAACACACGGTCGCCGTTGGTGCAGGTCAGGCCGATCAAGTCGAGCCAGTAATACTCGCCGTCAGGCAGAGGCGCGAACAGCGCGCGGTCAACGAACACCTCTTTATTGGTGAGCTTGGCGGCGGCTTCGGGTGAATCAATGCCGACGAGCTGCGAGACGATGGCGTCGCCGTGACGACGCGAACGCGTGACATCAAACGTGACCGTGCCGATCAGGAGCGTTTTCGCCTTGATGAGCGTTTGCGCGTCTTGCGAATAGGGATATAGATGTACCGCGCCGGTCAACCCGTACGGACGACCGACTTTGCCCATCGGGACAAGTTGCGGGATGCTTTTTTGTCTGTCGTTAACGGCGCTCACCAGAGGCTCAAAATGCAGCGTGTCAGGTGAGCGTAGCGGTCAGCGGCTATGAGGATGCCGTGACACACTCGAATCTCCGGGGCGCGAAGAATTAAGCGGCGACGGGAGCAGCTACGGGTGCTGCAGAAGCTTTAGCGATAGCGGCTTTAGCGGCGTTTTTGGCGAGCTGGGTCACGGTGTCGGACATTTGCGCGCCTTTGCTGGTCCAGTAGGTCAGACGATCTGCGGCGATGCGAATGTTCTCCGCACCTTCTTTACCGACCGGGTTGTAGAAACCAAGACGCTCGATATAGCGACCATCGCGACGGTTACGCGAATCAGCAACCACGATGTTGAAGAAGGGAGCACCGCGGGAACCACCGCGAGAAAGACGAATAACGACCATGGCTGAGAAATTCTTTGTGTTAGCGAAATTTTGGTTAGCCTTAAATTATAAGGTGGCAAGCGCTTTTATGTCCACTAGATCGTCCGTTTTCAAAGCGAGCGAAGGTCGTAGACAGATCGGCTTTTTGCTTAACCCCATTATTTTCTTGGGCTAGAACAGAAAATTTACAATAGTCGACTTACACTAAAATGGCCACCTAGCCCAGTTTAAATATGCCGTCCAATCAAAAGCTATACCGTCACAGCCGGATTTTGCTCAGGCCGACAACGAAGTTCCGCTTAGCTTTGTGGGCCATACGAAGCTCATCAATCCACTGGGTTTTCGCGTCCAGCGGCATCCGTTTGCAAGCGTCCGCTATCAGCCCTAGCACCTGTGCATAAGGGCTTGACGCGACGCGCATCGCCACTCCAAACAACTGCCGCAGCAGCCGCACCGCGTCCGCATCGTGTGACGCGGGCAGACGTTTTGCCAGCGCCGCCAAATAATGATCGTAGCAACGGTTCGGCGGTTGCACCGCAACCAACGCCTCCTGCCACCGATCCTCCGCCAAAAGCCAGCTCACGCGGTCGCTGACCGTACGCGAACCCGCCGCCGCCGTCGACGACTCTTTCGCCTCAAGCCACGCGAACAATTCGGCACGCACAGCGTCCACGTCAAGCTTGGCTGCCTTCGCGGCACGCAGCGCCTGCTGGCAGTTCTCCACCGTGGGTGAGGCCTTGACCTGCTGCAGCCGGATGGCGTAGGCCTCGGCGTCCCAGCCATCGCGCTCGTAGCAACGCAGCAGCGCCGCCTCCACCGTGGCGTCTTTTGGATAACGCTTGCGCAGGTCAAGCGCGCATTCGAGCGCTTCGCGATGCCAGCCCTGTTTTTCACAAAATTGGATGGGTGCAGCCAAGAAGTAGTCGTCCTGCACCGTGGCTTGCATGAACTCAAACGCCGCACGAAGCTCGCCGCGTCGCTCTAAATCCTGCAAGCGGCGTCGGCGAATTTCGCCGCGTTTTATCTCGGCTTCACCCACTGCGAAAGTGCGCCCACGTGTTGAGCGGTCGGCGCGAGCTGGCTGCAACGCCGCCACCGCTGCCCACTGCGCATCCACCAGCTGCGAGTAGCGAGCAGCCACCAGCGGGCCTGCTGCCGCAATCACGGCGTCGACATGCCACAAACCAAACGGATCAGCGTCCTGCAAGGCGACGAACCGATCCGCCCATTTGGCCTCGGGCGGGGCCGTCGCCAATGCCTCGGTCATCACCTCCATCACCGCCTCGATTAGGCCGCCGATTTCGCCGTTGGAGTCATCGGCGTACCCGGCCACTTTGTAGAGCTTGAGCAGCGCATGTTCACACGCCTCGCGCGCCGCTGCCGGATGCTCGCCAAGCGTGCGTTGCAAGAGCGGCACAACGCGCTCTGCTTGCTTGGCATACCCGGTCACGCCGCGCCAATCAAGCTCATGCCCGCCGGTGCTGAGTATCGCCGTGATGGCCGCCTTCAACGCCTTCGGGTCATCGCCCACCGCGAGCTCAGCATGCCACGCTTTCAGCGCGGCCATCAGCTCACGATCACGCTCAGCCTCGCTCCAAAGTTTTGTCGCCAGCGCGTCAGCGGACTGCGCGAACACGAACTGGCGCAGCGCCTCGCGCTTGCCAGCGGGCTTTGCGCTGGCTTTTTCTTCGGACGCTGAGGCTGTATCGGCACCGCCATCCGGCGCGTCCCCACTCAACAGCGCCCGCCAGTACAGCGTTGCAGCCACCGCATGTTTACAAAAATTTCCATCGGCCGCATGCGGACATGTGCACTCGTTGCCGAGCTCATCGTCGGCAAAGTACAGGTCGGTGACATAGGTCTCCGAACCATGTACATGAAAGCGCGCACTGCCGCCTCCGTCGCGCAACAACTTAACCTTTCGGTCACGAAAATACGCCGCGCCGCGAGCGAATACGGCGGATCCGGCCCGTTCCGCCAAGAGCGTGTCGGACATTTCCTTTCGCCACTTTTTGGGCAGATCGTCGCGTGTTTTTGCAATTTTGCGGCGTGAGATCATAAGTGCGTTCCGGACCGATGTGGCCGCTGCTGGCTAGTACGTCGACACGTAAATTTCGGGATAAGAATAGTGCTCAAGGTTCGTGTCAGGCTAGTGTCGTGTCACGACATTAGACGCAAAGCAAAACAATAGCTAACTACTGTGAGCATTTGCAACGACGCATCCCGCGCGCAAAGGCGGTGCTTTTATACCTCGAAATTGATGAGCAGAGATACTAGCAGCCTCGGTCAGGCTGCTACCTGTGATGCAGCGATTAACGCGCGCAGTTCCGGTAGGCACGAGCCGCAGTTGCTGCCGCACTTTTTCACAGCTTGCAGGGCTGTGAGTTTGGCCGCGCTGTCGCCGTTTGCTCTGGCGCAGCAATCGATGATTTCGCTTTCAGAGACGTTGAAACAGTTGCACACCACCTTGCCGCGCGGCCTGAAACCTTGCGGCGCAGCGGCGCTGCCCGCGAGAAGGCGTTGCCGTAGTTCAATCACGGACGCACCGGAAAGAAAAAAGTCGCGCATCCAAGACTCAGCCGCCAAGTCGCCCGCGAGCCGCACGCCAACCAATCGACCGTCATCGACACGAACGCGGCGACTCAAGTTGCGGCGCGGGTCGTCGTAGGCAAGCGTTGCCAAGCCGGTGAGGCCAAGGATGCGGTCGATTTGCTTCAGCGAAGTGCGTTCGGGCGCGTGTTTGGCTGCGAGCCGAAGAACGACCCCCGGTTTTTCGTTGCCGATCAGCGTCGTGCTGGCGAAAAACGCTGTGTCTGCGTCGGACAGCGCGCGGGCAATTTCGCGCAACTCGTCGCACACGGCGACCGGATCGCGGCCACCTTCAACGTAGGCAAATGCGACAGACGACCACGGCAGCGCAGCGCGCTCGACGCGAACGGCCGTGTGTTTGAGTTCAGGCTGTTTCGAGATCGGGTCAAACGCGGGCAACGTCAGCGCATTAATGCCGTGCGAGCCGGAGGATGCAAGTGTCAATTTGCCCCAATGCATTGGCACGTAACACTGGCCCGAACGCACGTCGTCACTCACCGCCAAGCGCAGCACCAACTCACCACGCCGCGACGTCACTTTCACTACTTCGCCCGCAATCAGCAGGCGGCGCGCGGCGTCCGTGGTGTTCATGGTCAGCTTCGGCTCAGGCTCATGTCCGTAAAGCTGTGGCACACGCCCTGTGCGGCTCATGCCATGCCACTGATCGCGCAGGCGTCCCGTGGTGAGCGCGAGCGGATAGCGTGCATCGACCGGCTCGGCCACACCTTTGTACGGCGTCACTTTGAACTTGGCTTTGCCGGTTACGGTGGGATAGACGCCGTCTTCGTAAAGACGCGTTTTGCCAACCGTTTCACCTTCGGGTAGCGGCCACTGTTGTGGGCCTTGCGTGTCGAGCGACGCGTAGCTCATTCCCGTGATGTCAAGATCACGACCGCGCGTGGTTTCGCGGTGTTCGTTGAAGATGTCTTCGGGCGTTTCGTAGGGAAACAGGGTTCTGAGCCCCTCCCCCCCGGCGGGGGAGGGGTTGGGGAGAGGGGGGAGGTGGCGAACGCCTAACTCCGATTTCTCAACGTTCACCCTCTCCCCCTGTCGCACGCTTGCGACAAGTATTTCGCCGCCTCTCCCCTCAAGGGAGCGGGGCTTAACCAACCGTTTCTCCAGTCGCCGCGAAAATTCAACCACGATGTCCCAATCGTGACGCGCTTCACCGGGCGGTGGCAGCACGCTGTTGACGTGGGTCACGCGGCGCTCTGAGTTGGTGACCGTACCATGCTTCTCGCCCCACGTGCTCGCGGGCAACAGCACATCTGCAAGCTTCGCGGATTCCGTGGTGCGAAATGACTCCTGCACGATCACGCATTCGGCATTCTCGAACGCTTCAGCGACCGCGCGCAAGTCCGGTAGCGATTGCGCGGGGTTGGTGCAGGCGATCCACAACAATTTGATCTCGCCGCACTTCACTGCATCGAACATTTCAATCGCTGATTTTCCGGGGACAGGTGGCAGCGAATCCACGCCCCAAAACTTTGCGATTTCGGCGCGATGCTCGGGGTTAACAACGTCACGATGTCCGGGCAACAAATTGGCGAGACCACCGACTTCGCGACCACCCATCGCGTTCGGTTGTCCGGTCAGCGAAAACGGCCCGGCACCGGGCTTGCCGATCTGCGCGGTGGCTAGATGCAGATTGATCAACGCGGCGTTTTTATCGGTGCCGCACGCAGATTGATTGAGCCCTTGACAGTACATTGACAGCGTGGCTTTCGACTGCTTCCACCAAGTCGCAAATTCAACAATCTGCGATTCGTTAACACCGCAGATTCGCGCCGCCCACGCAGGCGTGCATTCGCGAACGGCGGTCTTGAGTTCAGCGAAGCCCTCAGTATGTGCGGCGATGTACGCGGCATCTGTCGCGTCTTCCCACGTCAGCCAGTGCAGCACCGCGTTAAACAGTGCAACGTCCGTCCCCGGCAGAATCGGCAGATGCATATCGGCGGCACGCGCGGTCTCGGTGCGACGCGGATCAATGCAGACAACTTTAATCGCGGGATTTTTCGCCTTCGCATCTTCAAGTCGTCGATACAAAATCGGATGCGCCCACGCCGCGTTGCTGCCCGCAATGACGACGAGTTCAGCGTGATTCAGATCATCGTAGCAAGCGGGCGGCGCGTCTGCGCCGAGCGTCGCCTTGTAACCCGCCACCGCAGACGACATACAGAGCCGCGAATTGGTGTCGACGTTGTTGGTGCCGATCAAACCCTTCGCGAGCTTGTTGAAAACGTAGTAGTCCTCGGTGAGCAACTGGCCGGAGATATAGAAGCCGACGCTGTCGGGGCCATGCTCGGCAATGGTCTTGGCAAACTTGTCGACGAGCATGTCCAGCGCAGCGTCCCAACTTACTCGCTTGCGGTCGTCAGCGCGCGAGGTGCGCATTTCGGGATACAGCGCGCGGCCATATGGAGTCGTCGTCAGATGAAGCGTGCTGCCCTTGGTGCAGAGACGGCCAAAGTTCGCGGGATGATCGGGGTCACCGCGTACCGCTGTAATCTGCGTGCCATCGGTGGTGGCGATGACGCCGCAGCCAACGCCGCAATACGGACACGTGGTCTTCACGTCAGCCATGATGGTCGGCCATCACGAACATGCAGCAGTTACCAGTTGAAACGCATCAGCTCTTCTCGGAAACGACCATTTCATAAGGGCTATACAGCTAAAAACGAGAAAAGTCGATAAATGCCGTTTATCACATTCTAGACCGCGTTGCGCAGCGCTGTTCGCCCAAAGCTGTAGGCCGACCCACTGCGTAATGGGCCTATGAAAGCTCAACGAAAACACGCGAATTCTCTACCTTCACCGGAAATCGTTTCGTACATCCTACATCCGGCGCAACGGCGTCTCCGGACTTCAACTCTATCGACCAGTTGTGCAGCGGGCAGGCGACACGCTCGCCGAACACGATGCCTTGCGACAACGGCCCGCCTTTGTGCGGACACTTATCGAGCAACGCGAACACCACATCCCGATCATTGCGAAACACCGCGACGTTGCCGCCGTCTTCCTCACTGCGCTCCAGCACCCGCGCGCCCAAAACCGGAAGCTCGTGCATGTCGCAGACAAACTGCCAGCGCGCAACCGTCGCGAGCTTCAGTTCAGCGACCGCGTTCATGCCAGCTCCAGCGCGCTTGATGCGGCGGCCGAAATGGCTTTGATCGGAATGAATTGCCGTTGGTCCACACGCGCTTTGTCAAATTCAAACCACGGGTCGGGCTCGCCATCGAGGGCGAATTGCAAACGCTCCCACAGCGCTTTGCGATTGACAGCGTCTTCGACCACTTTTTTCTTGCAGTAATCGAGGCCGACGCGCGACACGTAATGCACGGTGCGCTCCAGATACCAGCCCTCTTCGCGATACAGCTGAATGAAGGCACCCGTGTATTCCAGCACTTCGTCAGAGGTTTTCACTTTAACGAAGAATTGCGCGACCTCCGTTTTGATGCCACCGTTGCCTGCAACATACATCTCCCACCCAGAGTCAACACCGATGATGCCCACGTCTTTAATGCCTGCCTCAGCGCAGTTGCGCGGGCAACCGCTGACGGCGTATTTCACCTTGTGCGGCGCATACATCCGCCACATCGCGCGTTCCAGATCCTTGCCCATTTGCGTGCTGTCTTGCGTGCCGAAACGACACCATTCGGAGCCCACGCAAGTCTTCACCGTACGCAACGCTTTCGCGTAAGCATGACCCGACGGCATACCGATGTCGGCCCACACACCGGGCAAATCTTCCTTCTTTACGCCGAGCAAATCGATGCGCTGACCGCCGGTGACTTTGACTGTTGGAATCTTGTATTTGTCGACCGCGTTGGCGATGCGACGCAACTCATCGGCCGTGGTCTCGCCGCCCCACATGCGCGGAATCACGCTGAAGGTGCCGTCTTTCTGGATATTGGCATGCGCGCGCTCGTTGATGTAGCGCGATTGCGGGTCGTCAACGTACTCTTTTGGCCAGGTTGACAGCAAGTAATAGTTGATCGCTGGACGGCACGACGAGCAGCCGTTTGGTGTGCGCCAACCGAGTGTTTTCATCACTTCAGGCACCGACAGCATTTTCTGCTCTCGGATCGCATCTCGTGTGTGTTGATGCGTACTGTCCGTGCAGGCACACATTGGCTTCATCTTGGGCGTAGCGCTGTAGTCGCCGCCCGCTGTGAACATCAAAATTTGTTCAACAAGACCGGTGCATGATCCGCAGCTTGAGGACGCCTTGGTGTGCTTCCTCACTTCATCCAGTGTGAACAAGCCCTTGTCCTTGATCGCCTTGGTAATCGTGCCTTTGCACACGCCGTTGCAACCGCACACCTCATCCGTATCTTTCATCGACACGGCGCGGGTGTTGCCTTCGTGTCCCACGTCGCCAATGTTCGATTCACCAAACATCAAATGATCGCGAATCTCGTTGACGTTTTTGCCTTCGCGCAGCAACTTGAAATACCAAGAACCGTCAACGGTATCTCCGTACAAACAGGCCCCGACCAGCTTGTCGTCTTTAATCACCAAGCGCTTATAAACGCCGCCTATTGGGTCCGACAACGTGATGTCCTCGGTGCCTTCGCCGCCTTGAAAATTACCAGCGCTGAATAAGTCAACGCCGGTGACTTTGAGCTTGGTCGACGTCACCGAACCAACGTAGCGGCCGATGCCGTACTCAGCCAAATGATTGGCGCAGACCTTCGCCATCTCAAACAGCGGCGCGACCAATCCGTAGGCTGTACCGCGATGATTGACGCACTCACCCACCGAATAAATGCGTGGATCGGTGAGGGTTTGCATCGTGTCGTTCACCACGATGCCGCCCGGACGTGCGCTGACCTGCAAGCCCGATTTTTCGGCGAGCGCGGTGTTTGGACGAATGCCTACGGCCATTACAACGAGGTCGGCCGGAATCAGTTCGCCACCCTTGAAACGCAGCGCCGCAACACGACCAGATTCACCCGCAACCAGCGCCTCCGTCTGTGCCTGCATCCTGAATTCAATGCCTTTGGCCTCCAACGAACCCTGCAAAAGTTTGCCCGCTTTTTCGTCAAGCTGCCGCTCCATAAGCCACGGCATCACATGAACCACGGTCACGTCCATGCCGCGCAGCTTGAGACCGTTCGCGGCTTCAAGTCCGAGCAAACCGCCGCCAATGACAACCGCTTTTTTGTAGCGCTTTGCCGCGTCAATCATTGCCTCAGTGTCAGCAATATCGCGATACGAAATCACACTTGGCAGCGTGTTGCCTTCAATCGGCAGGATGAACGGATTCGACCCCGTTGCCACGAGCAAGCGGTCGTAGTTAAATTTCTCACCCGTATCGGTTGTCAATTCGCGCCGCGTACGGTGAATTTCGGTGATCGTTTTGCCAGTGATGAGATTGATGCCGTTGTCTTTGTACCAATCCCAATCGTTCAGCACGATGTCGCTAATCGTCTGCTCGCCCGCGAGCACGGGCGACAACAAAATGCGGTTGTAATTGGGATGCGGCTCGGTACCAAAAACCGTAATGTCGTATTTGTCCGGCGCGATTTTCAGCAACTCTTCAACGGTACGGATACCTGCCATGCCGTTGCCGATGACGGCCAGTTTTTGCTTCACTTGCATCGCTGTGGAGGACATTACGCTTTCCTGAGGTCACTAGATTTACAGGCTACCTAGCAAACATCGCGCCAGATACTGCACCGCAATCGCGCCGTTTCGCATGCGTCGCACCAATCATGGTCGGGCACCCCTTGCCGTAGCAATATTCATCACCCCGAGCCGGACAAAAGTTGCCGTCACCGCACGCAATCGGTCACGCGCCGTTCGTTTGTAGTGCGCGTCACGTTGATTGCGCTCCGTTGCGGTGCAGCATTGTGGTTTTTCGCGGAAATCTTGGGCACTTTCAATGGCACAACGCTTGCGATGTACATGCACCAAACACCAACAATTTACGGATCACTATGGCCGCCACCAGTTTTTGGCAAGCTGGGCATCGGCCCACGCTGCTCGCCTCGTTTCTTTACTTCGATCTTGCCTTCATGGTGTGGGTCATTCTGGGGCCATTGGGCGTGCAAATTGCGACCGATCTGAAGCTCGACGCCGGACAAAAGGGTCTGATGGTCGCCGTTCCGGTGCTCTCGGGTGCAATCCTGCGCATCGTAATGGGCGTGCTGGTGGATCACCTGAAGCCGAAATTGACCGGGGTGCTCGCGCAAGTGCTGGTGATCGCGGCGCTAGCTTGGGCCTGGATTGCAGGCATCCATAGCTACAACGAGGTGCTGTTTTTGGGCGTGCTGCTGGGGATCGCCGGAGCTTCATTCGCAGTCGCGCTCCCGCTCGCGTCCCGCTGGTATCCGCCGGAGCATCAGGGCACCGCGCTTGGCATCGCGGGAGCGGGCAATTCGGGCACCGCGTTCGCCGCGCTCATCGCGCCGTCTTTGGCCGCGGCATTCGGTTGGGGCAATGTGTTTGGTATTGCGCTAATTCCGCTGACACTAGTGCTCATTTTTTATGTAATCGTGGCCAAAGACGCGCCCGATTGCCCGCCACCGAAGCCGCTCACCGCCTACCTCGCCGTGTTGCGCGACAAGGATTCGTGGTGGTTCATGTTTTT
>JANNYE010000022.1:0-47351 GCA_031409935.1 Burkholderiales bacterium | reverse complement strand
CGCGGACACAAGGAGAACACCATGCCTGGACTGCTTCCTACTGTTGACCCTGATGGGTTGCTTGAATTTTCTGTGGTCTACACCGACCGTGCTTTGAACCATATGTCGAAGCGGTTTGGTGGTGTGATGCGGGAGATTTCGCGCATGCTGAAGACCGTGTATCACGCGAAGTCCGCTGTGCTGGTGCCCGGTAGCGGTACGTTTGGTATGGAGGCCGTGGCGCGGCAGTTTGCTGGCGGCAAACATGTGCTGGTGATCCGCAATGGTTGGTTCAGTTATCGCTGGACGCAGATTTTTGACATGGGCGGCATTCCGGCTTCGCACACAGTGATGAAAGCCCGCCGCACGGGCACTGGCAAGCAGTCGCCGTGGACGCCCGCGCCGATTGCTGAAGTGGTTGCAAAGATCGCTGCCGAGAAGCCTGCGGTGGTGTTTGCGCCGCATGTGGAGACGGCGGCCGGGATGATTCTGCCGGACGATTATTTGCGTGCAGTGGGTGACGCGGTGCATGCGGTCGGTGGCTTGTTCGTGCTCGACTGCATCGCCTCGGGCGCGATGTGGGTGGACATGAAAGCGACCGGCGTGGACGTGCTGGTGAGCGCGCCGCAAAAGGGCTGGAGCAGCTCGCCGTGCTGCGCGATGGTGATGCTCTCGGAGCGTGCGCGCGCCGCAATTGACGGCACCACGAGCACGAGCTTTTCCGTTGATCTGAAAAAGTGGATGCAGATCATGGAGACATACGAGGCCGGCGGTCACGCGTATCACGCGACCATGCCGACCGACGCGCTGACGCGTCTGGCCGAGGTGATGCTGGAGACCGAGGCTTACGGTTTTGATCGCGTGAAGAATGAGCAGCAGCAACTCGGTACCAAGGTGCGCGCGCTATTCGAAAGCCGTGGCATTCCGAGCGTCGCAGCCGAAGGCTTCAAGGCACCGGGCGTGGTGGTGAGCTACACCGAAGATGCCGAATTGCAATCGAGCAAGAAGTTTCTCGCTGAAGGTTTGCAGACCGCTGCCGGCGTGCCGTTGCAATGCGACGAACCAGCGGATTTCGCGACGTTCCGCATTGGTTTGTTCGGACTGGAAAAGTGGCACAACGTGGATCGCACCGTGGCGCAGTTGTCAGCGGCGCTGGATCGGGTGGGTGTGGCGTCTGCTCCAGCCGCGCCTGTCGCTGAAGCGAAAGTGCAGGAGCCAGCGCACGCATAAGCGTTCGTCGGGCGGACGCGTTGCGGGCACCGTTGCGATGTTTTTTATTGTTAGTCCGGCCATAAGCTTTTCACATGAAAGGCTTATTCAATCAGCGCTATCAGCATAAAAAGTTAATAGTCGACTATTGACTTTTTGCCCATCTAGCCCCCGCAAATAGGTCATTTCAGCCTAAAGCTGGTGCGCTCGGCGGCACCGTCCGCCTATAATTCCATCAAGCGTGTAACTGGCGTAAGCGTCGCGGAAAAATCGTGCGATGTCTGAGAGGGAGCCACCCTCAGGAAGCTCGCTTTTCGCCTCGGTATGTTTCGAGCGAACCCGCCGTCCGCCTGGGCATGCACTGGTTTTTGGCCAGTGCACCATCCACTCAAAAGGAAAATGCCCATGAATGCGCGCCCCGAATTTTTTGTCTCGTCACTGGCTCAGGTTGACCCTGAAATCTTTGCCGTAGTGCAATCAGAAAATCAGCGTCAAGAAGACCACATCGAGCTCATCGCCTCCGAAAATTACGCTTCAAAAGCCGTGATGGAAGCGCAGGGATCACAGCTCACCAACAAATACGCCGAGGGCTATCCGGGCCGTCGTTATTACGGCGGATGCGAGTATGTTGACATTGCCGAAACCATCGCCATTGAACGCCTGAAGACGCTGTACGGTGCCAAATTTGTCAACGTGCAACCGCACTCTGGCGCCCAGGCCAATGCCGCTGTGTACTTTGTGCTGATGCAGCCCGGTGAGCCGTTTTTGGGCTTGTCGCTTGCCGAAGGCGGGCACCTCACGCACGGCATGGCGCTCAACATGAGCGGCAAATGGTTCAAGGCTCACGCCTACGGCCTCACCAAAGAAGAGACCATCGACTACGACCAGATGCGTCGCGTCGCGCATGAAGTCAAACCGAAAATGATCGTCGGTGGCGGCAGCGCCTATTCGCTCAAATGGGACTGGGCCAAGATGCGCGAAATCGCGGACGAAGTCGGCGCAAAATTGTGGGTCGACATGGCGCATTACAGCGGCCTGATTGCGGCGGGCGTGTACCCGAACCCGATCCCGCATGCGCACGTGACCACCAGCACCACCCACAAAACGCTGCGCGGCCCACGCGGCGGCATCATCCTCACCAACGACGAAGATCTCGCCAAAAAGCTCAACAGCGCCATCTTCCCCGGCACTCAGGGCGGCCCGCTGATGCACGTCATCGCCGCCAAAGCGGTCGCCTTCGGTGAAGCCCTGAAGCCCGAGTTCAAAACGTATCAGCAACAAGTGCTCAAGAACGCCGACGTGCTCGCTAAAACGCTCGTAGAACGCGGCCTGCGCATCATCAGCGGCGGTACCGAA
The DNA here is from genome assembly GCA_031409935.1 of Burkholderiales bacterium. Lineage (GTDB taxonomy): Bacteria > Pseudomonadota > Gammaproteobacteria > Burkholderiales > Casimicrobiaceae > Casimicrobium. The sequence continues at coordinate 44,807 of JANNYE010000022.1, read as the reverse complement.
TCGCACCTGATGCTGGTGGACTTACGCGCCAAAAAAATCACTGGCAAAGAAGCAGAAAACGTGCTGCACAACGCTCACATGACCTGCAACAAAAACGCCATCCCTAACGACCCAGAAAAACCCATGGTTACCAGCGGTATCCGCCTCGGCTCTCCTGCGTTTACTACGCGTGGATTCAAGGAAGCTGAAGCCAAGATGGTTGGCAACTTTATCGCGGATGTGCTTGATGCGCCGGATGACGACGCGGTGATTGCGAGAGTTCGCGGTGAGGTGGCGGCGCTTTGTGCGCGGTTTCCGGTTTATCGGTAGGTGGTAGCTACGTAGCCTCGATGAAGCTACAGCGGAATCGAGGGCACGGTTCGCAATGTTGCTGATGCTTTTGGAAATCGTTTGACGGGTGCGTGGTCGCTGCAATTTGTTGGGTTGGTCGCGTTGTTCCGAATGTTGCCGTTAAAGCTTGCCTCGATTCCGCTGTAGCTGCATCGAGGCTACGCCTGGTCACTCTTGCGCGTCGAAATCGGGTGCGATGGCCCAATCGGCGTTAAGCACACCACGCGAGATGTACTTGTGAATCGAAGGATGCGGCCATTCAACGGGCCTCGTCACGTGACCGTGTTTCACCGGATTGAAAAGAATGTAAGCAACGTGGTTTTCAAAATCACGCTCGTCGCGAATCGTATGTTCCCAGAAGTGACGTTGCCACACGTCGTACGCGCCGGACGAATCCTTGAGCATCGGAAGCCCAGCTTTGCGACACGCCATCGTGAACCGCGATTTGATCGCGCGCCATCGCCCTGAGTAATCGGCATCTCCTTCAGGCAGCGTCCAAATGCAATGCAGATGTTCGGGCAGAACGACGATAGCGTCAGTCGTAAAAGGTCGATCCCGTTGTACGCGCGCATATGCCGCACGCAAATCATCGATTCGTTCAACCAACAAGCGACTTGATCGATCACGCAGCGTTACCGTGAAAAAGTAGGTGCCACCCGGAACGAAATTGCGACGATAAGCAACCATGACTCAGTCAACAACGTAGCCGCAATGCAGCTACAGCGGAATCGCGGAATGGTGGCGTGCGCAACGAGTCCTCGATTCCGCTGTAGCTTCATCGAGGCTACGGTTCGGCGTTTGCCGCCAAAATTTCATCGGCGAGAGCGCCGCCGGATATGCCCCAATGATCCATTGCGCGAGCGAGATGGATGCGATTAGGGTGCGTTCGCGGCATGTCTGCCCTATCAATCTCAATCAGCGCGCTGGCGATGCCAAGCTTCGCCCTAGTTGACCAGCCATCGGTCATTTCCGCCTCTGATAGCGGCCTCTTTAGCTGCTCGATAGCTGCCGCGAAGCGCCCATACGAGACCTCGACGCTCTCATCCAGATTCCCTAGCCCGTCCATCATCGCCATGCTGATCACCCCACCAAGGTCGCCAAAGCCTCCGCCAACTTCGCACAATCCACCCCACCCGCCATAGCCATATCAGGCCGTCCGCCACCTTTGCCGCCAACGATAGCCGCAGCCTTGCCAACGATCTCGCCCGCCTTGAACTTGCCGAGCAAATCCGCCGTCACGCCCGCACACAAAGCAACCTTGCCGTCTGGCGATTTGCTGCCGAGCAGCACCACGCCGGAGCCCAATTTGTTCTTGAGCTGATCGACCATTTCGCGCAGCGCTTTCGCATCCGCGCCTTCGATTTCGGCGGACAGGAATTTCACGCCGTCTTTCTCAACGACTTTGCTCAGCAGGTCACCGCCCGCTGCGGCGGCGAGCTTGCTCTTGAGCGCGGCGAGTTCTTTTTCGAGCGCTTTGACGTGGTCTTGAATCTGAGCGATCTTGCTCGTGACTTCCGCTTGCGGAATTTTCAGCGCGCCTGCGACGTCAGTCATGCGGGCATCGAGCGCTTGCACGAAGGCCATGGCGTTCAATCCTGTGACCGCTTCTACGCGGCGCACGCCTGCTGCTACGCCGCCTTCAGAAATGATCTTGAAGAAGCCGATGTCGCCGGTGCGCGCTACGTGCGTGCCGCCGCAGAATTCCTTGCTGCTGCCGATTTCGAGCACGCGCACCTCGTCGCCGTACTTCTCGCCGAACAGCATCGTCGCGCCGCTGGTTTTGGCCTTTTCAATCGGCATGACTTCAGCGTGGGTGGCCGTGTTGGTGACGACTTCGGCGTTGACTTTGGCTTCCACTTCGCGAATCTGGGCGTCGGTCATCGGCGCGTTGTGCGCAAAGTCGAAACGCGTTTTTTCGGCGTCGACCAGCGAGCCTTTTTGCGCGACGTGCGAGCCGAGCACTTCGCGCAGCGCCTTGTGCATCAGGTGCGTGACTGAGTGGTTGCGGATGGTGCGAGCGCGGGCGTTGAAGTTCACTTGCGCGGCAACGGTGTCACCCACACGCAATTCGCCGTTTTGCACGCTGCCGTGATGACCGAACACATCGGGCTGCACTTTGAGCGTGTCTTCCACCGTGAACAGAGTCAAACAAACGCCAGATTTGCTGAGTTCGCCCTTGTCGCCGACCTGTCCGCCCGACTCGGCGTAAAACGGCGTGCGGTCGAGCACGACGATGCCGCTGTCGCCCGTGACCAGCAATTCAACGCGAGCGCCATCTTTGTACAGCGCGATCACGCGGCCCTCTTCCGACAACGATTCGTAGCCGCGGAACGTGGTCTTCGGCCCGTCGTACGCGAGCACAGCGTCGGCCTTGAATTTGCCCGCAGCGCGCGCCGTCGTGCGCTGCTTTTCCATCGCGGTTTCAAAGCCTGCTTCGTCAACCGTGACGCCGCGTTCGCGGCAGACGTCGGCCGTGAGATCGAGCGGAAAACCAAACGTGTCGTAGAGCTGAAAGGCGACCTCACCCGGCAATGTAGGAGCGGCCTTGGCCGCGATCCCTCCTTCGCCAGCAGCGTTCGCGGCCAAGGCCGCTCCTACATTCGCGAGCGCAACATCGAGAATCGCCATGCCGTGAACCAGCGTTTCGCCGAAACGAATCTCCTCAGAGTGCAGCGTCTCCGCCACACGATCTTTCGCCGTACGCAGTTCGGGATACGCATCACCCATCTGCACATCAAGCTCGGCCACGAGTTTGTAGAAAAATGGTTTGGTCTGACCGAGTTTGTAGCCGTGGCGTAGCGCACGGCGGATGATTCGGCGCAGCACGTAGCCGCGGCCTTCGTTGCTCGGAATCACGCCGTCGGTGATTAGGAATGAGCAGGCGCGGATGTGATCGGCGATCACGCGCAACGAAGGATTGGCGAGGTCGGCACAACCGGTTTCGCGCGATGCCGCATTGATGAGACCAACAAACAGATCAATCTCGTAGTTCGAATGCACTTTTTGCAGGATGGCCGCTAGGCGCTCCATGCCCATGCCGGTGTCGACGCAGGGTTTGGGCAGCGGCAACATCGGTCCGTCCTTGACCTCGCGGTTGAACTGCATGAACACGAGGTTCCAGATTTCGATGAAGCGATCACCGTCTTCATCGGGCGAACCAGGCGGGCCACCGGGGATGTGCGCGCCGTGGTCGTAGAAGATTTCTGAGCATGGGCCGCAGGGGCCGATGTCGCCCATCATCCAGAAATTGTCGGAGGCGTAACGTGCGCCCTTGTTGTCGCCGATACGCACGATACGATCTTCTGGAACGCCGATTTCGTCCTTCCAGATGTTGAAGGCTTCGTCGTCATCCGCATACACCGTGACCAGCAGTTTTTCTTTTGGCAGGCCGTACGTAACGGTCAACAATTCCCAGGCGTATTTAATCGCGTCGCGCTTGAAATAATCGCCGAAGGAAAAGTTGCCGAGCATCTCGAAAAACGTGTGGTGGCGCGCGGTGTAGCCCACGTTTTCCAGATCGTTGTGCTTGCCGCCTGCGCGAACGCTGCGTTGCGCGCTGGTCGCCCGCACATACGATCTTTTATCCGCGCCGGTGAACACATCCTTGAACTGCACCATGCCGGAGTTGACGAACATCAGCGTCGGATCAGACGCGATGAACAGCGGCGACGAGGCGACGCGTGTGTGGCCCTTGGATTCGAAGAAGCTTAAGAACTTTTCCCGGATGTCTGCGAGTTTCATGGTGTGCTGGTTTTGGTGAATGCTGTGCGCCGGAAATGCAAGCGTGGCGCGGCTGACTTTGGATTTTAAGGGGCGTGGGGAGTGGGCGGCGCGTTGATCGGTTGCGAAATTGGCATAACCTGCGAAGGCGTTGTAGGAGCGGCGCAAGCCGTGAAGCCCAGCGCTGTTCAAGCGGCGTTATCGCGGCTCGCGCCGCTCCTACAACATCGCTTCCATCAGCCGCGCGTCAGCCGCCCGCGCCACAATGTGCGCATGGAAGCCTTCCTCATCTCCACCGGCATCGTCGCCCTTGCTGAAATCGGCGACAAGACGCAGCTGCTTGCGTTTGTCCTTGCCGCCAAGTTTCGCAAGCCGTGGCCAATCATTGCTGGCATTTTGGTGGCCACCCTCGCCAATCACGGCTTGGCCGGTGCACTCGGCGCTTGGATCACGGCGACGGTCGGGCCGCAGACGATGCGCTGGGTGCTTGGCGTGTCGTTCATCGCCATGGCGATCTGGACGTTGATCCCCGACAAACTAGACGACGGCGACTCGGTAGTCGGGCGCTACGGGGTGTTCGGCACGACTTTAGTTGCGTTTTTTCTCGCGGAAATGGGTGACAAGACGCAAGTGGCAACGGTGGCGCTGGCGGCTCAATTCAACGCGCTGTTCGCTGTGGTGGCAGGCACCACGCTCGGCATGATGATTGCCAATGTGCCAGCGGTTTTTCTGGGCAACAACATCGCCAACCGTATTCCAGTGCGCTTGGTGCATGGCATTGCGGCGATGATATTTTTAGTCCTGGGTGTGTCGACGCTGCTCGGGGCCGGCGAAAGGCTGGGGTTTTGAGTGGCGCCAGCGCGGCTATTGGCGAACGGCGGCCATCAGCGCAACGCCCAAAGGCAAAACGCTGCCACCAGCGTTGGCGGCAGCGCAGCTACCAGCAGGCCACCCGCTCCAATCGCGTTGTCTTCGAAGCTGCCTTTGAGCAGGGCATAACCCGCCGGATTTGGTGCGTTGGCGATCACGGTGAGGCCACCGCCCGTAACCGCACCGGCAACCACCATGTATTTAAATTCCTCCGATAGCCCCGGTACAAGTGACGCGAGATACGTGAGCGCGGCGTTGTCGGTGACGGCGGTGAGAACTGCTGCGCCGAAGAACGCAGCGTCTGGCGAAAGCTTGGTGAGAATCGGCTGCAACCACCACTGCTGCTGCGCGCCAAGCACGACCAGCCCGCCGAGGAAGAAACCGACCAGCAATGCCTCGCGCAGGATGAGTTTGTCCTGATATTTCTCGTACGCGCTCGCGAAGCCGAGAAAGAAGCAGAATATCGCAATGAAGACCACCTCGTGATGCGCGAACAGAACGACCACCGCGAGGAATGCGAGGCTCACTAGGATGATCGACCAAGGCATGGTCATCTCCGCGTCGCCTGTGGCTTGGTGCGGAATGTGGCACAACTCTCTGCCGAACAGCAACGTGACGGCGAGCGCATTGATAACTACGGCAAGCGCAGCGCGCCAGCCGAAATTACTGATCATGAACGCGGTGTCCCATTGCCACGCGGTCGCCACCATCAGCACCGGCGGTGCGGCGTAGGCGGTGAGCGTACCGCCGATGGAGACGTTGACGAAAAGCACACCAACCGTTGCGTATTTCAGGCGCGTGGAAATGTGCTTCGAGAAAAAATGCTCGCGCAGCAGCAGCGCCGCTAGCGTCATCGCCGCCGGTTCGGTGATGAACGAGCCCATCAGCGGCACCAGCGCCAGAACGATGAAATAAAACGCCATCGGCTTCGCGCGCGCCTGAACGGGTGCGACGCGCGTGAGACCACGCACGAGAAAGCTTGCGAGTTCGACAACGGGCTTGCTCGCGGCGATCACCATCACCACAAACACGAATAGCGGCTCGGTGAAGTTGCGGCCTTCGAGGTATTCAACGGTCGCCGTTTTGCCCGTGATCGCGAATTTGAACGCTACAAATACGAGTGCCCAGAAGCCGAACACCGCTTCGATCTCGCCCAAGAAATGAAAGGCTCCCGAGTGTGCCGGATATCGATGCGCAAGCCGCTCGAAATAGGCGACCGAAAAGGTGTGGACGACGGCCAGCGCGAATAACGCCGCACCGATGATCTGGACGGTGGTAGGGTTCATGGTGCGGAGTCTACGTGGGCCGACTTACGCGAGCGTTGCAGGTGTGTACGAGCGGCGAAAGCCGCGTTCACCCGCGTCGCAAGCCCATCGCAGCGCTCGCCGCTTCTACGAGTGCCCGCGCCCCCTCACCGCAACCCCGGCGCAAACTTGCGCCCTGCGGGCTTGGAGCGCGCGGGAGAGGGTGTCAAACCTCGCTAACTTCGAATTAACTCGCCGCTTTCAACGCAGTCGGCACCCACCCCGTAATCACCAGCATCACAAAAAAACCGACAACATAAGCAACCGCCACATGCCAACCTTGCCTCACCCACTGCACTGCGTTGCGCGCTTCGGGGAATTGGCTGGATAACGCTACACCCGCCGACGAGCCGAACCAGATCATCGAGCCGCCGAAGCCCACGCAATAGGCGAGCATGCCCCAGTCGTAGCCGCCCTGCTTGATGGCCAATGCGGTGAGCGGAATATTGTCGAACACCGCCGAAACAAAGCCCAGTCCCAGCGCGGACTGCCACGAAGCTGCGGGCAAGTGATCCACCGGCATCATCGACGCGCAGAGCACGAGCGACAACAGGAACACCGCGCCCTTGGCGGCATCGGGCACCAACGACCAATCCGGCTTGCGTATCGGTACAGCGATAAAAATCGCGGCCCATACGGCTACACCCAGCACCGGAAAGCGCTCGCCCAAATCGCCGTAGCGCGTGTTAATCAGCACGTTGGCGATGATGGCCACCGCGAGTATCCAGAATACGATACCTATGCGTGCCCAGTCGACGCGGTGCGCCACTTTCGCGTCCTTGATGATGGGCGAATACGCCTGCTGCTGCTTGGCAGCAATTACACCGACTATAACCACTGCAACGCTTGCGGCCACGTAGGCGTCAAGCACTGCCATTGGCGACGCACCGGCGAGCCAAAGCATCGTTGTTGTGGTGTCGCCCACAACCGACCCTGAGCCGCCCGCGTTTGACGCCGCCACTATACCCGCGAGATAGCCAATGTGAACTTTCTTCTGGAACACTGCGGACGCCATCGTGCCGCCAATCAACGCCGCCGCGATGTTGTCCAAAAAACTCGACAACACAAAAACCAGAAGCAGCAACACGAAACCGCCTTTCCAGTCGTCCGGCAAAAAATGTGGCAATACCTTGGGCACCAAGCTGCGCTCGAAGTGGTTTGACAACAACGCAAAACCCACCAAAAGACACAGCAGGTTTGCCAGCAGCACCCACTCATGGCCAAAGTGCCCGATGAAGCCGGGCATGCCCTCGCCTGTTTTGAACCCGGCCACCAAAATTTTGTAAAGCGATATCACCACCGCGCCGCCCAACGCGATTTTGAGCGAATGATTGTGCAGTAGGGCCACACCCGCCAACACCGCTGCGAACAAAATGAAGTCAAACGGTACCGGCCCGATCATCGGGCTGGCGGCGTGGGCGACGAAGCTCGCCATTGAAACAATAACGGCTAACAGCGCGCGAGAACAGCTAGGCATATAGTCATCAACCCCAGATTTTTAATCGCAATTTGTACCTGTGCTTGTGCGCAGGGACTCCTAGTGTCGTGTCACGCCTGAAATGACGCATCTCGCTTGCCCTCGCTGTGCATGGCGTCGTTGCAAATCTTGCACATGCCCCGGCATGAGCTGCGTTTTGCGCCTAGCCCTGCCCACCGATGGCGGCGCGATATTGCGCCATTTCAAACCTGACACGACACTAGCTAATTCTATGCACAGCTTTCGTGCGTTGGTGCATGGATCCCGAGTTGATCGTGCCGCAAGCATGGGATGGAAGCCGAGGTTCGGGGAAAACCCATGGCATCCCCGAATTTGCGGCTTCTACAATATCTGCAAGATCGAAATTTCGGTCAGAAATAAAGCGCGCATCCACCTTTGCGCGACGAAAAAATTCATTTTCAGGAGACACTATGCAACGTCGTGATTTTCTAACCAAGGCTGCCGCCAGTGCTGCAACCGGTGGTGCCATCTTGGCAGCACCCGCAGTCATTGGCCAATCGCCCGCCGTTCGTTGGCGTTTGAGCTCAGGCTTTCCCAAAGCGCTTGATACGATTTACGGCGCGGCGGAAGTTTTTGCTGCCCAAGTTGGCAAAATGACGGGCGGCAAATTTCAGATTTCTGTTCACGCTGCGGGCGAATTAGTTCCGGTGCCGGGTCTGGTCGACGCGATTCAAAACGGAACCGTTGAAGCTGGTCACACAGCACCCTACTACTACTTCGGCAAGGATGACACCTTTGCGCTGGGTTGCGCCATTCCGTTTGGCCTCAACAGCCGCCAGATGACGGCTTGGCAGTATGAAGGCAACGGACTCAAGCTGATGCGCGAGTTCTACACCAAGTACAACATCATCCACTTTCCAATGGGCAATACGGGTGCGCAGATGGGCGGCTGGTATCGCAAGGAAATCAAGTCAGCGGAGGATTTCAAGGGCCTAAAATTTCGTGTCGGTGGGTTTGCTGGCAGAGTGTGCTCACGTCTCGGCGCAGTGCCACAAAACATACCGGGTGGCGAGATTTATCAGGCGCTGGAAAAAGGCACCATTGACGCGTGCGAATGGGTCGGTCCGTACGACGACCAGAAGCTCGGCTTTAACAAGGTTGCTCCGAACTACTACTACCCCGGCTGGTGGGAAGGTGGCCCACAGCTTGACCTCTATATCAATCAGAAAGCGTACGACGCGCTGACACCTGAATACAAAGCTATCGTCGAAAATGCGGCTGCATTCGCCCACACCGAAATGCAGGCTAAGTACGACGCTAAGAACCCCGGGGCTTTGAAGCAACTAGTTGCAGGGGGCACCAAGCTGCATCGCTTCCCGAAAGACCTGATGGACAAAGCGTTCAAAGAGTCCATCGACCTGTACGCCGAGATTTCTGCGAAGAATCCTTCGTGGAAAAAAGTGTACGACGATTACTCCAAGTTCCGCGCTGACGCTAATCTGTGGTTCCGCTTCACCGAGATGAGCTTTGACACGTTTATGCAGTCACAAAAACTGTAATTAACGACAGCGCAAAGTCAGCCCGCATGGTGCAAAGCCCTGCGGGCTTTTTGTTGCTTGCTGAAGACGAAAGTAACCCCGCTCCGTCCAGCGTTAAGCGGTTTTGCAGTGATGAAGCAATCTTGCCCGCGAGATTGCGAGCATGGAACCCGCGCTGGAATCGAGGAATGTTTGTCGCAAACTGGGGCGCACCACCGCACAGAAGGGCGAAGCCCGCTAACAAAAAGCCCCGGCATCCGGGACGTCAAGTGCAGTTTGAAACTACCGTGAATCAGAGCCAATCATTGTGAATGAGTGGCGTCCCCAAGGGGATTCGAACCCCTGTTACAACCGTGAAAGGGTCGTGTCCTAGGCCTCTAGACGATGGGGACTTAGGAGCTTTTAACAGTGAAGAAGGCCAGAAAACTAGGTTTTGGTGGAGATAAGCGGGATCGAACCGCTGACCTCTTGCATGCCATGCAAGCGCTCTCCCAGCTGAGCTATACCCCCGAAACCAGTTGATTTGTGCCTTCTACATGCTTTCGCAAGCCTGCAATTATAGGCACATATAGCTATGCTTGGCAAGTCTGCGCAGCGACTATTTCATCGATGAGATTTGATCGGCGGCGCTGACGGCGGTTGGTGGCGCAGTCGCGTTGAGACCTCGCGCCACTGCATCGGCGAAAACTCGTCCCGAAAGCTGACCACCCGATTGAAACCCGTCCACTTTTTTCTGCCTAGAACCATTGGCGCGCTAATCACGTTCGAGTGCACCGTTGCCTTAACTAGGGTCGCGCGCTCGCCAGTGGTGCCCTCAGCGCTACGCAAAACGTGGAGCAAGGCGTCCATGTCTGGTTGATCCACGGTTTGACCAAAACTACCACGCCAGACTAAGATCGCCGCCATCAGGTGCCCCGCTGCAACAACAAACACATGACTCCACGCACACAACATCGCGCCGATCACGCAAGTCGCAATACAAAACAGCTTCGCCTGCGAGCGCTGTGTCAGCGATGTCAGCTGCGTCAGTTGCACCATTAGGGCGCTTTGGCGGAGCCGGTCACTTTCGCGTCTTTGAGCCTTGCCAACATCAACCACGTGTCAATCGCTGCATCAGGATTTAACGACAACGACCCAATACCACGGTCAACCAACCATGCCGCGAGGTCAGGGTGATCCGACGGGCCTTGGCCGCAAATGCCAACATATTTGCCTCGGGCAATACAGGCGTCGATAGCCATGCCCAACATCTTTTTGACCGCCGGATCGCGCTCATCAAACGTCGACGCAATCGCTCCTCCGGCATCGCGATCAATCGCTAACGTGAGTTGCGTCAGATCGTTCGAGCCTATCGAAAACCCATCAAAATAATCAAGGAATTCATCGGCCAAAATCGCGTTCGATGGCACTTCACACATCATGATCAAACGCAAGCCCGCCTTGCCTCGCTCAAGGCCGTGGCTGGCGAGCGCCTTCACCACCGCGTTGGCTTCGCCCGTAGTGCGTACAAATGGAATCATCACCTCGACGTTGGTCAGGCCCATCGTTTCTCGAACATAGCGTAGCGCCTCACATTCAAGCGCGAAACAATCGCGAAATTCTGGCGCGATATAGCGCGACGCACCACGGAAGCCGAGCATCGGATTTTCTTCGTGCGGCTCGTAACGATCACCGCCCAGCAGGTTCGCGTATTCGTTGGATTTGAAGTCGCTCATGCGCACGATCACCGGCTGTGGCGAGAACGCCGCTGCGATGGTGGCAATACCTTCAGACAAGCGCTGAACGAAAAACGCGCGCGGCGAGGCGTAGCCGTGAATACGCGCCGACACTTTCGTTTTCAGATCATCAGGCAACGTGTCAAATTCAAGCAGCGCACGCGGATGAATACCGATCTGCCGATTGATGATGAACTCCAGCCGCGCCAAGCCTACGCCGTGATTTGGCACCTGCGAAAACTCAAACGCGAGATCAGGATTCGCCACATTGAGCATCACCTTGGTCGGCGCAGCAGGCATGTTGTCGAGCTGCACTTCAGTGCGCTCGAATGCCAGCTTACCTGCGTAAATGTTGCCGGTGTCGCCCTCAGCACAGCTCACGGTAACCACGTCGCCATCGTTTAACGTACTGGTCGCGTCGCCACAGCCCACGACCGCCGGAACGCCCAGTTCACGCGCGATGATCGCGGCGTGACAGGTGCGGCCACCGCGATTGGTCACGATGGCGCTGGCCCGCTTCATCACCGGCTCCCAATCGGGATCGGTCATGTCGGCTACCAACACGTCACCGGGCTTGACCAGGTCCATCTCGGACGCATGCTTGATGATGCGCACGGTGCCTTGACCAATTTTCTGGCCAATCGCACGACCGGTAGCGAGCACGGGCGCGGCGGTTTCAGCCATGCGATAGCGCACCAGCGTTTTGCTGCCCTGCTCCCGCGATTTCACGGTTTCAGGCCGCGCTTGCAGGATGTAAATCTTGCCGGTGGTGCCGTCTTTGCCCCACTCGATGTCCATCGGACGACCGTAATGCGCCTCGATAGTCAACGCATAGTTAGACAGCGTTTCGACTTCCGCATCGGACAGCGAAAAGCGATTGCGATCAACAATTGCGACATCGACAATCTCGGTGGATTTGCCCGCCTTGGCCTCACTGCCGAAAATCATTTTTTGCAGCTTGCTGCCGAGCGTACGGCGCAAGATTGCCGGACGTCCAGCGCGTAGCGCAGGTTTGAACGCATAAAACTCGTCAGGATTCACCGAACCCTGCACCACCAATTCACCCAAGCCGTAGCTTGACGTAACGAACACCGCTTCGCGAAATCCAGACTCCGTATCGAGCGTGAACATCACGCCTGCAGCCCCAGTGTCCGAGCGCACCATTTGCTGAATGCCCGCTGACAGCGCGATGGGCATATCGGCGTAACCGGTATGAACGCGATAAGCGATGGCACGGTCGTTGTAGAGACTCGCGAAGACGCGACGCACTGCGTCGAGAATGGCCGGCACGCCGACGATGTTGAGATACGTTTCTTGTTGGCCAGCAAAGCTTGCGTCTGGCATGTCCTCAGCGGTAGCCGATGAGCGCACCGCCCAACAAATTGGCGCGCCAGCGTCTGCTTCAAGCGCCACAACGCCTGCTTTGATGGCTGCTTCAAGCGCTTCTGGGAGCGGTGCGGCCTCAATCCAGCTGCGAATTTCGGCACCCGCTTTGACCAGCGCCTGCACGTCATCGACATCAAGCCCTGCCAAACGCGACGCGACGCGGGCGGTCAAATTATTGAGAGAGAGGAATTCTCGAAACGCTTCGGCGCTGGTGGCTAAACCGCCGGGGACTTGCACGCCCTTGTCTGAAAGATTACCGAGCAGCTCGCCCAGAGACGCGTTTTTTCCGCCGAAATCGGCGACGTCGGTCATCCGCAATTCGTCTAACCAACGCAACCATTGTGGATTGAGTTGCGTGTTTCCTCGCGCCATAGAGCCTCCGTTTAGTGCCGCTCTTAATTTTAGCGAACATTGAGGCTGGCATTGCTGCAACGCACAAATTTGCGCCTAAATCGCAGATAGCTCGCGGCGCGACGGCCTAAAAAGTGCTGAGCCCCGCGCCAATAGGCTCAGCTTCGACCGCGTCGCGCAGTTTGGAATACAAATCGGGATGATTGCTACGCAAAAACTCGATGATCTGGATGTCTTCCTTGCGCACCGTGCTCAGGTCTACGCCTTCCATATGCACCAAACGCAGCAACTCAGTGACGGGCTTGGGCATGTCGCGCCCTGCCTCGTACCTAGAGCCACCACTTTGGGTCACGCCAATTTTTTGCCAAAACTCCTCCTGATTCAAGCCAAGTTTTTGCCGAATCTCTCGTGGATTCGCTATCTTTTGAAAAAGACTCATTGCTTTTTTGACGCCTCCCAAACGTGAACATCACTTGGATTCTGGTGCACAAAGCATGCCAGAACAAATAGTAACAAAACTATGCCAAATGCATATGCACAATTATAGTTCTGGCTGCGGCCATTCTGCGAAACCGCTGCACTTCTATACTCGGCGCTATGAAAGGTGTTGCAGATCTCCACAGTCATTCCCAAAATTCCGACGGCACGCTGGCCGTGCCTGACTTGGTCGCTTTGGCGCACTCTCGCGGAGTTAACCTGTTCGCGCTTACCGACCACGACGAATTGCGCGGCCTCCATGACGCTAAACGATGCGCGCTTGAACTCGGCATGCAATGGGTATCCGGCGTGGAGATTTCCGCACAATCACGAGGCACCTCAATTCACATTTTGGGCCTACGTATCAAAGACGAAGATCCAGCACTGCGTGCTGCTCTCGCCGTGACCCGTGAAAAGCGTAAGGGCCGCGCCCAGCGCATGAGCGACTCATTGGCGACGGTAGGCATTCGCGATGCGCTGGCCGGCGCTCTGACCTACGCACCCAATCCTGAACTCATTTCGCGAACGCACTTCGCCCGCCACTTGGTCGACAGCGGCGTATGTCAGTCGTTTGGCGAAGTGTTTGGACGGTTCATGAAGCCCGGAAAACCGGGGTACGTTGAGCAAGCTTGGCTGCCCATGAACGAGGCGATTGACTTGATTCACGGCGCCGGCGGTCGCGCAGTGCTTGCGCACCCGGGACGCTACGAGGTGGATCCGTTCGGCGGTGTGGCAGCACTTCTGCAGAACTTTGTTGATGCCGGTGGCGACGGCGTTGAGGTCGTTTGCGCGGCGCATCACCCGTCAGAGTGGGCGCAATTCGGCGCGCTGGCTCGCCGCTTTGGATTGTTGGCCTCCATCGGCAGCGACTTTCATTCACACGCTGAAAGCCGCGTTAAATTCGGCGACCTGCCTCGCCTGTCCCCCAATCTGAAGCCCGTCTGGCACGACTGGCCCGAAGCCGAATGTTTGTATGCCTAACCTGCGCAGTGTATTTTTTGTATCCGACCAAACCGGCATCACAGCCGAGGCGTTGGGCAATTCGTTGCTTACACAATTTGACGGCTTTGATTTCAAAAAAACGACAATTCCCTTCGTTAACTCCACCGAAGCAGCCGACCGGGCCATTAACCTAATCAACGCCTGCACAGTTAACGACGGTAAGCGCGCGATTGTGATCAGCTCCATTGTCGACGAGGCGTTGAGCGAGCGCGTCCGAACCTGCGACGCGCGTGTGCTCGATTTTTTTCAAACTTTCATCGCGCCGCTTGAACAAGAGCTTGGCGCCAAAAGCTCGCACGCGGCGGGACGCTCACACGGTTTGAGAAATTCCATCGAGTACTTCACGCGCATCGAGGCGGTCAACTACACCTTGGCGCACGATGACGGCCAAAGCACCAAAGAGCTGGGTCGTGCACAAGTCATCCTAGTGGGCGTTTCGCGTTGCGGCAAAACACCCACCTCGCTCTACCTTGGCTTGCAATGCGGCATTCGTTGTGCCAACTATCCGCTGACCCCGGACGACTTCGAACGCGGGGCGCTGCCCGACTCGATCATTCGTCATCGCGACCGTCTGTTTGGGCTCACCATTTCGGCCGAGCGCCTACAAGTCATCCGGCAGGAGCGAAAACCGGACTCGGTGTATTGCAGCGCCAAGCAGTGTCGCTACGAAGTCGCGGCGGCCGAGCGCATGATGGAGTCGGCAGGCATCCCAGTGCTCAATACCTCAACCAAATCGATCGAGGAACTGGCCACCACCATCCTGATGGAACGAAAGATTGATCGACATATTTTTTAGCGGTTCGAGGGCGTAGACAAGCGGGATTTGCGCTCGGGAAATACAAAACATTGTCCCGTATCGCCAGAGCCAACAAGCGATGGCCAAAAAGATGCTGCCCACGCAACACTCCGCTGAACAAAACGGATCGACCGATCATTTCTATCGTCATGTGAACAGTTCTGGGACTTGCTCGGGCTCCGCGCATCGAGCGACGCCCAGTGGTTGCAAACCACTCAAACGTTTCACGTTAAGTTTTAACGCCAACGGTCGCCGATTTAAACAGCTTTTTTATGGAATCTCCAATTGGTGGGGGACTCAAATTGTTTTTGTCGATAGTCGACTTTTTATAAATAATTCCGTTTCTAAATCAATAGGAGACTAGGCGCGACGACGCAGACAGTGCGTTAGCACGGCAAGGCGGAGCAACGACGTATCGTATTGATTTAGAAATGGAATAACAACAAATGCCCAGCAATCACGTGGGTTTTTGAGCTTTTTATCAAAAAGCTGTTGTATTTAGTTAAGCCTGTTCGCTTGGATTTGTATGTGTCGAGCGATCACAGCTTAGTGTCGTGTCACGTTTGAAATGGCGCAATATCGCACCGCCATCGGTGGGCAGGGCTAGGCGCAAAACGCAGCTCATGCCGGGGCAAGGGCTAAGTTTTGCAACGACGCCATGCGCAGCGAAGGCAAGCGAGATGCGTCATTTCAGGCGTGACACGACACTAGCAGGCTACGAAAACTCGACCGTCGCCCGTAAGCCACTTCTGCCTGGCTCATCCAAACCCCGATTGCAAAGCGTCATGCGCGCACCAATCAATTTGCAAATGTCGCGACAAATGATGAGCCCGAGACCGCTGCCGGTGAGCGGGTCGCCCGAAGAGAAGGGTTCAAATAATTTCGCTTCACGCTCAGCATCAATACCGTGGCCACTGTCCCATACCGACATGTGCACCGATTTGCCAACGGCGCGAATGTCGATGCCAAACGACGAGCCGCGTGGCGTATGGCGCATGGCGTTGCTCATCAGATTCCTAAACACCTCACGAAGTAGCCACTCATGCCCCTTAGCGAGATAGCTCTTCGCGGCGCTCAGCTCGTCGGCGCGATCCGTTTCGAGCGCAAAATCGAGCTCCTTCGCGGCGATCAGCGGCGAACACTCGACGGCAAGATCCTGCGCCATTGCGTGCAGATTGGTGAGCTCGGTCATGGGCGACGGCTCGGCCTCCAGTTGCGCCACTTTTGCCAGTGCCAGCATCTGATTGGCGACCCGGGTGGCGCGATCCACCGATTCCGCCAACTCGGCAAAAGCTACGCCTGGCGACACATCGCCACGCTGCGCGTTTTGCACCTGCGCCTTGAGCACGGCAAGCGGCGTGCGAAGCTGATGTGAGGCATCGCGCACAAATCGCTGCTGGTCGTCGAGCACCCGCTTGAGCCGCGACATCATTTCGTTTAACGCTTCAATCGCGGGCTTAAGCTCTCGCGGTGCCGGGGTGGTGATGGGTGCCAGCGAATCAGGATCACGTTCGAGTAGTTCTCGACGAAGCACGGAAATCGGCCGCATTCCACGCGCGATTAACCACCATACGAGGGTCGACAACAGCATCAAAAAAATTACCTGCCGATCCAGCGTTGAGATCAGCGCCTGCTGCGCCAGACTCTTGCGTAGCTCCAGCGTTTCTGCCACCTGCACGGTGACCATACGGTAGCCGTCTCCACCGTCCCGCCCCACATGAACCGGCTGCAAAAGTGCTGCCACACGCACCGATTCATTTTCAAAACGATCCTCGTAAAAAGCGGCGAGCGCTGCATAGGGCGACCGCTTTGGAAAGACGCCGTTGTGTGGTGGTAATTCCAGGTAACCCGATAAAAATGCGCCTTCAAAATCGGTCACCCGGTACACAATACGGCCGCGAGTCACCGCCTCAAACACCTCCAAGGTTGCGTACGGCAGCGAAGCGCTTAGCTTGCCATTTTCAAACTTGACGGTGTCGCCAATGGCGCGTGCTGAGGCCAAAAGCGTTCGATCAAAAGCGACGTTGATCGACTGTAAGGTGTTTTGATAAATGACGGTGGTGTCAATGATCAAAAAAGCAACCAACGCGGCCAATATCCACAACGTTAGCCGCCGTTTGATCGAGATGGGTTGCCGTGCCTTCATTCCGCCCGTTTTTCGCGGATCAGATAGCCTACGCCACGCAGTGCCACCAGCTCAACGCCAAGCCCCGTCAGCTTTTTGCGCAACCGATAGGCCACCACCTCGATGGCATCAGGCTGCGCGTCGCGCCCATCGCCAAACACCTTCTCCCACAACCGCTCGCGAGTGACCGCATGCGCTGGCTTTTCGAGCAGCGTAGCAAGCATCGCAAACTCGCGTGCCGATAGTTCAAGCGCCTGCTCATTGGCGTAGCAAACCGCTGCTGCGTCATCGACCCGCAACGCGCCAAATTGGTGGCGCACGGCACCCTCGTTACCGCCGCGACGCAGAAGCGCCTGAATGCGCGCCTCTAACTCATCGAGATCAAACGGTTTCGGCAAGTAGTCATCCGCGCCCAAACGCAACCCTTGCACCCTGTCGCCCACGGTGCCCCGCGCTGTCAGCACGATCACTGGGGTAGTGATGCCATGTGCCCGCACTGCACGCAACACCTCCAGCCCGTCCATTTCGGGCAACGTCAAATCAAGCACAACAACAGCAAACGCTTCGTGTGTGGCCCGTTCCAGCGCACTCTTGCCATTGGTCGATTGCGAAACTTGAAAGCCTCGACGAGACAGCGCCAGCGCCAGCGCCTGCGCCAAGGCGGGGTCATCCTCTACAAGCAGAAGCCGGGGTCTATCCACTTGCAGGCACTCATGTCGTATTTGTGTAGTGATCCGTGACTACTGACTAAGTTTTTCCTCGTTGCCCCTGCGAATGCAGGGGCAACGCGTCGTTCGCGCGCGCCAAAATTGCCATGAAACGTCAAAGTCATTGGGTTTCTGCCCCTTCGGCAGGCTCAGGACATGCTTCGCAGTATCTTTGAAGTGTGTGAATTTTTTTAATGAATAATCTCGATTAATTCGGGACAGCGCATCGACAGCCTGCGGCAAGCGTGCTGTCTAGCCTCACCGGGCAAGTCGCTACTACCCATCTTAGGAGTCTCCCTCGTGAAATTAATGTTACGCCAAGCGCTGACCGCGTTCAGCGTGGTGGTGCTGTTAGTCACCCCAGCCGTCGCGCTGGATCGCCTTAAAGTCTTGATTGGCGCAAATCCCGGTGGCGGGTTTGACCAGACCGGACGTGGTTTGGGTCGCGCCATGCTGGAGGCCGGTGCGGTCAAATCGGTGCATTACGAAAACAAAGGGGGTGCCGGTGGCACCATTGCCTTGGCGCAGTTTGTGACAGCAGGAAAAGGTGATCCTGAAACGATGATTGTCACTGGAGCTGCCATGGTCGGGGCCATCGTGCAGAACAAGCCGCCCTTAACGCTGGCGCAGGCCACACCCATTGCGCGCTTGTTCTACGAATACAACGTGCTCGTCGTGCCGACCAATTCGCCAATCAAAACGCTGAAGGATGTCATAGACCAGCTCAAGCGCGATCCGAGTTCCGTGAAGTGGGCTGGCGGCTCTCGCGGATCGGCGGATCACATCGCCGTGGCGCAGATTGCCAAGGCGGTAGGGGTCGATCCGACGCGCGTCAATTACGTGCCGTTTCAAGGCGGTGGAGAGGCTTCTGCGGCGATTCTGGAGGGCTACGTGACCGTTGGCATCTCGGGCTGGAACGAGATGGCGCAATACGTACGCAACGGCAAGATGCGTGCGCTGGCCGTCACCTCCGCCATGCGCTTACCTGACGTCAGCACGCCGACGCTCAAAGAGCTGGGCATCAACGTGGAAATCGGCAATTGGCGTGGCGTGTACGCCGCCCCGGGCATCACCGTCAAGCAGCACAAAGCGCTGACCGACGCGGTCATCAACTCGACCACACAAAAATCATGGACTGACGCTACGGCGCGCAATGGGTGGATGGCGGCGGTCATCGTTGGTGATGAATTCAGCCGATTTGTTGCTGCTGAACACACGCGGATTGAGGCGTCGATGCGCTCAGTGGGCTTGATTCAGTAAGGAAAACGAAGATTTAATCCTTGCCTGTTATCACATTCTTTCGTGTAACCCTCGAACGATGTAGACGCAACTAAGCTTCTCGCACGTCGAGTACGCCAAGAAGAAAAAGACCACGCGTCGAGAAGTATTTCCATTGTCAGCTTACGCGAGGCTGTGCCGGATGTCGCCACCGCTGCCAACGTCAGCGACATCAGCCAGTAGCCTCGAAAAAGAAGGCACACGCTCAAAAGCAACGACACAAGGGTGAAAACCCAAGCGATTTGACTACTCGCAGCGATGCGATTTCGCACAACACAATCAAACGTGCGCAAATCGGTGAAATCTGCGCTTCCCTAATGATTGATCGCGGCTTGTGTACCCGCCGTGCGAAGTCCGCGCGCTCGAATCAACAAAAACACGACGATACTTAAGTTGAGCAGATTAAAAGCAATGCCATTGACAAACGCGGCCCGGTACGACCCCGTGAGATCAAATATCAGCCCCGAGAGCCAGCCGCCCAGCGCCATGCCAAGCAGCGTTGCCATGAGCACGGTGCCAACCCGAGCCCCGGCCTCTTTCGGCGAAAAGTATTCGCGCACGATCAGGGCGTAGCTTGGCACAATGCCGCCCTGAAACAGCCCAAACATCGCAGACACCACATATAGCGGCACCAACCCGTCAAAGGGCAAAAACAATAGCAGCGCAATACCTTGCAAAACCGAGCCCAAAAATAGCGTGCGCAAGCCACCGATGTGATCAGAAATCCAACCGGATAGCAGCCGACTAACGATGCCCATACCTAACATCAACGAGAGCATTTCGGCACCGCGCGCCGCACCAAATCCCAGGTCGCCGCAATAAGCAACGATGTGAACCTGTGGCATCGACATGGCAACACAACAAGACACACCGGCCACACAAAGCAAAGTTTGCAGCACCACAGGTGACATGCCTAATGGTCGCGCGTTATCAACGCCTTGAGTCGCACCCAACGCCGGATTTGAAGCGGGTAGCACCTCAACGTCCGGTGGTCGTGGACGCAATAGCAGCGCCAGCGGCAGCATCGTCACCAAACAAAACACGCCTAAACCGGTGTACGTTTGCCGCCATCCGTATGCGTCAATGAAATGTTGAACAACCGGTGGCCACAGCGCGCCCGCCAGATAGTTTCCGCTCATGCAAATCGCCACTGCGATGCCGCGGCGACGGGTGAACCATCGCGACGTGTCCGCGATCAGAGGTGCGAACGTCGCCGAGGTGCCGAGCAATCCCATCAAAACGCCTTGCGCAAGGCAAAACAGCAGCAAACCGCTCGCACTACCTGCGCCGATGTAGCCAAGCCCAATGCCAGCCGCGCCAATCATCACCGGGATCATCACGCCGAAACGGTCTGAGAGCCGTCCCATCATGATGCCGCCCACACCAAAACCGATCATGGTCAGCGTGTAGGGCAGCGAAGCATCAGCTCGGGTCACACCGAACTCGGCCTGAAGGCGCGGCAGCACCACAGTCACTGTGTACATGCCGGAATTGCCGATGGTCATCAGCGCCAACGACACGAGCAGCCGCGTCCAAGCGTAGGTGGACTCAGCTTGAAATCGGGCGGGGGAAAGCGAGGTCATCCCCGTATTGGAACCGATTGGTCAGCGCAACGTCTGGATTGGGACGCGCAAGCGGAACACGGTGAAGCCCGTAGGAGCGGCCTTGGCCGCGATGGGCGGTTGAATCAACGCTAATCGCGGCCAAGGCCGCTCCGACAAAAGCGCTAACTAAATGCCCGAACTCTGCGCGTACGCTTTCACATCATCTGGCGTTTCGTTGGTCGCGATGCAGTCCTCAAACAGCTCGCGGAACAGGGCTTCCGGCAGCTTGCGACCGATGAACACCACGGTGCTTTCGCGCTTGGCACCTTCCGGCCATTCGCTCGCAAAATCAAATCCCGCCATCATATGAACGCCCTGAAACACCACACGGCGCGGCTCCCCCTTGATGTTCAAAATGCCTTTGTAACGCAGCATTTGCTCGCCGTACAAATTGATCAGCGAGCCAATGTAGCGATCCACTTTGCGCACGTCGAGCGGACGATCCGTTTTGATCACAAAACTGCCCACCTCATCGTGGTGTTCATGATCGCTATTGGTCAAAAAGTCCGGCTGAATTTCGAGGATTGCGTTCAGATTAAAGCCTCGAATGTCCAGCAAATCCTTGATCGGTGTCACGCCAAAATTGACCTTCTTAATCGGAGCACGCACGTTCAGGCGACGCAGGCGCTCCATCAGAGTCTGCGTTTCTTGGTCGGTCGTCACGTCCGCTTTTGACACCAGCAAGCGATCCGCAAACGCCACCTGCTGCTGCGCCTCGGTGAACTCTTTGAGCTGCATCAAGCCATGCTTGGCATCCACCACCGTGATCACCGCGTCCAGCAGGTAGCGCTCGTTAACTTTTTCGTCAGCAAAAAAGGTTTGCGCAACCGGAGCGGGATCGGCCATGCCGGTCGTCTCAATCACCACGCGGTCAAACTTGAGTTCGCCCTTAGCGCGCCGCTTGTACAGGCTGTTCAAAATGCGGATCAAATCGCCACGAACGGTGCAGCAGATGCAGCCGTTATTCATCTCAACGATCTGCTCTTTGCTGTCGGCGAGGATTTCGTTGTCCACGCCCTCTTCACCGAATTCATTCTCGATCACCGCGATTTTTTCGCCGTGCGGCTCTTTCAGGATGCGGTTGAGCAACGTGGTTTTACCTGCGCCAAGAAATCCGGTCAGGATAGTGACCGGGATCGGCGCATCGGTCGGCTCGGGGCCCCAAGATTCGGCGTCTTTGGTTGCGGCTTTTTTCGCTGCATCAGCTTTGGTCGACATGTTCTCTGTATCCTATGTTGTTCCTCTAATTTTAGGGCGTGTTCAGTGACTTCAACCGCGCCACCGTTTGGCCAACCCTTGCTGACATCCACGCAACTGCGCGAGGTTGAATCTGCCAACGCGCAGCTTGACCTGATGCGCCGTGCGGGCAAAGCGGCGGCGCAGTTTCTGTTGGCACGAACCCAGCCCGATACGCGCATCGTGCTGTTTGTGGGGCCGGGGAACAATGGCGGCGACGCGCTGGCTTGCGCAGCAGAATTGGCGGTGTCGGGGTATGCGCCGGTGGTTGTTTTGTTGGGCGATCCTGAGCGGTTTAGCGAGGACGCGACAAGGGCATGGCAGCGGGTTGTCGAGTTGCAGGGATCCTCTCGCGCCGTGGGTTCTGCCCCCTCTCCCCTTGACGGAGAGGGTTGGGGTGAGGGGGAGGCCTCGCTGCAACACCAAGTCGACTCTAGCGGCCAAGCTCCGCCTCTCCCTCAACCCCTCTCCCGCACGGGGAGAGCGGGGCAGATCGCTGTACTGCGTGACATTCCAGCGGTAGTTTCAGCCGACTGGATCATCGATGGCCTGTTCGGCATCGGCCTGAAACGCCGATTGGACGGGGCCTACAGCGACGCGGTGCAGGCCATTGCAACCAGCCGCACGAACGGCGTGCAGGTGCTCGCGCTAGACGTGCCCAGCGGCGTTGACGCAGACACTGGCGCGACGCTTGGCGACCCCGTCGTCACCGCCGATTTCACGCTGACATTCATCGCCAACAAACCGGGACTCGTGACCGGGCCTGCACTTGACTACGTGGGCGAACTGCATTGCGCATCGCTGGATTTGCTTTTGCCACCACAGCCAAACACAGCTTATCTGCTCCACTCAACGTTCCTTGACGCAGCGCGGAACACTCCGCTAGCCAATGCCCACAAAGGCAGCCACGGCACCTGCGTGATCGTCGGCGGTGCGGCTGGCATGTTGGGTGCGGCGTTGCTCGCGAGCCGCGCGGCGATGCGTACCGGCGCTGGCAAGGTGAAAGTCGGATGGCTGGCTGAGCCGCATCCGCAGGTCGATCCCGTGATGCCAGAGGTGATGATGGGTAGCGCCACCGACTTAGTCAACACCGACTGCCAAGCGCTGGTAATAGGTTGCGGACTCGGCGTGTCAGGCGCAGCGGTACGCATACTGAGGTCGGCATTGAAGCGTGGCGTGCCCATGGTCATCGACGCCGATGCGCTGAATTTAATCGCGCAATCCGCAGAACTTGCGGCTTTGGTTCAGCGGAGAAAAGCGCCAACCATCTTCACGCCGCATCCTGCGGAGGCCGCGCGGCTACTGGGATGCATCACGGCAGACGTGCAACGTGACCGTATCAAGGCGGCGCGTGATCTGGCGAAGGGCTATTGCAGCATTGCAGTCGTAAAAGGCGCGGGCACCGTCGTATGTGATGGCACAACAACCACAGTCAACGGAACCGGTAACCCATTGTTGGCGACAGCTGGCACGGGAGACGTGCTGGCTGGAATGATTGGCGCGTTGTTGGCGCAAGGCGTTGATCCCGCGACAGCGGCGCGCTTGGGCGTTTGCATGCATGGCGCGGCGGCAGACGCCATGCGTGCGCGAGGCGTGAAACGGGCGGTGGCGGGTGATGTCGTGGACGAGCTACGCGCCCTGTAGGAGGGGTTCCACCCCGACCTCGTGTGACTAAGAAAACGCTGAACAAAACGCCGCGCGCATCGCATCCTTGATTTGGGTGAATCGCTTCGTCGAAAACGCTCGCAATAGCCCGCTATTGCCGCGCTTTTCGCCTCGCGCTTCATCCCAAATCAAGGCGCGCTGCAACTCGTCGCTCTATTCAGCGTCTCCCTAGCGCTTGGCACCGATCGCGGTGGAACCGCTCCCACAGACTCGTACCGCATGGGTTTTGTCCCCTCCCCCAGCGGGGGAGGTTAGGGTGGGGGCAGTCACGTTGCAAAGCCAACTTCGCTCAGCATGCCAGCTTCCCCCACCCTGCCCTCCCCCTCCGGGGGGAGGGTTCTGCGTGAACTACGGAACCAGAATCACCCCACCCACCGTATTCCTCGCCTCCAGATCACGATGTGCCTGCGCTGCGTCACCCAGCGAGTAGGTCTGCCGCGCCGCGAGATCGAGCTTGCCGTCTTTCATCATGTTGAACACGTTGTTGGCCATTTCCTCCATCGTGGCACGGTCAGCGGTGTAAGTCATCAGCGTTTGGCGGGTCACCGACAAAGAGCCCTTCGGGCCGAGAATGCCGAGATCAACGCCGGTCACAGGGCCTGACGAATTGCCGAAGCTCACCATCAATCCTAGCGGTTGCAAACAGTCGAGCGACGCGGGCCAGGTGTCTTTGCCGATGCTGTCGTAAACCACGGGCAACTTTTTGCCGCCGGTAATTTCTTTGACGCGTTCAACAAAGTTTTCGGTACGGTAATTGATCACGTGAGTGCAACCATGCTCCAGCGCCAGCTTGCCTTTTTCGTCGCTACCAACCGTGCCGATCATGTTGACGCCAAGCGCGCGCGCCCACTGGCTGGCAATAAGTCCAACGCCTCCTGCTGCGGCATGGAACAGAATCGTGTCGCCTGCTTTGCACTTGAAGGTGCGCGTCAACAAATATTCGACTGTCATTGCGCGAAGAAATCCAGCCGCAATGTGTTGCTCGCTTACCCATTGCGGCAGCTTCACCAACACGCCAGCAGAGATGTTGCGTTCGCTCGAATAACTGCCAAGCGGCCCATCGCAATACACCACACGGTCTCCCGGCACCACTGCCGACACGCCCTCGCCCACCGAGTCAACCACGCCAGCGGCTTCTTTGCCAATGCCCGATGGCATCGGCACTTTGTACAACCCGGTGCGGTGATAGGTATCGATGAAATTCACGCCGATGGCGCTGTGCCGAACGCGAGCTTCGCCGGGGCCGGGTAGCGGTAGATCGACCGTCTCCAGCTTGAGAACATCAGGGCCGCCAGTTTCGTGAAATCGGATTTGTGTGGTCATGTGAATTCCGCTGAGAAGCTAAAAAATTGGGTTGAGTTTGCGATGCCTTGAAAGCAGACATAAATTTAACCGCCACCCCTTTGATGCCCGGGGTCCACGCCCTGCGCAAGTCGTTGATACTGCAAGGGCGTGGGTACCGGCCTTCGCCGGTATGGCGAGAGATTTGATATCAAACATCGCTACCGTTAGCAATTCTCACACGCCCGCAACGGCCTTGTAGAGCCCGATTCCGATAGCGGTGAGAGTCAGCGACGCCAGAAGATGCAGCGCGGCTAGTGCGACGCCGCGCAGCAGCGCACCGTCGAGTAACAGCGCGGTCACCTCTGCGCTGTAGGTCGAAAAAGTGGTGAGCGCGCCCAAAAAGCCGGTGACAAAAAACAAGCGCAACAGTGGCGACTCGTCGCGGTGCGCAGACAAATACGCAATGGCCAAGCCAATCAACAAGCCACCCACCGCATTCGCCGCGAACGTGCCCCACGGCACCCAGCCACGCCCGTTCATCCACAACGACAAACCGTAGCGCGCCCACGCACCCAGCACCGCACCAACGCCTATCGCAGTGAGTGTCAACATTGTCCGGTCAATGGCCTATTTGCCACAGGCCGCATTCCACACCGCGTCCACCACGTCGCGCTGCGCGCCTTTCTCGCGATACAAGCGAATCTCCATGGTGCCCGTCCAGTGGGCGTCCCCGCCACGCGCGATGCGCTTGGCTTTAAGTTCGCGCGTCACCGCACTCTCAGGCAACCACGCTAGGCCGTGCCCTTCAAGCGCCATCACTTTCAGCGCCTCCGACATATCGTTTTCGTACACGCAATCGAGATGCGCGCGCAGCGGCGTTTGTTGCAAGATCAGCTCCACCATGCGACCGAGATACGCCTGCGGGGTGTACGACAAATACGGGATTTTCTTTGCGTCACTGCCAGGCAGCGTGAACAGTGCACGGCCCTCGCTGTCGGTCTTTGAAAACGGCGCGATGGTTTCGGTACCGAGCACCACCATTTCATAGCGCGATTCGTCTAGCTGCACCGGCTGATTCGGGTGGTGATAGCAAAGCAGCAGATCGCAGTTGCCCTCGACCAGACTCATCACCGCGTCATGCACGTTGGCCGCAACGAGCTTCGCCTTAACTCGCCCCAACTTTTTTTCCAGCACATGCAACCAAGTCGGAAAGAACGTCAGCGACAGCGTGTGCGGCGCGGCAAACAAAATGGTGTCGGTCGGCGCGCTTTGCAAACCCCGCGCAATCGCCCGCGCATCAATGGCTTGGCGCACAATTTCCGCTGCGCGCTCACGAAACTGCTCGCCCGCTTTGGTCATCTTGGTGGGATAACTGGTGCGGTCAATCAGCTCCGTGCCCAACCATTGTTCCAGCGCCCGAATGCGTCGTGAAAACGCCGGTTGCGTGACATATCGCAGCTCTGCCGCCCGAGAAAAACTGCCCGTTTCGGCCAGTTGCAAAAAGTCTTCAACCCACTTAAGTTCCATGCCCGAAGTGTAGCCAAAACTATGCAAGAACGGTATAGGGTGAACTTGTTTAAGACACAGCTTTAATCGTATCCAGCCTATTTTATGGGGCTATAGGCAAATTTATGGCAAAGTCGACTAGTCGCATTTATGCGCACATTGCCCAATTAAATAGCGGCTCCACGTAGAAAGCAGAACGGGTTTTGACGATGGCACCAGCATTGGCGCGCGTCACTCTCTTGAACCTAACTCAGACAACAGAGTACTCAATGCGCTTTGGGAAAGTCCACTGGAAACGGTAGCGACTGGAAAGTAATGCCCTCTTCGCGAAGTTCTTGCGCGGTTTCTGCGTCGGCGCGACCACGAATGCCTTTGTGTGGTTTTTCGCCGTAATGCATGGCGCGGGCCTCGTCCGCGAATTTTTCGCCGACATACTCGGTACTTTCCCGCACGTTTTGAGCAAACGATGCCATCGCTTCGCGCAGTTTGCCGAGATTGATCTCGTCGACAACACTCGTGTCAGCCGTCGCGCCAACAGTCGGTGCCACTGTATCCACAGACAATGACGCTGATGCCGCCTGCTGGGTTTCACGAGCAGCATTTGCAGCGCTCTGCTGCGCGCCCATGTTAATGCGCGGTGCGTGCAGTTTGCGTTCGATTTTGTTTGTGCCGCATAACGGGCATTCCACCAACCCGCGATCACGCTGGTTTTCAAAGTCAGCGGGAGAGGCGAACCATCCTTCAAACGGATGCAGTTGATCACAGGCTAGGTTGTACACAATCACGTCGCTTGACTCCAGGGCCGCGGCACGACCTGCATTAATGTCGACAATGTACCTTGAAAAGCCGCGCACCGAACGCCGTCATCGTGCAAATCATCAGTAGCGAATCTCGCCCTTTTTGTTGAGCACCGTTAACTCAACGAAGTTGGATGCGTTGTGATTGTCTGGGCCAAACGACACGTTGAAGCCGCCGATATCGAGGTTGCGCAAACCCTCAAGCGCTCGCACTAGAGCCTCACGCGATGCGTCTCCGCCGCGTCGTAACGCCTCGACCATGACCTTGGCGGCCACATAACCCTCAAGGCTGGTGTACGAGAACTCAGTGACACCCGCTGCTTTCAACGCTTTTTGATACTCAACGATTAGCGGAAATTTATTGGCCGTAGGTGGCAACATGACCTGCGAAATCATCACACCATCAGCAGCAGCCCCGAGCGCTTTAGCGAGTGGCTTGGTGCCAACAAAACTAACGTTAACAAAGCGTGTTGGTAGCTCCCTAGCTTTCAATTGCTTGATAAATTCGCTGCACGAACTATAAGCGCTGATCATCACGATCAGCTCTGGTTTGGCCGTCATCATCGTGGCAACTGCCGCCGCAACATCTGTTGAGTTGCGCTCAACTGTGGCCTTGGCGATCACCTGAAGCTGGCGCTTCGCCAATGCCCGCTCAACGCCCGCCAACCCGGCCTGGCCGTACGAATCATTTTGATAAAAAACCGCGACGCGAGTGACGCCCCCTTGAGTCATCTGGCGCACAATCGCTTCGGTTTCGTCGAAATAACTGGCGCGCACATTGAACACATAGCGGTTGATTGGTGTGCGCAACAATTCCGCGCCGGTGAATGCGCCAAAAAATGGCATTTTGGCTTGGCTAGCAACAGGAATCGACACGGCACTAGTCGGCGTGCCAACGTAACCGAACAACGCAAGCACGTCGCCGTCGTCCACAAATTTTTTGGTGTTGGCCTCCGCGCGCGGCGGCTCATAGCCGTCGTCCAACGTGCGCAATACGATCCGCTTGCCGCGAACGCCACCTGCCGCGTTAACCACGTCAAAGTAGGTCTTGGCACCGAGCTGCATTTCTTTGCCTAACTCCTGCGCGGGGCCAGTCAATGCGACGGATTGGCCCAGCACAATGTCCTGCGCGAAGATCGGCTGGGCGTGGCTCAGCATCAACGCCGCCATCATCATGAAAAAACTACGCTTCATTGAATAGAACTCTCTATGGGTCACGGCTTCGCATCAAGCTGCTGTAGTCTGGCCGACCCGTTTATCTTTTGTGTTTTGTGACGACAACTGAAAGCTGCACTGCTGTTCACGAGCGAGCAGGGCGACCTGCGCAGTTATAGCGCAGAGCGCGACGGTGGCGCGACTTCAAAACCCTGCGACACGGTGAAATGCGCGCGAACCAGAGTCTTTCGATTTGCATTCATGATCCAGACTCGCGCTGCGAAGCACAGCGGATGGTGCGGCCACGGGCGCGCCCGCTATACGATCAGCCGCGCCTCATCCGCCGGAAAGGCGAGCCGGATCGCGCTGCCCACAGGATGCGGCACGCGCTCTTTGGGCAGGAACACGAATAGGTCGCCTGCCAAGGTTGTGACGACCAGTTCGACACCTTTGCCGATGAACGCCGACTTCTGCACGATGCCAACGATTGCCGGACTCACGGCAGCGTCGGTGGTCACTTCAAACACGTCGGGGCGCAACGCGATTTTGGCCTCGTCTACCGTGGCTGCGTCGGTTTTGATGTCGAATCGCGAATCACCGAGCGTGAGTGTTGCGATGCCGTTTTCAAATGAAACGACCTGCCCTTCGACGACGTTCGCTTCGGACAAAAAGTCGGCGACAAATGCGGTGCGTGGTTGGAAGAACAGCTGGTTTGCTGTGCCTGCTTCGGCAATATGGCCGCGATCCATTACGATGATGTGATCGGACACGGCCATCGCCTCTTCGCGGTCATGCGTCACGTACACGCAGGTGATTTTCAGACGCTGCTGCAGCTCGCGAATTTCTTCACGGACGTGGCGGCGCAGTTTGGTGTCGAGGTTCGACAAAGGTTCGTCAAATAAGAGCACCGCGGGTTCAAGCACCAGCGCGCGGGCGATGGCTACGCGCTGCTGCTGTCCGCCTGATAACTCGGAGGGCAAACGTTTCTCGTAGCCGGTCAAGCCGATGAGCTTCAACACATCGTTGACTTTCGCCTCGACCTGCGGCTTTTTCATGCCTTGAACCGTTGGGCCGTAGCCCACGTTTTCCATCACGCTCATGTGCGGAAACAGCGCGTAACTCTGGAACACCAGCGACACGTTTCGCTGCGCCGCCGACTTCGCGGTGACATCTTTTCCACCGAGCAAAATCTGCCCCGAGTTCGGCAGTTCAAGCCCTGCCACCATTCGCAACGTCGTGGTTTTGCCACAGCCGGATGGACCCAGTAGCGTCACGAGTTCGCCGTCGTCGATGCGGAAGGTGATGCCTTTCACGGCGGGCTCGCCGGTGCCGTAATCCTTGACTACGTTGATGAATTCGAGGGTGCCTTTGGTGGTGTCGGTCATTGTTAACCTGCGATTTCAGCCGTTCGCCCTGAGGCAAGGCCGAAGGGTTTGATGGATATGGAGGCGTCAAACCCTTCGCGATGCTCAGGGTGAACGGGATAAAAAGAAATGCGATTCATCGTACGTTGAGTCAACCCACAGCGACCGCCGCACCGGGTGCCGCCACCACAGCGCCGCGTCGCCCCAGCTTGCGTGAGCCGACCAGCCATTGCACGAACACGATCGCGACGATCATGATCAAAATCAGCACCGCGCAGTAGGCAATCGCGACACCGTAATCGCCGTTAATGACGCGTCCGATGATGTAAGTCGTCGCCACTTCGGTATCGCCAGAAACGAGGAACACGATGGCGCTCACCGTGGTCATCGAGCGCACAAATCCGTAGATCAGCGCGCCGACAATCGCGGGCTTCAGCAAAGGCATCAGCACCCGTCGGAACGTGGTCGCGCCGTTCGCCCCGAGCGTGGTGCTCGCTTCATCCAGAGATTTGTCGAGCTGCGACAACGCCGCGATACCGCCGCGTACGCCGACTGGTAAATTGCGGAAGACGAAGCACAACACGATGATGAGGCCCGTTCCGGTCAACTCAATCGGCGGCACGTTGAACGCAAAGATGTACGCCACGCCAATCACCGTGCCCGGAATCGCAAACGACAGCAGGGTCAAGAATTCGAATGCGCGCTGGCCTTTGAACGTGGTTCGCGCGATCAAATACGCAGACAAAATGCCGACGATGGCCGTCAGCGGTGCCGCAGCGAGCGAGAACTGCAATGTATTGAACAGTGAATGCCACGCCGCACCCGTGAACAGCATTCCGTGGGGTCCCTGATCAATCGAGAAGCCCTTCACGAAGTGCTCCAACGTCAAGGTGTGATCGCGTCCCCACACTTTCACAAACGCGCCGAACAGGCTCATGCCGTAGAGCACGACCGTCAACATCAGCCACGGTATGCCGACAAAAATGGCGGTACGACGCACGCCTTCCGGCAGCGGACTTGGCAAGCCGGTGTCGCCCTTGCCGGAAACGGTGACGAAGCTCTTTTTCGCGGTTGCCTTCTGTTGCAACCAGAACGCAAACAGCGCGAACGCCAGCAGGATCAACGAGTACACGGCGGCCTTGCCCTGATCGAGTTGCGCGCCGACAATCGCGAAGTAAATTTCAGTCGACATCACGCCGAAATTGCCACCCAGCACCACGGGGTTGCCGAAGTCGGCAATCGATTCGATAAAGCCAACCAGAAACGCGTTGGCAAGGCCCGGTGCCATCAGCGGCAGCGTCACGTAGCGGAAGGTCTGCCAGCGTGTGGCGTGCAGCGATTGGCTTGCCTCTTCGAGCGTTGGGCTGACGCCTTCGACGACGCCAATCAACACCAAAAACGCCACCGGCGTGAACGCAAACAGCTGCGCCAGCAACACGCCCGGCATGCCGTAAATCCAGCGCGATGGGGGGATACCAAACACCGTTTCCAACATCTGGTTGACCACACCGGAACGACCAAACAACATGATGAGTGCCAAGCCCACTACAAACGGCGGCGTGATGATCGGCAACACGGTCAACAGACGCAGTGCCTTCTTGCCGCGAAAGTTTGAACGGGTGACGATGAGCGCGAGCAGCAGGCCGAGAAAGGTGGTGCCCGCAGCGCACAAGAATGCCAGCCACAATGTGTTCCACGCCACACCGCAGCCGGAGCCGCCCCACAGGCAGGCGATGTCCAACGCCCACAGTTTGCGCAGGCTTAAACGATCCCAAAACGCCATGATCGACAGACCACGATCCTGATCGAGAATGCCTTCGTACAAAATCCGCACCACCGGGAAAAACACAAACAGCACCACCAATACGACGATGCACAGCAGCGACGACGCGACAAAACGATCACCGCGAAAGTAGCCCATGGACGCGATACCATCGGCGCAAATCAGGATGAACCCAAAGCCGACCAGCAGCGCGCCCGCGCCCATGCCGAACTGACCGCCGTTGATCTCGGGCAGCACCGCCTTCAACGCGTCAAAGGTGTAGCCCTGAGCACCAATCGCAAAGCCCTGCGCCAGCACATACAGCGCCCCGGCCGCGCCGATGAACATGACCATGCGCGCCCACGCGCGCAACGCGCCCTCGGCGGCGCGCCCCGCATCGACGGGCCGTGCGTAAAGCCCAACGGTCGCCAGCAGCAGTGCGGGCAGCAGCAATAACCAGACTTTACTGAACGTCGCGATCTGAAGAATGGCCGGGGCAAAATCCTTGCCGCCAAATTTCGCAATCCATTTGAACGCGTAAAAACTGTCCTGCAACGCGTACCACGGCACGAGCGTAAGCCCTAGCGCGATCAGTAGCAGCGCGATGATGCGATAAGCCGTCATGTAATTCTGTCCCCCGATTTCAGTCGCCAATCATCGCCGCGATGGACGACTCTTCACGGAGTTTAGCGGCTGTAGTGAATCGTGGTTAGTGACGCTCCACTTGTTATTAGCTTTTAGGTAAAAGCCTCGTTTAATATGGGCTTAGAACGCGAAAATGGCAAAAGTTGATTATTTGCGATTTAACCCACTACGCCCATGTTGAACGGGCCTTTCAGTAAAAAGCTGATTAGAAAATTTATGAGCCCGCAGCAACCCGCCGCTCACCCGCGCGGATCGCTCCAGAGTTTTCCGCCGGTGGCCCAGTTCTCGCGTTTGATGTCGGTGATGACGATGTCCACCGATTCCGCTGACGTGCCCAATGTGTCGCAAGTCGCGCGGGTGACGGCCTCAACAAACGCGCGCTTTTGCTCAAGCGTGCGGCCTTCAAACATTTGAACGTGGATGGACGGCATGGGTGACTTTCTGTGCGGATTGGTAGAGCCCGCATTCAATCACGGTCACCCGCTCCGCCACGCTTCGGAGCCAACCCCGTCATGCGGCACAACGCCGTCAGATAACCGCGCACGTCCGCCCAATCGGGCCGAAGTGCGCCTGCGCCGACCGCGTTTTGCGTGACCGCTGTGCCACCCAGCCCCATCGACGCCCGCGCCAGCAGCAGCGCATCGGTCGTGCCGAGCACCACGCCGTCGCCGTCAATATCCATGGTGCAGATGGCGGGCAACAATGCGCTGGGCGTCGCCCGGTCGTTCACCGCATCCCCGTTACCCAGCCGGTTTGAGCTGGCGGTTCCCCAGCACTTCACCAATCCGCTGGTGAGCACCGTGCAATTGAAGTCGTGGCCGGAACTCAACGCAATCGCAGTGTTGATTCCCAGGACGGCAACCGGTGTTGCGGTCAACACGAAAGCACCATTGCCGATTTGCCCACGGCTTCCTGCTCCCCAGCAGCGCAGGGTGTTATCCGTTAAGACAGCACAGGTCTGATTGGCGCCAGCATGCACTCTGGCCGCCGTGCCGGCAGCGATGCCAACCACAGTCGTTGGCAAAAGCCGGCAACGGTGCCATCACCCAACCCCCCGCTAATGTTGCTGCCCCAGCAACGCAGCGTGCCATCCGCCAAACGTGCGCAGGTATGTCCGAAGCCCGCGCTCACGCTTGTCGCGCTGTTGATTGTGCTCACGGTAATCGGCACGTTGCTGCTGACTTTTAAGCCGTCACCTAGCTGGCCGAACGCGCCAAATCCCCAGCAGCGCAGCGTGCCGTCGTTGATCCGGGCACAGGTATGGCTGCCGCCAGCGCCCACCGCTGTCGCACCCGTGGTGCCACTGCCGCCCACCGTTGCGACTGGCTCCAGCCGCTGCGTGTTGCTGCCGTCACCGAGCTGCCCACTAGCATTTGCGCCCCAACAGCGCACACTGCCACCGCCGCCAATTAGCCGGGCGCAGGTATGGGTGTCACCTGCGCTCACCTGCGTAACGTTGGCGATCAGATTGACCGGCACAGGCACCGGGCTCGACGTAGTGCTGTTATTACCGAGCTGTCCCGCGCCATTGCGTCCCCAGCAACGCAAGGTGCTGTCATCAAGCCGCGCGCAACTGTGTGCTTCACCTGCTGTGATTTGCACCGCAGTGGTGATGCCTACGACATTGACGGGGATCGCACTGTCAACCACTGTATCGTTTCCGAGCTGACCGCTGTCGTTGTTGCCCCAGCACTGCACGCCGCCCGTCTCCAACCGACCGCAGGCGTGAGCACGGCCGGCCGCAACCTCAACAAACGACCCCGGCGGCAGCGCGATTGCTTCTCCAGCGAGCATCCACGCAATCGTTGCAACAAGTGTCGCGGTGCAATGCGCTAGGCTCAGGCGGGTGAGCTTCATAGTTTGAGGCCTTTAAAAATGCGAGTCAGTGAAGGGTGAATATGTGGCGCTGATCGTTCACCGTCGGTGGGCTAGTAACAGGCAGCATGGTCGGACTTGCGGAAGGGATTCCGCCTCGCTGATTCTGCGGCGGTATGGGATGCCGCACAAGGGACAGTTGTCCCGTACATTGCCGCGACGTTTTTGCGCTAAACCGCCGTATTCGGCCTGAATCGTCGACGCAATCGAAAGAAGCGGGACGAATGTCCCGTCCCAAGACGGATCGATAAATCGTCACGCGGGTGCAGCGCACGTAAAAGAGCCGACACGGTGCGGTATTTTCGCGACGTCGCACGGTCGCCAAAATCAACTCGCTGGGTCGGGTAAACATAGTTGTCGCGTTCCCGCCGAGACGATTTTTGGCGGAAATTCACGGGTAGACTGCGGCGTCCGCAAATCATTAGTTGACATAACAAAAGGCAGGAAATCATGAACACATTTTTTAAATCACTGGCCACGCTCACCGTCGCGTCAGCGTCCGCTTTAGCGATCAGCACTGCGTTCGCCCAAGTGCCCCAGTACGGCACCACGGTGAACTTGGAACAGGCGCGCAAGGTGGTCGCGGCAGGCATGGTGGAGGCGCGCAAAAACAACTGGCCAATCGCCATCGCGGTGGTCGACAACGCGGGCATGTTGGTTGCCTACGAACGAATGGACAACACGCAAACCGCCAGCGTGCAGGTTTCCATCGACAAAGCGGTTTCAGCGGCAATGTACCGGCGCTCAACCAAGGTGTTTCAGGACGCCGTCACTGGCGGCGGCATGGGCGTGCGCGTGCTCGGCCTGCGCGGTGCGTCGCCCATTGAAGGCGGTTTGACGCTGATGCTCGACGGCAAAATCATCGGTGGCGTCGGTGTGTCCGGCGTGAACTCGGATCAGGATGCGGTGGTTGCCAAGGCGGGTGTCGACGCGGTCAGGTAAGGCAGGCGCAGTCACGGCTGATGGAGGACATCCGGCCCGTTCAGCGCAGCCTACGCTTCGCTCAGAATGCAATCTGACGCGCCTCGATCAGACCCATCAACGCGCCAAAGTGGCTCCCCGTTACCGCGCTTCGGGGACCAGGTTGTGTTGCGTCGACTGACGGCTGATGACTTCACCGCATTTCAGGCCTATCGAAGCGACACACAAGTCGGTCGATATCAGGGGTGGACGGCAACCTCCGACGCCGAAGCCAAGGCTTTTCTTGCTGAAATGAATCGCGAGATTTTGTTTGCGCCTGGAAAGTGGTGCCAGATCGCCATTGCCGAGGCGCACACGCTCACATTGATCGGGGACATCGGCTTGTGTCTTTCTGATGATGGGCAACGCGCAGAAATCGGCTTCACGTTGAACCCGCAGGCGCAGCGCTGCGGGCTTGCCACTGCGGCGGTTCGACTGGCAGTTCAGCTCGTGTTCGACCAGACGACAGCGACGCAAGTACAAGGCATTACCGACACGCGAAACGTGCCGTCGATTCGCTTACTGGAACGAATCGGCATGCGCCACGTTGAGACGCGTGACACGATCTTTCGTGATGAGCCGTGCGTCGAACACGTCTACGTCATTGCTCGCGAGGCATGGCCGGCTAGCGCGCGACTCGGGAACGATCACGGTTCATGATTGCCTTACCGCAGTCATGGACGGGACGGGGTCGCGTCTGCGACCCACACACCCGTGAGCTTCGCAGTGACGAAGCCGCTGCCTGCTGTGTCGCTTAGGCCCAGTGCCTTGACGTGAACAAAGCACTCACCGCTGAGGACATCCGTGATACGCGCCGTTTGGCGCGCTCCAACGTGGCACCAGTCTGCGCGAACTCGCCAACTGGAATCTGCTGCGCATAACGCACCTCATGAGTGACCGCCGCGACTGCTTCGAGACGTCGAGCGACGTGTGGGAACCCATGCGTATCATCGTGCGTGAGCGTAAGTTGCGCGAGTTCGATCCGACGGTTGCGATGCTCACCGAGATCGTCGCCGATCCCGCGTTTGCAGCTGTTCCTGCGGAGCAACAGAAGCGCACTCAGGCGACCCAAGCGCTGATGCGCGATCTTTTCGGTTGGACTAACGACCTGTTGAAACTGAAGCCGTCGATTCTGGTCAAAGCGATGCGCCTTGGCAGCAATGTGCAACGATTTTTCGCGAAATGACTCACTCCCAAAACTGATCCTTCCCCCAGAATCCTATTCGAATCATGAACGTTGTGCAGTATCCACTGACTATTTTTTTCGACGGCTCGTGTCCTTTGTGTACGTGCGAAATTGCGCTGCTCACGCAATTTGATGATCACCAACAATTGCGCGTCGTCGATTGTTCAGCGACCGACTTTGCGCCTGTCGAGGGGCACGCGCGCGAGGCGATGATGGCGCTGATTCATGCGCGTGACGCAGCAGGCGCTTGGTTTATCGGCGCGCCTGTGTTCGCAGCGGCTTATTCCGCGACTGGCTTCGCATCGATTGCCAGTCTGTGGGGCAGCAAGCGATTGCAGCCGATGTGGAGCGTTGTGTATCCGTGGATTGCGCGCAATCGCATGTGGCTGTCGAAGCTCGGCGCTATTGATGGCATGACGTGGATGTTGCATCGCCTGCATGCGCGCGCCGCGAAGAAGGCGGTGGCGCAGAGTCAGGCGTGCAAGGATGGCCTTTGCGAATTGCCGTCGGCACCTGCTGGCAAGAAGTGACCACGTCAGCGGCGTGATCTCCTATTTGCCAGGGGCCACTTTGGCATCAAGCGCTGTCTTCGCGCCGCTTGTCCGCTGCTTTTTCGGGCTGGCTTTTACCCGGTAGTTGCCGTCGGAGAGATCGTCCATATTGCGAGCAATGGCGTGCGGTTTGCGTTTCGCGGAGGCAGCGGTGCCCGGTGATGCTTTAGCAGATTTAGCGTTCGTCGTTGTGCTCGCCGCCGCGGACGGACCATCCGCAGAGTGAGCTTGAGCGGCGAAGATCGCAAACACCGCAGGCCCGGCAATTAGCGTGAAAGCAACGGTGGTGCGTAGCTGCATTTTGGTTTCCTCTTTTGCGGTTGACTTCAATCCGGATGGACAAGCATCTTCTGCTGCATAGCGTCTTATCGCTTGCGCATCGTTGCAACGCCGCCGGATACTGCCTCGAGCCGTCCCGAGGTCAAATACGCTTTTCCGATCAATGAGTTGCGCAGATGTGCGTCGAAGAACGCGGTGCCGGTGGCGATCAGCGGTGGATCAAACACATGGACGTCGTCGTTCAGGTTGAATGTGTTGTGAATGGTGGCCGGGTGGTTGATGTACATGAGGTATTTGTCACCGGGCGGCATCAGACCGAATGAGTCCGTCCGCTGCGCCGCCGACGTGGTGTCGGAGCTGTCGCCGCTGCCCGTCAACGTTAGGTCGGGCAGCGTGCATTCGCGCCATGAATCCATCTTGAAACCGTTGTTGCCGACGCCTTGCGGCGATGCGGCCATCACCGCTTTCGGCAAGATTGCCAGCGGCGTGTTGTGGCTATTCACGGCACGGAAACTGTAGTCTGGATCGGTGCCTAGCGCGACGCGAGCGCAGGTAGCGGTTCGCACGCTGTACGAACCATACGAATGACCCGCGACGCCAATTCGCGAATAGTCAAAGCGGCCCTGCGCCAGCGGAAACGCCGACTCAATGCTTGGCAGCGCATTGAGCACTGCGATGGTGTCGCGCGGCCGGTCGATGTTCGACTCAAACTCTCCTGCTTCGCGTGGCGTCGTTGCCGTGAGGTTGAATTCGGCGGCGAGCGCGCTCCTTTCTGCGTCGGTGCGCGGCACATGGCTCA
Organism: Burkholderiales bacterium; assembly: GCA_031409935.1. Lineage (GTDB taxonomy): Bacteria > Pseudomonadota > Gammaproteobacteria > Burkholderiales > Casimicrobiaceae > Casimicrobium. Next base: position 7,102 of record JANNYE010000022.1, on the reverse strand, counting down.
TGTGAACCACGATGTAGCCCGCAGCGGCCAGTGCATTGCCCCACTCGGCACCGACATGCTTGCCGTTCTCGTTTTTCTCGCCGCCGTGTGACCACACGATGAGCGGAAGCTTGGCATTGCCTGCCGCCAGCGGGTAGCGGATCAACACTGGAATATCGCGCGAATGCGGCACGTCGCGTACCGTATGCCCGTCGAGTATGCCTACCGCGTATTTCGTGGTGCCCGTGTAGAGCCCGGTGGCAGCTGGGGGCCACACGTTTGCAGCGTCGCTCGCTGACGCCACGCAAAAGGCGATGCCCTCCTGCGCCCAGCCAACACTCGCCATCTTGTTGTAACTTGCCTGCGACACCGTGTAGCGATGATTGGCCGTGCGTCCATTGGCACCGGCGCGGAAGCTGCGATAAATCGCCAGTGGCGTGGCCGCAGGGCAGCTGTTGCCAACCTTGAGACCGACCGCGAAATCAATGCCTTCGTAACTGAAGCCCGCTGGGTTGATCTGCAAAACCTGAATGCAGTCCGGCGTTTGCAAGCCGTAGAAATGCGAGCTGGTGAACGGGCTTGCCATCGAGATGTAGAAACGGCAAATGCTGTTTGCAGCATTGCTGCTACTGCCCGCGGTCGCGGTGAACGTCATGCCAGTGCGCTCGAAATCAACTGCCGTGTCGAGCACCGTCTGCTCGGTCGGACGGGCCGTGATGAAGTACGAATCAATCACCCGGTTGTAATACTCGACCACTGTCACCGGTTGCGCGAATGCGGACGACGATGACAGCGCGGTGACCAGCGCTACAAACAATGAAACGACGAACGACACGATGGTATTTCGAGACGTGACACGATTCATGATGAACTCCTTCAGCTGTGGCCTGATCTGGTTAACGCTTTTTCTGCTACGGCAAAGACATCGTTGGTAAATTCACTTCGCTGTCGATGGCATCTCGGGCACCCGTTGTCTCACTGATAATTTGCCACCCGCATCCCGGACTTGCGCCGTAGGCGGCGTCAGCTATGACCCGATTTTTTTGCGGAAACCGCAGCAGCCTCCTTCGGCACCACCGGGGCAGCCTTGCGGATTCCGGTGCCTTCTACACCGCCACCAAGAAATGGTTTCACGCTGCTGTCGCCGGGCTTCTGAGCGCCCGCAGCCGCCCTCGGCGCGACCGGCGCAGCCTTGCGGATTCCGGTGCCATCAAGGCCACCTTCAAGAAACGGCTTCGCTTTGGTGTCACTGGGCTTCAGCTGGCTCGCCGCAGACTTGGACATATCTGCTTGGCGTGGGGCGGGCGGATCAGCCGCATGCGTGGGCATCACGGCGATGGCAAAGATCAGCGCGGAAAAAAGCGCAGTGACTGCGAATCGCGAACCATCGCGGCGGCGGGCGACCGCGCGAGGTTGATGGCTGCATGGATACATGGTGCTTCCCTCCAGGTTGTTTGACGCTCGTCCGCGCACCGGACGCTGACCGCTCGACAGGCTGGCAAAGGAGAAGACGCGATTGTCGTCCGTTCCACGCCAGTTTGTTAAGAAAAATCTGTACCCGCAGGCAAGCAACGGTGAGCGTCACAACCCAGTTGACGCAAGCACAATTTTTTACAAACGGCCAGCCAATGATGCGGCAGGCGCAGCCAAGGTAGCGCTGGATACCAACCCGGCAGCGGTGCACCGCAAGGCACGCGCAGGACGATCAAAGCCGTGAAAACTGAAGCAGCTTTTTGATTTGTGCCTTATTTTATAAGGGCTTGCGGCCACTTTTTTCAATTATCGATTATTAGCATAATAGCGCGTTAGGCCCTATGCAATATGATTCATATCGAAAAGCTGTTTGCCGACTCAGCAGCGAATCGTCACGACCGAACGCGGGTACTAAACCACGACCTTCCGCCCGGAAAAACTCGTGAATTCAAACGATTTCAGCCAGCCTTGCTGCCCTTCAACGCACTTCATTTTTTCCGCCTTCAGCCACGCTGCGGCCACGCTCTCGCCGAGCAGTAATCCCTGCCACGCGTCGCTGCGCCAATGCACGCCGGCAAAATTTCGGCCCATCGACAACGCCGTGGCCAGCTTGTTGAGTTCCGACAAAACAGTGGGCGTGGGCAGATTGGGATCGAGGCTTTCCCAGTCCTTTCCATCGCGGGTCGGCTGCAGCGGAAAACGCAGCTTGCGCTTTTCGTCGAACATGGCTTTGAGCACGGTCACGCAAGCACCCGCGACTGCCGCGTGACCGGACGGATAGGCAGGATGAGGCGGCGCGCCTTCAGGGTAGGCTTGCGGCAACAACGCCGAGCCGAACTTGGCGCGCACCCGTTTGACCGCGTCTGAATTGACGATCAGCGGATGAATGCCGGTGTTTTCTCCACGCACCGCTCGATCCACTAACGCGCCATATTCCTCGGGGCGCAACGCGCGATGGCGAATCCATTTCTCGTTCCAGCAGGCTTTGAACGCACAGTCGCTCACCGTGCCCAGCGCATTGTGAACGTAGGCCGGTCCCATCGACACAAAACCGTTCATGGTGCGTGAGGTTTTGTACGGGTTGGTCGCAGGCCAGTTTTCGCGCGGGCGATGCGGATTGCCCAGCAGGATGGAGGCTGCGTTGATAAACGCCTGATATGAAAAATCCCAGTGCACATATTCGCCGACATCGCGGCCCGAGCGCAGGTAATACAGATCGCCAAAGTGGTTGAGAATACCGGGGGGCCATTCGCCGTTGATGACCTTGAGATATTCGTCCCAGCCAGTCATGAAATCACTGCCTTTGAAGGCAGTTTTGTAGCCCTGCCAAAGGTTGTGCGCGCCATACGGAATGGGCATCCACAACAATTGCGACACCCAATAACCATCCGCTTCGCCCGGTGTGCCGAGGCGAAACAACGTCTGCGCAGTCACCTCTTTATTGAGCGTTGTTTTGCGCAACTCGGCAACCGCATCACGTACAAGGCTTGAGCGCTCGTAGTCCCACAGCGGCACGTCGCGCAACAGCGCCATCCAGTAGAGCTCAAGCGCTTCTTCTGCCAGCCGCTCGGACTCAAGCGCCGGAAACGGTGGCAACTTGATGACGTCAACGGCCATCGGGTCTTTATCCCACGGGTACGCTGCGAGCGGATTGACCAGACGAATTTCATTGCTGACCGGCAGGCGCTCCCAATCGATGATCTTGCCGCTGGCCGTGGCTGCTTCGAAGCTTTGCAGCGTGGCGGGAGTGAGTTGACCGGTTGCGTCGTGGGTGAGCGTTTTGCCGAAGGCGGCGGAGCCCGTGGCACGGGTGGCAACGTTTGCCGTTGCGGCACGCGCTGCGTTCGGCAAGACGACACCCGCCGCGGCCATGCCCGCGGCTCGCTTTAGCAGCGCACGGCGTGCCGGTTTGTCAACCGGGATTGAGTTAGGCGGCGAGACTGAATTGGGCATAGTAGCGATTCCCGCGAATAGTGCGTTGGCCAAAAGATTTTGTGGCGCAGTATTTTTGTTGGAGCGGCCTTGGCCGCGATTCATGGTCAACTATCGCGGCCAAGGGCGCTCCTACAGTGCGGCGACACCACTATGATTTTAGGCCGCGCCGACGAGCGCGGCGAGTGCCTGAAAATATCCCGGAAAAGTCTTGTTCACGCAGGCCGGATCGTTGATGCGAATCGGCACACCACGCGGCCCAAGGCTTGCCAACGCAAAACACATAGCGACGCGATGATCGTCATAGGTATCGATGGCGGCATTGGGCGTCAGAACAGCGGGCGGCGTGATCGATATCCAGTCCGCGCCCTCCTCAACCGTTGCCCCGAGTTTGCGCAGTTCGGTGGCCATTGCGTTGATGCGATCAGTCTCTTTCACGCGCCAACTTCCGATATTGGTCAGCCGCGTGGTGCCCTCGGCAAACAGCGCAACGACGGCCAACGTCATCGCGGCATCAGGAATGTGATTCATGTCGGCATCAATCGCGCGCAACCGCCCATCTGCCGGGGCCTGCGCGATGATCGCGTGGTCTTCCCACGTGATCTGCGCACCGGTTGCGGCCAATGCATCGGCGAATTTAACGTCGCCCTGCAACGCGACGCGCCCCACACCTTCGACGCGAATCGGGCCACCGGCAATCGCCGCCGCCGCGAGAAAATACGATGCTGTTGACGCATCCCCTTCGATCGCATAACGACCGGGAGCGACATACTTTGCCGCGTCACCACCCGGCACGGTGAATCGTCGCCAGCCATCACGCTCAACGTGAACGCCGAACTGCCGCATCATCGCCAGCGTGATTTCGATGTAGGGTTTTGAGATGAGCTCACCAACCACAACAATGGCTGCGCTCTGCCCGGTGCGCGCTGTCAGCAGTGGCAACGCCATCAGCAAGCCGGTCAAAAACTGCGACGACACATCGCCGCGAATCGGGATCGGCTTGTCCACACGAATGTCGCCGCCACGAATCGTCAGCGGCGGAAACCCGGCGTTACCGGTGTAATCAATCGCAGCGCCGATTTGCACCAATGCGTCTACTAGGTCGCCAATGGGTCGCTCACGCATACGCGGCACGCCGTCGATGGCATACGCCGCCCCCGGCGCTGCGGCAAGCGCGAGCGTGCCCACCAGCGAGCGGGCTGAGGTGCCCGAGTTGCCAACGAAGATATCGGCAGTCAACGCTGCGAACGCGCCGCCGCAACCGGCAACCGTCAACACCGTACTGTCCAAGCCCGGCACCGTCACCACGCCAAGCTTGGCAAGCGCGTCGCGCATTACGCGAGTGTCGTCGGATTCCAGCAGCCCCGTGAGTGTGGTCTGTCCTTGAGCGAGCGCAGCTAACAGCAAAGCTCGGTTGGAAATACTTTTAGAGCCGGGCAGCGCCACCACGCCCGAGGCGCATCGGTGGGCATGCAATTGAAGTGATGTCATGCGGGGAATTGTAGAGGCGGCGCTCTACCCCGCTGAAAGGCAGCACCCGCCTATTTTTCAACCAGCGTGATCACCAAGCTGCGCGGCTTCACCTCGGTCGTTTTGTCGATGTGCACTTCAAGTGCGCCGTTTTTGACGGCGCACCGAACCGAACTCATGCCGATCAAGGTGCAGCGACCATCATGGCTGTAGCCCTTGTACCAGCGACCGTCCTGCCCTTGCATCTCGACCAGAAAACTCGCCGCGTGACTGATGCGATCGTTGACCAGCACGTTGCCGTGGCCGTTGGCCCCCAGGATCATGCTAGTCACCGCATGGCCGTGAAGTTTGCAGCTAAGTTTGCCATGCTCAAAGGCAATCTTTGATACTTTGCTCGGGTTGGCTTGCACCGCGCCCGCCGCGCCCGAACCTTGCAGCGCGGAAGGTCGCCGACCTTCAACAAAATGCGCGAACGTGTTGATGGTGCGGAACTCAACGCCATCGCTTCCGCGGTCGTACGCCTTGCCGTGGCCCGCGTAAATACCGACATGCGAAATCAGTTGCGAAGAGATGGTCGGGATCGTGCCACGCCACAACACAATGTCGCCCGGTTGCAGCAGGTCAACGGTGGGAATTTTTTCTCCAATCTCGCTGCCCGCTAGGCTGTTTGCGAATCCTTCGCCTTGTGGCAACGATCGAGAAAACTGCCAATCAGAAGGCTGCCTTGCCACCGGTAAATTGATGCCACAGTGTTGGAACACATGGCGAACAAACAGCGCGCAAAACGGACCGGGCGAGTCCTTGGCGCGCCATTTGCTGTGAACTAGCGTGTGAGCGTAGGCAAGTATTTCGGCACTGGTGTGTTTCATGAGCGACCTCCAGAAAACAACGTTGAGCGTTGCCGCAGGCTAGTGACCACGGCGCTCTAAGCCTGAATACTAGAGTTCGCACAAAGAAAAAAGAAGTTACAGAACGTTACAAACCGCAACTGGTGACAGCGTCGATTTAAGTTTTAAGAGCACGTCTATCAATTCGAATTTTCGCGATGAAGTGCCGTAGTTACCCTCTTCGGCGCGGCGCGCAGCAACCGGAATGTAGGCGCAGCTGACATGAGGATCGCGAGCACCGCGCGGCGACGCAATTCGCCCGAAAAGCGGATTTATCGGCGTGCCCTTAAGCTTCTTGCCCGCCGCCGTTGAATCGCGGCATCGGCTCACCCTGCTCAATATGCCGCTGCCAAGCGCGGCGCGCGTGTGCGGCACGGCCGTAAACGCGATCAATGGCGGCAACATCGTCGGCTGTGGCCGTGGCGAGCCACCCATCGAAGGCATCGAGCGTTTGCCGATACTGGCGCAACTGCTCGCGCAGAGCAACTCGGTTGGCCACACTGATGTCGCGCCACATTTCGGGCGAACCTGCTGCGATGCGCGTGAAATCGCGAAAACCGCTGGCCGCATAGTTGAAATATTGATCCGCGCGCGTCGTACCCGCCAGCATGTCCACCAACGCAAACGCCAGCAGGTGCGGCAGGTGGCTCACCGCAGCAAACACGTCGTCATGCTCGGCTGCGCTCATTTGATGAATGTTGGCGCCCGTGTGCTGCCACATCAGCGACACCCGTTGAACCGCTGCAGCATGGCGTTGGTCACTTTCCTCGCCAGCGCAGATCACGATTTTTCGTTGTTTGTAAAGCGTGGCGAACGCAGCTGCAGCGCCCGTTTTTTCAGTACCGGCAATTGGATGTGCGGCTACAAACTGGTTGAATTTCGTTCCCAACGCAGCGCGTGCCGCTGCAATCACATCCTGCTTGGTGCTGCCGCCATCGGTGATGATGCTCGCATCCCCCACGTGCGACGCGAGCGCTGCAAACACCTGCGGCATCTGCGCCACCGGGGTGGCTACAAAGATGATGTCGGCGCGAGCGGCCTCCTCAATGGTCGCGACCGCGTCGATGATGCCGAGCCGCAACGCCTCATCGAGATTGGCTGCCGAGCGCCCTACGCCAATCACTCGGCCCACGGCGTCCTTCGCTTTAAGCGCTAGCGACAGCGATCCGCCAATAAGGCCTACGCCGATGATGGCGAGTGTGTTGATTTTCGATTGCATGGGTCAGCGAGTGTGTGTGGCGGACAGGTAGGAGCGGCATGCCCCGACCCAATTTTTAATCGGAACAGATGACGCGGCAAGCCGCTCCAACCAAACCGCAGCAGGAAAAAATCCGAACACATTAAATTAGCACGACTTCGCC
>JANNYE010000021.1:0-21226 GCA_031409935.1 Burkholderiales bacterium | reverse complement strand
GGGTCTTTCATGGGGCCATCGAGCATGGCGGAAACGAGCAGCAACACGATGAAGTTGAGCAGCAAGGTGGTGACCACTTCGTCAACACCGAGCCGCGTTTTGAGCAGCGCTGGCCCGAGCAAGAGCAGAGCACCGGCTAATGCTGCGGCGAGCATCATCAAAGGAAACACAATCCACGGCGACCATTCGAGTCCTGTGCCGCTATGCAACCCGCCGACTGCGATTGCGGCCAGCGCCCCCGCGTAGAGTTGTCCTTCCGCGCCGATGTTGAACAGTCTTGCTTTGAACGCAACAGTTGCTGCGAGCCCGGTGAGAATTAACGGCGTGGCGCGGGTAAACGTTTCGCTGAGCGCGAACACGGAGCCGAAGCCGCCCTGAAACACGAGCGCGTAGGTCTGATCAATAGGTGCGCCCGCCCAAAGCACCAGTAACAAAGCCATCGCGAGCGTGAACGCGACCGCCGCGATGGGGGCGATCACAAGTGCTGCTGCCGAGGGTTCAGTGCGCTTTTCTAGGCGCATGGATGCCTTGACGCCCAACCCATGCGGTGAACGCGAGTGGTCATGGTTTTACCCCCTCTCCCCTCGCGGGAGCGGGTTGGGGAGAGGGGGAGGCTGGCGCGCCGATCAAACTTGGCGTGTGCACGACGCTCCCCCTCTCCCCCAACCCTCTCCCGCAAGGGGGGAGGGGGGCAAACCGGTCACCCCCGCCATGGCCAACCCAATCCACTCACGTGTCCAGTCAGACGTTGGCCGCGCGTCTGTGAGCCTCCCCGAATGCATTACTGCTATGCGATCCCCGAGCGCCATCACTTCGTCGAGATCATCAGAGATCACCAGCACTGCCGCACCCGCATCACGCGCGGCAATCAGTTGTTGCTGCACGAACGCGACCGCGCTAATGTCCAAGCCCCAGCTCGGCTGATGCGCAATGATGAGTCTCGCTGCGGGCATCCCATCAGGCGCGAGCAAGGCGCGACCGAGAATGAGCTTTTGCATGTTGCCGCCGGACAGAGATCGCGCGGGTACGAGAGCGCCACCGCCGCGCACGTCGAAGCGCTCGATGATTCGGTTTGCGTGGGCGCGTGCAGCACGTCTGCGCACCCATAACCATTTTGAAAATTTCGCACTGCGTAACCGTTCCGACAGCGCGTTTTCCCAAACCGGTAAATCGCCGACTACTCCAACAGCATGCCGATCTTCCGGGATGCGGGCAACGCCGAGTGCTACCAATTGTTCGGGCGATGGCGGCAACGGCTTGCCCAGCAGTTGTACCGATCCGGCTACTGCACGTTGAGTGCCGCACAGCAGCTCCGCGAGAGCCGCCTGACCGTTGCCCGATATCCCGGCAATAGCTACGATTTCGCCGCCACGCAACGTTAGGGAGACATTCTCTAATCGCTCCCTGTTTTTCGCATAGGTGCTCACGCCCGATAGCACGCACACGTCGGACGAAACGTGCGTTGACGGTTTTTTCTGCGGCGCGTCAACGCCGTGGCCTACCATCCAAAGTGCTAACTGCGCCTGCGTCACGTCGGCGGCTACGGCTTGCGCTACCAGTTTGCCGCTGCGTAGCACCGCGATCCGTGTCGATACTCGCAGCACTTCGGCCAGCTTGTGGCTGATGAAAATGATGGAGAGTCCCTGCGACACCATCTGACCGAGCGTGTCGAACAGCGCTTCGCTTTCCTGCGGTGTTAGTACAGCCGTCGGCTCATCAAGAATCAGGATGCGTGCGCCGCGATACAACGCTTTGAGAATTTCCACGCGTTGGCGTTCGCCAACGGTCAATGTGCCCACGCGAGCTTCTGGTGTTACGGGTAGGCCAAAGCTTTTTGCTACATCGAGCAGTTTTTGTCGTGCGGCGCTACGTCGTGAAAATGGCTGCCAGATAGGCTCGGAGCCGAGCAGTACATTGTCGAGCACGCTTAGGTTGTCCGCCAGCGTGAAATGTTGATGCACCATGCCGATACCGGCAGCGAGTGCGGCCTTTGGATTGCCGCTTAGCAGTGGCTGTCCGAATACCTCGATCTCACCGGTGTCGGCCACGTAATGACCGAACAGAATCGACATAAGCGTGGATTTGCCTGCGCCATTTTCGCCCAACAGCGCTAATACTTCGCCTGCTTTGAGGTCGAGCGAAATATTGTCGTTAGCGATCAGTGCGCCGAAGCGCTTGCTGATGCTGCGTAGCGATAAGACGCTGGGGGAGTTTGTCACTTGAGTTTGTTCGAGTCTTCGCGTTTCGGCAGTTTTGAGTAACACCTCCACCCTCACCCCAACCCTCTCCCGCTTGCGGGAGAGGGAGCTAGCCATGTCGAGTGGACAGGATGGAGCGGAGCTACTTCGCCGTAGATTTCGGCGTGGTGTCGTCCACTTTAACGGTGAATTTTCCGGAAAGAATGTCAGCTTGCTTCGCCGCTACTTTCTTCACGATGTCGGCGGGCACTTTGGTGGCAAACGTGCCAAGCGGTGCCAGTTCTGAGCCTTTGTACTTCATGGTCGAGAACTTGCCGTAATCGGCAGCCACGAACTTACCGGCCTTCACCAGTTTCAATGCCTCATCAATGCTGGGTTCCATGTTCCACAGGGCTGATGCAACCACGGTGTCCGGGTATTTGTCCTGCGTGTTGATCACGTTGCCGATGGCGAGCTTGCCTTTTTCTTTTGCTGCATCGCTGACGCCAAAACGCTCTGCGTAAAGTACGTCGGCGCCCTTGTCAATCATTGCGAATGTGGCTTCTTTTGCTTTCGGCGGATCGAACCAGCTATTGATAAAGCTGACCGTGAATTCAACCTTCGGATTGGTTTCTTTGGCACCGGCCATGAAGGCATGCATCAGGCGATTGACCTCAGGAATCGGGAAACCACCGACCATGCCGATTTTGTTCGACTTTGTCATGCTGCCAGCGATCATGCCGGAGAGGTAAGCGGGCTCTTGAATGTAGTTGTCAAAGACGCTGAAGTTCGGTGCTTGCGGCTTGCCACTTGATCCCATCAGGAACGAGACCTTGGGCGAATCCTTGGCAACTTTGCGTGCTGCGGCTTCAACCGCGAACGCTTCGCCCACGATGAGTTGATTGCCGCCGGCTACATACTCACGCATTACCCGTTCGTAGTCCGCGTTGGCTACGTTTTCGGTTGCTTTGTACTCGATGTCGCCACGCGCTTCGGCGGCCTTTAATGCCTTGTGAATGCGGCTCACCCATTGCTGTTCGAACGGCACCGTATAGATCGCGGCAACCTTCAATTTGGCTTGCGCGAAAGCGAGGCTCGGCATGGCGAGCGTGGATAGCGCAGCGATGGCGGCGGTGCGAATAAGAAGTTGTCGACGTTTGTTCATGCGGGGCTCCTATGGGTTGAGTGGACTGGAAGAGGGGCAGTATGTGTTGTGATAGTGGTAGGTGTTCTTGTAGGAGCGGCTTGCCGCGACCCGTGCCTCTATTTCGTACGTGGTCGCGGCAAGCCGCTCCTACAGTCTGAACAAGTTTATTTTGTGCCAAAAATTCGGTCACCCGCATCACCCAGCCCCGGCAAAATGTAGCCGTGACTATTGAGTTCGCGATCAATCGCGGCCGTGTATATGGCCACATCGGGATGCGCTGCCTGCAAAGCTTTGATGCCTTCAGGGCAGGTGAGCAGGCAAACAAACTTGATCGATTTCGGCCGTGTTTCCTTGATGCGCTCGACGGCGGCAATCGCGGTGTTGCCGGTGGCAAGCATCGGGTCAACCACAATCACGTCGCGCTCATGCATGTCACCGGGCAGCTTGAAGTAGTACTCGATGGCGGTCAGCGTTTTTGGATCGCGATACAGGCCAATATGCCCGACGCGCGCACCGGGCACGACGCTCAGCATGCCTTCGAGAATGCCGGTGCCGGCCCGCAGGATGGAGACGAATACGAGCTTCTTGCCGTCGATGACTTTCGCCTTCATCGACTCCAGCGGAGTCTCGATGTCGATCTCCTGCATTCCGACATCGCGCGTGACCTCGTAAGCCATGAGCATTGCCAGCTCATTGAGCAAACGACGGAAACTGTTGGTGCTCGCGTCCTTGCGGCGCATGAGCGTGAGCTTGTGTTGTACGAGGGGATGGTCGATCAGATGGACATTGCTCATATTTTTATCTTCGATTGTTTACGGTATTTGTGGGAGCGGTTTTACCGCGATTGAAAGTTTTCGCGTGCATCAATCGCGGTGGAACCGCTCCCACAAGCGACATCAATTGTTTTGCTCAAAAAACGGTGCCATCAGAAGCAATTTTTATGGGTGGCAGGCCACCGCGTAACTGTTGTGCAAGCACGCGCCCTGTCGCCCAAGTCCCGCCTTCGAGCACGCAGGCGAGCGGCATGTCTGCTTCGCTTTTACCAAGAATTTTGCGCACGCGCGGTGCCAGTTCATCAAGTAGCGCAACCGTCAACGCACGCCACTCGACGATAAATTCGTCGCTGACCTGCCACGTTCGATCAAGCAACGCCGAATCTTTCGCGGCGATCACGCCAGCGTCAAGTAGCAGGCCACCGTTGCGGTATTCGGGCAAGCCAGTGAGCGCATCGAGGCCAGTCACCGTTACACCTGCCCACTCGAACGGCTCAAGCAGTGAATAGGTGAGCCACTGCGACAACTTGTGAAACGGCATCCAGCCGTCGCTCAGACCCTCGCCCTTCACGGCGGAATGGTGCCAGCAATCGCCAAGTCGTGTGCCGTCGGCAAGTTGGTTCGGCGCAAGCCAAGCATGGGAATAGGCACTGAGAATGCGCGAAAAAATTTGCGTGATATTTATGGTTCTGTCGGCGGCGATGGCGATGGGAATCAGGTCGGCCAAACGCGTGTCGAGTCGATCAATGTGTCGGAGTCGTTTGGGGCGCGGTGCAGCAGGCAGTTGAGCTTCAGTTTCCCGAACACCCTCACTGATTGCCGCCTTAATGTCGCCCAGGCGTCGAAGCAGCGCGGCACGGCCTTCGAGTCCGACCAGCGGGTTGTCGCTTGACACCTGAAATGCTGCGGCGAGACGCTCCGTCGTAATGGCTTGCAGGCCTGCTGCATCTGCTTGGCACGGGTGCACGGGGTCAGAGGAAAACATGCCCCCGACGAAGGCATTAAAACTCGCCACACCCAATCCCTCCGAGCGCGTGAAGCGGTGGTCAGTCGTCGATTCGAGGTAAGACCAATCGGCACCGGCGCCGGCGTCGAGCAGTACGCTGACGATGGTCAGCTCAATCTGCGCTCGGGCCTGCTCAACGGCATCGAGGTCGGCAATTTTCGCGTCGAGGTGACTGCGACGGTCAACACCTCCGGCCTCAAAGTGCCGCCACCGGCTGTGGTACGGGATGCGACCGTCGGGATAACGTGCGCGGGTTACCGTTGCAATTTGTTGGGCAGTGTCGTCAAGGGCGGCGTCCGGCGAGATGACGAAATACGAGGATTCACCAGCGCGTGCACGCGCAAGCAGCGCATGCGCGCGCGCGCGAATCGTTGTCGGGTCACGCAGTACGCGTGCGGCGATCGCGGAGGCCAGATCAGCCGACAGTGCGTCCAGCATGCCGCTCATTCGCTCAGGCCCCGCCCTTTCGCAACCTTAAGTTCCTCAGCATCCGGCACCAGCCCGAGCGTGAAATACCCGGACGCAATCTTCGCGTCCATCTCCACGCGCGCATCAGCTGGGATCAGGTCGTCCGGGATGTTTACGCGCGTGCCGATTTCGATGCCGGAGTTGGTGATCGCGTCGTATTTCATGTTGCTCATGGAGACGAGGCGATGAATTTTCTTCACGCCGAGCCAGTGCAGCACGTCAGGCATCAGCTCCTGAAAACGCATGTCCTGCACACCGGCCACACATTCGGTGCGCGCGAAATATTTGTCTGCCGTGTCGCCGCCGACCTGGCGTTTGCGCGCGTTATAGACGAGGAATTTGGTCACTTCGCCCAGCGCGCGGCCTTCCTTGCGCGAATACGCCACCAGCCCCACACCACCACGCTGTACGCCCTGTATGCACTCTTCAATCGCATGCGTCAAATACGGGCGACAGGTGCAAATGTCGGAGCCGAACACGTCCGAGCCATTGCATTCGTCATGCACGCGCGCCGTGAGTTCAACGTCCGGATTTGCCAGATCGCGCGGGTTGCCGAAGATGTAAACCGTTTGCCCGCCGATAGGCGGCAGGAACACTTCGAGGTCGGAGCGGGTGACGAGTTCGGGATACATGCCGCCGGTTTCCTCGAACAGCACACGACGCAAATCGGCCTCGCTGCAGCCGAAACGTTTGGCGATGCCGGGCAGAAACCATACGGGCTCAATCGCGGCTTTGGTCACGAGTGCTGCGCCGTTAGCGGTGAGCACTTTGCCGTCGGCGTGCAAGCGTCCTTTCGCCAGCGCATCAATCACCTCGGGCAGGATGACGTGCGCCTTGGTCACGGCGATGGTGGGACGGATGTCGTAACCCGCTGCCAAGTCGTCGGCGAATACCGTGGACACCGTCGCACCCCACGGGTCAATCGACACCATGCGTCCCGGCTCGCCCCATTGCGGATAAGGGCCGATTTCGTCGGTCGGGGAAGTATTGGTGAGGTCAGCGCGATGCTCGCGGTTCAGCGCGCCTGCGGCTACGGCCAACGCACGGTACACGCTATACGAGCCGCTGTGAGTGCCGATCACGTTGCGATGCGCGCGGGTGGTCGTGGTGCCAACAACGGGGCCGCGATGCAGCGCGGTAGTTGCGTCCCAGTGAATCAATCGCGCACCGAACCCGCCCGCGTGTGACGTTAGGCGGATGTGTGACGCCGAGCTCAACGTGTTTGAAGAAGTAGCGGGGCGATCAACGGAGGTAGTGTCAGCGGGCATGGATTACACGATTCATCGGGATCAATGTAATAGCTTAGCAAGAAGCATGCGCTGACGGGGCCTATGTGACGTTGCTTTCGATCCGCAGCTGTTGATGCTGTGTATCAGGTTGGCTGATAGCGTGACGTGGAGGAAGTTTGTGGGAGCGGTTTCACCGCGAGTCTTTGCAGGCGCTGGCGCGCATCGCGGTGGAACCGCTCCCACAGTTCCGCAGGCACAGTTCGCGTTGGTTTTAAGCCAACGCCTCCGCAATAAATCGACCCACATCCTCAGTCTTTGCCGTACCGCCCATATCGCCTGTGCGCGGACCCTCCGCCGTGCAGCGCTCGCATGCCGCCAGCACCGCGTCATGCGCAGCCTTGTAGCCCAGCCACTCCAGCATCATCGCGCCGCACCAGATCTGACCGATGGGGTTGGCGATGCCTTTGCCCGCGATGTCCGGCGCGCTGCCGTGAACGGGTTCGAACAGGCTCGGAAATTTGCGCTCCGGGTTGATGTTGGCGCTTGGCGCGATGCCGATGGTGCCGGTGCAGGCGGGGCCGAGATCGGACAGGATGTCGCCGAACAGATTGCTGGCGACCACCACGTCAAAAAAGCTGGGCCGCTGCACAAAGTGCGCGCTCAAAATATCGATGTGAAACTTGTCTTGAGTAAGCTCCGGATAGTTCTTTGCCATCTCAACGACGCGCTCATCCCAGTACGGCATCGAGATCGAAATGCCGTTCGATTTGGTGGCGCTGGTCAGGTGCTTTTTCGGACGACTCTGCGCGAGGTCGAACGCGAATTTCAGGATGCGATCAACGCCGGTGCGGGTGAACACGCTCTCCTGCAATACGAACTCGCGATCCGTGCCCGGAAACATGCGGCCACCGACCGATGAATATTCGCCCTCGGTGTTTTCGCGCACGATGTAGAAATCAATGTCTCCCGCTTTATACGGCGAACCATCCTTCTTCACCACGGGCGCGGTGACACCGGGCATCAGGCGGGCAGGGCGGAGATTCACATACTGGTCAAATTCACGACGAAACAGGATCAGCGAGCCCCACAGCGACACGTGATCGGCAATCTTGTCCGGCCAGCCGACCGCGCCGAAATAGATTGCGTCATGGCCGCCGATCTGCGCCTTCCAGTCGTCGGGCATCATCTTGCCGTGTTTTTCGTAGTAGTCCCACGACGAAAAATCGAAGTGATCGAACTGCAGCGGAATGTTGAATTTTTTCGCTGCGGCCTGCATCACGCGGATGCCTTCAGGCATGGTCTCTTTGCCGATGCCGTCGCCGGGAATTACTGCGATTCTGTGGGTCATGTCAGTTCCTTTTTTCTGTGTTCGCAGTCTATCCGCCGCATCGAGTCGAAGCTGTCGAGTGGCTCAAATCAATGGTCACGATACACCGCAAACTTAAGCTGCGTTTCGTTATCAGCTTTTGGCTGAAAGTGCCGTTTAGTATGGGCTAAAGACTATTAAATGACAAATATCGACTTAAACAGTTTTTGCGTTCTAGCCTTAATAGAATGGGTGTTACAGTAAAAAGTTGATTAGTAATAACGACGGTTTTCAACGACGCGTTGCTAGGTTGCCCGTCAGCCGCCAGAAGCATAAAAATGACGCTAAGCCTGACAATCTAAATATGCGCACCATTAAAACCACCACACTGACGCTGGAACCGCAGGTCGCTGCGCACGCGGAAGCGATGTTCGCGGTGCTCAGTGATCCTGCGATTTATGAGTTTGAAAACGCTCCGCCGACGTCGCTCGAATGGTTGCGCACGCGGTTTACCAAGCTCGAAACGAGGCAGTCGGCTGATGGGCAAGAGCACTGGCTGAACTGGGTGATTCGTTTGCCAAGTCACGAACCGATTGGTTACGTGCAAGCCACGGTTCGTCCTGACGGCAGCGCGCTGATCGCATACGAATTGGGCAGCGCATTCTGGGGGCGAGGACTCGCGCATCAGGCAGTGTCCGCGATGATTGCGGAGCTGGTTAGTCAGTACGATACGCGCGAGCTTTGGGCTGTGCTCAAGCGCACAAACTATCGCTCGATGCGGTTGCTTGCGCGGCTCGGGTTCACGCTGACGACGACCGCGCAGCACGTCGAACTAGATGCTGGGCCTGATGAGTCGGTGATGCATCGGATTGCGGCTCTCGCCGCTCCAATACGAGTCTCGTCAATTGCCTAGCAAGAACGGCAACGCCGCAGCCAGCAATGCTTCAGGCGCTTCTTCCGGGATGTAGTGGCCGCATGGTGCAGCGCTTCCGCGAGCATTGACCGCGACCCGGTTCCATTCGGCAATAGGGTCGAAACACTTGCCGATGACGCCGTTTTCTCCCCACAGCACTTGCAGCGGCTGCGTCACTTTGACGCCTGCTTCACGGTCTGCGCGATCATGCTCCAAATCAATCGTTGCAGCAGCGCGATAGTCTTCGCAAATGGCGTGAGCGATGTCGGGCAGATTGATGCATCGGCGGTATTCAGCCAGCACTTCCGGAGTGAATGCGGATAACCCGGCGTGCCGATTGCCCATCATTTTTTCGATGAAGAATTCAGGGTTAGCGGAGATCATCGTCTCCGGCAACGGTTCGCGTTGAATCAGGAAAAACCAGTGCCAGTAGGCCTTGGCGAAGTCCATCGTCGTTTGCTCGTACATCGCGAGCGTGGGCGCAATGTCTAAAAGTGTCGCGCGCTCCACGCTGCCTGCGTGATCAACCAGCATGCGATGAGTGACCCGTGCGCCACGGTCGTGGGCGAGCACTTTGAAGCGCGGGAAGCCGAGCGAATGCATGAGCTGCACCATGTCTTTCGCCATCTCACGCTTGCTGTACGGCGCGTGATTTACGCTGGCGTCAGACGCAGGTTTGTCACTGTCACCGTAGCCACGTAGATCGGCGGCGACGATGCTGAAATGCTTGCTGAGCGCTGGTTCGACTTTGTGCCAAATCAAGTGCGTTTGCGGATGGCCGTGCAGCAATAACAACGGCGGTTTGCTGCGGTCATTGCTGACGCGAGCATTGATCGCAATGCCGTTGGTGTTGATGCGCTGGAGGGTGAAGTTTTCAAACATTTATGAAGTTTAGATCGACTCGATCAGGCGTGCGTTACGCGCACGCTCAACGTCAACGGCTTCATCAACATCCCAAAGCGTCGCCGTTTCCGCCCACGCAAACGCATTCGCTCGCAGCGCGCTTCGCGTTTGCCTCATCACTTCGGAGGTGCTCCACGCGATGTTGGCGAAGGGCTCGTTGCCGGGTGCGTTGCTGCCGACCAGCACGTAGCCGCCATCTTCAGCGGGCGTGAATACCCAGTGACAGCTCTCGCTGAGGCACGCTGCGGCGGCTTGCAAATCTTCCAGCTTGAGCGCGGGGCAGTCGGTGCCGATGAGCAACACACGGTCATGTATTTCAGCAAGGATTGCGAGGCACTGCGACATGCGTTCGCCGAGATCACCTTCGCATTGGGAATGGACGGGCAACGAGTATCGCTGTGCCCAATCGAGCACCGATGCATGCGCCGTGTCGCCCGCGACCCACAACGAGGCGGTGGCTCCGGTCTCGGCAACGGTTCGCAGCGTGCGTTCAACCAGTTGCGCATAGATACGCGCTGCGCCTTCTGCGCCGTACGCTGGAATGAGGCGCGTTTTGACGTGGCCTGCGATCAGTGGGCGGCAGAATATTGCGATGTGCAATCGTGTCTTCAATGCACTCATTCCGACTGGCTATACCACCGTGCAAGCCGCGCAGGCGACACGCCGAGAGCGTACGCCAGCCGCAAACCCCACATCAAAAAAATCGTTCGCCAGATCCCGTTGCTTTGCCAGCGTCGCGCTGAGGTGGTGACCTTGTTGCGTAGGCATGCCGGCGCGGATTGCCGTCGCAGCAACGTGCTCAGCGCGATGTCTTCCATCAGCGCAAGTGCGGGGAATCCACCGACCGCTTCAAACGCGCTACGGCGCACGAATAAGCATTGATCGCCCGTTGCGATGCCTGTCAGTCGTGAGCGGGCATTCATCATGGTTGCAACTACGCGCAGCATCGCAAGATCCGTGTCAAAACGTAAATCGAAGCGTCCCCAAAGCACAGCACCGTCGTTGAGCGCATCGGCAATCAGGCCGTCGGCGTCCAGTGGCAATTGGGTGTCGCTGTGCAGGAATAAAAAGGTGTCGCCCAGCGCCTGCTTTGCGCCTGCGTTTTGCTGGGATGCACGACCGCGCTGTGCCGTGATGACGTGATCGGCACCGTGTGCGGCGATCTCCGCTGTGCCGTCTGTGCTGCCACCATCCACCAGCAAAATTTCGGCACCGCGTTCGCGCAACGGTTGCAGCGCGATCAATGCTACGGCGACGCGTCCGGCCTCGTTGAGCACGGGGATGATGATGGTGAGTTTCATCGTGCGCAGCAGGGCCGCAGGTTTTGTCCCCTCTCCCCTGGAGGGAGAGGGTTAGGGAGAGGGGGAAGGTTGCGATTGCGTGTCACCTTGGCGTTGCATGCCATCGTCCCCCTCTCCCCCAGCCCCTCTCTCTCCGGGGGAGAGGGGCGCAGGTTTGTGCGCAACGTAAGCTGACTTAAGCCAACGCCCCGCCGCACGAACTACCCTGCCCCGCTGTGCAGCCATAGCAATGGTCACGCACGATGATCGGGCCGTCGACCAACGCGTTGGATGCAGAGGCGATCACGTCGCGCAGGTGGGTGCGTGGACGCCCGCCCGCGCGTGTCGCGAGACCGAGCATCTGGTTGAAGTCGCAGTCGTAAACGTAGCCCTGATAGTCGATACTCAACTGGTCTCGGCACATGACGCCGTCAACGTTTTCGTCCTTGTGCGCGCCGCGTAGCGTGTCCATGTAACCGTCAAACGTGCCTTTGGAAATCAGCGTCGAACCAAAGCGCTGAATAGGCATGTTGGCGATGGCGAACAGGTGGTTAAAGGTGATGCCGAATTTTTCACCGAGCACGCGTTTGTAGTCCGCCTCAAGCTGCTGTTGGTTCGGCGGCAGCACGGGGCCTTGCGGGTTGTAGACGAGGTTCAGCTCCAGCGCGCTGCTTGCGTCGCCATAACCCAATGAGTTGAGCAATTGCAGCGCACGAATGCTGTCGTCGAACACGCCTTCGCCGCGTTGTTTGTCGACGTTTTCAACAGAATAGCAAGGCAGCGACGCGGTGATCGCTACCTGATTGTCGGCGAGAAATTGCGCCAATGTTTCCTGTCCTGGTTCAAACAAAATGGTGAGATTACAGCGGTCAATGACCTTGACGCCGAGGGCGCGCGCCTCTTGCACCAGCGCACGGAAATACTGATTTAATTCGGGCGCGCCGCCAGTGAGATCGAGCGTTTTTGCGCCGGTGTGTTTGAGCGTGTCGATCACCAGATCAACCGTCTCGGCATCCATCATCTCGGTGCGCTGCGGGCTGGCCGCGACGTGGCAATGCACGCAGGACTGGTTGCACTTGTAGCCAAGGTTGACCTGCAACGTGCTGACGCTGCGGCGGCGGAGCGCCGGGAAGGTAGTGCGGTGAGCGTCGAGGCGGGGGAGAACGGCGTGCATGAAAATCTCGGGGCTAGGTGTCGTTAATCACAGTTTGCACCCTCTTTCGCAGGCGGGAGAGGGTTGGGAAAAGGGTGCGCCGTTAGCAGCACCCACCACCATCATAGTGATAAGTCGATTCGGAAATATATAAATCGTTTCGGCCCAACGCCGTCAGCGCGCCTGCCGTTTTGTCGCACACGGCGAGCGGCTGATTCGGGGTCATTGAATGGCCCTTACCGTCGTCAAACAAAATGTCGCTACCGTAATAAATCGCGGTTTTGCCGGTGAATACGCACGGGCCGTCGGCGGGCATCGGGTCTTTGATCGCGCAGATTTCTACGCTTTCGATGACCAGTAAAGTGTCGGTCGCGTAGTGACCCGGAGCTAGCACGCGGTACGGGCGTTTGGCGCGCACTTCTACCGTTCCGAAACCAACATCGGTTAACCGCTTGATGTAGTCGCGCATCGGGATCGCGCCGGTGAGGCAGAGCGCGCGCAAACGCTCGTCCGCCTTCAGCGCAAAGGGCATCTGTTGCTCGCAGATCGGGTCGGACAAAATCAGTCTGCCATGTGGCTTCAATACGCGATACATCTCGGCCAACGCCTGGGTCAGATCGGCTTCATGAAAGATGTTGAACAAGCAATTTTGCGCAGCCACGTCGATGCTGTTGTCCGCTATCGGCAGGTTGAGCGCGTCGCCGCGACGCAGGTCGACGAAATCGCGTTTGAACCAAGCGTTTTCGCGTTCGGCGGTTTGCAGATTTTCAGCACACGCGGTGATCATTTCATCGACTACGTCAAGGCCGATCACAGCCCCTGCGCGACGGCTGAAGTAGGAGAACTGCAACAGCTCCATGCCGCCGCCAATGCCGACGTACAGAACAGTCGGCGTGCCGACGAGGTCGCGTGGATGCACGGTGCTGCCGCAGCCGTAATTCATCTCCAGCATTTTTTTCGGAATCGACAAATCGGGCAACTGCCAGATCGGCGTGGTGGTGCAGCACAGACCCACGTCGGGGTTCAACGCGGCCTCGCGGTACACGTCGTGCGTGGTGGTTAGGTAGCTTGGGTTGACGATGTCGTTCATGCGGGTGCGTGGAGAAAAAAGGAAAGTAGGCTGTAGGCCAATGCGCCGATGGCCGCTGCGCAGGGAAGGGTGGCCACCCACGACAGCAAAATTTGTTTGAGTGTAGCGCTGGAGATTTTTTCACCGCCAATAGATAAGCCAGAAATCGCACCAACCGAAACGTGCGTAGTCGACAGTGGCAGCCCATAGTTACTGGCTGATATCACCAAGCCCGCCGTGCAGAGGTTCGCCAGAAACGAGCTTCGTGGTTCAAGTTTGACGATTTTGTGGCTCATGGTTTCGGCGATGCGACGCGAATGCAGCCAGCCGCCGAGCGCCATTGCTAGCGCGACGCCGGTGATCGACAGTGAGGCATCGAAGCTGTTGGCCAGCAGCAGCAGCGCGGCAATTTTTGGCGCGTCATTGAGGCCGCGCGCAAAACATACGCTCGCCGCGCTGACGATATGGGCGGCGTTGATGGCGCGCGACTCAGTGACTACCATCGCTCCCCTTGCGCTCAGCATCGGGGCGCACTGGCCCTGCGTAGTCCCGACCGTAACCACCGGGATCGTGGACACAAAGGCCGCCGCAGCCGATCCGATGGCGACAGCTTCGGGCAAACTCACGCAAGCACACGATTGGTCGGCCGAGGGTGCTGCCCAGAAACGCCGCTGCAAACCCGCCATAACGGCGGCGACAACGAAAGCGATGATCGGCCCGAGCAGCAGCGGAGCCACAAATTGCTGGGTGACCGCAGCCAAATTGAGCGCACTGCCCGCCGCCAGTAGGCCTGCGCCGACCAGTCCACCGACCAATGCGTGGGTGGTTGAAATCGGCATGCCGATGCGGGTGGCGAGCGCAACGGTCAGGCCCGCTGCCAGCGCTACCGCCGCTGCAAAGGCGGGGTCGTTGACGACGTTAGTTGGCACCAGTCCGCGTCCAGAGAATGCCTTCAACAACGCCTCAGCCAGCGCCACTGCGGCAAGCGCTCCGGCAGCGGTTGCCAAGGTGGACAGGAGCCGTGCCTGCTTATAGTTGAGCACTCCGCTGCCGTAGACCGTGGCTAAACCCTTGAAATTGTCATTCGCGCCGTTGCTGTAAGCCAGCAACAGTGTTGCCACCAAGAGTGCAATTTCTGTCATGTCCGTTTACCCCAATCGTTGCCGCGATTTGTCCAATTTACGAGCATAGTCGGGATTGGGTTTTGCCTCCTTACACGACGTGAATACCGCTACTGCACTTTCAACGCATCGGCATCGGGGGCCACTTTGCAAGGCCCTATGCGCTCGCCGCGCATGCTTTGCTTGACCACCGCTACACCATTAACAACGGGCAGGTAGCGCGACTCCAGTGCAACCGAGAAACGCGACACAAGTACCCGGCCCTTGGCCGAACCAGACAGCGTTTTACCCTCGTCGCAGGCGTACACAAATTGCAAGTTGTCACCCCTGCCGTCCGGCATTGCCGTGCGTGCAAAGCCGCTGCTCGGGCAACGGCTGGCGCTGCTGGCAAGGGTTTGCAGCGCAAACGCGCGGCCACTGATGAAGTCGTCGGCACTGCGGCAGGCAGCAAAGGTGATGGTGGGGAAATTAACGCGCATTTCGGCCGGGATGTTATTCATGTCGGTGCTGATGCTGTAGCGCCATTCACCGGGCGTTTGTGCATTGGCTGCCACCCCGCCGCACAGCAACGCGAGCAGCGCGCAGCAGCGACCGATCAACATCCGCCCAAACGCTTGGCGCTCATGCTCATATTCATTTTGCCGCCCATGGCCTTAGTATTGCCGCCAGTCATGGTCATTTTTGAATCCATCGCGGTGGCGGTCGCGGTCATGTCGTAGGTCATCACCATGGGCTCGGGCAGGTCTTTTCCGGTGCAGGTGGCTTTGAATTGGTAGCGGCTTCCGGTTTGTTTCATGTCGGAATATTTGCAATCGATCCCGGCGTCTTTTTGCGCGGAGAGATTGCGACCCTCGTCGATGTCCTTTTGTGTCACGCACTGGTCAAAATTCATCGGAATGCTGCCGATGCCGGGTATTTCAGTACGGGTGCTGTAGCTCCACTTGCCCGGCGAGGTGTCGAATTTCGGGAGCTGGGCGTGAGCGGTATTGATAGTTACAAAAAGACAAGCCACAAAAAGTGGGGCTGAGCGCGCGATACGTTTCATAAAAAAACCTCGACAATTTCAGTGGTGATGGGTTGGCCGCGCTAATGCGAGCCGTTCCTTGCAAAGACGGATCAGTTTAGCGTTTTGCGACATAAACGAAATAAAACGCGCGTCCGCCAACTTTAGCCAACAAAAATCACTCGCAGTGTTCCAATACGGCCATGCACTGGCAAATTATCTAAAGCGTTCATGGATTCACTGATTGGCAAATTGACCACGCGACTACACGCGCATTGGAGCGAGCCCACGGTCGCGCCGTCAAAGTCGACGCCAATCGTCATGCGTTCGTACCGATGCCAGTGTGGTCGCCCGGTATTCTTTCCGAATAGCCAATGTTTGGCCTGCGAAACGCCGCTCGGCTACGAGGTTCACAAGGGCCACATGATCCCGCTGGAGCCGGGGCGCGAGGCGGGCACTTGGCGCAGGTTTGGCGGCGGCGGCAAATCGCCCGCGTACCGGCGTTGCACTAATTTTGAGTCGGCCGCTGGCTGCAACTGGCTGGTACCGCTGTCGAGCTTGACGCCTGACGATGATGGCCTGTGTGTGGCCTGCAAATTGAACCGCACCATCCCCGATCAGGATGACGAGAGCAATCGCGAACTGTGGGGCAAGATTGAGCTGGCGAAGCGACGCTTGGTCTCCTCGCTCATCGCGTTAGGTCTGCCGGTGCTGTCGAAAGAATCTGCCGACCCCGAGCACGGCCTTTGCTTCGATTTTTTGCGCGTGAAATCGGGTGAGCCACCGATCATGACCGGGCATTTGCGCGGCATCATCACGCTCAACATTGAGGAGGCGGACGACACCATTCGCGAGCAGATTCGCGCGTCGCTGCGCGAGCCGTACCGCACGTTGCTCGGTCATTTTCGCCATGAAGTGGGGCATTATTATTGGGATCGTCTGGTGTGGGACACGCGCTGGTTGACGCCGTTTCGCGCGCTGTTTGGGGACGAGCGGCTGGACTATCCGGGTGCGCTGAAAACACACTACGAAAATGGGCCGCCCGAGGACTGGCAAAAGCGCTTCGTCAGCAGCTACGCAAGCACGCATCCGTGGGAGGATTGGGCCGAAAGCTGGGCACATTATCTGCATATGGTTGACACGTTGGACACATCGCTGAGCTTCGGGCTCGACGCAGGCAATGTGGAGCTAGGTTACGAGCCGTACACGTTGGACGACGTGTGGTGGCCGCAAGCGAAAAACGCCGAGGAATTTTTGGGCTTCATCAATTCATGGATTCGCATCACCGGTGTGATGAACGAACTGGCGCGCAGCATGGGCCAGCCGGATTTTTATCCGTTTGCCCTGCCGCGAGCGGCGGTGTCAAAGCTGCATTTCATTCATTCGGTGGTGCAGGATGCGCGGGTGTAAGGGACTGACGTTTCCCTCGCGCTGAACGCCCCGCATGCCGGGCTAAGTACCCACTTTCGCCCCGGTCGGCAGCGGACACACCGCGCCTGTCCCCGCCAACCCGCAATAGCCCGCTGGGTTTTTCTCCAGATATTGCTGGTGGTATTCCTCGGCGTAGAAGAATTCCGGCGTCGCCTCATCGGGTTTGCCGCCCAGAATCTCGGTCGTGATGGGGCCAAATCCTCGAGCCGTCAGTGCCGCCTGAAACTGCACCTTCGACAATTCCACCGCCGCGCGTTGCTCCGGTGAATAGCAATAAATGGCCGAGCGGTACTGGCTGCCCATGTCGTTCCCCTGACGATTGCCTTGCGTGGGGTCGTGCGCTTCCCAGAATACCTTGAGCAGTTGCTCGTAGCTCACTTTGGTTGGGTCGTACACAACGAGCACGATCTCCGTGTGGCCAGTCTGCCCTGTGCAGGTCTCGTGGTAGGTCGGGTTGGGCGTGTAGCCACCCGCGTAGCCGACCGCCGTGGAATACACGCCGCCGCTCGGGTGCTCCCAAAATTCACGCTCCGCGCCCCAGAAGCAGCCCATGGCGAATTGCGCGAGCTGCATGCCCGCAGGGAAGGGCGCAATGATGTCATTGCCATTGGCAAAGTGCTTGCGAGACACCACCATCGCCTGCGTGCGACCGGGCAGCGCGTCGCCTTTGCCGACCATGGCCGATGATTTTCCGAAAAGTCCCACGATGCGGCTCCACGTAAATACTTGAACCCTATAGTCTGGGGGCAAAGCGCGAGCTTACAATCGTTGCTACAAAAAAATCATACACACAAGGGAAGACGAGGAAACGCATGGACAAACGCGCGGCCACCATTGCTGGCCTTCTTGCTGCGATTATCAGCCTAGCACTGGGCATGGGGGTGCTCCAGTATCTGCATGAAAACGCGCTAGGCTTGCCGCGCCTGCTAGCCACTATCGTGCTCGGTCGTAGCGCGCTAGATGTCGATGTGACGACTGCTGCCACCGCGATGGGCGTGGGCACAGCCGTGCATCTGGTTTTGGGACTAGTGTTTGCGTTTGCGATCTCGTTCACATTGCATCGCTGGGGCTTCTGGGTCGGGCTGATTGGCGGCGGTTTGTTCGGTTTGGCGCTGTACGCGATAAACACCTACACAATGAGCCGATTCTTCCCTGAGTTCTTTTATTACCGAAGTTGGTTTATGGTCGGTTTGCACGTTGTTTTTGGCGCGCTGTGCGGTGGAATTTATGAATCGCTGGAGCGCGACCGCCGCTCGATCTACCGTAGCTAAAGGAGCGCACTGTGAACAAAATTCAATTGATCATCGCGCTGGCGGTAGCTGCGTTTTCTTTGTTTTCATATTTCGGTTCATCGTCGATCAACCCCATTACCGGTGAGAAACAGCGTGTTGCCGGCATGACGCCGAAAGACGAAGTGGCTATGGGACTGCAATCTGCGCCACAAATGGCGCAGCAGATGGGTGGCCTCACGCAGGATGCGCGTGCGCGGGCGCTGGTGGCGCAAGTCGGAGCGAAAGTGGTGGCGCAATCAGTAGCCGCGAAATCCGGCTATCCGTTCAAATTTCACACGCTCGCCGACCCGCGTACGGTTAATGCGTTCGCGTTACCGGGCGGGCAGATTTTCATCACGATGGCGTTGCTGTCCCGGCTTGAAACAGAAGGGCAGCTTGCCGGTGTGCTCGGTCACGAGGTGGGGCACGTGCTCGCCCGTCACAGCGCCGAGCACATCGCTAAAGAGCAACTGACGCAAGGCCTTACGGGTGCGTTCGCGATGGGCGCGGGCTCGATGGACGCCGCGCAAATTGGCCGCGTCGTTGGGCAAATGGCGATGATGAAATATGGCCGCGATGACGAGCTCGAGTCCGACGCACTGGGACTGCGCTTGATGTCGGAGGCGGGCTACGATCCGCGTGCGCTGATCAAGGTCATGCAGATTCTTGAGCGCGCCAGCGGCGGCTCGCGACAGCCTGAATTCGCAAGCTCTCACCCAGCGCCCGCCAACCGCGTGCAGAAGATCAACGAGGTGATCGCTAAAGCCTTTCCGAATGGTGTTCCGGCTGGGCTCACGCCGTAACAATGCCCCCCTGATGCACTTTCTGCGCGACTTTCCGCTCGCGTCGTTCAACACGTTTGGCGTAGCGGCCACGGCGCGACAATTCGCCGTTGTGTCGAGCGAGCAGGATCTCATGCAGTGGTGCGCCGAGCACGGCAAATCCGCCCCTCCGTTCCTGATCGGCGGCGGCAGCAACCTTCTGCTCACCAAGGACATTGAACCTCCCGTGTTGCAACTGGCGCTGCGTGGTGCTCGTGTTGTGTTTGATGAAGGCAACACCGTTCTGGTCGAGGCGATGGCCGGTGAGCCCTGGCATCCGTTTGTGTTGTGGACGCTGAAACAAGGCCTGTGCGGACTAGAAAATCTGTCGCTGATCCCAGGTTTTGTCGGAGCGGTGCCAGTGCAAAACATCGGCGCGTACGGGGTCGAAATCGCCGAGACGATTGACAGCGTGATGACCATCGACACACAAACTGGTGAGCCACGAGAGTTCACAAACTCCGAGTGTGCGTTTGGCTATCGCGACAGCGTGTTCAAACACGGCGGCGAGACGTCGAGAGATCGTTACGCCATCACGCGGGTTCGGTTTCGTCTATCCAGAAAATTTACGCCGCGCATGGAGTACGGCGACCTAAACGCCGAGTTGCAGCGCGCTGAAATTTCGGCACCAACAGCCGCTGACGTATCCCGCGCCGTGATTGCAATCCGCTCCCGAAAACTCCCCGACCCCGCCGTCATCGGCAACGCCGGCAGCTTCTTCAAAAACCCAGTGGTCGCTGACGACGTTGCCGCAACGCTCAAGTCTCGTTACCCCAACATGCCGCAATATTCAGCGGCAGACGGACACATAAAGATAGCGGCAGGCTGGTTAATCGAGCAAGCAGGCTGGAAAGGTCGCGGCCTTTCAGCAAATAGCGCAGCAGGCGTCCACAGCCAACACGCCTTGGTGCTGGTCAATCACGGCGGAGCTACCGGCGCTGAGCTGTGGGCACTCGCTCAAGCCGTGCAGACCGACGTGCATGAAAAATTCGGAATCACGCTAGAGCCCGAACCGCGCGTGGTTTAGCTTCGCTACCAAAGCCCCAACGCAGCTAACTGCGCAGCCGCCTGCGGAGCCCACCCGCGATTGGCCATCGGGCTGGCTGGGCTGGGATGCAGGACTGTGCCGATGTTTAGTTTGGGGTTTGCTGGGCATAGGGCGGCCCTTGCCTGTGTTTCGGCGAACTTGCCGATACCGATGACCCAGTCTGGCTTTAACGCGGCTACGCAGGCCCTTAGGTGCACGTCGCAGGCGGCGTACAGCGGGGTGGATTCTGCTTTTGTCAGCTTGTCGGGTGTGACATTTCTCGCTTTATCGAAGAAAGCCAGCGGGCAGTAATTCAGCACGAAATGATCGACGAAAAAATCGTCGGCGTTCGGAAATCGCTGCGAAAAGAGCGCCCATAACCGTTGCCCGGAAATCTCGGATCGGGTGCAGGCGAAGCCTTCGACCGGGCGTGATGGGTTCGGTGTTTTCGGTTGCGCAACCGGCGCGTCAATCTTCATCCAGGCACGCACCGCGTTGACCTCACCAAACGGCACGCCCACCTGCACCATGCCAAATGGGCCGGGGTTCATGCCGAGGAAGACCACGCGCTTTTTGCCGTCACCAAACTTGCGCAGGTATTGCGCGTACGGTGCCCACGCGTAATCGAGCGGGTTTAACGTGTGCGTAACGGGTGCTGAAAATTGCAGCGAGTCGACGGCGTCGCGGAGCGTGCGTGCAGCAGTTACCAACGAGTTGGCTTCGCCGCTCACGAGCTGCTCACGTCAAGAGTACCGGCGAACCTCAGTTTTCGTAGGGTGGGCAGCCTCTGCCCACCGTGGTCTTGCTTCACGGAGTAAGTTGTTTGCCAAGCGTAGGGTGGGCACGGCGAAGTTGCCAAATGCGCCAGTCTACGAAAAACCGTCACTTCGCGGTCGGCCACAACACCATTTGCGTGCAGCGAAACAGCGCAATCGTTTTTGCCGATTCGCGATGCTTGACGACTGCGTCCCAGACTTGCGTGGTGCGGCCCAAATGCACGGGACGAGCTTCGACGTAGATCGTACCGTCGAGTGCGGTGCCGAGGTGATTGCTTTTCAGTTCAATCGTGGTGAAGCCTTTGGCGCCCTCGGGCAGATGCGAAATGCAGCCGTAACCGCACATCGTGTC
>JANNYE010000020.1:0-7651 GCA_031409935.1 Burkholderiales bacterium | reverse complement strand
CTTCGACCTTCGGGTTATGAGCCCGACGAGCTGCCAGACTGCTCCACCCCGCGCCTGCGGCTTCTACCTCTCAAACTCTCTTATCTCTGCAGCGTTACTGCTTAACGACAATCTGTTTAATCAGCGAAGACATAAATTATGGCATACCTAATCATACCTTGCAACTCCAAACCTCCCAAAACTACTTAAATCACCCAATATTTCGATGGGTTTTTAAGCATTTCCTGTGCAAACTTTAAGCATCAATCGCTGCAATGCACCATTTCTCGCGGGCCGGTAATTTCTTCGAATTATTTTCAAAAATAATTCGAAAAACTAAGCCGCCTCTTTCCGACGCATCTCTTCATCCCGCAATTCGCGTCGCAGTATCTTGCCAACGTTGCTCTTCGGGAGTTCATTCCTGAATTCCACGTACTTCGGCAGCTTGTAACCCGTCAAATTCTCCCGGCAATGCGCCAGCACCTGCGGCGCAGTAAGCGACGCATCCTTGCGCACCACGAAAATCTTCACCACTTCACCCGACTTGCTATCCGGCACGCCAATGGCCGCGACCTCCAGCACGCCGGGGTGCATCACCACAACACCCTCAACCTCGTTCGGATACACATTGAATCCCGACACCAGAATCATGTCCTTCTTGCGATCCACGATGTAGAAGAAGCCGTTCGCGTCCATCTTGCCGATGTCGCCCGTAGCCAGCCAGCGCTCTGCGTCCAGCACCTTGGCCGTTTCGTCTGGGCGGTTGTAGTAGCCCCGCATCACCTGCGGGCCGCGCACACAAATCTCGCCCGCCGTCTCGTGATCGTCCAGCGACACCCAAGCGCCATCATCCAGCCGCAAACGCACCTCCGTCGACGGAATGGGCAAACCAATCGACGCGTTATACCCACCGTCGGAAATTGGGTTGATCGTCGCGCCCGGAGACGTTTCGGTCAGCCCGTAAGCCTCAATAAGCGGCGTGCCCGTGACGCGTTGCCACTCTTCCGCCGTCGCCCGCTGCACGGCCATACCGCCGCCCAAGCCGTATCGCAACGAACTGAAATCCAGCTTCGCAAAATCCTCATGATTCATCAGCGCCGTGAACAACGTGTTCACACCGGGCAGCACCGTGAACTTGTGCTCCGCTAGCGTCCGCACGAAGGCAGGCACGTCGCGCGGGTTGGTGATCAGCACCACCTTCGCACCCGTCGTCACATAGACAAAGGTACACGCCGTCAGCGCGAAGATGTGATATAGCGGCAACGCGGCAATGATGCACTCTGCACGCTCGTCTTGTTGGAAGCCAAACAGCCAGGCCCGCGACTGCAACACGTTCGCCACGATGTTTCCGTGCGAAAGAATCGCCCCTTTCGACACGCCGGTGGTGCCGCCCGTATATTGCAAAAACGCGATGTCATCTCGGCTCAGCGGCTCACGCTTAAGCTCGCCACCCGCGCCCTCGGCCAGCGCCGCATTGAAACGAATCGCCGCCGCAAACTTGAACTCCGGCACCAGCTTCGCCACATGCCGCACCAGAAAATTCAGGCCCGGCCCCTTCCACCAACTCAAGCGGTCGCCCAGCCCCGTCACCACCACGTGCTTCACGTCCGTTCGGTCGATCACATCCACCAGCACGCTCGCGAAATTCTCGATGACCAGAATGCCCTTGGCCCCCGAATCCTTAAGCTGATGCTCCAGTTCACGCGGCGTATACAGCGGGTTGCAATTCACCACCGTCAAGCCAAGGCGCAGGCAGCCCATCAACGCGATGGGATACTGCAACACGTTTGGCATCATCAGCGCAAAACGGTCGCCCTTCTTGAAACCATGCTTCGCCAAATGCACCGCAAACGCCGTGCTCAAGCGATCCAGCTCGCGGTACGTCACGTCCGTCCCACTGCAGTGAAACGCAACGCGATCCGCGTACTTCGTCAACGCGGCCTCCAGCATCTCAGCAAGATTCGCGTAGGCCGAGACATCGATCTCAGCGGGAATAGAAGATGGGTATTGCGAAAGCCAAGGCTTGTTCGCGACGGAATCGATCATAAAGTTTCCTCCTGCTGTGGATTGTATTGACGCCGCTGCAAACACGCGATACTTTCGTTATCCTGAGTCGGTACAACATCGGCAGCGCAACCATCGAGGGCAGGCAATGAACAAAATAACAGCGAGCCAAATACGGGTGGGTGTGGGAGGCTGGTCTTACGAACCCTGGCGCGGCACCTTTTACCCGGAAAAGCATCCGCAAAAACGCGAGCTGGAATATGCCAGTCGACAGCTAACCAGCATCGAAATCAACAGCACTTATTACGGCTCGCAAAAGCTCGAAACCTTCCTCAAGTGGTGCGAGGAAACGCCTGATGATTTTGTGTTCAGCGTGAAAGCACCGCGCTTTGCTACGCAACGTAAAGTGTTGTCGGAGGCGGGCGAAAGCATCGAACGATTCTTTAAAACCGGCGTCCTCGCACTGGGGTCAAAACTGGGCCCGATCAACTGGCAGCTCACGCCCTTCGCGAAGTTCGAGGAGCACGACATGAGAGGCTTTCTGTCTCTGTTGCCGAAGCGGGTGGACGGTGTTGATCTACGGACGGCACGCGATCGAAGTTCGCAACGCGTCTTTCAGCGAGCCCGCGTTCATCGCACTGGCGAAAGAATTCGATGTGGCGATAGTGCTTGCCGTTGATAGTGATTATCCCGAGATCGCGGACGCCACAAGCTCATTTTGCTATCTGCGTATCATGGGCGCGAGCGAAGACGAAGCAGATGGCTACAACTCGCGAAATTTAAGCGAGTGGGCGAGGCGGTTGCACGCCCTGGCCGCAGGAGAGCCAGTTAAAGCTCTGCGCACTATTGGGGAGGTCCATGCCTCACCGCCGCGCGACGTTTTCGCCTATTTCATTAGCGGCGCCAAGATACGCAATCCGGCTGCCGCAACAGCGCTTCTTAAGAAGCTGTAAGTGCACGAACATTTATGCAATGCAACGCAAAGATGTTTGTGCAAATAAAAAGCATCGAACACTCACATCATGCCTGTAAGCCCTTTGCACATAGGCCTCCGCGTACGGCGCGGGTTTCGACGTACCCCCAAACATACCCCCAAAGTGAATTCCACTCGTCCCGCGACACTAGGTCGCCACTGATTCGCCTGCTGTCGGAGCGGCTCAAGGCAACGCGGCAAAAGCCTTCGCCGCGTCGTCAAAGGGGGGCGCAATCCATCGCACGCAGTGGCGAGCGTGCCCTGTCCAGAGCCACACGACGATCCGGTGCGCCATGACGCTGTCTCGAATATGCCGCAAACGCCGTGCTCAAGCGCTCCAGCTCGCGGTACGTCACGTCCGTCCCGCTACAGTGAAACGCCACGCGATCCGCGTACTTCGTCAACGCGGCCTCCAGCATCTCAGCCAGATTCGCATAGGCCGAGACATCAATCTCAGCGGGAATAGAAGATGGATATTGCGTGAGCCAAGGCTTCGCGAGCATTGCGTCAGTCATGTGTTCCTGCTGCAGGTACTGTAGGCAGGACGGCGGGGAAATCGACAGTAAATGTTGCACAACTGCGGGGCAGCCGCACGTCGCGCAGAAAGCGCGCTATACCGCCTGCAAGACGAGATGAACGCTTTGACGCGCAGCGTACTGCAGCACGGCGGTCATGTCGTCGGATTCAAGATACGGATAGTCCGCGATGATTTCGTCGCGACCGGCACCCGCAGCAAGCAAATCCAACACATCACTCACACGCATGAGCATGCCACGAATGCATGGGCGACCACCACACTGTTGAGGGCTGAACGTGATGCGATTCAGGACGTTTGGGGTTTGTGCGGACACGAACAAATCATATGCCAGTTGAGTTTGGATTGCCGTGGGCACGGATGCGAGCCAGAATCCAGCGCCCCCGGCCTAGTCATCGAATGCTCAGCGAAGCACAAATTGCCAAAGCCTGACGTAAACTAAGTGTGAGCCAAATTCATGCGAATCACCATGTCCACTATCGTCCTTGAACATGTGCCCGTCGAGGAACTGCCCGTGCAGTGGCGGCTTCGACTAGCTGCCGCAAGCGGAGAGCACGTCACGGTGCGCATTGAATCCGAAATCAGTCCCGCCGTCGCTTCGGCTTCAACCAATCCAATGTTCGGTTTGTGGCGCGAGCGGACGGATGTTGCTGATGTCGAAGGCTACATGCATGGCATGCGAGCTGCGCGTTATCCGGCCAACACGCCGCCGCCTGAGCGCTCGGAGTAACGCTTGCTCGTCGACACCGACGTATTGATCTGGTTCACACGCGGCCACGTCGGCGCAATGGAGCGACTGCAATCAATTACACCGTGGCAAATTTCGACGGTGACGTACATCGAATTGATCCAAGGCTGCCGCAGCGCAAACGAGATGCGCGCCATTCAACGCGGGCTCCAACATGACGCAGTAAATGTGCTGCCCATCACTGAGCGCATTTCTGAACGTGCAACCTCGTTAATTGAAAGCTACGCTCTGTCCCACGCAATGCGCCTCGGCGACGCGCTCATCGCCGCTACCGCGCTTGAACATTCATTGCCGTTGCTCAGCGCTAATCGCAAACACTTCGCGCCTGTTGAAGGATTGCGCCTTGAGGTGTTTGTTCCGTGATGAGCGCTTAAGCAGCAAGCGCAATGCGCAGGCGATCCAGGTCGCGGTACGTCACGTCCGTACCACTACAGTGAAACGCCACGCGATCCGCGTACTTCGTCAACGCGGCCTCCAGCATCTCAGCCAGATTCGCGTAGGCCGAGACATCAATCTCAGCGGGAATAGAAGATGGATATTGCGTAAGCCAAGGCTTCGCGAGCGTTGCGTCAGTCATGTGTTCCTCCTGCGGGTATTGTAGGAGGGGTGGCAGCAGAACTCGACCAAGTCGCGCTGTAGCTCGCCAGTCGGCAACGCCGGCGCAGTGTTTAACCGCAATTCGACTGACGTGCGCGGCTGCCTCCGCTGCGCCCCGTCAACGCGCTCGCAGCTCCACCACACGTTCCCCGCGCTCAAGTGCCGCGATGATGTTTGACCATGCAGATGCAAGCGCTGCAAACAGAGCTGGGTTGCGACAGTTGCCGATGCGCAACCAAAGAATTTGCGGCGGAGCGCCCAAAGCATCGGAACGCCGGACGAAATCGTCGTCCTTGGTCACCACAATGAGCGACGCAGACTTTGCGAAATCAAAAATCACGTCATCGTTTGCGTCATGCTGAAACGATGCAAACACGTGATTTGCGACGTGGCCTCGCTCCGAGAAGAACTTACACAACTGCGGCGGCAGTTGCGCATCAATCAGAAACTGCACTATGCCGCCAGCAGCACCAAATGATCGCTTTGGCGCGCAGCGTACTGAAGCACGGCGCTAATGTCGTCGGATTCAAGGTACGGATAGTCCACGATGATTTCGTCGCGACTGGCACCGGCAGCAAGCAAATCGAGCACGTCACTCACGCGGATGCGCATGCCACGAATGCTCGGGCGACCACCGCACTGCTGCGGGTTGAACGTGATGCGGTTCAGGAGGTTTGGGCTTTGTTCGGGCATAAGCAATCATACGCTTGTTGAGTGCGGATCAGCTTCGTCCGTTCTAGCTCGCTCTCGCTACGTCACGTCCATCCCGCTACAGTGAAACGCCACGCGATCCGCGTACTTCGTCAACGCACCCTCCAGCATCTCAGCAAGATTCGCGTAGGCCGAGACATCAATCTCAGCGGGAATAGAAGATGGGTATTGCGTAAGCCAAGGCTTCGCGAGCGTTGTGTCAGTCATGCGTTCCTCCTGCCTATATTGTAGGAGGGGTGGCGGTGGATCTGGCAATGAAAATATTGACGCAGTTGCAGCCAGCAGCGCTAGAAGCCAGTCCTTGCTTGACTTAAACCAAACAGCCTCTGCGAAACCCGGGACGGTTCAGTAACCCGAATAGGGTTTGTCTATCGTAAATAAATGGCCGTTTTTGTATTGGGATTACGTCTTTACTGATGAACGATGATCTGATTCAGACGCGCACGGTCGCTGTGCCGGGATAGAGTTGCAAGTATGAGCGGCAAGTCGTTTTTTTTTTACTTTTTTTAACGCTGAGAGCGATTCGTATGGTGCAGTGCGTAAGGTGGGCACCGCTTACCGCTGCTCAGCATCAAATAATGAAGGAAAAATCATGCTGCGACTACTCTGCCGCGGAAGCGTGGGGGCACAAGTCAGTGAATTACAAGCCGCACTCAATTTTCACATTCGTGCACCCGCCACGCCGCTAGTCCCCGACGGAAAATTCGGTCCGCTGACCGATGCACGAGTCCGCGAGTTTCAGCGCCGCGCGCGTATTGATGTGGACGGTGATGTTGGCCCACAAACAATGGCTGCGCTGAACCGTAAGGTCGTCGGTGTTGTTGCAGCACAAGTCACACCGCATCGTTCGTTGGCGATGCGCTCCGACCTCTCGCCGCTTGTGATGTTGAATCGGTTCTTCCCGCCATCGTTCATATCGGGTCGGAAGCTCGCGCTGGGGCCCGACACTGGAGCCCCTGCTGGCGTACCCGTGAAGCCGTCGACGGTGCAGGCGCAAGCGGCGAGCAGTGATGGTTTCGAATTGGAATCGAAGTTCACATTCAATCCGTTGGCAAAGCCGAGTGCAGGGCAGCAGCCGTTTCGCTTAGACATGAAATTGCAAATACCATGGCCCGTTTTCTTGCCCGAACCACTGACGCTCAGCTTAGAGAGCTCAGTGTTGGGGCAAGACCGGTTTGAGCTTGAAGGCAAGATCAAGTTCCCGTTTAAGCTCATCACGACCCCTGTATTTGTGCTTAAACCGTATTTCTTTGTCGGTGCAGGTGCTGACCCTGACCACTTTAAAGATCTGAACGCTGGTGCCGGTGCATCACTGAAACTTAAGCTGTTCAAAAACATCCTCAACACAGGCGCTAACCTGAGCCTAGAGGCAGATGGTGGTGCCAAGGTGCTGTATGAACCGAGCAAAGATGCTGCAAAACTCAAAGGTTTTATTGAAGGCGGTCTGGTGCTTAGTGTGCCGTTTTGAACGAGTAACGTTAGATCGTACAACCGTTCCATTGAGCGGGCTCGCTTCGGCCCCGCTTGCATTTAGGCTAATAGTTTAGGCTAATGTGGGCTAATAGGGTCAGACACGATACTTGCAAAAAACAATCAAATCGTAGCATCTCGATCAGCTTTAAGAACCCCGTTCATGCGTGTCTGCCAGCCTAATCCAAGGCTCCGATACCAAGCGAGCACGTCGGCATCAAGCCGCAGCGCGATTTGTTCTTTGCGATCTGTTTCCGCTTTGGGTGGACGCCCGCGTTTTACGCGAAACTCTTCGACACCGCGATGCTTGGTGGCTGTTTCCCAAAAGGCAGTCACGTCACCTGAATTGGCCACGTCGTAGGGCACATCAGCTTTGGGGGTAGGCTTGGGAATACGTTTTTCCTTTATAGCTTTCTGCCTCTCTGAATGAAATCAATCGGGTACAAATACCTAACAACTCCAAGCCACAGCCCTTATTTTACTTGGGCTAACCGCAATACTCTTCACTTAACGATTCGTAGAGCGCCATTGATATCAATAGCAGGCAAAGAATCGGCATAGCGATCCCGCACCGGGAATGAACTCATCTTGCGTTTCACGGCACGTGGGTTGCGCCGTCCACGGCGGGGTGCTA
>JANNYE010000019.1:0-14479 GCA_031409935.1 Burkholderiales bacterium | reverse complement strand
TTTTTCCTTGAGCGCATCAACGCGAAACCGGACGATCCGTGCTTTGCGCACTTCGAGTTGGTGCCTGATCATCTTCCGGAAAAGCTCAAGGACACCATCGCCAAATTCCCGGCAGGCACACTG
Source organism: Burkholderiales bacterium (assembly GCA_031409935.1). Taxonomy (GTDB): domain Bacteria; phylum Pseudomonadota; class Gammaproteobacteria; order Burkholderiales; family Casimicrobiaceae; genus Casimicrobium. The sequence continues at coordinate 14,356 of JANNYE010000019.1, read as the reverse complement.
CAATTCGAGATCGGCATCCAGACCTGGAACCCGACCGTTCAGGGCCACATTTCGCGCAAGCAAAATAACGATAAGGCGAAGGACAACATCCGCTGGCTGCACGAAAATTCGCACGCGCACATGCACGTTGATTTGATTGCCGGATTGCCGTCGGAAACGTTCGCGAGCTTCGGTGAAGGCTTCGATACCCTTGCGCGGCTCGGCCCGCACGAGATTCAGGTCGGCGTGTTGAAACGCCTGCGTGGCACGCCGATCATTCGTCACACCGACGCGTTCGCGATGCGCTACAACCCCGAGCCACCATACAACATTTTGTCGAACACGGAACTCACGTTTGCCGACCTGCAACGCATCAGCCGTTTCGCCCGGTTCTGGGATTTGATCGGCAATTCAGGGCGGTTCACCAGTACATTGCCGCTGGTGTTGCAGCAGCTTCCTGTGAGCGCATTCCAGCGCTTTCTCGCGCTCGCCGATTGGCTGTATGCCGACACCGGTGCGACGCATCAGATCGCGCTGGAGCGGTTGTTTGATCTGGTCTATCGCTGGCTAGTGTCAGACGGTGCAATCGAAGTCAACCTCGCGCAGCAGGCCATTCTGGCGGACTACCAAAAGAGCGGATCAAAAGGCCGTTTATCGTTCATGCATCGCGGCTTGACAGTGTCTGACGATCTCACGGCGAACGCCAACAAAGCGAGCAGCAACGCCACGCCCGCACGGCAGCGGCGACATTTGGTCGCGGCCCCCGCACACTGACTCAACCTACTTACTTGTTCCCGGAAAACACACCCCATGCAATTCGCTGACCGCCTGAAAAACGTAGAAACCTCCGCCATCCGCGAGCTGTTCAAGCTGCTCGGCAAGCCAGGCATCATCAGCTTCGCCGGTGGCTTCCCTGACCCCGCTTTGTTCGACGCCGAAGGCATCCGCATGGCTGCCGACGCGGTGCTCACGAACAACCCCGGCCCGGTGCTGCAATACGGCGCGACCGAAGGCTGGGGGCCGCTGCGCGAAGGCCTGTCCGGCTTCATGAAAAACAAGGGCGTCACGGTGGCGCCCGACGGCCTCATCGTCACCACCGGCAGCCAGCAGGCACTCGATCTCATCGGCAAAACCATGATCTCGCCGGGGGACAAAGTCATCGTCGAAGCACCCACCTTTCTCGCCACCATTCAGTGCTTCCGCCTGTACGGCGCGGACATTTATGGCGCGCCGATTGACGCCGACGGCGTGCAGGTCGACACCCTTGAAAAGATGATTGATGATCTGAAACCCAAGCTCGTCTATCTGGTGCCCAGCTTCGGCAACCCGAGCGGTGCCATGCTCTCGCTCGAACGACGCAAACGCATCCTTGAAATCGCGGTGCGCACCCAAACGCTAATCGTCGAGGACGACCCTTATTGCGAACTCTTTTTCGGCGCTCCACCACCGCCGTCCATGCTCGCCCTCAGCGACACCGTCCCCGGCAGCCGCGAATGGATCGCCCACTGCGGCAGCTTCAGCAAAATCCTCTCGCCCGGACTGCGCGTCGGCTGGATGATCGCGCCGCCCGCACTGCTCGCCAACGCCACCATGTGCAAGCAATTTTCTGATGCCCACACCAGCAACCTCACGCAGGCCATCGCCGCGCATTACCTAACCCTCAACCGCCTCGACACCGCGCTAAACACCGTGCGTAAAACCTACGCCGAACGCGCCCGCGTCATGGCCGAATGCCTGCGCAAGGAGCTGGGCGACGCAATCGTTTTCAATCAGCCGCAAGGCGGCATGTTTTTCTGGGCCAAACTAACCGAAGGCCGCAACGCGAATGACTTCGCGAAACGTGCCATTGAGAAGCTGGTTGCATTTGTTCCGGGTGCGCCTTTCTTCGCGCGTGATGCGGATTTGTCTACTTTGCGGTTGTCGTTTGCAACGGCGGATGTGGCGAAGATTGAAGAGGGGATTGGGCGGTTGGGGCAGGCGTTGTGATGGAAACGAAGGTGGTTCTGCAGCGGTTGCTGGAAGGCCAGCTTCTGACCAACCTCAAGTCGGCGTGCATTGTTTGGACACCAGAAGTGCGTGAAGACATATTGCGCCGCGTGGAATTGCGTCGAGTGAAACGACAGCCCGACGAAGCGCACTTAAAAAAGTACGATTGACAGCACGATTAACAAAGCGGAAAATACTGCACCACAACAAGTTTTCCGAAAATTGCCATGCAACCCATCACCGCCAACGACCTCAAAACCAAAGGCATCACCGCCATTGAGTCCACGCTAGCCGAGCAATCCGAAGCCATGATCTCCGTTCGTGGCAAGGATAGATTCGTGGTGATGGATGTTGAGCACTACAACTACCTGCGCGAATGCGAGCTTGAAGCCGCGCTCGCACAAAGCCGCGCCGACATCGCGGCGGGACGCTTTGTGATTGAGTCGCCGCAGGCTCACGTTGATCGCATCATGGGACGAACCAAATCGAATGTCGCGGCACCAGCTAACAAGAAGGTCAAGCGCGCGGCGTGACTTATCACATCGAATTTACCGAGCAATACGACAAACGCGCCAAGCGATTCTTGAAGCTTCACCCCGACGTCGAAAAGCAATACGTAAAAACGCTGCAACTGCTTGAGCTCAACCCGCAACACCCCAGCCTGCGATTGCACGCGCTTGCGGGAAAACTCGAAGGCATGCATTCTGTGTCGATCAATTTGTCGTATCGCATCACGCTCGTACTGGTGATTCAGGACAAAGCGATTACTCCCATTGATGTGGGTGATCATCGGACGGTGTACGGCAGGTGAACGCTGACAATTTAAAAATGAGGAAGCCCATACCAGCCCCGAGGAACGCAATGCGCCCCGTGCATCCGGGCGAAGTGCTGCGTGAGGATTACCTGATGCCGCTGGGTATGAGCGCGAACGCGCTCTCCATCGCGCTCAAGGTGCCCGCGTCGCGCATCAATGACATCGTGCTCGAACGGCGCGGCATCACCGTCGATACCGCCATGCGCATCGTGCGCTACTTCGGCGGTGATGTACAAAGCTGGATGAATCTGCAAACTGCGTACGAGATCAAGGTGGCGGAAAAGCTGCTTGCGAAGAAAGTGGTTGCTGATGTTCAGCCGGTGACATCGTTGAATTCGTCGCAGACGACAAACTAGGTGCATCGCGCCGCGTGCTTGTAGCCGTTGAGCGATGCATCACTCACATTACCGTGTTTCCCGAAAGCGCTCCACCACTAACGAACGTGTTGCGCCAAGAACTCAATGGCATTCAACGCGCGGTTGTAATACCGTACCGAACTATCGTGTTGTTCTACTTTACGGATGATAATTTGATCGATATCGTATCCATTGGACGCGCCGAAAATCTATCGGCAATCTGTTATCGCACGTTGATTGCAAGTCGCATGGGTGTTTACGCAAGAGCTTCGACAGTTTCGATAAGCGGCAGAATCCCTCTCGCGAGGCAAGAAGCTATTGCTGCAGCTGTTGTCACAGCGGCTGAAATCGTTTTGACAGGCCTGCGACTTGATGTTGAAGCACTGCTGGTTCATCGTCCCTGTACTTTGAACTGTAGTTGGTGAACCAGAACTGCCGGGACATGGCGGAACTCGATTGTCGCTACAACATGTACTAAATAGAGCTGTGCCGCACTTCGCGCGCCCATCCAAAATATCTCGTGCTGGTGCTGATGGTTTTGGTGCTGCCGCCGCCGCCGCCGCCGCCGCTGCCGCCGCCGCTGCCGCCGCCGCTGCCGCCGCTGCCTTTGCAGGAGTAGGTGCGCCCTCACTTTGTTGGCCTAAGTCCCGGTGGAGAGTCGTCGGTCTTACACGTGGCAATTTAAGAATGATCTCTCGATTCCCAATTGGATTGCCGAAGTCAATCACCTCAAATGGAACTTCCGAAGCAGAAGAGTCACATACTGCCGCAAGGTCGAATTTCTTTTGGGCTACGCAGCCTATGGAAGCAGTGTTGGTTTTAGTTTTTGGCCATGCATGATCTGATGCTGAGTGTTTTGCGTGATAGTAAAAGTATTGATTTTTGGTACCACCGAAGGTTTCAAGTTCATACGTTGCACAGTCGCCTGATTGAACTGAAAACCATCCTTGAGTGCGCCACTGCCCAGCAGGTGGAGGTGGGCGGTAGTAATTGATAGCTAAATCAATAGTCGCTGCGGTAGCGTTGCAGACAGTTAATTTCTGAGCATTTGCCGAAATGGATAAAAAACAAAGTACTGCAGCAAGCAATGCGCAAATCTTTTCCATACATGTTCCTGCGTCATATCAGTTATGTGAGATACGTCTTCATCCAGCGTCTTGTGCGTAGTGTAATTTGATCAGATGTCTGATTTTCATGTATCCGTTACGATGACATTGACGTAAGGCCGTGTTAGTTGCCCTTTGATGCCGAATCTCAAATACCTAACCCACTACCCCGAACCGCTGCAAGCGCAAGTCCGTACGCTGATCGCAGACAACCGTCTCGGCGAGGTGCTGCAAAAGCGTTACCCCGAACCGAACACGGTGCGTACTGACCGGGCGTTGCAGGAGTATGTGCTGTCGCTCAAGGCGCAGCATATGAAGAGTGCGGTGACGCCTGCTAAGGTGATTTTTGACAATCATTTGCAGGTGGTTAAGCACGCGCTGGGTACGCACACGCAGGTGTCGCGCGTGCATGGTGGCAAGCTGGTGGCGAAGCGGGAGATTCGCATTGCCAGTGTGTTCATCGACGCGCCTGCTGCGTTTTTGAAGATGATTGTGGTGCATGAGCTGGCGCACTTGAAGCAGCGCGATCATGACAAAGCGTTCTATCAACTGTGTCACCACATGGCACCGGATTACGCGCAGCTTGAGTTTGATTTGCGCCTGTATTTGACGCATCTCGATTTGAGTGAATCGTCTGCAACGCCGGGAGACACACGTGACCATCCCCATTGATCATCCAGCGCCGAAGGTGCGCCGCCTGCACACGATGACCGATGCGCAGTTGTGGGCACTCGCCGATGTGTTGATCGATTGCGTTGAGGGCAGCGCTTCGGTGAGTTTCATGCGTCCGCTTTCACCCGAAAAGGCGTGCGCGTTTTGGCGCAGCGTGGCTGCGGGTGTGGCTAAGGGCGAGCGCGCGTTGATCGTGGCGGAGGACGACGCAGGCATTGTCGGCACGGTGCAGTTGGTGCTGGATCAGCCGGAGAATCAACCGCATCGAGCTGACTTGTCGAAGATGTTGGTGCATCGTCGCGCGCGGCGGCAGGGGCTGGGCGCTGCATTAATGCATGCAGCGGAGCATGCTGCGCGCGATTGCGGCAAGACGTTGTTAGTGCTTGATACGGCGAGCGATGATGCAGCGCGACTCTACAAGCGCTTGGGGTGGCAGGAATGTGGCTTGGTGCCCGATTTTGCGCTGCTGCCGCAGGGTGGTTTGTGCAACACCACTTATTTCTATCGCAAACTGGCGTGATCCAACGCGAGGGGGGCTGCATACATTCAGCTTTTCGGTTCCCGCCTTATTATTAATGGGCTAGCGCATTAATAATTGATTTATCGACTTCAAGCGATTTCTGCCATTAGCCCTTATAAAACGGTCATTTCACAATAAAGCTGATCTGAGTCAAGCCTGGGACTCGTCGCCTGGCAGGTGGTGATGTCGGTCTCGCGTGACCTTCCCCGCCCCCGCTCTATCCTTGCGAGAAAGGGAACAGCAGGCAACCGCAGCGGCGGGGTCTGAGCTTCAGACCAAAAGCGACGTTCCGCTCATTTCGGACGGAACGGGCAAACCCATCATCGTAAGCAGCGTCGGGGCAATATCCCTCAACGCGCCGCCATCGCGCACTGTGACGGCGTCAGTGCCTACGTACACCAGAGGCACTTGGTCGGTCGTGTGTTGCGTGTGTGCCTGATGGGCGATCGGGTCGAACATTTGTTCGCAGTTGCCGTGATCGGCGGTGATGAGCACTTGTGCGCCTGCCGCTTTTGCAGCAGCGATCACGCGGCCCAGCGCGACGTCCAGCGCCTCCACCGCTTTGATCGCGGCGGGCAGGATGCCGGTGTGGCCCACCATGTCGCCGTTGGCGTAGTTGCAGATGATGGCGGCGTAATGTTTGGACTCAACCGCAGCGACCAGTTTGTCAGTGACTTGCGGCGCGCTCATTTCCGGTTTTAGGTCGTACGTTTCGACTTTGGGGGACGGCACCACGATGCGCTCTTCGCCGTCATACGGAAGCTCCCTTCCGCCCGAGAAAAAATAGGTGACGTGGGCATACTTTTCGGTCTCGGCGATGCGCAGTTGTTTGAGGCCGTGGGCTGCCAGCACTTCGCCGAAGCCGTTGATGATGGCGTCGTTTCGGAACGCGCTGGGCAACGCTGCGTAGGCGTCGCCGTAGTACGACAGGCAAACAAAATCGGCGAGTTTGGGCATGCGCCGCTCAAAACCGGTGAACGCGGGATCGGTGAGCGCGCTGGTGATTTCGCGAGCGCGGTCGGCGCGAAAATTCATGAACACGACCGCATCTCCGTCCTTCATTGGCGCGCCGTGACCGACGATGGTGGGCGGCACGAATTCATCATTCTCGCCGCGCGCATAGGCGGTGTCCAGCCCGCCCATCGCGGTGTCGGCAAAGTGCTCAGCAGTAGCCTCGACCATCGCGTGATAAGCAGGCGCGACGCGCTCCCAGCGGCGGTCGCGATCCATGGCGAAGAAGCGACCGGTAACCGTGGCGATCTTTGCGCCCGTTGCTTCGCAGACTGACTCCATCGCGGCAATAGATGCGGCGGCGCTGCGTGGCGGTGTGTCGCGTCCATCGAGAAACGCGTGAATCGCGATGTGCGGCACATTGCGGCTCGCGGCGAGGCGCACCATCGCGTGCATGTGCCGCTCATGCGAATGCACGCCGCCGGGTGACAGCAGCCCGAGAATGTGCAGCTTGCCACCCGATTTCACCGCCGCATCGCATGCGCCGACCAACGCGGTGTTGCTCACAAATTCACCCGTAGCGATTGCGTGATCGACGCGCGTCAAATCTTGATGCACCACGCGCCCTGCGCCCAAATTCAGATGTCCGACCTCGGAATTGCCAAACTGCCCCTTTGGTAGACCAACGAACTCTTCTGACGCGTTGATTAGGCCATGCGGGCAATCGCGCCACAGTGCGTCCCACACCGGCTTGTTTGCGAGCGTGAACGCGTTGTCTGACGCTGCCTCGCGATACCCGACGCCGTCGAGAATGATGAGGACGACAGGGCGGACGGCGGGAGCGGTGGCGGCAATGGTCATGTCGGGCATTTCGTGCAATTCGTGGCGAGGCCCTAAAATTCTAGGCTTCCGGGGATTTTCGGCGCGCTGCGCGCGATCCAACCTCTTCAAGTCACTCTAGTCACCCGATTAAGATTCCATGCAATTTCTTTATACCAACTGGATGCTCGTCCTGATCATGTTCATGTCGGGCGTGATGCTGCTTTATCCGCTGATTCAGCGGCGCTCCTCCGGCATGGCCGAGGTGGGTAACGTGCGCCTGACGCATCTGATGAATCGTGAGGATGCGACCGTGATCGACATTCGCGAAGCGCGCGACATGGCGGCTGGCACCAAAATCATTGGTGCCATTCACGTGCCGTTCTCACAGCTTAAGGATCGCATTGACTCGCTGGGCATGGACAAAACCAAGCCGATTGTGGTGTATGACGCCCGCGGCCAGCGCGCAATGATGGCTGGCAGCAGCTTGAAAGCCGCTGGTTTTACCCAACTCTACAACCTCAACGGCGGCTTCAAAGCGTGGTCTGAAGCCGGTTTGCCGGTTGAAAGGGTGTAATTGTGGCTAAAGTTTTGATGTACTCGACGGGCGTCTGCCCTTACTGCATTCAGGCAGAGCGCTTGCTCAAAGCAAAAGGCGTGGCCGAGATTGACAAGATTCGCGTCGATTTGCTGCCCGAGCAACGCGCTGAAATGATGGCAAAGACCGGTCGCCGCACGGTTCCGCAGATCTACATTGGCGAGACGCACGTCGGCGGCTTTGACGACCTGTCGGCGCTGGATCGCGCGGGCGGGCTGGACTCCCTGCTGGCGGCCTAGCGGCCTAGCGCCCTAGCGCCCTAAAGCGAGCGCGGTCCGTGACGGTTCGTAGCGCTCGTGAGCCCCGCTAACATACTGGGCTAACTTCAATTTCTGAAACCTATCAAGAGCATCTCATGGCTGACGCCCCTAGCGAACAACAAGACCCGAACGCGCCGCACTTCTCAATTGAGAAGATTTACCTGAAAGACCTGTCGGTCGAAAACCCGAACGCGCCGCAGAGCTACCTATGGCGCGAGTCCCCTAGTGTTGAAATCGGCTTGGAGCAAAGCAACAGCAGCATCGAAGACGGCTTCCACACGGTGATCGTTAAGGTAACCGTGACCGCAACGATTGCGGATAAGACGTTGTTTTTGGTGGAAGCCGCAATCGGCGGAATTTTCCAGATTCGCAATATCCCTGAGCCAGAGTTGCAGCCGCTGTTGTCGATTCACTGCGCAAATATCGTGTTCCCTTACGTTCGCGAGCTGATTTCGGACGCCGTGCAGCGCATGAGCTATCCAGCCATTTACCTACAACCAATTAATTTTGAAGCCATCTATCAAGCACGCGTGCAGCAGCAGCTTGAGCAGGCCACAGCAACGAAGCAGTAGTCGATCATCAGAGCGTCCCATGAAAATTCGCGTGTTTGAATTCTGTTCGTTTTTCGCGCTTCTCGCTGCTGCGTCCGGCCTGATGGCGGGCGTAGCACACGCGGATTTTCGGCAGACCAGCGCAGATGCGACTATCGCCTTCGAGGGGCCATCGGCTAAAGCAACTAAACAGTATCTGTATTCGCGCGGCACACCGGTTGAAGTGGTGGTGCAAATCGAAGGCTGGCTCAAGGTGCGCGACGCACAGGGCGCGCTGGTGTGGGTCGAGAAAAAGTCGCTGATCGAGCGCAGCAACGTGCAAATAAAATCGATTACCGCTGACGCGATGGCTGCGCCGGATTTGGCCAGCCCCATCGTTTTTCGCGCTGAGAGCGGCGTGCTACTGACGCTAATGTCGCCGCAACCGCCCAATGCTGGCGCTTGGGCGCAGGTGCGGCATCGTGATGGCCAGGTAGGCTTCGTTCGTGTCGATGCATTGTTCGGGCTGTAGCGTTTTTTGACCGGCATGGGTCGCGCTCCCCGCCTCGATAACGCGCCCACCCACTCATCACGCGCATTGTTTTCGGCCGAGTCCAACGCCACCCCTTCCGGACGCGAGTGCATTGGTTCGCTCAGAAACTTCTTCTTGTCGATGATGTTCTTGCTCGCTTCACCCCGGCCTGTAGACATTCAACGCGCTCGCGTGTAGAACTCATGCGTGCGCTCTGTGCGCTGTATTTGGCTGGGCGTTTTGCCCAGCTGACAATTTCTTTGGAGGATTTATGACTGTAGCCCGCGTAACCGAAATCACCGCATCGTCGAAAAAGAGCTTCGAGGATGCGCTCAATGTGGGCGTTGATCGCGCTTGCAAGACGCTGAAGAACGTTGAAGGCGCATGGATTCAGGATCAAAAAGTCGTCATCAAAGGCGGCAAGATCGTTGAGTACCGCGTGAATATGAAGGTCACGTTCATTCTGGCCGAGTAATTGCCACGCCGATCTGATTCGCTAATCAGAGACAGCACAAAAAAGCCTGCGCGACGCAGGCTTTTTTACTTTGGAAAAGCCGCCGTGCTCTCGACTCGAACATAAAAAAGCTCGCATAGACGGGCCGGACGTAAAAAAAGTCCGCATGAAGCGGACTTAAGGGGGATCACGAGAAATACACGCGGGGGCGACCGGGGGAGGAAAACACCCCCACGTGGTCAGACAATAAGGCGGGCCGCTGATACACGATCACCTAACGCCGCGAGCTCTCGAAGCGCCTTGCACTCGCCGTCTTCGGCTTGAGCGCCGGATGCGGGAACAACGGGCTCCTGAACTCGATACTGAGAAGACTCATAAACGCTGGGTGAGAACATATCCATAGCAAACCTCATTTCGACGTGCAGTGTTAGCGGCTTCCGTGCCATTCAAATTAATAGACGTAGTTTCAATGACTTATGTGACATTACGTCGCAAACATTGTTGCAAAGCGCGCTGAGGTCAGCAAATTCATCGGCATTCTGTCGCAACACCGAGACATGCGCTCAACAATCCATTCACAAGTCATTGATTTTTAATGGAAAAATGCGTCTCAATCTGACGACAGCATTTCCTACCCATGTCGGCGGGACGAATTTGACAGTGCTCGACGGCAGGTAACAACTGTTTACAAACCATCGGGGCCGATGCGTCCAGATTCGTCCGCGAGCGACTAAGCTGCGGCGTTGGTAACTTATCCAACTTAGTCATGCGGCAGCAATGAAGGACACCATGCAACATCCTCCCACCCGATCAACCGTTGCCACGTTTTGGTGGTTGTTGGTAGGCGTAGTCGCGTTGTTGCTGGTCGTGACTACGGCCTCGGCGCAGCCCTCGTCGGCATCCATGGGCTTCGACGAAGCCCGTCATCTGTTGAACCGCACCAGCTTTGCGGCGCAAACCAACGAGATTGATGACTACGCAAAGCTCACGCGTGAGCAGGCTGTGGATCGCTTACTCAGCGAGACCCGTCGCACCGCCGCGTATCCCGCTCCAACGTGGACGGCAAAATACGAGCGCGTCTTCCGCCCCGACATGACGCAAGAGCAGCGCATGCAGGCCAATCGCCGTGAGCTGGTGGAGCGTGGCCTTGAGATCCGCACTTGGTGGGTAGCCGAAATGCTCTCGACGCCGTCGCCGTTGACCGAAAAGATGACGCTTTTCTGGCACAACCATTTCGCCACGTCGCAACAAAAAGTCCGCTCAGCGAACCTGATGTATCGGCAAAACGTCATGCTGCGCAACTACGCAACGGGCAACTTTGGCGCGATGCTGCGTGAAGTCTCGAAAGACCCGGCGATGCTGATTTATCTCGATGGCGCGCAGAACCGCAAGGGCGCTCCGAACGAGAATTTTGCGCGTGAAGTGATGGAGCTCTTCACGCTCGGCGAAGGCCGTTACAGCGAACAGGACATCAAGGAAGTGGCGCGCGCCTTCACCGGCTGGAGCATTGATGCCGACGCGGGCGAATTCCGCTTCCGTCGGTTGATCCATGACGACGGCAGCAAGACGGTGTTCGGCAACGAAGGCAAATTCAACGGCGACGACATCGTGACGCTGCTGCTGCAACAGCCCGCGACCGGCGAATTTATCGTGAGCAAACTGTGGCGAGAATTTGTGTCTCCGGAGCCCGACGCGGCTGCCGTAAAGCTTTTTGCAGCGACTTGGCGCGCAGCGAATTACGAGATGAAACCGTTGTTGCGTGCGATGTTTTTGAGTGATGCGTTTTGGTCACCGGCCAATCGTGGCGTGCTCGTCAAGTCGCCGGTCGACTTGGTTGTCGGGTCGCTGCGGCAGTTCCGCTTTGCAGTGGAAGACCCCGCGCCGTTCGCAGTGATTCTTCGCCAGCTCGGACAGGATTTGTTTAGTCCACCGAACGTGAAAGGCTGGCCGGTGGGCGATGCGTGGTTGAACACGACCACACTCTTGGCGCGCAAGGGATTTTTGAATCGCTTGTTCCGGGCGGATGAGATGGTGAAGACCGATAGCGCTGTTGCCAAAGCCGACAAGGCAGCTGCTACGGACACGATGGGCATGGGCAACATGATGGCGCAGCCGACCGCTCAACTCATGGATAAGGACATGGAAGGTCTTGGTCGTCAGCGCGCGCAAATGCGCCTTGCAGCGCGTGGACCTGGCACCCAAGACGGCGGCGCGATCAACGTCGCCAACTTGCCACCGTTCGGCGTGTCCAACCAATTGCGTGGGCAATACTCTTTCAACGCGGAACAATGGTTCACACAGTATCCGCAGCAAAAGCTGGCCGCGCAGCCAATGGTCAACGACCCGACGCTTCAAGCGCAGGGCGACGAACGCGTATGGCACACCGTGCTCGCCGGGCCGCCAGTGCAGGCGTCGAAGGACGTGCCAAGAAATCTCGCGGGGCTGCGCACGCTGGCGCTCGACCCGATGTATCAACTCAAGTGAAGGAGATCAGCATGGATCGCCGTAATTTCCTGACCGCGCTTGGCGCTGGCGTCAGCGTCCTCGCGCTACCCTCCTTCGCGCAAGCGCCGCTCGCCAATCCGTACAAACGCCTGCTGATCCTCGTTGAGCTAAAAGGCGCGAACGACGGCCTCAACACCTTCATCCCGTACGCCGACGACGCGTACTACGCACTGCGTCCGACTATCGGCATCAAGCGCGATCAGGTGCTGCAACTGTCCGACCAATTCGGCCTGCATCCGGCGCTTGATACGCTGATGCCGATGTGGTCGAAGGGCGAGCTGGCGGCAGTGACCGGGCTTGGTTATCCGCAGCCCAATCTGTCGCACTTTCGCTCCATCGAAATCTGGGACACCGGCTCGAATTCAAAAGACTATCTGTCCGAAGGCTGGCTCGCTCGTGCGTTCGACTCAGTCGCGCCGCCGAAGTCGTTTATTGCGGACGGCATCGCGGTCGGTGGCGGGGATCTGGGGCCATTTGCCAATGGCCACCGCGCGCTGTCGATTGCTTCCACCGAAGCCTTCATGCGCCAGGCCAAGCTCGCCGACCCGCACGGTCGCGCCAGCAACAAAGCGCTGCAACACATCCTGCGGCTTGAAGGCGAAGCGCAATCAGCCGCACTGAACCTGAACCCGAACGCCTCGCTCAAAACCGAATTCCCCGCCCACGCCTTCGGCCAGCAGGTGAAAACCGCGATGCAGGTCGTGGCCGCATCGCCGGGCGTCGCAGCCCTCCGAGTGGGCTTGGGCTCGTTCGACACGCACCAGGGCCAGCTAAACACGCAGCAGACGCTACTCAAACAACTCGGCGAGGGCTTGGCCGCGATCAAAACGGCAAGCGAAGAGCTGGGCCGCTGGCAAGACACCGTGGTCGTCACCTATTGCGAGTTCGGTCGCCGCGCCAAAGAAAACCAGAGCGCCGGCACCGACCACGGCACCGCCAACACCCAGTTCGTCATGGGCGGCGCGGTCAAAGGCGGCATCAAAGGCACGCACCCGTCACTCACGCAGTTGGGCGGCGACGGCAATTTGACGCACACCGCAGACTACCGCTCGCTGTACGCCTCGCTACTGCGCGACTGGTGGGGCTTTTCCGGCGCGCAAAGCGAGAAGGTTTTGGGCGGGAAATACGGGTCGATTCCGTTGTTTGCTTAGGAAATTTTGGTAACAGCTTTTGGCTGGATGCCTTGTTTTACTTGGTCATAGTGGCAGTTTACGGCTATAGTCGATTTTCGACGTAAATGTGCTCTATACCCAATGCAATAGACGTTTCACTGAAAAAGCTGTAACGAACAGCGTATTCGTTATCGACCTCAAACTGACGTCATTCTCGGCAACGCCGGGAATCCAGAAAGTTCGCAACCGCATTCGTGTCGAACGACTTCGCAGCGTGATCTAGCGCTGATCGCACCACCTCTGACACACTTTCGCGGGTAATGCCTCGTCGTTTGCAATATTCAGATTCAAGCCAGTTTTCGAGAGTTTTGGCTCCCTTGCTTGAATTGCACGACCAGCAACATTTCACAATGTTTTCGTATGTGATGATATTTATGTCGTTGATGATGTGTTCCCACGTCGCCCAATTGCGGCGTGACTCCGGGTCGTTGGAAAACGCGATGCGGCAGTACACACAGTCTTTGTCGCGCACGTTGACTTCTGCTTCCAAAAGCGAGGGAATATTCCACCTGTTCATCTTGAGTTCTTTCTATCTAACAACTCGGATTTAATGCGACTGGAAGTCGTAGGGTGGGCAACTTGTTGCTCACGCGTGACTTACGCAAGCGATGAATCACACCATTACTTCCCCGCCACCCTAATAAACTCCACCCGCCGAAACCGCAGCGCTGACCAGTCTTCGTCTATCGCCACTGCGCGAACGGTGTCGAAGCCTGCGCTGCGCAGCACGTCCCAGCCGGTGTCACGGTTGAACTCGCATTGGTACTTTTTCGACGTGCCCTTCGGGTAGGCAAACCAGAGCAGCGCGTCGCCTTCCGCCTTTGACGTGAGCGCACGGGACAGCGCGTCAACCTCCATCTGTTTGGTGGCGAATGTGATGGCAAAGTGAACAACCTTCCCCATCTTCGCATCGCGAAGCACGACGACGTCTTTGAGCGCAGCCAACTCGGGCTCAAACGAGGCAGGCGCGTTGATAACGACGATTTCGCGCTGAAGCTTCAAGTTCAGCTTTTCAAAAACGGCTGCCATGTGCCCCCCCTGAGGCCTACGCCAATTTAACGGCCGCCCCACCCGGAAACGACAGCCGGAAAATTTTCCACAG